>DATKPE010000051.1:0-31907 GCA_035524335.1 Bacteroidota bacterium
GAGGCCGAGTTCCTTATCGGTAGTTGCGGAAGCTTCGAAGATGGCCGTTATAGACCCCTCAAATATCACAGCGATCCGGTCGGAGAGTTTAAGCAGTTCTGCAAGATCAGAAGAGATGAGCAGAATTGCTTTTCCTTCATTGCGTTGATTGATGAGGGCGGTATGAACAAATTCGATCGCCTTGATGTCAAGACCCCGGGTCGGTTGATTGGCAAGGACGATATCGGATTTTTTGGAAAATTCCCGTGCGAGGACCATTTTTTGCTGGTTCCCGCCAGACAGATGTCGGGCCGGGAATTTTCTCTCCCTCGGGGTGATCTCGAAAGTACGAATCCGTTCGTCAGCGAAATGACCAACTGCTGAGTGTGAATAAACGGAATGAGTGGAAAACTGTAATTCTTTATGAATACCAAGAATACAGTTTTCTTCTATTGAGAATTCTCCTATCATTCCGTCTCTAATCCGATCATCCGGGATATGCGAAATGGGGCGGTGGGATCCATCAGTGTTCGGGGGGAATCTGCAACTGCCCGAGTCCGGCCGCCGGAGGCCCAGAATGACCTCCACGAGTTCCGCCTGGCCGTTGTTTTCAACTCCGGCCAATCCGAGAATCTCACCATGAAATAGCTCCAGAGAGAGCCCGTTGAGCACATTCTTTTGCTCTCCCCGCCGGAGCACGAGATTGGTCGCGACGAGCGCGGCCTCCTTCTGTCCCGTCGCCGCCTTTGCCGGGGAAGGAGGAATCTCCTGGCCCGTCATGAGCCGGGCAACCTCGGCGGGAGTTATATCGGCGGTACGGACTGTCCGGATCAGTTTTCCGCCCCGCAGGACCGTCAGCCGGTCGCTCACCGCGAAGACCTCCGCCAGTTTATGGGTGATCAGGAGAAGCGTCTTTCCCTCCTGTTTCAACTGGCGGACATGATCGAGGAAGAGATCGACCTCCTGGGGGGTGAGTACGGGTGTTGGCTCGTCAAAAATGATGATGCGGGCTTTGCGGAAGAGGATCTTGAGGATTTCAACTTTCTGCTGTGCCGAGACCGGGAGGGTCGCAACTTTTGCATCGGGATCGATGGCAAATCCATGCTGTTCCGCGAGCGTCCGTATCTGATTCCGCGCTTCACCGATCGAAAGGATTCCGGGGCCTGCGACCGGCTCATTGCCCAGAATGATGTTTTCCAGCACCGTCAACGCAGGAATGAGCATGAAATGCTGGTGCACCATTCCGATCCCGAGGGCGATTGCGGCCGCCGGATCGGGAAAGTGGTGCTCCCGGCCGTCGATGTGTATGCTCCCGGCTTCCGGTGTGTGATAGCCGTAGAGCACCTTCATCAGGGTCGATTTCCCGGCTCCGTTCTCACCCACAATGGCATGGATCTCACTTGCAGGAATGGCAAGAGAGATGTCGTCGTTCGCCGTGTAGTGCCCGAATCGCTTCGTGATATGGTGCAGTTCGACGGCGTTCATACGATTAAACTGCGTTAACGGGAGGGCACAACTATCTGACCGGAAATAATCTTGTTACGGATTGCTTCAACCTTATTCCGTATACTGTCCGGAATCAGATTCCGATTGTTTTCGTCGTAGACGTAGTCGATTCCCTTCGACTTGAGGTCAAACATGTTCACTTTTCCCCCTTCGAAACGGCCTTCCTTGACGGAACGGATCGTCTCGAAAACGGCGGTATCGACGATTTTCGTCATACTGGTAAGTATATATCCGGGAGCTTCGTGGAATTGGTCAGAATCGACACCGATTGCAAGTTTATGAAGCTCACGCGCAGCTTCGAAAACTCCAAGGCCGGTAACCCCCGATGCGTGATAGATAATATCTGCTCCCTGGGAATATTGGCCCAGGGCAAGTTCCTTCCCTTTGCCCGGGTTCTTGAACGCTTCTCCCGTCGTTCCTGCGTAACTTATCAGAACGCGGCAGTTCGGATTGGCATAATGGGCTCCTGCGACATATCCGGCCTCAAATTTCTTGATCAGGGGGGATTCCATCCCTCCGATGAAGCCGATCATTGAATTCTTTGACATGAGGGCCGCCAGCGCCCCGACAAGAAATGAGCCCTCCTCCTCCTTGAATTCGATGGCAACAAGGTTGGACGGAAGCGGTTTGGAGGTGTCGACGGTATAATCGACGCAGGCAAATTTTTTATCGGGGAATTCGCGTGCAATGTTGGTGATATCGTCGGTAAAAATAAATCCGATACCGAAGATGATCGCAATGTCATTCCGGGTCGCCAGCTGGCGAAGAGCCGCTTCCCGGTCTGCCCCGGGTCCCGGTTCGATATACTCAAACGGCGTACCGAGTTCGTTACGGGCTTTTTCGAGACCGCGATATGCGGCGTCGTTGAAGGATTTATCACCCCGGCCACCCACGTCGAACACCAGCCCGACCTTCATCTGAGCCGGACCCGATTCCGCTTCCCGCTTTTTGGAACAGCCGGCACAACAGATCGCCAGCACGAACATCAGGAGCATCAGAGAGCGTGTCATGCGCGGTTTTCCTTATTCGACCGGTGCGGTGAAGCACTTCCGGCATCTGGCTTCGTAAATGTTGTGTGCTCCCACCACGACGAGCTCATGCTGATCGGTGATCCGCTGGGTCCTGTCTGCGGGATTGCCGCACACGACACAAATGGCAAGGGTTTTGGTGATATATTCCGCCAGCGCCAGGAGCTGGGGCATCGGTTCAAATGGCTTTCCCCTGTAATCCTGGTCGAGTCCGGCCACGATAACCCGTTTCCCGTCCGATGCCAGCTGTTCGCATACCTCTACGATCTCCGACGAAAAAAATTGTCCTTCATCGATACCGATAACTTGAGCGGATTTGCTTAACTCTATGATATCCGAAGGGTTATCGATAACGGTTGAAATGAGCGACTGCTCGTTATGAGAAACAATGTGGTTGGGGCTGTACCGATTGTCGATCCTTGGCTTGAAAATCATGACCTTCTGGCGGGCGATCTGGGCGCGCCGGAGGCGGCGGATCAGTTCTTCGGTTTTACCGCTGAACATGCAGCCGCAGATGACCTCGATCCAGCCGGTCTCTTTGGGCATCGTATGTACCGTGACGGCATCCATGGGATGACTGTTTATCGGATAAAGGATTTTTTAAGGAACGGGAGGGGAAGGAGACTGCGCATCTTAACGATTCTGGGCTTCCTGTCGGGTGCGCAGAGAATAATGTCGATGTTCCCGGCGAGTTCCCAGATCACCTGACGGCAGGCGCCGCACGGCGTCACATATTCCGGCTGGTTGGTAATCAGCGCGAGCGCGGTGAATTTTCTCCGGTTTTCCGAAAACGCCTTGAAGAGTGCGGTCCGTTCCGCACAGATGGTGAGACTGAAGGAGCTGTTCTCGATGTTACAGCCGGTGGTGATCGTTCCATCGGAAGAAAGAAGCGCCGCGCCGACAGTCATGTGCGAATAGGGGGCGTACGCCCGTTTCCGTGCGTTCCCGGCAGCGTCGATGAGTTTTGTATACTTCACAGCCGTAGATCAGACATGCGCCAAAATATAGAAAAATGAAGAATAATAAGCAAGAAATTGACCGGCGGGAACCCGCGGATCAGGCGCGGGTCAGGGTGATGAGGGTCAGTTCGGGTGGACAGTTGATGCGGATCGGCAGACCGACGGTGCCGATGCCGCGCGAGACGTAGAGCTGGGTGCCGCTTCGTTTATACAGGCCTGCAACAAACGGGGAGGCGAGCCGGGCCGGCGCCATGACCTCGTTCCCGAACCGGGCGAGGACGATCTGACCGCCGTGCGTGTGGCCCGACAGCATGAGATCGACCTGCGAGTCGATCGCTTCGCGGAGAAAATAGGGGCGGTGGCAGAGGAGAACCCGCGCGGGCTCATCCGGAGCGCCCGCCAGCGACCGGGTAATGTAATTTCTCGCCACGGGGGGAATCTCCGCATCATCCACTCCTGCCAGAATCAGCGATTCGCCGCCCCGCCGTAGTGTGAGATACTGATTCCGGATGAGCCGGATACCGCATTGGTTCACCACTTCGGCGACCTGCTCGACGTCCTTTGTGTAAAAGTCGTGGTTCCCGAGCACGCCATAGACGCCGTCCTGAGCTGTCAGCCGCGAAAACGATTCTGCGAAGGGATGGACCTCCTGTACCATGCTGTTGACGAAATCACCGGTAACCGCGATGATATTCGCTCCCAGTTCATTTGCCGCGGAGACATATCTGTCCATCGTCTCCCTGGTCATGAAGATGCTCGAATGGATATCGCTCAGGAGTGCGATGGTGTATCCCTCGAAGGCATGCGGGAGGCGGGCAAGCGGGATCGTAATACGGGTAAGCTCGTAATTGTCGTGGACGAGGGCGCCGTACGCTGCGCCCGAGAAGATGACTCCTGCCGTGGTCACGGATGTTCGCCGGAGAAACGTGCGGCGGGATGGCTGGTAGGGAAGCACCGGCTTCCGGGGCGGTCCGCCGGCCATCTGTCGCAGGAAGGAGGCACCCCGCAGAATCAGACGAAGCACTTCGCCGGCGGCAGTCAGAAGAAACATCAGAAACCAGGTGAAATGCCAGCAATAAAAAGGATAAAAGAGGATGAAAATCACCAGGGCAGGGGCTCTCGTCACCAGGGGAAACCAGAAGCTCGCCACCAGGACGGGCAGAGAGAAGAGGGCGAAGAGGATTCTGGCCAGGAGGAGGAGGCGCGGCCGCGGCCGGCCTTCCGAAAGATAGGCTTTGACCGCCCTGTAGAAATAAAACTGGATGCCGAGAAGGACAAAACCGAAGATGAATTTGAAGAGCGACAACAGCATGAACGTCGGTCTCATCGGCGGGGAGTACCTCCCGCCGCGGTCGGTATCCGCCGGATGCCTGTTCGTATGAGCATGATATGTATAATAGCTGAATGAGCCTACTTTTCCAAACGGTCCCGGACGCCCTCCCGCCGGGGCCGGTTGAAGTTCTCTCGTGATTTTCCTATATTCCGTCCGATAAATTCCCACAACGGATGAGCGACCAACAGCCGAATAACAATTCTTCCCGCCGGAAGAAGATTCTCCTCATCCTGCTCGCGTCCCTTGTTGCAGTCTTCGTTCTGTTGAATTACGTTCTGCTTCCCTGGTACGTCAATCAGGGGGGAAACATCACCGTCCCCGCGGTAGTCGGGATGGGGTTCGACGGGGCGAAGAAAATACTGGACGGCATGCATCTGGAAGCGGTGAAGGCGGAAGTGCGGCTCGATATGGACCATCCGGCGGGGAGCATCATCAGTCAGAATCCCGCCGCAAACGAACAGGTGAAGCGGGGGAGGCGGATCTACCTGGTGATCAGCGGCGGGGACGTCGTGACCACCGTTCCCCCGATCAGGGGGAAAACGATCCGCGATGCGCGGTTCGCGCTCGAGCGGGAAGGGCTGAAGATGGGGACGATGGAATATGCCGCTTCCGATTCGTTCCCGCAGAATACGATCATTGAACAGCGTCCCCCGGCCGGAGTCCGGATCCGGAAGGATGCGTTCATCAGCGTCGTCATCAGTCAGGGTTCCGTCTCGCAGAAAATCGCCGTCCCCGATTTCACGCGCAAAAACCTGAAGGAAGTTACATCGCTTCTGGTCAACAGCGGATTAAAGCTGGGCAATATCACCTATCTCTCGTCGCCCGATCTTCTGCCGAACACGGTGATCGAGCAGTATCCCCGCGCGGGGGATCTCGTCGTGACCGGCCAGGCGATCGATCTGTTCGTGGTCCAGGGCGGGGAGCAGAAAAAAGAACAGCTGGAGAACTGAATGAAACCGAAGCAGGACATACTGCTGGCCCCGTCGATCCTCTCCGCAAATTTTGCCGATCTGACGGCGGATATCCGAAAACTCGAGCAGGGGGGAGCTGACTGGATTCACCTGGATGTCATGGACGGTCATTTCGTTCCCAATTTCACGTTCGGACCGCCGGTCGTCAAGTCGATCCGATCGTGTACATCCCTGCCGTTCGACGCGCATCTGATGATCGAAGACCCCGACAGGTATCTCGAAGCGTTCCGGGACGCGGGGGTGGACCGGGTGACGGTGCACGTCGAAGCCTGCCGTCATCTCCACCGGACCGTCACACAGATCAAACGGCTCGGCATGCATGCCGGCGTGTCGCTGAATCCCGCAACGCCGGTGACAATGGTTGAGGAGATCCTGCCGCACGTCGACCTGGTGCTGGTGATGACCGTGAATCCGGGCTTCGGCGGGCAGAAGTTCATTCCGACCATGTTTGTCAAGATTTCCGACATTGCGCGGCGCATCGCGGAACTGCCCAAGCCGGTCAATCTCCAGGTCGACGGCGGGATCGACGAGAAGAACATCGCACTGCTGGCGGAAGCCGGCGCCGATGTGATCGTCGCGGGCAACGCGATTTTCTCCTCCTCCAACATCACCGCCGCCGTCCGCCGTCTCCGGACGCTCGCCAACAGCTGACCTCCCCCGGTTCCCCGGAAACTTGACAATTACCTTCCGGAACCTTATATTATAAGGTAATCATTCCTGATTACCTTAATTCAGACAAAATTCTCTCTTATCTTTATTAATTATGCAGTTTGACGAGATTGATCGGAAAATTCTGGATATCCTCCAGAAGAACGGACGGACGCGCCGGAACAATCTCGCGGAGGCGGTCGACCTGTCGCTCCCGTCGGTGAGCGAGCGTCTGCGGAAGCTGGAGGAGGCCGGCGTGATCACCGGGTATGCGGCCCTCGTCAATCCGAAGAAGCTCGGCGTCGACGTGACTGCCTTCATCCTCGTACAGGTCGATACCTCCAAGCATTTCCAGGGATTTGTCACCCATGCCGATGCGATCGGCGAGATCCTGGAGTGCCATGCGATCACCGGCGACGGATCCCATATTCTGAAAATCCGGACGGAAAATACTGCGAGCCTCGAACGCCTTCTGGCCAAGATCCAGTCCTGGCCCGGCGTCATCGGGACCCGGACCCACCTGGTTCTCTCGTCCCAGAAGGAAACCACGATAGTTCATCCACCACATCACAAATAACGAAGGACACGCACGATGGCAAAACGGGCAAAGGAAAAGAGCGGCGCGGCAACTGCACAGCAGATCATGGAATTCGCAAAACGCGACCGGGTGGCATTCGTTCAGCTCCAGTTCACCGACCTGAACGGACTCCTGAAGGGGGTCACCATCCCGGTGTCGAAGCTGGAAGGAGTACTGGAGGACGGCCTCTGGTTCGACGGCTCCTCCATCGAGGGCTTCACGAGCATTTTTGAAAGCGACATGTACCTCGTGCTCGATTACGGCACGTATGCGGTGATTCCCTGGACCAGACAGGGGGGGACCGTCGTGGTCCGCTTCATGTGCGATGTCTATATGCCGGACGGAAAACCCTTCGAAGGCGATCCGCGGTACATCCTGAAGCGCCAGCTCGCCCGTGCGGAAAAACTCGGCTACACCTTTAACGTCGGTCCCGAGCTTGAATTCTTCCTCTTCCGCAAGGAAAACGGAAAACTTCTCCCGCTCCCGCAGGATACCGCCGGATATTTCGATCAGACCACCGATCTTGCCGTCGAGATCCGGCAGGAGATGACCCAGGCGCTTTCGGATTTCGGCATCGATGTCGAGGCGCTTCATCATGAGGTAGCGGTCGGACAGCACGAGATCGATTTCAAATACGGAGATGCCCTCTCCATCGCCGATCAGGCGACGACGCTCAAATTCACACTCAAGCATGTCGCCTCGCTCCACAATCTGCATGCGACCTTCATGCCCAAACCAATCGCCGGCATCAACGGCTCCGGCATGCATGTCCACCAGAGTATCTTCAAGGACGGCAAAAATCTGTTTTTCGATCCGAAGGACGATTATCATCTCTCGAAAATGGCGAAATCGTTCGTCATGGGTCAGCTCACCCATATCAGGGCCATGAATGCGATCCTGAATCCCAACATCAACTCCTACAAGCGGCTCGTGGTCGGATACGAGGCGCCGGTCTACATCGCCTGGGGCCAGAGGAACCGTTCGGCCCTGATCCGGATTCCCCGGTATACCCCGGGCCGGGAGAAGGCGGTCCGCGCGGAACTGCGGTGTCCCGATCCGTCGGCGAATCCGTATCTCGCGTTTGCGATCATGCTGGCGGCGGGACTCGACGGCATTGAGAAGAAAATGACGCCGCCCGCTCCGGTCGAGGAGAATATCTATGAATTTACGCCTGAGGAGGCGAAGGAACGCCACATCGGTCTCCTGTCCCGGGATATCACCGAGGCGATCGACCTCATGCGGAAGGATAAAGTCGTCTGCGAAGCGCTGGGCGACTTTGTGGTCGAGAAATTCTGCGAACTCAAAATGCAGGAATGGGACGCGTACCGTCTGCAGGTGACTCCGTGGGAAATTGATCAGTACCTTGAAAAGTACTGACCGCCAGGGATTTCCCGCACTGCGCCCTGTCGCCGGAAGGCGGCAGGGCGTTTGTATTTGAGATTGGCGGTGACTTTTGTTATTTTGGCGGCATGAATTATACAACTCTCACCTGCACCGTCACCGGCCGGACGGCGACAGTGACGATGAACAGGCCGGAACGCCGCAATGCTCTGAACGAAACGCTGATCAGGGAACTGACCGACGTCTTCACGTCGCTGAATAAAAATCCGGGCGTCCGGGTTGTCCTGCTGACGGGCGCGGGCGGGGCATTCTGCGCCGGGATGGATCTCGATCACCTGGTGGAGTATGCCCGGCTCGATCAGGGAAAAAATCTCGAGGATGCGCAGAACCTTCTCCGGCTTCTTCTTCTCCTGCACCAGCATAAGAAAGCGGTCGTTGCGGTGGTGAACGGCCCGGCACTGGGCGGCGGATGCGGTCTGGCGGCCGCCTGCGATTTCGTCTATGCCGGCGCGGAGAAGGGGCTGTTCGGCGTTCCCGAAGTGCGACTCGGCTTCGTTCCCGCCGTCATCCTCTTTTTCCTCGTCAAACGGATGGGAAGCGGAGCCGCGCGTGAGTTTGTGCTGAAAGGAGGAAAATTCGGATCCTCCGAAGCGCTTGCCGCCGGCCTCGTGAGCGAGATCGTGCCCGATGCGGAGCTCCTGACCGCCGCCGGCGCCTTTGCGGAACACCTCGCCGCCACCACCAGCCCTTCCTCCGTCACCCTTACCAAGGAGCTGTTCGGCCGATTTGACGACATGAAGCCGTCCGAGGCGCTCGAGTATGCCACAGCGTTGAATGCCCTCTCGCGGAAGACGGACGATTTCCGGAAGGGGATGGAGGCCTTCCTCGCGAAGGAAAAACTGCAATGGTAACGGCCGATTCGCTCGGATCGTTCATCCGATCCGTCCCGGATTTTCCCAAAAAGGGGATCATGTTCCGGGATATCACCACTCTGCTGAAAGATGCGGAGGCATTCCGCGCGGCTATCGACGCGTTTGCCGTCCGGTACCGGAATGCCGGTGTCGCAAAAATCGTGAGCATAGAATCGCGCGGATTCATTTTCGGCAGCGCCCTCGCCTACGCCCTCGGCACGGGCTTTGTCCCGGTCCGGAAACCGGGAAAACTTCCCTCTGACGTGGTCCGCGAATCGTATCAGCTGGAATACGGTTCCGACACGCTCGAACTGCACCGCGATGCCGTCGTCCCCGGCGAACGGGTGCTCCTCATCGACGATCTTCTCGCCACCGGCGGCACGATGGAAGCCGCGGCGGCGCTCGTTGAACGGCTCGGCGGGAAAATTGCGGGCATGGCATTTCTCATCGAACTGACGTTCCTGAAAGGCCGGTTGCGCCTCTCGCGGTATGACGTCACCTCTCTGATCACCTACGACGGCGAATAAATTCCCCCGCACGCTCCCGGTGATCCGGGATGACCGCCCCACCGCTCCCGTTGCAACTCGTCCGGCGATATCGTACATTTGAATTCACGAAAAGGCATTCCTGCATGAAAACGATCATTGAACCGTTTAAAATCAAGGCAGTCGAACCGATCAAATTCACCACGCGCGAGGAGCGGACCCGGATTTTCCGCGAAGCGGGCTATAATCCGTTTCTCATCCGCGCAGAAGACGTGCTCATCGATCTTCTGACCGACAGCGGAACCTCCGCCATGAGCGCGAAGCAGTGGTCCGGCATCATGGACGGGGATGAATCGTACGCCGGCGCCCGGAGCTTTTACCGCTTCGAAGCCGTCGCGAAAGACCTTACCGGTTTCAAGTACATCATCCCGACCCATCAGGGACGGGCGGCGGAAAAGATCCTCTTCACGCTGAAGGGCGGCCCGGGCAAATACATCCCGAACAACACCCATTTCGACACAACCCGCGCCAACATCGAATATTCCAGAGCCGAGGCGATCGATTGCCTCGTGCCCGAGGGGAAGCGTCCGGAGGTGATCGCCGATTTCAAAGGGAACATGGACCTGGCGCTCCTCGAATCCGTGATCCGGCAGAAGGGTGCCGCCAACATTCCGCTCATCATGATCACGGTGACAAACAATGCCGGCGGCGGACAGCCGGTGTCGATGGAAAATATCCGGAAAGTGAAGGCGATTGCTTCGAAACACGGCATTCCGCTCTTCCTCGACGCCTGCCGTTTTGCGGAAAATGCCTTTTTCATTAAAATGCGGGAAGCCGGCTACCATGACCGCTCCGTCAAGGAGATTGCCCGCGAAATGTTTTCCTATGCCGACGGCTGTACGATGAGCGCGAAAAAGGACGCCCTCGTCAACATGGGAGGGTTTCTTGCCATGAACGATCCGGATCTCGCCACGGCCGCCCGGAATATTCTGGTTGTCACCGAGGGCTTCCCCACGTACGGCGGACTGGCAGGACGGGATCTGGAAGCGATGGCGCAGGGACTGGAAGAAGTGGTCGACGAGCATTACCTCACCTACCGGATCCGGTCGACCGCCTATCTCGGCGAAAAGATCGTTGCCGCCGGGGTTCCCATCGTTCAACCGCCCGGCGGTCACGCCATCTACCTCGACGCGAAGCGGTTCGTGCCCCACATCCCCCCGCAGGAATTTCCCGGACAGGCGATCGTCAGCGAGCTCTACCTCGTCGGCGGCATCCGCGCCGTGGAGATCGGGAGCGTGATGTTCGGCCGGAAGGATCCGGCCACCGGGGCCTTCATCGCGCCGGCGCTCGAACTGGTCCGGCTGGCGATTCCCCGGAGAGTCTATACGCAGAGTCACATCGACTATGTGATCGAATGCGTGATCGAGGCGTACGAGCACAGAGCCGGACTGCGGGGGTTCCGGATCGTTTCGGAATCTCCCTTCCTCCGCCACTTTACCGCGCGGTTCGAACCGCTTTCCCCATGATCATCTGCCCGGTCTGCACGAAGGAGAACCATCACCTCGCGGTCACCTGCACCGCCTGCGGCAGTTTTCTCCAGCAGCGGATCGAAAACCTCGATCTGTTTGCGACCATCGGTCACCTCGCGGAATCCCCGGGCAAAACGTTTCACACCATTGCGGTGGCGCGGCATAAAAACTTCGCCTACATTCTGGCCACGGCATTCGGCTGGCCGGTCGTCTTCACCTTCTTCTGGTACATCCATGCCGGCGAGCTGACGCGCTCGCTTCTGACGTTTCTTACGGCGGGTATTCTGCTCGGCCCGGCGGTGGGGCTGATCGGATTTCATTACGGCAGTTTTCTCCTCTGGGTCGGCGCCCGCGCCTTCAGGAGCACAATATCCTTCAGGAATGCCTTTGCCACCACGGTCTACAGCGCCGTGCCGTTTCTCATCCCCCTTCTGGTGCTTCTGCCAATGGCCGTGCTTACGTACGGTCTCTTCTTTTTCACCAAAAATCCCTCGCCGTACGAACTCAAGCCGCTTTCCTTTATACTCATCGCCGCCCTCGCGGGGTTATCGTACTTCTGGTCCGCTCTTCTCTATCTGATCGGCATACGGAGAGTGACGGGAATCCGCTGGTTTCCGGCCGTTGTTCTCTGGATCGTCATGCTCGCGCTGGCCGGCCTCACCGCGGGTGCACTCCTTTATTCCCTGAGCGGATGGTCCAGCTAGATCCCGAGCCCTTCGAAGAGCTTGTGGAACATGCCTTCGTCCTCCTGCCGGAAAAATTCCGCTCGGCACTGGAGAATATTGCAGTTCTTGTGGAGGACTATCCGACGGATGAGATCGTGCGGTCGATGAAGCTTCCGTCCCGGCACCATCTGCTCGGTTTGTATCAGGGGGTGCCTCTGACGAAGAGGGGAGTATGGTACGGGACCTCGCCGGTCGGGCCCGACAAAATAACGCTCTACCGGAGCAATATTCTGTCCCTCTGCCGGACTGAAGCGGATGTGGGAAAAAAAATATACGAGGTTCTTGTTCACGAAATCGGCCATTATTTCGGGATGGATGAGGATCAGATCAGAAAAGCGGGTTTTTAAGAAAAAATTTCGTATATTCCCGCATTACTTTAAAATGAAAGGATGGTATGGGAAAGGTAGTATTTACGGTATCGTATGACATCATTCCGGAGAAGAGGGAAGAGTACCTTGCGCTGACCCGCGAAATGAAGGCCGCGCTGGGGCAGAAAATCCGCGGTTCCTATTCGGTTTATGAACAGAAGGGGAAAAAGAACTCCTTTTCAGAGGTTTTCATATTCGAAACCTCGGCCGACTACGACCAGCTGGAGGATCAGGACGACCAGACGGCGGCCTACATGAACCGGCTTCAGAGCCTGCTGGCACACGGAAAGATGAAGTACTCCACCCTCGTCGAGGTGGCCTGACGTCCGAAGATCCGTACCGATGAAAGGCCCGACCGATCCGATCGCGCGTCTCCTGAGGGAGCATACCGACGCGCTGATCCAGCTCAGACAATTCCAGAAAGCGATCAGGGGTTTACAGGAGGAGGGTTACAACCGCAGGTTTGCCCGCCAGATCAACACCGCACTCAGGTTTCTCGATCAGGAAGTCCGCATCCACAACCGCCGGGAAGAGAAAGCGCTCTTTCCCGTTCTTGAACGGTATGTCGAAGGTCCCACGAGGATTCTCCGGGATGATCACCGGCGGCTCCGGCGCCGCTTTGCACAGCTTCGCAGTTCGTTCGTGCATCTGGAGAAACACCCCGACAGCTTCTCCGCAATCCGGAAACTGAGACTTCTGGCGGGGGAGATGAACCAGATGTTCGTCAACCATATCCACAAGGAAAACTACATCCTCTTTCCGCTCGTTCGCCGGCTCCTGCCGAAGGCCGAACTGCGGGAAATCGCGAAGAAAATGATGTAAAAAAAAAGCCGGCCCCGGGGGGCCGGCTCAGGTGTTACACGTTCCTTCCTATTGTCGTCGTCCCTCCAGCTTCGCCTTCAGCGTCACTTCGGCGCCGTTCCGCTTCACAACAATTTCGACCTCGTCGCCCGGTTTGTATTTGCCGAGATCGTGCGTGAAATCGTAGATGTTGCTCACCACGTCGCCGCCGAATTTTACGATGATATCGCCCCCCTTGAGACCGGCTTTTTCCGCGGCACTGTTGGGCCGGGTGCCGGTGATCTTCACCCCGGTGACGTCCTCCGCCATGTCCGGAACCACGCCGAGACTCACCCGCACCTCGCCTCTGTCGCCTCCCTGCATCGGCGTCGATGCCGCCTTTGTGAAGGCCGGGCGCATCGGGGCGACGTCGATATCGGTGACAATCCGGGCGATGTACTTCGCGACCGCTTCCTCACCAGCATAATTGATCTTGTCCCATGTGTCGCTCGGCCGGTGGTAGTCGCCGTGCAGGTTCGTGAAGAAGAAGAGCACCGGAATGTCCTTCTGATAGAAGGAGGAGTGATCGCTCGGGCCGATTCCGTCGGGTTTGAGCTTCAGATGGAAGAGGCTGTCGCGGTTTTCCGACCGGACGAGCTGTTCCCACCCCGGCGACGATCCCATTCCCTCGATGACGAGGATGCTGTCCTTGAGACGCCCGACCATGTCCATGTTCACCATGGTCACCGTGGAATCGAGCGGATAGAGCGGGTGTTTCACGTAATAATCGGAGCCGTAGAGTCCCTCTTCCTCGCCGGTGAAGGAGAGGAACAAAAGCGTCCTTTTCAGCTCGCTCCGGTGTGCGCTGAAGTACTGTGCGAGTTCCAGGAGAGCGGCGGAGCCCGATGCATTATCGTCCGCTCCGGGGTGAATCGCGACCGTGTCCGGGAGGAGGGATCCCTGTCCGCCCATTCCCAGATGGTCCATATGGGCGCCGATGGCGACGGCCTGGTGTTTCAGCACCGGATCGGTCCCTTCGAGCATGCCGACAATGTTCGAGGTCGTTGCGGTGACCTTCTCGGTACCCGCTTCGATCGTCGCCTCAGCTCCTTCCACAGGGAAGGAGTGCGGCGTCTGCGACGTCCGGATCGACGATCTGACGTCCGCCAGGTTCCTGCCGAGGCGGGAGAGGAGCTGATCAAACGCTTCCCACCGCAGGGTGACGGCCGCGATGCCGATCGGGTGGTTGACCGGATATTCGAACGGTACCAGCGTTCCTCCCTCCTCGGACGATGGATTCGTCAGATAGACGATGCCGGCGGCGCCGTGGTCCTTGGCGATCATCGCTTTTTCCATGATCGACTGGTATTTCGAGAAGCGTCCGGCTCCCGATCCTTCGGGCGAGTAGCGGAGGACGAGCACGATCTTTTTCTTCACGTCGATGCCGGCATAGTCGTCATATTTGAGCGAATCGGTATTGGCGCTGATGCCGTACCCTGCAAAAACGAGGGGGGCGGTAAAGGAGACACTGTCGGTGAATCCGATGGGACGGAAATCTGTATCGAGCCGGAGGGATGTGGAGGTTCCGCCGGCTTTCAGAGTGAGGGAGTTGTGTTTTCCCATGGAGGTGGCCGCCACGAACGTGAACGGCTGGAAATAGCTGTTATTCTCTCCGAGGGGAGTGAGCCCGTATTCCGCGAATTTTCCGGCGATGTACCGTGCCGCCTGAACGTTGCCCTCCTCGCCAGCCCGTCTGCCGCGGAGCTCAGGCGACGCGAAATATTTTATATGGACGCGGAGTTCATCCGCTGTGATGTCGGGGTTTCCCGCCGGTTCCTTCAGGGCCGTCGAACAGCCGCCGAGGAACAGCAGAAGAATAAGGGTGCTGATCTGTCTGGTCATATTTATGATCCGAGGTAAGGTGAGTGGTAGTGGAATTGCAGTGACCGGATCCGCCTGCAGTTCCCGCAGGGTGCTCACGGGACCCAGTCGCAGATGAAGATATTCGTCTCATAGGGTCGTGTGGCGTTCCGGTTGGAGGCAAAGACAAGTTTTTTTCCGTCGGGACTGAACATCGGGAACCCGTCGAAAGTCGGATTCGTCGTGATGCGCCGGAGATTGGTCCCGTCCAGGTTCATCAGGTAGAGATCAAAATTCATCGGGACGGCGGAGGTATCCTCCATATTGGAGGAAAAGATCACCTGGCGGCCGTCCGGGTGGAAAAACGGCGCGAAATTCGTTCCTTTATTGAATGTCAGTTGTTTCTTGTTCGAACCGTCGACATCCATCACCCAGATCTGAAGACTGAACGGGCGTATTTTTCCCTCCGCGAGGAGTTCCTTGTACTCCGCCAGTTCCTGCGGGCCGGTCGGATGATAGGCCCGGTAGACGATTTTTTTCCCGTCAGGGGAGAAAAAAGGGCCCCCGTCGTAGCCCGTCTCGTGGGTCAGCTGGCGGACGTCGCTCCCGTCCAGCTTCATGGTGTAGATATCCAGATCTCCGTTCCGAACAGAGGTGAAGGCGATCAGATCTCCCTTTGGCGAAACAACCGCTTCCGCGTCGTACCCCGGCGAGGTGGTGAGGCGTCCGGTCAGATGGCCCATCGTATCGGCAGTGAAGATGTCATACCCGCGGAACAACTGCCAGACATACCCTTTCGAACGGTCGGGCGGAGGCGGACACGCCGGATCCGCCAGATGGGTCGAGGAGTACAGAATATGCCCGCCGTCGGGGAGAAAAAAGGAACAGGTCGTCCGCCCCTTTCCCGTCGACAGGAGGCGGATATGCCGGCCGGCAAGATCCATCATGAAAATCTGGTCGCAGGGAAACGAATCGCGCTGTGACTGAAACACGAGACGCTGTCCGTCGGGTGAGAAATATGCCTCGGCATTCTGTCCTCCGAAGCTGAGCTGGCAAATATTCTGCAGATGATCTTCCCCGGGGTAGATGAGAGGGTGCTGGGCGAAGGTGAGGGTTCCCGCACCGCACCAGAAAAGAACGGCAATCAGACGAAGAAGCATGATGATGTAGGAACGAAGTGATCGGATGTGCGTTACTGGATTTTATGGATTGCCTCGGCGAGCTTGAGGAACGACGACTGATCCCGGGTCTTGTATTCGAGATCGATATAGGCGATTTTGCCCCGGGTGTCGATGACATAGACGGTACGCCGGTTGAATCCGTTCTCCCCGTAGCTTCCGTACTGTTTCGCGACTGCATGGAGATGGTCGGAAAGAAGGGGAAAGGGGAGTGAATGATACTTCGCCCATTCGTGATGAGAATACTCGTAATCGCCGCTGATCCCGAGGACGAGGGCGTTCAGTTTGGCCAGGTCGCCAAAATTGTCTCTCATCGTGCACATCTCTTTCGTGCAGCCCCCGCTCCAATCGGCAGGATAAAAGGCGAGCACGATGATCTTTTTTCCGATCACCCCGGTGAGCGTGTACGGCCCGTCCCCGACCGAATCCTTTGTCGCGAAGGGAAGTGAAAAATCGGGCGGGCTGTCGCCGACGGAAAGCGGTTTGCCCGGCTGGGAATAGACCGTTTGACTCAGAAGGCCGAAAATCAACGCAAAGAACAGGTTTTTACACATAAATTGTCCTTCATCGAAGGTGATGCGATGTGGAACAAGAATGGAGGACAATATAAGAAGAGTTCCCTATAAATAAAAATTACGGATTCCATCGTTTGTCGGCTGGCGGTGGAACATCAGCGGTAATTTTCGTACATTATGCCGTTGACTATCACGCTGAAGACACCCGCCGGTCCAGGGAAGCCATGCCGTCGGGAAAATGTCCGTTCCTCGACAGATGATGATACCCGGCCACGGGGATCCGATCCCCGTCGATTCCGCCGGTCATCCAGAATACGTATTCCGATGCTATCCAGAAAGGAGCCTGCTGAATGCCATTGCCGAAATATGCATTTTATAAGGGTCACGTCATGCCATATCAGGATGCCAGGGTCGGCGTCCTGACGCATGCGATGAATTACGGTACCGCGATTTTCGACGGAATCCGCGGATACTGGAATAAACAGGAGGAACAGCTCTTTGTCTTCCGGCTTCACGACCATTTTCGCCGGTTCCTCGATTCCGCCAAACTGATGTGCATGGAGCTTCCCCTGACCCATGAGGAATTGTGCAGGGGAACCCTCGATCTGCTCCGGACGGAACAGTTCTCCTGCGACTGCTACATCAGACCGCTGGCGTTCTACAGCGACGAAATCATCGGGGTTCGCCTGCACGACCTGAAACCCGAAGTCTCGATCGTCGCCCTCCCCTTCGGCCGCTACGTCGAGAAAGAGGAGGGCGCCCACGCCACAATTTCTTCGTGGCGCCGGGTGGACGATAATATGATCCCGCCGCGGGGTAAAATCGCAGGCGCGTATGTGAACTCCGCCTTCATCAAAACCGACGCCCAGCGCTCCGGCTTCGATGAAGCGATCGTCCTCAACGAAGACGGCCACGTCAGCGAGGGATCGGCCGAAAATCTATTCATGGTCCGGCAGGGGAAAGTGATCACGACACGGACCACCGACAATATCCTCGAAGGGATCACCCGGAGAACCGTGTCGACGCTGATCCGCGATGAATTCCACCTCGAGGTCGTTGAACGGTCGATCGACCGGAGCGAGCTCTATATGGCGGACGAAATATTCTTCTGCGGCACCGGCGTCCAGATTACCGCGGTCACCCGGATCGATCACCGCTCCATCGGAACAGGGAAGATGGGGCCGGTCACCAACCAGGTCCGCGACATGTATTTTGACGTGGTGCGCGGCATGAATCCGAAGTACCGGCATCTCTGCACCGGCGTCTATACGAACGAGTTCGCGAGCACGGCGCACAGGTAGAGGAGAACGGCCATGACGATGACCCCCACGTGTCCGAAGTGCGGCGGATCTGACTTTGCCGTATCCGACAGCGGATTGAGGAACGGCGAACGGAAGGTCGCCATTGTCCATTGCGACTCCTGCGGTTCGGCTATCGGCCTGCTGGAGGTCGCAAGACAGGATCCCCTGCCAGCTCCCCGGAAAAAAGGGGAACCGGTCCCGGACAACTCTTACCAGATCGAACTCTGATCGGAAACGCACGCAATTCTGCCGAAGCGGCGGGGTTCTGCTCCGCCGCTTCTGTTTCTGTGAAGCCATCGCCTGCCGACCGGCAGACGATTTGGAAAAAACGGACGATTTCGTTATTTGACATGTATGCTGACACGACACAGTCTTCGTCTTCTGCTCCCTTTTATCCTGCTGTTTCTCGTCGCGTGCGGCCGGAACACCGGCCAGACCCGGCAGGACAGCCCGGTCTCATCATCATCGCATGCCATGAATCTCGATACCGCAACTTTCGGGGAAGGATGCTTCTGGTGCTCGGAAGCCATCTTCCAGCAGGTCCGCGGGGTTGATTCCGTCGTTTCCGGTTTTGCCGGCGGAACCGTCCCCAATCCGTCCTATGAGGAAGTCTGCACCGGATCCACCGGACATGCCGAAGCGTCACAGATTGTCTTCGATCCGTCGGTGGTTTCGTATTCGGATCTTCTTGAAATATTCTGGAAGACCCACGATCCCACCACGCTGAACCGGCAGGGAAACGACGTGGGAACACAGTACCGGTCGGTGATTTTCTTCCACACCCCGGAGCAGAAACGGATCGCCGAGGAGCTGAAACGCCGCCTCGATTCCGCGAAGGTCTTCGACGGACCGATCGTGACCGAAATCGTTCCCTATACCAATTTTTACAAGGCGGAGGATTATCATCAGAATTACTATAACGAGCACGGAAACCAGCCCTACTGCCGGCTGGTCATCCAGCCGAAGCTCGAAAAATTCCTGAAGGCATTCCACGGGAAACTCAAGCCGGAACGGTAGATCTCCCAGGAAGGTTCCGCCATGAAGCGACAGCGTCGTTCCGTCACCCTGACCTGGTTCGGTCATTCGGCGTTCAGTATCCGCACCCCTCACGACAGATCGATTCTCATCGATCCGTGGCTCTCCAATCCATCCGCCCCCGCGGGAATCGCCGGTACAATTGCCGCCGATCTCATCCTCCTCACCCACGCGCACGGTGACCACCTCGGTGATGCCGTTGCCATCGCCAAACGCACCGGCGCCCCGGTGATTGCCATCTATGAGCTCGCCCTGTATCTCGGGCAAAAAGGCCTGACCACGGTTCAGATGAACAAGGGGGCGACGTTAACGCGCGACGGCGTCAGCATCACGATGACCGATGCACGACACAGTTCCGTCATTGAGGAAAACGGTGTGATGCTTCCTGCGGGAGAGGCGGCCGGCTTCATCATCGCCGTGGAAAACGGCCCGACGGTATACCACGCGGGGGACACGACGGTGTTCTCGGATATGGCGCTGATCGGAAAGCTCTACCGGCCCGGAGTTGTTCTGCTTCCGGTGGGAGACCTTTTTACGATGGGACCCGCTGAGGCCGCGCTCGCCTGCACGTTGCTCAAACCGAAGACCATCATCGGCATGCACTACGGCACGTTTCCCGCCCTCACCGGGACGCCGGCCGGCCTGAAGAAATGCCTTCCGCCGGCACTGCGGAACAGGGTGCTGGAGTTGAAGCCCGGAGAACCGGTTCAGCTCCGGTAGATCGAAGGAGCAGGCTCAGTTGCCCAGGCCGAATTGACCCCGCGACTGATCCCACCGCGCCTGACCGCGGTGGCGCTCCCACCATTCCTTCACTTTCTTCCCGTCCGATTGCGAAAACTCATAGGCGAGGTGATGCCGGAGCGATGTATAGGCGTCGTTGGCGAACACTCCACCGGTATCGAGGAGATCCGCCAGACGCGGAATCGCGTCTCCGTCGCCGAGCGAGAGGGCTGCGTCGAAGAATTCGACCTGGAGTTCGGGGTCCGTTTCCCGGAGACCCTGGTTGAAAATGGCGCCCGCACTTGCCGGGCCGCCGATCTTCCTGAGCGCATCGAGTGCGCTTTTCCTCACGTCGTCGACAGGATCGGCAAGCGTCCGGGCCACATCGCCGGCCGCAGTCTGATCTCCGAGTGAACCGACGAGCTGGAGGGCGCTCTGGCGCACCTCTGCATCGCTGTCCCGGAGCGCCGCGATCACCCGCGGGAACCAGTTGTTCTTGGACGAGGTGAAATCGCGCAGATCGGCGAGCGCGGCCGACCGTTCGGTGCTCATCGGACTGTCGAGCCGTTTGAGCGTATGCTGGAGGGGATCCTCATCCGCCTTCCGGAAATACCAGACGCCTCCGATGAAGAGAAGGATGACACAACCTGCGACCGCCAGATCGCGGATGCCGATCAGGAGCCGCTCGCTGTGGCGGAGATGGTAGATGATCCCGCTTAAAAAGAGGCCGGCCGCCAGAATGACGACGATGGCTGGACTGGTCGGGAGTCCCGTCGAATAGGAGAGCTTGACCCCGATGAAACTGATGATGGAGCCGGCAATCCACCCGATGGCGAGGCGGACGCCGAGCTTGTCCGAAAGGAGCATGGCGCCGACCGAGGGGATGACGAGATAGCTGAAGACGAGAAAGACCCCGGCGATCGCGACGGAGCTGGTGATGACGAAACCGAACGACATGTAGAAGAGAAAATCCCAGAGGCGGACATTTATCCCGGAGGCCTCCGCCTGCACGATGTCGAACGATATGGCCATGAATTTCTTCCGGAATGCGAAATGGAACAGGCCGACCAGCAGGTAGATGACTGCCGTCTTGATGACGGTCGCCGGCTGGACCCAGAGCAGTTCCCCCTTGATGATGTGGTCGAGTTCCTGCGGCCCGAGGGCGCTCTTGGAGAGGACCAGGATCGTGGAGGCGAAGGTGACGGCATAGACGATGCCGATGATCGCCTCGTGCGGAATCTTTTCCCCCCGCATGCGCGTGATCGAAAAGACAAACGCCCCGAAAATGGTGAAGGCGAGCGAGTAGAGATAGAGCGCCGTCGTATCGGTCCCGACCTCGTAGCCGAGGAGGACGCCGATCACGGTGCCCAGCGCGGCGATCTGGGCGAGCGCCAGGTCGACGAAAATGACCTTGCGGGCGATGACGTGGACGCCGAGATAGACATGGATGCCGGTGAGCACAAGACAGGCCAGGAGCGGCCAGATCATCGTGGGAGGGAGATAGAGCAGTTCCGTCATGAATGATCCATTTCAGCGGGAAGCGGTGATGATCTGATCCAGGAGTTTGGTGATCAGCTGTTCATAGGTGCGGACGTCGTCGGCGGATCCGACGTCGATATAGGTGAGAATCACGTTCGCGCCGGTCCGCGATGCGATATAGTCGGCCGCTTCGCGTGAATAAAAATTGTCGTTGAGAATGATCCTGATATGATCCCTCTTCATCAGCTCCACGATCTCGTCGCGGTGCTGGGGAGGGGGCGGGATGCCCGGTTTTTCCTCCAGCTCGCCGGCGAGCTGGAGTCCGAACCGGTCGGCGAAGTAAATATAGGTCTTGTGATAGGTGATGACTTTCATGCCGCGGATCTGCTCCGCTTTTTTCAACCAGCCGCCCAGTTTGTCGGTCAGATGCTTCGACGCCAGCCACTGGTCCAGTTCGTTGTTCTTTGCCTTGCGGGTGAGGATATCGCCCGCCGATTTTCCGACCGCCCGGAGCAGTTGCTCGCCGAACATTTCACGGTCGAGCCGGTTCCTGAGCTCCTCCAGCCGCGCCGTGTAATAGGCCCCGTTGTCCGGATCGATCTGCTTCAGCTTCTCGGCGATGTTTCCCGCGATGATTTTCACATTGAACGGGTCGAGCCAGATGTGCGGGTTTCCCTGGGGATGGATATCGCCCCAGGAGCGGGAGACCTCGGTGGGAAGCTCCTTGACCGGCGTATTGATCGTGGCGGTCAGGTGCCCGGGACTGCCGACCTGAATTCCGGGATTCCCCGAGGCGTCGATGACATTCTTGGACCAGAGGTCGAGGGAGAGTCCGTTTTCGATGAACAGATCTGCGTCCCGCGCCAACTGGTTCATCCGCGGTGTCGGTGTGACATAATGCGGATCCTGCTTCGGATTCGCCAGCGCTGTCACCTCGGCGTGATCCCCGGCGATTTCCTCGGTGATGGCCCGAAGATAATTGAGCGTCGTGACGATCCTGAGCTTCTTCCCCTGACTGCCGGCCGGAAGAGCGACGAGGAGCGACATCACGACGAGAAAGAGGGAACGGGCAATGTTCTGCATGGTTCTGTCCTTTGGAAAAATATTATTTGTTGACCCAGTACGGTTCCGTCGGGTGGGACCCGAAGACGAAATTGACCTCGAATATACCTGTCGTGGCATTGTCGAGCGCGGGGAGATCGCTCCACCGCCGTTCCACGCCGAAACGGAACCGGAGAAATTCCGTTGTGTAGTAACTCAGATATCCCGCCAGCCCCCGGGTGATCTTCTGATCGTTGGTCGGATCGCGGTACCAGTCGCTCCGCACCCCGAGATAGACCCAGTATGAGGTCTGGTACTGGAGATAGGCAAACCATCCGTAAGGGGCATTGATCGACATTCTGCCGGCCGAATCAGTCAGCATGTTGCGGCCGAAGAACGCCTCACCCCCGGCGACGATCGAATGCGATTCCCGCTCCTCCGAGGGGGACCATTTATAGGTCAGGTCGAATATCCCGAGGCGCGTCGGCGAGGTTTCTCCTTCGGTGTACCCGCTCAGCCCCAGGATGAGGAGATGTTCATTGTTCCAGTCGCCGGAGAGATTCAGATGCCCGATATAACCAGGCTGGCGGCCGGACACTCCTTCCGCCATTCCGAGTTCTCCGGCACGGACGACATCCACATTCCCCTCCAGCGTCGTTCCGGGAATCGGATCGGGAAGATAAAAATCGCAGTCGATCCCTGTTGCATTGAACCCCGCTTCAAAAAAATCGCCGTGCTCCGATCCGAGAAACCGGGCCACCACCAGCGGCCGGGTGGTCCAGGGAAGATCGTGCATGTGAATTTTGTTGTCCGTCCCGAGAGGGGCCCGGAACTTTCCTATTTTCAGCTTCATCCCGAGCGGTGCATCCTCCAGGATCGGAATCCTCTTGATGAGCCCGTAGGCTTCTTCCGCATCGACGCTGAAATCCTTTCCGGCCTCGTTTTCGATCGAGATGATCAGGATCGCTTCGGCATAGGGATCGACGGCATTGCGTAGTTCCAGCTCCGCCGTCCGGACGAACATCCGGTTGCTGATCTCATTCTGCCCGGTCGCATCGTATTCCGGTTTGTTGTCGATGCGCGAGGCGAAGTTTATGAACGCCGTCGTCCGGGGATTGAGCACCACCGGGGCGGAAGCCCGGGAGATGGCGTCGATCTTGTTTTCCAGATCCTGCGCCCGCTTCTCCAGGCGCTCCTCGAGTCCTTCGACGTCGTCGTTGCGGGCGGAATCGAGCTGTCTGATCTCCTCGCGGAGAGAATCGACTTCCAGCCGATACATCCTGAGACTGTCACGCAGTGCCTCCGGCGCCGGACCTGCGTCATGCTGGGCTGAGGCGCGTCCTGCGAGCCCGAAGAGCAGAAACAACAGACTGACTGACAAGAGTTTCATAGAACATCTCCACACATATGAGAAGGGGATCCGGCGCGGGCGCCGGAAGCGGTCTACCGGAAAAAACGAGCTTCAGCGTGAAGATGCGGGAGGGGCCCTGGGAGACGAGAGAGTTATTTCGCGGGATTCGGGTACGGAGCATTTGTCCGGCGTAGTTATTCGCAGCGGTTCCGGACACGAAAAAACCGAAGGTTCGGCGACCTGATCCTGCTGTGAGGTCGAAATACAGAAACAGACCGGGCAGTAGCTGTCGCACCTGGAAGGAGATGCCGCCATCGCCGGTCCGGGCCTGTATGCCGCCTCCCCGCCGCCCCGGTGAAGATGCAGATGAGCGGCGTCAGCCGCCGGAATTACGGAGCAGTAGGTGAGGAGGAGATAAAGAGTAACACTTTTTCGGATCCCGGAGATAGGGGGCATAATACGCGAATTAATGCACCCATTTCCGCACCTACATGCAAGACTGAGGGGGCATGTGCCCGAATTGAGCGCGGAATCACGTTTTTTTTGACTCTCAGACAACATTGTTTTATATTCAGACGATATTCGTATGACATCATGATTCTCAAGGGAAAATCCGTTCTTATTACAGGAGGCACCGGTGCCCTCGGATCGGTCGTGACCCGGAAATTTATCGAAGCCGGGGCATCTGTTGCCGTGACCTGCAGAACCGCGGACGATCTTGCGCTCTTTGGAACTGACCTCAGACAGGCGATCGTGGCCGTCCCGTCCGACGTCTCCCGGGAAGAAGATGTCGTCCAGCTTTTCGACACCGTGATCGCTTCACGCGGAGCGGTCGACATCCTCGTCAATCTCGTCGGCGGATATCTGCCTGTCAGGGCTCTGCGCGATACGCCGCTATCAGACTGGCACGGTATGATCACGCTCAATGTGAGCACGGCGTTTCTCTGCGCCCGCGAGTATCTGCGGAGACGGAGTCCGGACGGCTATGGACGGATCGTCAGCATTGCGGCGCTCCCGGCGTTCAAACCGACCGCCGGCAGAGGACCCTACGCCGTCGCCAAGAGGGGCGTCGTTACCCTGACGGAGGTGCTCGCGGAGGAACTCAAAGGCTCCGGAATAACCGCAAACGCCGTCGCGCCCAGCATCCTGCGCAGGGCGGGTCAGGCGCCGCCTCCCGGCAGTGAAGAAGCGAAATGGGTCGCTCCGGAAGATGTCGCTGACCTGATCATCTATCTCTGCTCCCCGGCCGGGCAACCGGTCAACGGAGCATGCATACCCATATTCGGAGGTATCTGAGTCTATGGCATTACTCGAAAAAATTGCGGACGACATGAAAACAGCCATGAAGTCAGGGGCGAAACTCCGCCTCGAAACGCTCCGGACGATCCGGGCGGGCCTCCTCGAAAAGCAGGTCGAGAAACGGCCGTCGGGCGGGATGACCGCCGAGGATGAGATGACGGTGCTTATTTCCGCATCCAAGAAGCGGAAGGAAGCGATAGAAATCTACCGGCAGAACAATCGTCCCGATATGGCCGACACGGAGCAGAAAGAGCTCGACATCATCATGGAATATCTCCCGAAACAGATGTCCGGCGAAGACGTGGAAGCCCTCGTCAGGGGAATCATCGCATCGACTGGCGCGGCGGGAGGGAAGGATTTCGGGAAGGTGATGCCCGCCGCCATGAAGGAACTCAAGGGAAAAGTCGACGGCAAAGTGGTGCAGGATATTGTCAAACGGCTCCTGGGGAACTGACATGAATCTTACTGATATTCTCCTCCTGGTGGGTCTGATTGTCTATATGATCATCGGGTATCGCGACGGCATTCAGAAAAAAATATTCGGCATTCTGGGTTTCTGGGCCGGCCTGATCGTCGGCACGAAATTAATGGACACGGTCGGTACCAGGTTCATGGACTGGTTCACTCTCGACGAGGATCCCGCCTATGTCCTTGCGTTTTTCTGTCTGTTCGTTGGCGTCGCCATCGTCTTCAACTTTTCCTACCGCTGGTTCGGGAAGATCGGCACCGAATCGCTTCCCACCATTTCCCGGATCGGAGGCGCCCTGCTCGGCGCCGTCCAGGGACTTGTCGCCCTCAGTCTTATTCTGATCATGTTCAACATTTTCGACATCCCGTCGGAAGAGGCACAGAACGAATCGCTGTTCTATAACGAAACCCTCCAGATTGCTCCGGATATCTTCGATTATTCGACCTCCTGGCTCCCCGATTCGAAGGTATTCTTTGATGAACTCAAGGGAAAAATGAAGCATATCAACTATGCCCGCTGACGATGAGGGAGCATCTCCAGTCCTTCGCAAAGCTCGAATTCGGAAAGGTCAAACAGCGGATCGCGGGGCTCTGCCTCTCGGACCTGGGGAGGGAACATTCCGGGAACCTGGCTCCTCTCAGCGACGCAACTGCCATTACGCACCGTCTCGACCTCGTTTCGCAGATGAAACTGCTCCTCGAGAGCGACGATGCCCTTCCGCTTGACCATCTCTTCGACGTCCGGATCAGCCTTCAGCGCTCCGCCATCGCGGATTTCATTCTTCCCCCGGAAGAGCTCCGTCATATCTCCCTTGTGATCGCCACCGGCGTCAGGATTCAGAGATATTTCGCCGCCCAGCGGAAATCCGCGTATCCCCTGCTGGCGGCAATTGTCGGTCAATACCAGCCCGAAAAACTCCTCCAGTTCAATATCGACCGGACGATAGACGAGGCAGGGCAGGTACGGGATGCCGCTTCAAAGGAGCTTTCCCGCCTCCGCCGGGAAATCCGGGAAAAACAATCGGCCCTGCAGAAAACCCTCGAGAACATTTTCAAAACAATCCCCAACAGGGAGTGGATCCAGGAGGAGATTATCACCACCCGGGAAGGGAGGGGGGTCATTCCGGTGAAGGTCGAGTACAAGAACCAGGTCCCCGGATTCATTCACAGTTCCTCGTCGAGCGGTGCGACGGTCTACATTGAACCGGCGGCCACGCTTGATCTGAACAACGACATCCGCACGGCACATTTTGCCGAACAGCGCGAAATCGACCGGCTTCTCAAGGAGCTGACCCAGCAGGTCCGCGGTTCGGCCGAGAATCTCCGCCAGATGACCGAGGTGCTCGGCTCCCTCGATTTCATTCTCGCAAAGGCGAAATATTCGGTCGAACTCAAAGGCTCCGCTCCCGTTGTCACCGATGACGGAACGCTCCAGCTCCGGTCGGCCTATCACCCGATCCTCCTTCAGAAAAGCAGGCATCAGCGGGTTGTCCCGCTCGACCTCTCGCTCGGCGGCGAGGTAAACACCATTATCATCACCGGACCGAACGCCGGAGGGAAGAGTGTCGCCATGAAAACCGTCGGGCTCCTTTCGATCCTCGCGCAGGCCGGATGCCACATCCCTGCGTCCCCGGAGAGCGTGATCAGAATCTTCAACGATCTGTATGTTGACATGGGCGACGAACAGTCGATCGAGAAGGACCTCAGCAGTTTCAGCTCTCATCTCCAGAATCTGAAATACATTGCCGGAAATGCCGACAGCAGAAGTCTGGTGCTGATCGACGAGATAGGTTCCGGGACCGATCCGCTGGAGGGATCGGCGATCGCAGCAGCCATTCTGGAGACGCTGACCGACCGGGGCTGTTCGGTGATTGCGACGACGCATCACGGCAGTCTCAAATCATTTGCATTCGAGCATCCTCATATCGAGAACGGCGCGATGGAATTCGATCAGTCGAAACTCAGTCCGACCTACCGGTTCAAATACGGCGTCCCGGGGAGCAGTTATGCGATCGAGATGGCGGAGAGAATGGATCTTGACAGGGCGATCCTAGCACGGGCGAAGGAGTTGAAGGGAACCCAGCAGACCAACCTGGAGGCGCTCATCCTGGATCTGGAGAAAAAATCCCAGGAATTGCAGGCAAAACTCGGGGCGATAACCGGCGAGCGTGAGGAATTGAGGGTCTCCATTGCATCGTATGAGAGCAAAATCACCTCGCTCCGAAAGGAAATCAGCCAGATCCGGTCGGAAGCGGTCCACGAGGCCCGGGACCTGGTCGAAAATTCGAAGAAGACGATCGAACGGGTGGTCCGGGAGATCAAGGAGACCTCCGCCTCGAAGGGGGCGATCGCGCAGGCGAAGGACGATCTGCAGAAGCTCAGGAACACGATCGCGGCGACGGTTGTGCCGCCGGTGGAAGAAAGGGAGGAGCCTGCCGGCGCGATTACCGCGGGAATGTACGTTCGTCTGAAGGAATCGACCACCGAAGGGGAGGTCGTGGAGCTTGATTCTTCCGGACTCGCAACGGTGGTGTCCGGTCCTCTGCGTCTTAAAGTGCCTGTCGCCCGTCTGCTCCCTGTTAAACGGCGCTCCACCCCGTCTGCTCCCGCAGTTATTCCGGAGCAGGAACAGGCATTCAAGCCATCTATCGACCTGCGGGGGATGTACGGAGATGAGGCGGTCGACGCGGTCGCCAAGGCGATCGATACCGCCATTCTCCATGGCGTTCACAGGCTCGATATCATCCACGGAAAAGGAACAGGTGCACTCCGAAAGCGTATCACGGAGTATTTGAAAAATAATAGTACTATAAAATCGTTTAGATTAGGTGAATGGAACGAAGGTGGCACTGGCGTTACCGTTATTGAATTACAGTGATGTCTAGATGAAGTTCGATAAAATTCTCATAGCGAACCGGGGCGAGATCGCAGGGAGGATCATCAGATCCTGCCGGAGAATGGGAATACGGTCGGTTGCCGTCTATTCCGATGCTGATCGCAGTATGCCGTATGTAACCGAAGCCGATGAAGCGATGGGAATCGGTGCTCCGGCCCCTGCAGACAGCTATCTGAACGCGGAAAAAATCATCGCGATCGCGAAAAAAACCGGCGCAACTGGCATTCACCCCGGGTACGGATTTTTATCGGAAAATGCGGAGTTCGCGGAAACGGTGGAGCGTTCCGGGATCCGTTTTATCGGTCCCTCTCCTGATGCCATGCGAAAGCTCGGGAGTAAAACCTCCGGCCGGCGGATTGCGCACGCTCTCGGCATACCGACCCTTGCAGGCACAATTGAACCTGTACACGACGAGGCAGAATGCCGTGCGGTTGCGGACCGTATCGGATATCCGGTGATTCTGAAGGCCGCAGGGGGCGGAGGGGGAAAAGGAATGCGCCCGGTCTACACCGGAGCAGAATTTGAGTCGGCTCTTGCACGATCGCGTTCCGAGGCAAAGGCGGCGTTCGGCGACGACAGGATATTCCTGGAGAAATTCCTGGAGAACCCCCGGCATGTGGAGGTCCAGGTACTTGCGGACCGCTTCGGAAACGCCATCCATCTGGGAGAGCGTGAGTGTACAATTCAGCGAAGGCACCAGAAAATAGTTGAGGAATCACCTTGTTTTTTATTGCAGGATAAAACACGATCAGATTTATTTCGAGCGGCACTCGACATAGTTCGGGCCTCCGGTTATACAAACGCAGGGACGGTGGAGTTTATCCTGGATGAACGGGGGAATTTCTACTTCCTTGAGGTCAACACGCGTCTGCAGGTTGAGCACCCGGTGACGGAATTCCGGACCGGTATCGATCTGGTCCGGGAGCAGATTTTGATCGCGCTGGGGGAGCATCTTTCCATCCGGCAGGAAGAGGTACGGTTCGACGGGCATGCCATTGAGTGCCGGATTTATGCCGAGGATTCGGCAAATTCGTTTTTTCCGTCAACCGGTGATATTGTCCATCTGCATCTGCCGGCCGGTCCGGGAATCCGGAATGACTTCGGATATTCTGCCGGAAACCAGGTTCCCCGCTTCTATGACGCACTCATCGGTAAAATGATCTGCCACGCAAGAAATCGACCGGATGCGATCGACCGGATCACGGCTGCCCTTGACGAAACGGAACTGTTCGGCGTCCGCAATAATCTGGATCTCTGCAGTTGGATCGTTCGACATCCTCTCTTCCGTCAGGGCGACTTCGACACAAATTTTCTCCATAAGTATTTTACCTCCCAGGGCATTCTCGTCGATACTGAAAAACTGGATAAATTATGCATCGCAGCTGCATGTAATGCAATGGATTCCAGCAGATCAAACAAGTTAATTCCCACCTCCACGTCATCGACCGTACGCCGCTGGCGGGATCAGGCAATCCCCGGATCTGAATGACCGGCCCAATCAAAGCGGTAATTTCTGACAAATCTGTCGAAATCCGTCTCATTGATGAGACCACACTTCTCATCGACGGACAACCGTTTTCCTTCCGCATTACCCCGGAAAAAAATATCTCCCGCATCGAATATGACAATCAACATCACAATATTTTGGTTAACCCATTAACTGACACTTGTTATGAAATTTGGATCAAACATTTTATAGTGAAAGTGTACCTGGAAGATCACCGGACTGCATTGCTTTCCAGGTACAAACAGAGTATTATTCAGGATCAGAAAGAGATCGTCGTTGCGGCACCGATGCCCGGGATGCTTCTGGAGGTTGATGTTTCAGCCGGAGCAATAGTCACGGCCGGATCACGCCTTGGGCTTCTGGAAGCGATGAAAATGGAGAATGAGATCAGATCTCCCGCGAACGGCATCGTGCAATCGGTCCGGATCGAGCAGGGGATGGTCGTTGAAAAGGGGGAGGAGCTGTTCATTATCAAAATTGTCTGATGGAATGAATTTGGCACAAGAACCGGAAGTAAACGAGACCCTGGCCCGTGATTACGGCCTGCAGGATCACGAGTACAGGAAAATTCTGGAGATCCTGGGCCGGACACCTACCTACACCGAGCTCGGAATCTTCAGCGTGATGTGGAGCGAACACTGCAGTTATAAAAGCTCCATCGCCGAACTGAAAAAGCTCCCGAGGAAGGGAAAACGGCTCCTCGTCACTGCCGGCGAGGAGAATGCCGGGCTTGTCGATATCGGGGAGGAGCTGGCGGTTGCCTTCAAGATAGAATCCCATAATCATCCCTCGGCCGTTGAACCATATCAGGGAGCAGCCACAGGCGTTGGAGGGATCCTTCGGGATATTTTTACCATGGGAGCACGGCCGGTGGCGGCACTCAATTCCCTCCGGTTCGGCGATCTCTCGAAAAAGAAGACACAGTATCTTTTAAAAGGTATTGTCAAGGGCATCGGCGACTACGGGAACAGTTTCGGGGTTCCGACTGTCGCAGGAGAAGTCTATTTCGATCCGTCCTACGATGAAAATCCACTCGTGAATGCCATGGCTGTCGGCATCGTGAAGCACGAGGATATTACCAGGGCGGTTGCACGGGGTGCCGGAAACCTCGTGATGATCGCCGGCTCATCGACAGGCCGTGATGGCATTCACGGCGCCACCTTTGCTTCGGAGGAACTCTCGGAACGCTCCGGCGCCCGGCGATCGTCCGTTCAGGTAGGCGATCCATTTACCGAAAAACTGCTTCTTGAGGCAACACTTGAAGTAATCCGGAAAAAATTGGTTATAGGTATACAGGATATGGGCGCCGCCGGAATTACATGTTCAACAAGCGAGATGAGTGCCCGGGGAAGCGTCGGGATGGATATCGAGCTGGATAAGGTCCCGCTCCGTGAAGCAGGGATGACGCCGTACGAAATCATGCTCTCGGAATCCCAGGAACGGATGCTTCTCGTCGTGGAACCTCAGAACGCGCCCCATGTACAGGCGGTGTTCCGGAAATGGGATCTTCCTGCAGAAGTGATCGGAACCGTCACCGATTCAGGCCTGCTCAGAATTTCGATGAAGGGAAGTGTGGTTGCAGAAATTCCGGCCGAATCGCTCGTTCTGGGAGGCGGAGCACCGGTCTACCATCTCGAATCGAGCGCACCGCCAAGGTCTGGGCAGGCAGGGAGCACGACCGCCCGTTCCGGCTCCGGTGACTGCGGCTCGTTGCTTATCCGGCTCCTCGGTTCGCCGAATATCTGCTCGAGACGCTGGATTACGAGACAGTATGATTCAACAGTCCGGACCGATACCGTCCTTACCCGCGCCGATGCGGCAATTATCAGGATCAAGGGAAGCCGGAAAGCGCTCGCGCTGAAAACCGACTGTAATTCCAGATATGTTTCCATCGACCCGTTCGTAGGGGCGGAAATTGCTGTAGCTGAATCTGCCAGAAATGTTGTCTGTGTTGGCGCCAAACCGATTGCCATCACAAATTGCTTGAATTTTGGAAACCCCAATGATCCGGAGATATACTGGCAATTCAGGGAGGTTATACGGGGCATCTCCGAGGCCTGCAACGTCCTGGAAACCCCTGTTACCGGCGGGAATGTGAGCTTTTATAACGAACATCC
>DATKPE010000052.1:0-14413 GCA_035524335.1 Bacteroidota bacterium
GCTTCTTCACACATGTCGGATCGTGATTGCGGGAAAGCATGAACACCGCGTCTCCGGCGGCAGTATCTCAGAGTTGACATCATACACATTCGAGAAGAAAAACCATCAGGCGGATATATCAGGGGAAGACGATGAACATAATAATCGGGAAGAGAACGATCGCAAAATGGAAGAGGGTGCTCTACTGGTTATCGACAGGCATGGCATCGCTGGCACTGATCGCAACGGGAGTTTCCGATTTCATCCATGTGCCTCCCGTGATGGAGGGGTTGAAGGTACTCGGATATCCGGCGTATTTTGCCACGATCATCGGAACCTGGCAACTGCTCGGTGTTGCCGCACTGTTTATTCCCGGGTATCCGCGATTAACGGATTGGGCATACGCTGGCTTTTTCTTTATGCTCACTGGTGCCTCGATGTCGCACGCCATTACGGGCGATCCGATGGGGCATATCCTCGTTCCCCTCCTCCTCCTCGGCCTTCTCACCGCATCACGGCTGTTGCGGTCAGCGCGGGAGCCGAAGCCATTCTCGGGAACACCAAGCCCGCCCACGCAATGACGAAGATGGCGCGAGCGGCCACATATTGTGACAGTTCGATGCATATGGCAACACGAAGAAAATACTTCAGTATGAAGGTGATCATTATTCTCACGGTGATGCTGCACATCGGTGAAAGCACAGGCCGTTGTCAGACTGCGCAGGATTCCCTGCAAAACTTCCTGCGCGCAAATTTTGGATTCACGAACGATGACCTGAGAGCTGTTGAGTCAGGAGAGATCGCGACCAGGGCCCTCGGAACAGACAACCCCGCCGAAATTGCGGTGTTTGGAACGGCCCATCTTCAGGTGCCCCTGGAATTTATCGTTGCGCAGTATCGTAATCTCACAATGTTCAGGGATAATGCTCTTGTGCCGGAAATAGGTATGTTCAGTGTTCCCCCTCAACTGTCTGATCTCGATGGATTATCGCTTGAGGAAGAGGACATGCGAGCCCTTCGGGATTGTCGACCTGGTGATTGCAAGGTGAAACTGCCCAAGGCAATGATGGCGCGCTTTAACACAGAGATTGATTGGAACAGATCCGATGTTCGTTCTCAGGTGCTGGGATTGACCAAAGCAATGCTTGTTGAATTCGTGAAGTCATATCTTGCGGAAGGAAACGGCGCTTTGGGGAACTACGACGATCAGGTCCCACCCCTCGATAGAGTACAGGAATATCAGGAAATACTTCGCGAGGAACCCAGCCTCCTCTTCCATGATTCATCGCTCTTTCGTTATCTTGATCAATTTCCAAATGTCCGGCTGACAAACACGGAAGATTTCATCTACTGGCAAAAACAGAAGTTTGAAAAAATCAAACCGGTATTCAGTCTCAACCACCTCACGATCATCATGCCGGAGTCGGGCAGCACGACTGCGCTTGTCGCCTCACATCAGATCTATGCAGATCATTATTATGAAAATTCACTGACCATCACCGCGTTCGTTGAGGATGGGCACAGATCCGGAGTGTATCTCTTGTCCCTCATTCGTTCCTGCTTCGATGATCTCCGGAAAAAAGGAATTGTCGATATGCGTCCCGCATTGCGCGATGAGATATATAAGCAGGCACTGGCGGAGATGCGGCGGGGAAAAAAACGGCTGGAATCCTTATTCCGGCGGCAAATGGAAAAACGTAATTGACATACACAATGACATACCCGGTTATCTGCCCGCCATCGGCGAGCGGTTCGCTCAACGCCGGCGATGGGCAGTTCTCTCCCGTGCCAAATCCAACCTGTTCACATCTATCCGGAGATGTGAGAAATAAAGGGACCGAAAGGAATATCTATGACTGAAGAGAAGACGTCTTACCGAGGGACACGCTTTTTTCTCAACGCTGCGGCCTTCGTCATCATTTTGTGGGGTATCAATCTGGCACAGCCGGTCCTGGTCCTGTTTCTCGTGGCGGGTTTTCTGGCGACAATCGGAATGATGCCGTTACTCTGGCTGGAACGGAAAGGGTTGCATTCCGCTGCGGCTGTGTTCCTTGTCATGGCGGCGATGATTATACTTCTGTCGGGAATCGGTATCCTGGTCGGTACCTCATTGAGCAGTTTCTACGATGCGTTGCCTCTCTATCAGACCCGATTTCATGAGATGCTCGTTGGTTTCAGGTCGATGCTGGCGAAGAGGGGGATTACCGTCACCGATAAGATATTGCTCGGTTATATCAATCCCGGGATGGTTATGAACTTCACTGCTTCCTTGTTCACCTCACTAAGTTCAGCGCTTTCCAATACTCTGCTTATTCTTTTCCTTGTCATCTTCGTTCTTCTCGAAGCATCGATCTTTCCCGCCAAATTACGGTTAGCTCTCGACAAGCCTCAGGCGGATTTTCCACGGGTGACGAGGTTTTTCAATGAGATCAAACATTATCTCGTGATTAAGACGGTGATAAACCTGGCCGGCGCAACGCTGATAATAATATTTTTGTCAGTTCTCGGTGTGGATTTCGCTGTCCTGTGGGGATTTCTCGCCTTTCTTCTAGCCTTCGTGCCGACAGTGGGGTCGATCATGGCCGCGATCCCCGCTGTCCTCCTTGCCTTTATTCAATTTGGGGGTGGCACCGCGGCACTGACAGCAGCGGGATATCTGGTCATTGGCATGATTCTCGGTAATGTTATTGAACCAAAAATCATGGGGCGAAAGCTTGGCATGTCAACCCTGACCGTCTTTGTTGCTCTGATATTTTGGGGGTCTCTGCTCGGCCCGGTCGGGGCGTTGCTCTGTGTTCCGCTCACTCTTTGTCTCAGGCTCGTGTGTGAGATGAGTGAAGACACAAGATGGTTGGCAGTATTGTTAGGGCCTGACGCACCCCGGTGAACAGGGGATCCGGCACAAGACCACTCGCTCGCTTCCCGGAGACGATGTTCGGAAATCCGAAACAAATGCACATGATCGAATAGGACCAATATGAAAACCTGACCGCAGGTCCGGTCATTGACGATTTTCGTCATTCATCGTTGTTTGCCATTTCGTGTTTGAAATTCGAATTTGCCCCACCTCAGTGTCCGGACTCCCACTAATTCCGAGCGGGACTGCTGTACTGGAGGACTTCGGAGATCAGCTGTGATGACGGCTTGTGTCTCCTGGAGGGTGGAGAACGCATATCCTTTCGCCACCTGTCGCCGCGCGCAGGTCAGTTGTGTCTGAAAGGTAAAATCGTTATACTCCCCGGACGTTTTCAGCACCCATCAAAGGAAGTGCACGTGAACAGACGATCATGCTGTTACTGCGTTCTTGTTTGTCTCCACCTTTCCTTCTCATCCCTCTCGCCCGGTCAGGGGAAATACACCGTCGACGACATCGGAACCCTCGGAGGAGCCACTGCCGGATTTGCGGTGAACGATTCCGGGTGGGTGGCGGGATATTCATATGTCTCGGGCGTCGCGCATGCGTTTCTCTACCGGCACGGTTTCATGACAGATCTCGGTGTGCTCGGAGCCGTATCATCCGGGGGACAGACGACGGAGACACACGGGACCGATCCCGTTGCTGGTCGTTCCGGAGGGAGGCGGGAAGTGATGGGAGGAGGCGGAAGCCGGGCCCTGGGGTTGGATAATGCAGGCCGGGTGGTCGGCAATTCGTCGCTTTCCGGCAATATCGAAGGCCACGCGTTTCTCTATGACGCCGGCGTGATGACCGATATCGGTACGCTTGTCGGAAGTACGGGAGTGAGCGTCGCAGCCGCGATCAATGATTCCGGCATCATCGTCGGATACTCCGACGCCGGTACCGGGCGCCATGCGTTCATCTACCGAAACGGAAACATGTCGGATCTCGGGACATTGGGCTATGTGTACAGTTTCGCCTACGGTGTAAACAAATCGGGATCGATCACCGGAATATCGACGCGGGCCGACAGCATCAATACCGCCTTTCTGTATCAGAACGGCACGATGACCGATATCGGCGCGATCGGAGGATGGTATACCAGCGGTGCGTTCGGAATCAATAGTGCCGGGCATATCGTCGGCTCTTTCAATCTGCCGGTAAGCGGACAGCATGCGTTTGTCTATCGGGATGGGACGGTGAAGGACCTTGGCGCTCTCGGGAGCGAGAGCGTTGGCCGGGCGATCAACGATTCCGATCAGATTGCCGGCTGGACCTACGTTTCCCCTTCGGATGCCATTCACGCGGTCCTCTGGGAAGCCGATTCTCTCCGTGATCTCAATTCATGCATCGACACGGCATCGGGATGGACGCTCGAATATGCCTACGGCATCAACAACCGCGGCCAGATCGTCGGATCGGGGTTGCACAACGGACAGCCGCGCGCGTTCCTTCTGACGCCCCGGCGCTGGCCCGTCCTCCTTGTCCCCGGCATCGGCGCCACCTATCCTGCCGATCAAAATGACATCGGTCCGTGGATGTTCACCCGCGGGATTCAGCCATCCGGGCTTCAGATAGACCCGCTCGCCCACGCCTACGACGACCTGATTCAGACGCTGAAGAACGCCGGCTATGTTGAGGGCAAGGATCTTTTCATCGTCAATTACGACTGGCGCATTCCGCCCGGACCGTTCGACGGCGTCTTTGACGGCGTTGTGAACGGCATCTCGGCGGCGTCGCTGACGGACTCCACATTCAGTTACGCAGTCGATTACCTCGGTTTTTACCTGAGGCAGGCGATGGACGCGTGGGAGGCGGATCACCCGGGGTCGATCCTCGACAGCGTCAACATCATTGCGCACAGCACCGGTGGTCTGGTGGCCAGAACGTACATCCAGAGTCCGGCCTGCGGTGGAACGTTTGCCGGCGGCAGGAGACTGCCCAGAGTGGAGAACCTCATCATGGTCGGTGTGCCGAACCGCGGCGCATCGAAAGCATGGAACCCCCTCCACGATAATTGGGGCGTCGACATCACGTTTCAGCTTGTCCTCTCGAAAATATTGAACCTGGGGTACCAGAAAGTTCTCGCCGGCGGAATTATCACCGGGCCGGATATCGATATCAGTCTGAGTTCCCTCGCCGGTCCCGTCTGTCAGGATTCTCCGCAGATCTGTTTTGTTCACCAGTATAATCCGACAGCCCGTTCACTTCTCGCAACGTACGACTTCATCGATTTCGGAGCCGGTTTCACGAACGTCAACGGCGACACCTCCTCCCGGAACAATCTTCTCCTCGACCTGAACGCCGGCCTTGATCTTTCGCTGGCGGGAGATCCGAATGCGTTTGCCGACAGTTCCCACGTCAGCGTGATCTATGCAACCAACGTCGCTACGCCGACGGCGGTCGTGAAAAAGGTGGGCCCTTCCGGAAACCCGAACGTCATCGTGCCGTTCAGCAGCTTTGTCACACGGGATGCCCGCCCCGGGGAGACCTGGTATCAGGATATCGTCGCCCCATCGAGCGGCGACGGCACGGTGCCTCTCGAATCGTCCTCCGGCCAGTTCATCGGCGATCCGCGGGTGCATCTTTTTCCTTTCGCGAAGGGAACGAACACCTCGGGCGATGTATCGCATCTCGGCCTCATGTTCAATGCAGATGTCCAGCAGCAGATCCTCAATATTCTCGGCGTTCGTCTCCCGCCGGAAAAAATTTCGACGACGAAACATTCGGCGTTTGCCGCTCTGATGTCCACGGCCGGGAATGTCGCGGCGAATATCATCGGCGGGAGTCTCCTGGGGCTCATTCTCGACCCGCTGGAGGGATTCGTCGTCGACGCAAACGGGAAGCGGCTCGGTTACAGCGTGGCGGCCGGACCCCTGGCAGAAATTCCCGGGAGTACCTGGTTCGGCGATTCGGCCGGGATCGGATGGATCATGGAACCGACGGCCTTTCCGGCATCTCTCCACCTGACCGGATTGGGCGGCGCCTATTATTCGATGGTGAGCGTGATCGATTCATCGGGGAGCACCGGGGTGATCGATCAGGGCGTCCTCGGTGCGGGGGCCACCCGGGTGATTCCGATTCCGTCAGGTGTCACCTCCGTCCGCGAGCTGAAGCCGTTTCAGAAACCGGCCGTTTTCGGTCTCGCGCAGAACTACCCGAATCCTTTCAACCCGGCGACGACAATCAGATTTCAGATTCCTGACGCCGGATGGGTGACACTGACGGTGTATACTGTTCTCGGGACCGAGGTGACGCGGCTCGTCAACGGAGAGCTCAGGGCGGGAGAGTACGCAGTTACCTGGGATGCGTCCGCTCTGCCGAGCGGAGTCTATTTCAGCCGCCTCACCTCCGGCTCGCATACCCAGACGAGAAAGCTGCTGCTCCTGCGGTGACCTCTCTCTTTGGGCTCTTCGTGTCGACGTGGTGAAAAGGATTTACCAGTTCCCAAGGGATGCCTTCGACCGGAGAGCCCAGGCACGTAAAGGATCGTGCGGTTGAAGTCGATAGCGATGAGCTGAACATTGAGGTTGATCGGGGATCTCGGTCGTGTACCCGTCATTTTCAAACAGGCGGGAACCCGACCGCAGGTCCGGTCGTTGACGATTTTAGTTGTGTGTCATTTCGTGCTTCGGATTTCGTATTTTCCACTCCCTCCTCAGTGTACGGATTCCCACAAGTTACGATCGGGACTCCGGTACTCTATCAATTCCCCGAAGCGGCCCGGTTCACTCATCATTCTTGTCTTCCACCATCACCCATGCGCCGTGGCGCGGAGCGGGAACGGGAGCGTCGGCGCCCTTGATCGAGCGCCAGAGTATTTCATTCAATACCGCCTCGTTGATCTCGTCCGGCCTGGAGAAATCCATTTCTTCGCTCTCCTTCTCGCCGTACGCGGAGGCGAGGTTTTGTTCCCTGAGATCGACGCATGCAGGGATGCAATTGTACTGTGAGAAATCGCCGCCGGCAGTGAACGAGTTCAGCATCGGCGTCGCCGCCGCGTCGTACTGCGTCATCGGCGGGAGGCCGAGTATGCGCTCAATGGTGCCGACGAGGCCGCTCGTGGAGTACATGGTGTGATCGACAAAACGGTGTTTCGCGTACGGACTGATGACGAAGGCGGTTGAGCGGTGCGCGTCAACGTGGTCTGATCCGGCCTGCGCATCGTCTTCGACGATGAACACGGCGGATTCCTTCCAGTACCTGCTTTTCGAAAGCCGGTCGATGAATTTGCCCACCGCCAGATCGTTCTGCGCGGCGAACGCGCGAGGCGTTCCCTTCCCTTTTACTGTGCCGTTCGTATGGTCGTTGGGGAAATAGACAATATTAAACTGCGGCAGTCCGCCGTCGCGATCGAAGACGTCGAATTCCTTCTCCCACACCGCCTCGCGGTCGAGATCCGAGTAATCCAGGTCGAACCCGCGGTACTCCGCGCAGACGTGGCCTTCAAGGCCGCCGGTCGTGGCGGTGTTCGGGTCGCCGACCTTGTCCGGCACATTCACCGCCTCGCCGTAATCGCGGTACGAGACGTTGTGTGCCTTGCAGTTATCCCAGATGTACCCGCTCGAGGGCGAGGAAACCCTGGCATCCGGTCCGAAGTCGAAATCGCCGCCGCGATTGCCGTACATCGTCGGCCAGGTCTTTTCGACATAGTCTGTGGCATAGGCGGCCGTCGACCAGTTGTGGCCGTCGGCGCTGACCTCGGCATCGACGTAGAAGTTGTCGAGCAGGACGAACTGGCGCGCGAGCGCGTGAAGATTGGGCGTCACCTTTTCGCCGAAGAACGTCAGGCTGGAATCGCCGTTCCCCTCCGGCATGTCGCCGAGCACCTGGTCATACGTGCGGTTTTCCTTTATGACATAGAAGACGTGCCTGATCGGTGAAAGAAGTCCGGCGGTCTCCTGTTGACGTGCAACGGTATCACGCCGGTACGGCGAGTTGCCGTACACCTGCACAGCGTATGCGCGGAGTTCTTCGGGCGACGGCTGTTTCACGATCTCCAGCGTACCTTTCATCAGCCAGCCGATGTACTGCGTATGCGTCACCTTGTGCCCCGGCACCGGACCCTGCGGATTGGGAAACGACGAGTTACCCTTTGCGTTTGCAATGATGATGTCGCCGTTTGCGGGGTTGATCCGCACGCAGGAAGGATACCAGCCGGAGGGAATGAACCCCAGCGACCTGCTGCCGCGCGGTGATGACACATCCATCACCGCGATATAGTTATTATCCGCGTTTGCGATATAGAGCGTCGAGCCGTCGGAACTCAGGGCGACGGAGTTCGGCGTCGAGCCCGGCAATGCGTCCGGCACAAGCGAAGAAACGACGGTCTCCGCGACGCTCATGGCGGCAATATCGATGACCGAAACGGAGTTCTCGTTCGCATTCGCGACATAAAGCCGTTTCCCGTCGGGAGACTCCGCCATGTCGTTGGGATGCGGGCCGACGGCGATCGTGCCGGGCGCGGTTTTCAGCCCGCTGTCGAACACCAGCACCGATGAATTGCTCCAGAGCGTGAGATAGACCAGCGGATGCTTCTTTGAAACGAGACAGGTGTACGGTATGCCGGGCAGACGGACTTTCGCGCGGAGTTTCTTCGTCGCGAGATCGAAGCAAAACAACGTGCTGTCGTATTTCCCCGTGACGTAAAGAAGATGGGCCGATTCATCGATGTCGATACCGCCCATCCAGATTCCCTCATCGGGCCACGGCTTGCCCGCCACGATGCTGTCCGCCAGCACAGCCTTTCCCCGGTCGAATGAATAGAGCAAAATGGAATTATCGTTCCCCCCGGAGAGCGCGAAGTTCTTTCCGCCATTATAGAATTTAATGCCGAGCCATGATTTCCCGACGGGAATGGATTGCGTCGCCACGCCGTTTTTCAGGTCGACGACGCAGACTGTTTGATCGCCGGCGCCGTTGTTTGTGACAATCGCGTAATTGCCGTCCGGGTCGATAGAGAAGTTCAGCGGCGTATCGCCCACTTCGATCTGTTTTCCGGCAGGGGTAATATACCACCCGTTGGGCAAGCGCATGCGTCCTTCGGCAGTCATGCCCGGGAGAATGATATGTGCGCCCGAGCAGGACAACCCCGCAACGGCGAGAAGAAGGGGTGAAATCAATACAAGGATGCGAAAATCATTCTTCATTGCGGTCTTTCAATAATTCGTGGAGGGACGGCAGTATCAAATCGTCATTACCGGAGCGGTCAAATTTTATCCGACGGCAGATTCCCAAACTCGGAACGGACCGGACAGTACGGAAAAACAATTCTCATGGAGAGAGCTGTTCAAGCAATAACTGTATAAACGGTATTGTTACCATTTAGTTACAGCCAGTGGATAAAAATACATCGTCTCTCTTCAACCGCATGACGGTATAATTCCGCTCCCGTTCACCCTATTCAACGGATTTTACAGGAAATGAGTGCCGCCCCTGACCTGCAGACGCATCTGCAGCTTTAATGATGTCGCAAACAGACCTTTTGATCTTTTCTCATGTCGCCGCCTCATCGGAGTGATGATTAGGATTCCGCGGGGATTATGTTTACATTTATCAGGTGATGTATCCTGTTAGGTCGAGACGACCCTACCATTCCTCCCGCCCAACTAACTCACGTCGTCCCAGTCTTCATTGATTTTCGGAAGGATCGACCATGATTATCTTCACAGGTAATCTATCAGCCGCCGTTACCGAATCGGATTTGCGTAGGGAATTCCGGGTGTTCGGAGAGGTCTCGTATGCAAATCTCGTTATGGACAGAGTTGGCAAGGTGTCGCGGGGATTCGGATACCTCAGTATGCCGGTGCAGTCGGAAGCCATGAATGCCATACAGGCCCTGCACGGCAAGGAACTGAAGGGGTCCGCGCTCATCGTCAAAGAAGCCCGCCCGCGCGCTCTGAACGAACCGGACACCGGCGATACCGCACGCTGAAGGCCTCAGAAGGAAAGGAAGGGACGAACTGTGAAATGGACCCATCGAAAGCCGAAAGACCCGGGGCTCTACTGGTATCGTGATATTTCGATGACCGCACCGGAGAATCTTGAAACGCACAAAATTCTGTGGGATGAGGAGAAACGCTGCTGGATGGCGCAGACCCACGGGCATGGTGCCCACAGCGTCGATTCCTGCACCGGAGAATGGTGCGGTCCGATCGCTCCCCCCGCGATCAGCACGGAGGAGGGCTCAGAATCTGCACACGGGAAAAATATGCGCATTGCTGTCCGACTCCGGCATGGCGGATCATTTTACTTCGAGAAGACGATACCGGACGCGACGGCGAAGGAAATAAGCGAAAAATTAAAGGCATTACGAACAAAGGGAAGCTCGATTCCCATTCATCTTCGGGCAAGGATTCACGCAGTACTCCGTGAACTCATCAGGTTTGCGGATGATTCACCCGATCGGGGCAGAAGAGTCCCGGTTGGAAATTCATAACAACTTCACAGGTATCAGGTAACTATGTCATTTGCAGCACTTCCGCTTCACAAATCCACGATCGCCCTGCTCACGAAGCATGCGATTATCACTCCGACACCGATCCAGCAGGGCTTGATCCCTCTGGTTTCCGAAGGGCGCGACGTCCTGGCGCAGTCGGAAACAGGTTCCGGGAAAACCCTCGGTTTCGCGCTCCCGCTGATCGAGAAAATCAACAGGGCGGACGGCGTCGCCGCGCTGGTTCTGGCGCCGACCCGGGAGCTTGCTCTTCAGATCGCTCAGGAATTCCTCAAATTTTCCCAGGGAAAACATCTCGGCATCACGCCGATCTACGGCGGCGTCTCCATCAACGAACAGGCGAGGAAACTGCCGAAGACAAACATCGTCGTCGGCACTCCCGGCCGACTGCTGGATCTGATCCGGCGCGGCACCCTCTCGCTCGGGGGGGTACGCCACCTGGTGTTCGATGAAGCCGACCGGATGCTGGATATGGGATTTCTCCCCGATATCGAGAGGATCGTCAGTCATCTGCCGAAACAGCGGCAGACGCTGCTTCTCAGTGCGACCCTGCCGAACGAAATCATCAGGGCCAGCCAGAAATTTCTCATGAATCCCTGCCGTCTTGAATATGCCCCGGCGGTGAAACCGGAGTTTCTGCACCAGACCTACTACCAGACGAACCCCGAGCAGAAACTCTCCCTCCTCATGCACCTGCTCAAAGGCGAGCGGGACCTGTCGCTGGTATTCTGCAACCGGAAACATATCTCCTCCCGACTCGCGCGGAAACTCTCGGCCAGCGGGGTCCAGGCCAAGTGCCTGCACGGCGACATGTCTCAGAATCAACGGGAGCGGGTGACGGCCGAATTTCGGCAGAAAAAATTCAAGGTGCTCGTCGCGACCGATGTGGCCGCACGTGGCCTGCACATCGACGACGTCACCCATGTCTACAACTACGAGATTCCGCGCGACGTGGATTCGTACACGCACAGGATCGGCCGCACGGCGCGGGCCGGCAAACGCGGCGATGCAATTTCCCTTGTGGCCACCGATGACGAGCGCCAGTTCTTCAAACAGGTGCTCTTTACCTACAATGGACAGATTACGCTCATCCCCGTGGTTGCGGCCGACCTTCCGCCAACGGAGACAGTTGCACCCCGGCATGCCGGGGAGGGAGTGCCGCGCAGTCACTCGCGTCAGCGGGCATGGACAAACCAGAGCGGCCGCAGGAAGCGGAGATAATGGCGAAGCGGCGGAGAAAGTGCGGGTTCCCGGAGGATCGGCTGGTACGGCGGAATGCCCGAGGCATCCGAAATGATCCCGGCTCCGTTCACCGCATGCCACCCACGGCCGGGATATTCATCCTCTACTGATTAAATCACACACCAATCAACTAATGAATGAGGGAATGATGAAATTGTATGTCGGCAATATTGCTCGCGATGTTACGGAGGATGATCTCCGGGCCGCCTTTGAAGCGCACGGGCGCGTGAGCGAAGTCAGCATCGTCAAGGACAAATTCAACGGTCTTTCCAAGGGGTTCGCATTCGTGGAAATGCCGGCGGACGCCGAGGCGCAGAAGGCCATGGCCGAACTGGCCGGGAAGGAATTGAAAGGCCGGTCGATGGACGTCAATGAGGCGCGGCCGAAACCTCAGCGCCAGAACAGGGGCGGCGGACGGGGCGGCGGATGGGGAGGTAATCGCCGGTAGAGCATTTCGCACGGTTCAGCGTTCCCTCTGCCGGACCGTGAAAATCGGAACCTGAGGTCGGGATCTGCGGACGCGCGACAGACGGCTCAACTCGCGCGTTCATTTTTTTCTCATTATCCTGTCCCTGCCACGGGGTCCGGCTCGACGGGGCAGGCACTCGCAACCGGGGTTTCGCATTCGCCGAGCGACTGCTCCGGCGGGGGAGCGGATTCGACCGATGTGAGATACGCATTCGGATCGTGATGAAGAGCTCCCTCCGGAAGCCAGTCCCACAGCGGTCCGAGATCCCTGACCATCTGGTCGCCGAAGAATTTCGGGAGAACGGTGGTTTCCCGTTCGAAATAGGCCCGGAAACGGACGTCGGTGTCCAGCAGGTGGCGGACCCTTGTGTAATACGCCCGCCGTCCGGAGCCCTCGGAGGAAATCGCCCGCAACAGATTCATCCCCCTCGGTATCACGCCCCTGTTCGCCTGCAGTCGCTTCATCATCATGCGCGGGGAGAACGTGTGCCGGACAAGGTCGATGACATGGGAATAGAACGCGGGCCAGGTATAGTGCAGCGGCTTGACGTTCATTGCCCGGTTGTTGTCGAGGAAATGAAAGGGGAAGGGGAGAACCCTGCCGGCGCGCTGAAGGTCGAGGTTCAGCGGAGCCGCCTGTCCGAACGCCGATAAGAGCGAATACCCCGGAAACGCGCCGGGCGTCATATCGACGAACTTCTTTGTGAGCTCAAACGGTTCGGATCCCCGGTCGGTGTCCATTCCGAGGACGAAATTTGTCTGGATATAGGGAATGTACCGGAGGATCATATTGACATGCCCGGAGACCTGCCTGACTTTATCCATCCCGCTTATCCTGCCTGCCCGCGACTTTTCGCCCAGATCGTACCATGATTCGATTCCCGGGAGGAGCGCTTTGAAGCCGTTCCGCTTCAATCTCTTCACGTGCGGCTCGGTGAGGAGCGACAGACTGCTCTCGGCGATGAAATCGATCCTTCCCGCGGGGACGGTCTCCTCGATCGCGTTCATGTAGTCTTCGAACCGCACGCCGAAGTTCGGATCGTGCCAGCCCACGAGCGGCCGCCTGAATTTTCCCATGAGAAACGAGAGATCCTCTTTCATGGTGTCGAAATCGAGCGGCTGGTACGGCACGACCGAATCGATGCAGAAACTGCACGTGTACGGGCATCCCAGACTTCCGAGCATCGGGACCATCTTGATGAGCGGGGCTTTTTGCAAGGTTGGTTCGATGAATTTCCAGCGTTCGCGGACTCCCGGGAGCGAGGGAGGCTGCTGCCGCGCGGCGAGGTGGCGTCCTTCGGGCCGGTGGGGGGAGCGGTCGTGCAGAATTTCGCTGATGACCGCCTTGTCGGTGAATCCAACGACGTAATCGAAATAACGGAGCGCATCCTGGGGATAACAGCGGGCATGCGGGCCGCCGAGGACGGTGAGAGCCCCGCGGGAGCGGAAGATACCGCTGAGGGCATAGGCTGTCTGCGCGGATTCCGTAAACGCGCCGATGAACACGATGTCGACGTCGTGCGGCAGTTCTTCCAGCAGATTTTCAAAGCCGGTGTAGGAGACAAAGGTCACGCGGTGACCTTCTTCCTCGCACCAGACCCCGATCACCTGGGGCATGATACTTGCGAGGTTTGCATTCATCACACGGGCGAAGAGTGCGGTGGTGGGTCCCTTGGTGATGAGGTCGATGATGCCAACACGAAGAGGTCGGATAGTGTCTGTTCCTTTCGTTCCCGTTTATCCTGCGGCCCGGAGCATTAAGTCCGTCGCGGGCAGGATCCTGCTTCACGATTCGCTTCCTCCCTCATGCGTCTGGGGGATAAGGAGCAAACACCTTTAAGTCCCTAAAGAACGGTGCAACGTGCGATTGATCCCGGCGCCCGGTATCAATACCGATCATCCGGGGAGATCTGAATCCTGTTAATCCGGGTCGATCGATTGTATCGATGTATTGTAGGAAGATCCGGCATGATATCCAAATGGATGAACCTTACCCCCGTTGTTCAGACAAGTGAAAATGCCGCTTCCTGAGTGTTATCCGCAATCCCCAAAAACCGTCAGGGGATCACATCAGAAGTTGACGGTTGGATCTGAACGGTTCCAGGAGGAGGTCGCCATGCTATCTGGTATAAACACGAATTCCATCACCCAAAGGGAGAAGGGGAGATCGAAACCGCGCTTGTCTTCGCCGTTGAAGCTGTTTGAATTTCCGGCGCTTAACCGGCACAAATGGAGCGAATTCACTTTTCGTGAGAGAATCGGACAATACACGATTCAAAACGGGTTGAGTCGGAAGAATTCGGCCGGGGAGCCGGGAGTTGATCCGTGAACCTTCGCACGGCGGGAGAGGGGCAGGTCACGCCCATGCCGCC
>DATKPE010000053.1:0-38853 GCA_035524335.1 Bacteroidota bacterium
GGGATATGATGATCGCTCCGCAGGCAAGACTCGAACTTGCATCCCGCTCCTTCGGAGCGGGATAACAGCCGGATGCGAATCGTCCCGCTTCCCTCCTGGCCAGTAATTTCAATTGCCGATTACCACATCAGCCCACATAAACAACATATCCCTCCGGAGGAACGAACTCGGGAGGGATATGATGATCGCTCCGCAGGCAAGACTCGAACTTGCATCCCGCTCCTTCGGAGCGGGATAACAGCCGGATGCGAATCGTCCCGCTTCCCTCCTGGCCAGTAATTTCAATTGCCGATTACCATATCAGCCCAAATAAACAACATATCCCTCCGGAGGAACGAACTCGGGAGGGATATGATAACCGCTCCGCAGGCAAGACTCGAACTTGCAACCCTCCGGTTAACAGCCGGATGCTCCACCATTGAGCTACTGCGGAATGTAAAATGCCGGTCGGTAAAAATTACATCGCTTGCGCGAGGAATTACTGCCAATCGTCGTGAAAGCAGTCATAAGATAGGCAAATTCGGCGAAAAAGTCAATTAACTGTATTTGACTAATCCTGCCCTTTTATATATATTGATCCAGGAAAATATGGCTGGAACGACGGTTCTTATGTCACACATGTCGATTGTATCATAAGGGGTTGCAATGGAAGGTAATTTCTCCAACCGCGTCCAGGATGTGATCAGATTAAGCCGGGAAGAGGCATTACGGCTCGGTCATGACTATATCGGGACGGAACATCTTCTGCTCGGCGTCATCAGGGAGGGCGAAGGCATTGCGGTCAAGATCCTCCGCAACCTGGGCGTCGATCTCTATAAACTCAAAAAAGCGATCGAAGATACGGTCCGGACGTCGGGCGGGACACTGACGATCGGCAACATACCGCTGACCAAGCAGGCCGAAAAAGTCCTTAAAATAACCTATCTGGAAGCGAAATTATACAAATCGGATGTGATCGGAACGGAGCATCTCCTTCTTTCCCTCCTCCGCGATGACGACAATATCGCCGCCCAGATCCTCCACCAGTTCAACGTCCACTACGACGTCGTGCGGAATGAACTCGACAACATCATCAGCGGCAAACCGTCGAATCCCCCCTCCGCACCTCCCCCCTCCGAGCAGAGACGCGCGGACAAATCGAAGACCCCGGTCCTCGATAATTTCGGCCGCGACCTGACAAAGCTGGCGGTGGAAGACAAGCTCGATCCGATCGTCGGACGCGAGAAGGAGATCGAACGCGTCGCCCAGGTCCTGAGCCGGAGAAAGAAGAACAATCCGGTCCTCATCGGCGAGCCGGGTGTCGGCAAGACCGCGATTGCGGAGGGACTTGCGCTCCGGATCGTCCAGAAAAAAGTTTCCCGCGTGCTTCACGACAAGCGGGTCGTCACGCTCGACCTCGCCGCCCTCGTGGCCGGCACCAAATACCGCGGCCAGTTCGAGGAACGGATGAAAGCGGTCATGAACGAGCTCGAGAAGGCCAAGGACGTCATTCTCTTCATCGACGAGCTCCACACGATCGTCGGCGCAGGCGGCGCCTCCGGTTCGCTCGACGCCTCCAACATGTTCAAACCGGCCCTCGCCCGCGGCGATCTGCAGTGCATCGGGGCCACGACGCTCGACGAGTACCGTCAGTACATCGAAAAGGACGGTGCGCTCGACCGCCGGTTCCAGAAGATCATGGTCGACCCGACTTCCGTCGAAGAAACCATCCAGATCCTCCGGAACATCAAGCATAAGTACGAGGAACATCACAACATCCGTTATACCGACAAGGCGCTGGAAGCGGCCGTCCGCCTCAGCGACCGGTACATCACCGACCGCTATCTCCCCGACAAGGCGATTGACGTGCTCGACGAGGCCGGCTCTCGCGTCCACCTCTCGAATATCCACGTGCCGAAGGAAATCCTGAGCCTCGAGGGTGAAGTCGAAAAACTCCGCCTGGTGAAAAACCAGGTGGTCAAGAATCAGAATTTCGAGGAGGCCGCACGGCTCCGCGACCTCGAGAAGAAACATCTCAACGACCTCGATATCGCAAAAAGGGAATGGGAGCTCAAATCCCAGAAGGTGATCTACGAGGTCAACGAAGAGACGATCGCCGACGTCGTTTCGATGATGACCAGCATTCCGGTCAACCGCATCGCCCAGTCGGAATCGGCAAAGCTTCTGAAAATGGAGGAGGCCCTCAAGAAGCAGATCGTCGGCCAGGATGAGGCAATCGAGAAACTCTGCAAGGCGATCCGCCGGACGCGGGCGGGACTCAAGGACCCGAAGCGGCCGATCGGCTCGTTCATCTTTCTCGGCCCGACAGGCGTCGGCAAAACCGAGATGGCGAAGGCGCTTGCCAAATACCTCTTCGATTCGGAGGAATCGCTCATCCGGATCGACATGAGCGAATACATGGAGAAGTTCACGGTCTCGCGCCTCGTCGGCGCGCCTCCCGGATATGTCGGCTACGAAGAAGGCGGCCAGCTGACCGAAAAGGTCCGCCGGAAACCGTACTCCGTGGTCCTGCTCGATGAGATCGAAAAAGCGCACCCGGACGTCTTCAACATTCTCCTCCAGGTGCTCGACGACGGCATCCTGACCGACAGCCTCGGCCGCAGGGTCGATTTCAAGAACACGATCCTGATCATGACCTCCAATATCGGCGCCCGCGACATCAAGGCGACCGGCGGCTTCGGCTTCGGCGTCGATACGCCGAAAGATCAGTACAAATCGATGAAGAACACCATCGAGGACGCCGTCAAGCGCGTCTTCAATCCGGAATTTCTCAACCGGATCGACGACACGATCGTCTTCCACAGCCTGGAACGCGAGCATATCAACAAGATCATCGACATCCAGCTCGCCGAGCTCGTCAAGCGGCTGGAGAACATGGAGATCAAAATCGTGCTTGCGAAGGCGGCGAGGGAATTTCTCGTCGACAAGGGGTACGATCCCGCGTTCGGCGCCCGGCCGCTGAAACGCGCCCTGCAGAAATACGTCGAGGACAGCATCGCCGAAGAGATTCTCCGGAACAAATTCGGTCAGGGAAGCATCATCCGGGTCCGCTTCAACAAGAAGACCGAATCACTCCGGTTTACCGAGGCCGCGAAACACCGGCCAAGCGCCCCCGCGGTCGAGGAAGCCCCCGCTCCCGACGCAAGCGCCTCCTGAGAGCGGCACAGAGAAAGCATCGCCCTTGTTCCGGCCCGTTCCGGAACAGGGGCTTTTTATTCAGAAGAGCATCGTATGGTCGTCGTGAGCGGTCCCCCCAGAATCCGCGAACTGTCGTTTCAACAGCTCCTGAACTCCCGCGTCAGCGACCTCGGCCTCCGGCCCGAGGATACCCTCCGCGAATGCCTGATCGAACTGCGGCACGAGCTGAAACGCAACGGCATAGAGTTTTTCCCCCATTTCTACTTCGGCGAGGAACCGTGGGGGTGCATCGACCGCACCGGCTCCGTTGAGATTCCGTTCTACCTCGCAAATTCCCACCTCCGGCGCCTCGCGGAACGGTACTACTTCTCCTATTCGAAACAGGAAATCATGATGATCCTCCGCCACGAGGCGGGGCATGCGATCAATTACGTCTACCGGCTCTGGACGAGGCCCGACTGGAAAAAGCATTTCGGCAATTTCCGGCGGCGGTATCCGAATTTTTACACCTTCGAGCCGAACAGCAGGGAGTTCGTCCGCTACCTCCACAACATCGGTAATCCCCACTACGCGCAGAAACATCCCGACGAGGATTTTTCCGAGTCGTTCGCCGTCTGGCTCGACCCGGCGTCGAAATGGAAATGGAACTACCGGAGATGGAAAGGCGCTCTCACAAAACTGCAGTTCGTCGACAGGCTGTTCCGCCGCGAGAAAATCGCCCGCCGGCGGCCTCTGAAGGTGCGATTCGATGAGACGAACAGCTACCGGCGGATCGATTCCACCGTCGCCGAGTATTTCGCCATCGAAAAGAAGATCAACCCCCGCATCAAGGAATATACGCAGGATCTGAAGGATATTTTCCCGGCCGTTCCCACCGGACGACGGGGTAAATTCGTCCGCGCCGACATGTTCGTCCAGACCTCAAGCCGCTATCTCGAGGAGGAACTCGTCACCTGGATCGCAAACGCAGACCGCCGCGATATCAGAAAATTCCTTCAGACCCTCAAAACCATCTGCGCGCTCAACAATCTCCGCCTCAAACCCGACGAGGCCACCGAGAAGCTCGTCGAACTCGTCATTGTCGCCACCTATCACGTCATGAACAGGCTCCGCCTGCTCCGCTGATCCCCGGCGGGGTTGAAAATTATTTCACCACAAAGACACGAAGGGATACCTTCGTCAGCGGCAAATAAATTAAAATTCAATCCTCAGCGTCACCACGCCTGATTTCGGGGTCGGCACCTTTATTGTCGGCCCGTCGGTCCTGAGCGCCTCTTTTTCTTCCTCCAGAAAATCCGATCTGAACACTTTCGCCGGTTTCTTCGGCAGTGTAAGCGCCGCCTCGCCGGCCGACGGAAGTGTGTTATACCACTGAACGATCCATGCCCTCGAATCTTCCGCCTGCTTGACGACCGAAAGGACCATCGATGCCGGTTCCAGACGAATAAACGAGCGGGCGGGCGGCTGGTCGCCTTTGTGCGCGCCGGTTGCCGTCACCAGCAGAGGCGTATTGAACTCGTATCCACGGCGGACGGTCTGCGCCGAATACCATCGCCCGGCATGAGGATAGAGGGCATACTCGATCGTATGTTTCCCCCGGTCCGCCGTCGGGTCGGGCCACTTGGGGGAGCGGAGGAGCGACAGGCGCATGACGTTTCCCTTGATATCGTACCCGTACTTCGAATCGTTCAGAAGGCTCACGCCGTAGTCGTCCTGTGACAGATCGGCCCAGCGCTGCGCCGACACCTCCACCCGCGCGCTGTCCCAGCTTGTCCGCCACCCGGTCGACCGCCGGATCGTGCCGTAGGGGATTTCATAGGTCGCCGCGGTATCGGCGACCGCAACCGGAAACGCGACCTTGATCATCGTCTTGTCTTCCCACCAGTCGGTCCCGACGGTGAACCGCACGATGTCGCTTCCGCTCTCGAGCGTCACATCCTGCGTAAAAAAGGAGGACGGATAGTCGGGGGTCGGAACATCCTTTTTGATGCCCGGTTTCAGCATATCGGTGGCGATTCTGATCGTGGCCCGCACCGGACCGCGTTCCAGAACGTCGATCGATCGGAGCCGGAGCGGATATTTTCTTCCTGTGAGGCCGATGTTCCACGCATCCCATTGGGCGGGGAGATCTTCCAGGAGCTGGAGTTCATTTCCGCCGCCGGCCAGGATTTCCCGGCCGGTTTTCTTATCGACGATGCTTCCGACCAGTCCGGTCGAGGTATCAATCGTCACCCGGAGGAGCGCATTTTCAATCGTGGAGCGCGTGATTTTCAGGTCGGTCGCCCCCGCCGATGGAGCCGCTTTGCGAAGCTGATAGGTGGAGTATCCGACCGAGGGGACATCCCCGGCGCGGAAGAGGATCCGGCGCGTGTAGATGCCGGTCCTGACGACCTGGGACGGCACTTCCCTCCCTGCAGGGTCGATGACCGCATAGCCGGCAGTGTCTCCTTCCGCCAGATCATAGGCGGCGATACCGGACCGGTTCCAGCCGAGCGGATTGAACACGACGAGATTCGTCCCCGGGCGGGTCGGGATCTTTTCCGCGATCTGCGTCAGGGCGCCGTTCAGGTTGAAGCGGCCGATTGTTTCCGCGGTCCGGTATTTTTCCGCGGCGTCGATGTAATTCTCCCGGATACCCGAACCGGGAAGGATGTCGTGAAACTGATTGAAGAGAACGTTGCGCCACGCCGATTCGAGGTCGGAGCCGCCGTACGGTCTGCCGGCAAGCGTTGCCAGAGCGGAAAACTTTTCAGCATTTGTGAGAAGCACCTCCGATTTCCTGTTGCCGGCCTTTGTTTCCGACTGGGTGGTATAACAACCCTGATGATACTCGAGGTAGAGCTCGTCCTTCCAGACCGGAAGGGCGGAAAGATCGTTCGACCTCAGCCACGTGAGATACTGCGCGATGGTCCCGTATTCGATTTTCGGATAAATATCGAGCCGGCGGAGATGTTCGACCCGGTCGAGCATTTCGGGTGTGGGGCCGCCGCCATGGTCGCCGACGCCGAAGAGAATCAGCTGTTTCTTGAATCCTGTATTCGCCTCGAACTGGCGGAGCTGGTCGACGGTGCCGTAGGGATCATCGACAGAATTCACATAATCGAACGGGAAATAGTTGAGGATGCGCGACCCGTCCGGCGATTCCCACCAGAAAACACGATACGGAAACACATTGGTCTCGCTCCAGCCCATCTTCTGTGTGATGAAGGCGTCGATGCCCGCATTGGCGTAGAACTCCGGCATGTTCAGATTATAGCCGAAGGAATCGGGGTTATATCCTATCGTCGCCTTCACGCCGAGTTTGTTCTTGAAGTACCGCTCCGAATAGAGGAGATGGTGCATCCACGATTCCCCCGACGGCAGGTTACAGTCCGGTTCCACCCACATCCCGCCGACGACCTCCCAGCGTCCGTCCTCAACGCGCTGTTTGATGCGCCGGAAGATGTCCGGGTAGAGCCTCTCCATCCAGTCGTAATAGGCCGCCGCGCTCTGGGTATAGGTGAAATCGGGTTTTGCATCCATCATGTTGAGCACCGAACCGAAGGTGTTGTGGCACACCTCGATTGTTTCCTTGTCGCGCCACAGCCAGGCGGCGTCGATATGGGCATTCGCATCGAGAAAGAGGGTGAACCGTTTGGCGTACTCCGCGATCGGGGCAAGTTTCGTCCGGACGGCGTCGACCGATTGCGAAAATTTATCGAGATCGCCCTCCCCCAGAGCATGAATATCGACCTGCTCTGCAAACGACTGGAGCAGTGCGTTCAGCTTCATTTTTTCCTCCCTGTTCGACGTCGACTTGTCGATGCGGGGATCGACCTTCTTGTGCGCATTCGTCTGATAGGTGTCGAACGAAAGAAGCTTCTGTCCTGTACGCAGACTGAGAGAGAGGTCGGTTATCGTCTCATGCACCGGCTGTGCGAGGCCGGATTCGATTTTCGCCCGGATCAGCCTGAGCGGACCGCCGGTGTTGATCGCCTTGATGACCAGGAGAAATTTTTCTCCGGGCGACGCATGGTCGGTGAGAGTGAACTCCCCGTCCCACGGGAAGTAGCCCTTGTCGGCCCCGTTGACCCAGAGATATCCGTAATCGTCCACCGAGAGAAGGACTCTCACCGTTCCGCTGACGGGCCGTCCCAGGATCCGGTCGGGCAGGACGATTTCCTTCCGGAGCCAGACGGAGTCGGGGTAGATCGACTGGTTGAGCCTCAGCGTGTCCCACTTCGAATCGTCGAACCCGGGCTGTGTCGGATCTCCGGTGACGACGTGCGTGTTTTTGAGGTCCGGGCTCACGCGCCAGTTGTCGTACGAAACGGTTCCGAGCGAATCGAGCGCCCGGACAAGCCGGTCCACGTTCGTCTGGGCGGAAACGGCCGCTGTGGCAAGCAGGAGAAGAGAGATTGTAATGAACGGTTTCATGGCATCATCCTTTCGTGGTACGTCGGTCGGGGTGTGTCGCCGGTGAACGGGCATTATGCGCGGGGCGGCAGGGAGCCGGCTGATCCGGCCGGCATCGGGGCTGACGGTTCCCGCCTGTTACATTTCAATCAACTCCCGGCGTCCGGGTCGAAGCAGGATCGCCGGTCTGTTTCCGGCTCAGAAGAGGATCATGTGAACGCCGAGCACGGCGCGGACGCCGCCGAAATCGCCGTTCAGTCCCGTCTGGTGAAGCCGCCGGTAATCGTACAGAAGATCGCCGAACACGACAAAATGAAGATCGGGGAGAAGTTCCTCGAGCCCCACGCCGCCGTAGTACCCGATCTTTTTGTCTCCCTCGGTCGAGGTCTGCGGTGTAGACGGTCCGGCGACGGTCTGGGTAATGCTGATGTAGTTCAGGCCCGCCGACACCCGCGCCGCGATCATCTGGGAGAGCGGCTGTTTCAGCAGAATGCCGGCATGGATCATATGTTCCTTGAGCGAGGCGGAGCTGTCGAGACCCGGATCGATATACGCGTCCGTTGAAAAGAAACCTTCATCGGCCACAATGGTAAGGCGCTGCGCGAGCGGGAGTCCGATCCCCACACCCCAGATGAGATCGGATGTACTTCTGTATTTCGACTGGAAGTCGACCCCGGCCGGGAAAAACATCCCTCCGTAGAGCGTAAACATGAAGGGCTGCTGCTGCGATTGCGCGATGCAGCTGCCTGCGGAGAGAACGGCGCAGAAAAAAAGGATGATGGCCAGACGTTTCATGCGGAAATTCCTCACTTTCGTGTTTTGATCTGATCGAGCATCACCGCAAGAAGGATGACGACGCCGAGGACGATCATCTGCAGATAGGAGCTGACATTCAGGAGATTGAGGCCGTTCCGCAGGATGCCGATGAGCATGGCGCCGAGGAATGTCCCGACGATCGATCCGCGGCCGCCGAAGAGGCTCGTTCCCCCCACCACGACAGCCGCAATGACGTCGAGCTCATACATCAGGCCGGCGTTGGGCTGGCCGGAGTTCATTCGCGACGCGAGCAGAATACCGCTGACCGCCGCGAGCGCACCGCTGATGATGTAGGCGCTGATGATGATGCGGTCGGTCCGGATGCCCGACAGGCGGGCGGCTTCCCTGTTCCCGCCGGCGGCGTAGACATATCTGCCGAATGCCGTTCTCGTCAGGACGACGAATGCGGTGACATAGATGACGATCATGACCACCGAGGGGAACGGCACCGGACCGATGCGTCCGGACCCGAGGAGGGAAAACTCGTGCGGAAGCTCCCAGATCGGCCGGCCGTCGGTGACGAGAAACGCCGCTCCGCGCCAGATCGTCATGAGCGACATTGTGACGATGAACGGCGTGATGTTGAGCTTTGTGATGCAGATGCCGGCAAACCATCCCGAGAGCGCACCGAGAAGAATACCCGCCGTTCCGGCAAGGAGAAAAACGACCGGCAGGGGTGCCTGCATTTTCATCAGGCTGGTGGTCAGCACGCCGCTCATGGCGACGATCGCGCCCACCGAGAGGTCGATTCCCGAGGTGAGGATGACGAACGTCATCCCGACCGCTATGATGGCGGTGATGGAAACCTGAAGGGTGACGTTGAGCAGGTTCTCGGCCGTGAAGAAATAGGGGGAGAGCTGGGAAAAAAGGAGAAGCTCGAAGATCAGGGCGGCGGAAATGCCGTACTGGCTGAGGAGGCGGAGCAGAGATCCCGCTCCCCGTTCGGCGCCGGCAGGCTGGTCAGGCATGCGCCTCCGGCGATCCCCCCGTTGCAAGCGTCATGACGGCTTCCTGCGTCGCCCCGCTCCGCTCCAGAATGCCCGTCAGTTTCCCTTCCCAGAGGACCGCGATGCGATCGCAGATTCCGAGAAGTTCCGGAAGATCGGACGAGATGACGATGACGCCAATGCCGTTTTCGGCAAGACGGTTGATCAGATTGTAGATCTCATACTTGACGCCCACGTCGATGCCGGCGGTCGGTTCATCGAAGATCAGAAGCCGCGACCGGGTGAACAGCCAGCGCGCCAGGACGACCTTCTGGCGGTTTCCGCCGCTGAGATGTTCCACCGCCTGCGTGCTGGAGGGGGTTTTGATCCTGAGGTCGCCGATGAATCTTGCCGCCACGTTCTCTTCCAGTGCAGGACGGATGAAGAACTTTCCCGCCACTTCGCGAAGATTCGCAAGGGTGATGTTTTCCCTGACCCCCATATCCATGATGAGACCGAACTGGTTCCTGTCCTCCGTGAGAAGACCGATGCCCATGTCGATCGCGTCGCGGGGAGAGCGCGGGCGGATCTCCCTCCCTTCAAACACGATCTTTCCCCCATCGAGCCGGTCGGCGCCGAATATCGCCCGCGCCAGCTCGCTCCTGCCCGCCCCGACGAGCCCGGCCATGCCGAGGATTTCCCCTTTGTGGAGCGACAGGGTGACGCCGCGGACAAAGCCTGTCGATACCGATTCCAGCCGCAGGATTTCCTCACCGCGACGGAGTTCCGCCTTCGGATATTCGTTCTCCAGCTCCCGTCCCACCATCCAGCGGACCAGGGAGCGCCTGTCCGCCTCTCCGACACTGCAGGTATGGATGACGGCGCCGTCCCGGAGAACTGTCAGGCGGTCCCCGATCTCGAAAATTTCCTCGAGCCGGTGAGAGACGTAAATGATCCCCACCCCTTCCGATTTCAGGCGCCGGATCACGCTGAAGAGATTGTTCCGCTCCTTCTCCGTCAGCGCCGCGGACGGTTCGTCCATCGCGAGGATTCGGACATTATTGGAGAATGCCTTCGCGATCTCCACCATCTGCTGTTGGGCACTGCTGAGACGGCGGACCATGGTGGTGGTCGGCGTCTCCTCGCCGAGCTGGGACAGGATCGCGCGGGCCGATTCGTGAAGACGCGGAAAATCGATGAAGGGAGTTCTGCCGCGCCGCGGCTCCCGGCCCAGAAGAACGTTCTCCGCGATCGAAAGATCGGGAATCAGCTTGAAATCCTGATAAATCATGCCGATCCCCTCGCGCCGGGCGTCGGCCGGGGAGGCGATCGCGCACTCCTTCCCGTCGATGACGATCGATCCCGCATCCTTCGGCAGTGCGCCGGAGAGAATCTTCATCAGCGTCGATTTCCCCGCCCCGTTCTCTCCGAGCAGGCAATGCACCTCGCCTGCCTGCAGTTCGAACGCAACGTCTACGAGGGCAAGGACACCGGGATACTGTTTCCGGATGCCGGACATCCGGAGGAGCGGTCCGTTCATGCAGGTTTCTTGGCCTTCTCCAGCGCCTCTTTGTCGACTATGCCTACTTCCACCGGGACGACTTTGGGGATCACAGCCCCGGAAAAGTAGTCCTTGATCTTCATGATTGTGGTTTCCCCGATTTTCGACGGGAACTGGACAACATCCGCCTTCAGCGCGCTTCCTCTTCGTATCGCATCCGCCGCCGCCGGAATCGCATCATAGCCGATGATGGAGATATTCTGGCGGTTGAACTGCGTGACCGCGTCGAGCGACCCGAGGGCCGAATCGTCGTTGATCCCGAAGATCCCGTCGAGATCGGGATGGGCCTGCAGAACATCGGCCGCGGCCTGCATCGCCTTGTCCCGCACTCCTTCGCCGTTGACGTCCGCAACAACCGTGATCCCGGGATATTTGCCGATCGCATCCCTGAACCCCTGCACCCGATCGAGCACCGAGGTCACCGTCGGCTGTCCGATGATGGCGACCTTCCCTTTTCCGTTCAGAAGTCTGGCGAGATACTCCCCCGCCATTCTCCCCCCGGCGACATTGTCGGAGGCGATATGGCAGACGACCGATCCTTCCTGGGATGCAATATCGGCGGTGAACACCGGGATGCCGGCCTCATTCGCCTTCCGGATTGCCGGTCCGATTCCGCGGGAATCGACCGGACAGAGGATGATCGCATCCACCTTTCTCGTGATGAAATCCTCCACCTGTGAGCTCTGCTTTCCGAGATCGAATTCCCCCGCCGTTACAATCAGTTCGTAACCGTTTTTCGCTGCCTCCGCGCGAAGTCCCTCCTCGAGATCCTTGTAGAAGACATGCGCCCTCGTCAGCAGGGACACGCCGATGGTTTTTACCGCGGTTGTTCCACTCTTCTTCCCGCACCCCCCGACCGCCATCACCATCATTAATAAACCGACTATGAGTTTCTTCATATTCAGGAATCTCTTTTTTTAATTTTTAATTGGTTCAAAACTTCCCCGTCTTCCATTTCTCCGCATACTGCTCGACGTTATCTTTCGTCACGATATCGACGCCGGAATCGATCACCCCTCGGGCCGGTTTTCCCTCGGTAATCTCCTTCAGCATACGGACGCTCTCATATCCCCAACCCCAGAGTTTCTGTCCGAGGAGGACCTGTACATAACCCTGCCGGACATAATCGAGCTCCTCCGGCAGAGCGTCGATCGAAACAACCGTGAGCGACCCCGGCTTCCGGTTTCCGAACGGCCCTGGCGGAGGCGTAAAAAGCGCCCATGCGCCCGGAAGCACCCACCCCGTTAGCTCCGGATGCGCTTCCATGGCCGACTCCATTCCGGTCACCCCCTTGTTGACGTCGTCGTCGCAGTAGATCACCGTCGCCACTTTTATGCCGGGATATGCCTTGAGATAGTCGAGGATTCCCTCCTTCCGCTCCTCCAGATTCGGCGCTCCCGGTGTTCCCATGAGAATCCCGATGGAGCCCTTCGGACCCATCAGCTTTACCAGGTTCTCCGCCATCACCTTCCCGCTCGGGCCGTTGGCGGTGCCGTAATAGGCCAGACGTTTGCTCTTCGGCGAATCGGAGTCAAATGTCACAACCGGAATTCCGGCCGCAACCGCCTTGTCGATCGATTCCTTCAGCGCATCCGCGTCATTCACCGAGATCGCGATACCGTCGACCTTCTTCTCGATGAGCGATTCGACGATCTGCGCCTGTTCGACGGCGTCCGATTTGACGGGGGCGAATCGTTCCACCTCGATCCTGCCGTTCCCCAGCTCCTGGGCCGCCGCCTGGGCGCCCTGCCATGCCACCTGGAATACCGGATTGTCGAGAAGCTTCGGAACAAAGGCGAATTTCAGCTTCTTCTCATCGGGCTTTTTGCCGCATCCGGCCGCCATGAGGATCATGCAAACGATCAGCACTGTTTTTTTCATCCGGTTCATTCCTCTCTCTGCAGATAATGTGTTTGACGCCTGACGGATTCGCACTATTGTTTTGATTTTCTGTCCATGATCACGGCGAGAATAATCACGACGCCGATGGCGAACTGCTGCCAGTACGGCGATACATTCAGCAGAACCAGGCCGTTCCGCAGAATTCCCATGAGGAGCGACCCCATGATCGCGCCGAGTATGGTCCCGCGGCCTCCCGTCAGGCTGATGCCCCCGATGACCGCCGCCGCAATGACGTCCAGCTCGTACCCGAGGCCCGCCGTCGACTGTCCGACCCCGAAACGCGCGGTGAAGAGCACCCCGGCAATGCCGGCGCACAGACCGCTCAGGGCATAAACCGTGAGCTTGATTTTATGAACATCGACGCCGCTGTAGACGGCCGCCTGTTCATTTCCCCCGATCGCGTAAACATATCTGCCCCAGGCCGACGCCTTCAGAAGATACCCGACCGCAAATGCCACCACGCCCATGATGACGATCGGAACGGGAACCCCCGCAACCGAACCCTGCCCGAGCGCAAGAAATTCCGGAGGAAGACTGCGGATCGTCTCTCCTCCCGTGATCGCAAAGGCAAGCCCGCGCAGCATGCTCATACTGCCGAGCGTGACGATGAACGGCGGCAGTTTTGCCCGCGTGATAATGACGCCGTTGATGATACCACTCAGCAGTCCGACGGCAATCCCGGCAGTTCCGGCGACGGCAATGTTCATGCCGAATGTGAGGAAGACCGCCGTAACCACGCCGCTCAGGCCGAGGAGCGATCCGACGGCGAGGTCGATCCCGCCCGAGATGATGACGGGTGACTGGCCGACGGCCATGATGGCGATAAAGGAGAGGGCGCGGATGACCTGGGAGAGGTTGGTAAAATTCAGGAACGTCGATTCAAATAGCGACGGGCCGCCGACGGTCGAGGTCAGGGCTGTCAGGATGACGATTTCGGCCAGCAATGCGGCCCAGATACCGAACCGCCGGGGTGAATGAAGTGCCATAGTGTCCGCTGATGCATTGGATTCGGCAGACCGGCTCAACGACCGGCCGTCCGGAACCTTCGAGAAGACCTATCTTACAAAAGTTAACGCTCAGATTCAAATGCCGCGGAATCTGAGGGCCGTCTGCCTTCTCTAGGGGAGAGGTAAAATACTGCCGGCAGGGGGGAACATCCGCGTTCCTTTCCTGCCGGTTCCTCTTGTCGGATTTCCCAGCGGTCACATCTCCCGCCCCGCAGCTATTTCATGTGCACTAACTTCCGGAGCATTTCCACTTTCCCGCCCCTCCCGCCGAGCGGCTCCGCAGTCATTCTTATATAGTAAACACCGCTTGCGAACCGGGCGGCATTCCAGACTGTCGCGTAACTGCCCGCATTCCGGATTCCCGATGTTATGATCTCCGCTGTCTGACCGAGGACGGTACAAACCCTCAGATCGACGAGACAGTCGACCGGCAGGGTGAACCTGATCGTCGCGGAGGGATTGAAGGGAGACGGATAGGGCTGATCGAGCTGAAAATCTGCGGGACGCGCGTCTGACCGCTGTTCAGATCCCGGAGGGAGCGGCGGCCGCTCCGACCCCGCGGAGATGCGTATGCGGGCGGCAGCTGTTGACCGTGCGTGCGCCGTGAAAATAAGCCGGCCCGGCTGACTCGTATTCACCCAGTACCCGGCTCCGGGCCGGAGTGTGTCCGCAATGCTGTAAGTGCCGTCGTAGGAGAAAAATTTGGAGGTGGTCATTCCGCCCGGCGACGATCCGATGTCGGCCACGGCAACGGGCGCCGATATGGCGCCTATCAGGTTCCATCCTGTTTTCACGTCTGCCGAATCCGAAAGCCTCGGCATGCCGGCAATGGGCACGGTACCCGGTCCGCTGAAGTTCAGCCAGTAACCCTCGCAGTTTTTCAGAGTATCCCTGACGGTGTAACTGCCGTTGTAGGCGAAGGCGCGGGAGGCCGCCGCCGGGAACAGATCCTTCACGGTGTAATCGGTCAGGGTGAGCGGAAGGGAGAGGAGATTCCACCCAGCCGCAACGGTGAAACCGAAAAGGGAACCGGGGGCCGGAACCATTTCACGGACGGGCCGCCTCGCAACACCGCGGATCGAGGTGCCCGCGATCAGGACGGAATCGTGGAGAAGAAGGGAAGAAATGTTTCTGTCCTGCAGATCATCATTGACGGTGAACCAGTGCGATCCAGCGTCGGACGACGCGTACATACCGCTGTCGCTCGTCCCGACGAAGATCGTTGAACCCGCAATCGCAAGACCGGAAAGGATAGAATTGGCAGTACCCGGCGAGAGATGGCTCCAGTGTGTCCCCAGATCTCCGGAAACATACATACCGGTGCCGGTATAGGGAAAAATCGCATAGAGGAACTGACTGCTCGAGCCGAACGCCGACACCCCTGGATTAAACGGAATCCCCGAATCGCCTGCGGCTTCCCATTGCGTCGCACCGGCGGATAATCTGTAGATATATACCGAGCTTGCGAAAAGAAATCCCTGGTGCCGGATCAGGCTTTGTGCACCCCCGATCATTCCGCTGTCGAACTCGTTCCACGATCCGCCTCTGTCGGTGGTACGGTAGACATGTGCGTACGTCCCCGCATAGAGCACTGTGTCGAACGCACAGAGCGACATAATCATGGTATCCGAGAGCGACGAGGTGGTCCGCTGCCAGCTGCCGCCGTTATCGGTCGAGCGGAACACCCCTCCCGGCCCGCCCGCGAAGAGCATGCTGTCGATCGACGCAAGTGCCAGAACGCGTTCCCGTTCAAGACCCTGCAGGGGGCCGCGCCAGTGCGATCCCATATCCGAGGAGATAAATGCCCCGGATGTCCCGGTTCCAGCGATCAGATTATTCCCGTTGTACATGAGCGACGGGACTTGCAGGGTCGCCAGCCCGTAATCCGCCGTGACCCAGTGGGCGCCGCCGTCCGATGAACGGAAGATTCCTCCATTCTGGGTCGCGGCAAAAAGAGTTCCTCCAATTGAAGCAACCGAATTGACGCTCAGGTCTGCCAGACCGCTGTTGAAGCTCTGCCACGTCGAGCCCGAATCGGATGAAAGATACACTCCCCCTCCCTGAACGCCGACGCATATATCGTTCCCGGACAGGCAGATCGACCTCACACTTTTCACGCTCAGACCGGTCCCCGAAACATGCCAGCTGGCGCCGCTGTCACTCGAGAGATATACACCGTTATAGGTCGCGGCGAAAATTTTTGTCCCCCGCACGACCAGACCAAAAACATCCAGCGCAGAATACGTACTCAGACCGCCGCTCGAGAGCGCCCATCCGGTCCCTCCGTTCGACGATCTGAAAACGCCTCCCCCCGCAGTCGACGCCAGAAGGTATCCCCCGAGACTGACGATGCCCGAAGTGTTGCCGTACGTAAAACCCGTATTCTTCAGCAGCCAGGATACGCCGTCGTTTGTGGAAACCATCACGCCCGCGTCGGAGCCTATCCATACGGCTGAGCCGATCACGCTGATGGAGGATATATATGAAGTTCCGTTGTTCGGCCGCTGCCAGCTTTTTCCGCAGTCGGTTGTCCGCCAGAAACCGAAATTTGTCGTTCCGGCAAAAATGCAGGAATCCAGCATGCCGGCCGCGTAAACATTTGTGTTTACATATCCGCTGCTGATCGGGAACCAGGTAGTGCCGGTATCAGACGACAGAAACAGGCCCGCACCCGCGGACCCCGCGAGAACGACGGAATCTCCCGCCGTGACGGAATAAAACCCACCTCCGCCCGGTCCGGACGTTTGAATCCACTGGCCGTATGCGGATGCAATCCCGAGCACAACGCAGAGACCGACGACAATTCCCATACCCGTTTTCATGTTCGATTCCTCCGTGAATACACCTGGCAAGAATCCTGCTGGCTGGAAAAGAACAGCACCGGCTGTCACACAATCACACAGCCTGAATCATGGAAGGAATTGATGAGGTAAAAAGACGACGGTATGGTAAGAAAGAATCCGCCTATTCGCAACAGCCAAGATGTTATTATTTATCGATATAAGAGTCGGTTCTCTTATTTATCCCGCTCTATTAATATGCCGGCTTATTCAGAAATTACAAAATTGCGGCCTGCGGAAGGGAAGATACCGAATGGTCAGTGATGTCTGAAAACGGGAACATTTTCGCAGGGTATCTCGACCCAGGAAGGATTTCTTTTCGTCGAGATGATGTCCACGGAGGTGTTGCGGAAGAGAGGGATGACAAATGGATATTCCCCCAGCTGTTTTCTGGAGGTCACATCGATGTTGGTGAGAACGATTCTGATCCTGCTTCCCCTGCTGAACCGGTGAGCATGGGCGATCCCGGCGGCGTTGATGATTCCCACGCTGTTCCGTTTCCAGCGGCGGGCTGTAAAGTTTATCCTGTTGATAAAGTAAGATCTGCCGCTGCTGTCGGTCTCATAGATCTGCAGATGGAGCGGAAATACGGTCTGTCCGGACCGCGCCGGGATATGCATGACCGGTTCACCATTCCAGACGAGATCGCTGTCGAGAAGATCCGTACTCCATGACAGGATCTGCTGCGGAATGATTGTCTGGAACCGGCTGCCCCGGAATCCCTCGATGTATCCCTGGTCAAACCGGTACCCGGTGTCGGTATAACGGTTCTCAAGGGTTAACCGGTACCGCACTGCCTCAGGAGGATTAACCGAGAGCACGGAGTCCGGACACAAATAAAATCGTTCCATACGCAGCGGGACCGGGGGCCATCGGGGCGATACCCGGCGTGTCCAGTGAAACGCCCCGTCGGTATCGACCGGGAGACTGCTCATGGAAAAGGTATATGCAGCTTCCGTGTCGATGCCTGTCGCAATCGACCGGAGATAATAATTGAACCACCGTGTGACCTGGCTGTACTGAAAAATCCGTTCGCTGTCGGCCTCGTCGGAAAAATGCCCCTGAGTGCCGGCGTACAGTTTTTTCGGTCCCCGGTATCGAAGGAATTCCCGGACTCCTTCGCCTGCGGAAAAATAGTGATCCTGCCATTTGACAAACTCCAGCAGGGGCCGGCCGGCCGATTCCAGCAGAACGGTGTCGATGTCCCGGCCGCGGGAGAAACGATCCCGGAGCTCGGTGTACCTGTCATCCCGCAGAAGCTTCCAGAGGGAATCGCGTTCCGGCGTATATCGGACGCCCGGTGCCTGGAGGAGAAGAACGAACGTCCTGCGAATCGACCCGTTGATGAACATGTCCGATGCCCAGCGGGGAATGATGGCGTCGGCGGAGAGAGCCCGGACCGGAAGACGGTCCGCCGCCGCCCAAAGCGCATGCAGTCCCCCCTGAGAACCTCCGATGAGCCCGACGGCATTGCTGTCGACAAGCGGCATGTGCCGCACGAAATCCAGGACGGCGGACAGGTCGCGCCGCTCGGCCGTCGACATGATGCCGGTGAGGCCGGTCGATCGTCCGTGTCCGCGGACCGTGTAGGCAATGGTCAGATACCCCGACTGCGCATAGATACTGCAGGAAGGTATCCTAGCCTCTTTCGTGTCGCCGAATCCGTGCACCATGAGGAGAACCGGATAGCCGGCCGGCGGAGGGGGCAGGGACGGCGTGAAGCTTGTCGCGTCGAGGCTGTCTCCTTCTCCGACGCGGATGAAGAAATCCCTGCGCTCCTGACCCCTGACGAACGCACAGCAGATGAGTATGGCTGCCCAGCTCAGGGCAGGGGGGCGAAGAGCACGAAGCATGAGGTTGGGCCGCAGTCCCGGTTCGTTATGGCGCCGACATGCACCAGATTGGCGACATGGTTCACGTCCGACGGCAGTTCGCGCCATCCCCTGCCGGCGCGTGTATAACAGCGAAGAGAGGTTTCACCCGAATGATCGCCGCCGATTTCCGTCTCCCTGCTGGAGAGGTCGTAGTACATCCAGTCAAGCGACGCGGTAAAGGCGGCTGTCTCGGGATAGGGTATGATCTCGAGCCACCGGCGGACAAAAACGCGGCAGCGGGTGGAATCGAGACCGTCGGCGACCGCGCTGCCATGTGCGATGATCCGCACGCTGTCGAGTCCCTCGGACCGGCTGAACCGGAGCGATGCAAACTGCCATCCGTCTCCGCCGATGCAGTACAACGGGGTATCGGGTGTGATCGTGCGAAGGGTGGCGATACCCGGGCTTCCGGAAGGTGGATGAACGTACGTCGTGAGCAGATAGTTTCTTCTCGCGGTGATGAAATATTTCAGGGCGCCGACCTGGTCGCGGAATTCCTCCGGTGACCCGGATCTCATGCTGTCGGCGGCCGCGTCCTGCGCGATGAGCGCCGCGAGGCTGTCGATATGCGGCCAGAGATGTTGTGCGGTAAACACCGTTGACAGGAGGGTGTCGACCCTCCGTCGGAGATGTTCGCGCATGGAGGGCGTGCGCTGTATCCGGTCCTTGAGGATATTGGAGGGACCGGCGAGAGGGGGAAACGAAGCGGAGAATCCCTCATTCAGAAGCGATTGCGGATAGGGAACCGCGGGATCGCCGCTGATGCCGAAACTCTGGTCATAATCCCAGGGAATGATGATCCACTGGTGAAGTGTGCGGTAGGTGTCGCGGTAGAGGAGATAATTTTTATTATAGCTGTCCCCCACCATCATGAGAATATTGCCGGCGAGCCAGGTATAGACACTGTTCATGTCGAACAGATTCTCCGCCGTCTGTTCGAACAGTGAATCGGGGGCGTCGTTGAGAGTCCGGAGCATGTTCTCGAGCTCGTCATATTCATCCTTGTCGCCCACTTCCTTCGGGTAGTAAAAGGCCAGCAGTTCCTTACCCTGCACCGTCATATCGGCGAGGGAATAATATCCCCCCGCTTCATAGACGGACGAGACGGTCCGGCCGCGCGCTTCGAGGAAACGTTTGTCGATCCGGTCGACCATCAGATAGAGCCCCCGTGCTGTATCGTTGATTGCGAGGGTGGTATAGGAGGCGGACGGGGCGAGCTCTCCGACCGAGGCATAAAAATCCCAGGCCAGCTTTTCCCGCAGAAATGATTTGTCGATGTACATCGCATTGAGGTTGACGTATTCTTTTCCGTCGAAGAGGTGGTCCTTGGGAAATTTCAGCCGGTACGGTTTTTTCGGAAAATTCCGGGTCGATCTTCCCTTATAGCGGATTCCCGCCTTTTCCCACCGGTCCCCCCCCGACTCCACGACCGCCGGCAGGTACGATTCGCTGAACGGATCGCGGGTGGCAAACGAGTCGAGAACCGCAGGGGTAAGCCGGATGGAGATACGCGGGATCTGGGCTCCGAGAACGCCCGGGAAGAGGAGAAGCAGGAAAAGAACCGATCTCATGCACGGACTCCGTGTAGAGAGCCCGCGGCGGTGGCGCGGCGGCGGCGGCGTTCAATCCAGTTCCGTTCCACGATCAGCTGACGCTGAAACACCTGTTCGAACATGTCCGCCTTCCGGACGACCGCCTCGCGTTCCTGGCGCGCCTTGGAGACCGAGCGGATATCAACGACAAACGCTTCTCCCTCCTCATAGCACCGGACCTCCTGCACCGCGCCCCTTCCCGATTCATCGAGCGCGTCGGCGAGCCTCAGAAGGGAACCGAGCCGTTTCACCAGAAGCTGGTCCGCCGATCTGAGCCGGGCTGTGGGGGCCATGTTCATCGACGCATACGGCACGCGGTGGAACGAGGCAATGGTGGCGACGATCGCCTTTTCCTTCTTCCCCATGCTCGTCCATTCATGCCGCTGGATGGCGTCATAGGTGTACTCCTCGTGCCGCTCGTCGGCGAGCGCGTGTCCGATGTCGTGGAGAAGCGCGGCGAGGCCGAGGAGATTCCGTTCCTTCGCGCCGTAGCCGTGCAGCTGCACGGTCTGATCGAAGAGCGCAAGGGCATGGCGGAAGACGTGCCGCGGGTGGCTGAAATCGTTGTCGTACCGGAGGAAAAACTGCACCGCCTCGCGAAGCTGAACATTTTCTCCGGAGGAGGCGCATCCCGACGTGAGTCCGGCCGGCACGGCGCCGAGGATCCGCTCGTGGAGCTCGAGGAGCGTTCCCTTCTGCGGCACCACATACCATTTCTCGTCGTGGGCGAGGGCGCGGTAGGCCCCGACCATGCTCTGCAGTGCCGATAGATCGGCGGGGTTGTCGTTGGGCCGTCCGGTGCGGTGAAACACGGTGTCAGTGAACAGGTTGTTCGATTCGAAGGGGAGCCGCCGGCGGACAAGCTCCTGAAGCGGCGCGTCCAGAAATATGGTGAAGTCGGGCCTGACGGTGATGACCCTCGAGACCGGTTCAAACCAGTCGGGGTTGATTCCGGCAGGACCGTACCGGCTGACCAGATGACCGAGATACCCGTCGGTGACGACAACGGCGCCCCGTTTGAGGGCGGGCAGGATCTTCTGTTCGTGGAACAGGATAAGTTCGCTGGTCGCAAGGACGACTTTCGTCGTCAGCGAGAGCACCGATTTACGGAGCGCTTTCCGCTCCACCTCGGTGCCGACCCATGATTCCCCCGACAGGCAGAGCTCGACATCGTGGCCGCGGGCAATGTATTCGTTCGCAAGATAATTTGCCTGGCGGCTCACCGCCGATCTGTCCACCCCCTCGATGACGATCAGCTTTCCCGGATAACGATGCGGAACGAGACCGAGGGATCGGAATGCCGATCCTTCGGAATGGTGCGCGATCGCCCTGATATCGAGGGCGGGCGGGATGCTGTTCCGTTCCCGTTCCCACTCCGCGAGCGAGCTCTTTACCTGTTCCCGGATGCCAGAAGCGATATCGTCTATCGGCCGGCTCATATCGAGGCTGATCAGGCCGTGTTCACTGCTGATCCGTTCGTATTCTTCCGCAACTCTCGATTGAAATGCCCTGAATGCCGCCGAGGGATCGGTCACCGGCAGGATATCCATTCCCGCCTCATAGAAATTCGGGAGGCCGTCTCCCCTCTTCAGGGCAATCCGGCCGAGCGATTCCTCGGGCGTGGCACTGCAGTAGAATGCAAGGTCGGGCCGGGGGGCGAGCGCATAGAGGTGTTCGACCCAGGAGCGGTCGACATGCCGGGCAAGATCGCGCGCCAGGGCGGTATACACATAGCGATCCGCGATGACGACACAGCCTTCATAGAGTGAGGGAATGATGATGGTCTCCAGCCGGTAGAGAAAATCGGCCGCGTGGAGTGTGCTGTAGAGGTAGGGGGTCAGCAGCTGCGCCTTCTTCGCGCGCTTGAGCGCCTTGGAGACGAGTCTGGAAGAATTCCAGCGTGTGATGACGACGGGGAATCCGCTCTCCTGCAAAAACCTGCCGAGCAGTTCGATCTGGGTCGTTTTTCCCGCCCCGTCGATCCCCTCGAATATTATGAGCCGGCCTCTCATCGCTCAGTTCCCCTGTAGAATGGCGGACGGCGGAACGGCATGGAGCGCGTTACGCAATCCGTTTCACGACAACGATCGTCATATCGTCCGACTGAGGTGCGGCGCCGGTAAATCTGCGCGTCTCGGCGACGATATGGTCAATGATTTTTTCCGCCGACAGCCGTTTATTCCCCTCGATCACTTTCGCAAGCCGTTCCTCTCCGAACTGTTCCTCCTGTTCGTTCATCGCCTCCGAGAAACCGTCGGAATAGATCACCAGCACGTCGCCGCGGGCCAGGGAGACCGTCTCCTCTTCGAACGGGAACTGATCGATAATTCCGAGCACGGTTCCCCCGGTCCGGAGGCGCCGGATTTTCTTCTTTCCGGAAACGAGAAAGGGGTGGTCCTGCCCCGCGTTGGTAAACGTGAGCGCATGCGTCGCGGGATCGAGCAGACCGTAGAACAGGGTCACAAAGCGTTCGTCGCTCGTACTGCGGTAGAGGAGCGTATTCGCGCGCCGCACGCATTCGCTGGCTCCTCCGCTCATCTCCGTGAGGCCGCGGAGCGTGGCCTGCACGTTCGCCATGAGGAGCGCCGCCGGGAGGCCCTTCCCCGTCACATCGCCGAGGCAGACGGCCCACCGGTTCCGCCCGCCCGGTATAAAATCGAAATAGTCCCCACCGACCATCTGGGCGGGGATGGTGCGTCCGGCCAGATCGTATCCCGGGACCGCCGGGATTTTCTTGGGAAGGAGGTCGAGCTGAATTCTGGCGGCGAGGCGCACCTCCTCGCGCATCCGGAAGAGTTTCTTCTCCTGTTCATAGAGGCGCGCGTTTTCGAGGGCGAGCGCGGCATGGATTGAAAGTCCCGCGATCACCGATTCATCCTCGCGGGTGAAGTAGCCCGTGCGCTTGTTCAGGAGCTGAAAGACGCCGATGATCCGGCCGTCCTTGTCCCGCATCGGCACGCAGAGAATTGTATTCGTGCGGTATCCCGTTCGCTTATCGATGTCCGGATTGAACCTCGGATCGAGATACGCGTCCTGGATATTGAGGGTGTCGCCGGTGGCGGCGACATACCCGGCGATGCCCTTTCCGAGGGGGAGTTCGATCTTCACGATTTCCGAACCGATGAGCACCCGGGACCAGAGTTCGCCCTTCGCCTCGTCGAGCAGATAGACCGTCCCCCGCTCGCTGTCGACCGTCCGGAGCGCGGTCTCCAGGATGATGACGAGGAGCTTGTCGAGGTCGAGCGTCGAGTTGAGGCTTTTCGTCGCCTCGATCAGCTGTTCGGATTTTTTCAGCTGGCGGGCAAAACGGTCGGAGTTCAGTTCCAGTTCGCGGAGAAAGTGGTTGTTGGACGACCGGAGCCGGACGCTGAGCACCTGCAGGAGGCGGAGGGCGAACGGATGGCTCTCCCCGATCAGTTTGTGAAAATTTTCCTGGTGGAGTGCGAAGGCGATGCAGTCGTCGAGCGCGACAACCCGCGCGGACCGGGGACGGCCGTCGAGCAGTTCAAGTTCGCCGAAGAAATCACCGGCATGCAGAAGCGCGAGGAGTTTTTCACCCCCCTCCCTCGTCCGCTTGAGGATCTTCACCCTGCCTTCCAGCAGGAGAAACAGCTCCTCCCCTTCGCTGTCGTCCTCGACGACGACGACGCCGGCATGGTAATGCCGCTCGCGGAGATGTTCCTTGACGCGGTCAAACTCTTCGTCCGAAATATTCTCGAAGAGGATATTATGTCGAAGCCGGTCGACCGGCGATTGAGCGGGCATGCGCTTTCGTCGCTGTTCGGATGATTTCACGTTCCTGTGCGACAATATAGTAAATTCGGGAATTTATTGACAAGCGACGGCGGGTCGGTCGTCAGCCGTAGGATTCGTGTTCGATCCTGTCGCGGGGAACGCCGATCTCGCACAGGCCGTCGAGGACGGATTCAAAAAATCCGGGCGCGGGCGTTGTTCCCATGGCCGCCGACTGCGACCGTTTCGCGGGCGTCACTGCCGGACCGCAGAGATACACGACACAGGCGGATGGATCGCCGACGTATTCCCGCAGAACGGCGGCTGTGATCCGCCCCGGCCTCACATCGGGACCGAACCGCCCCGCATCCTCGTCCCGCGTCAGAAGGTGAACCACCCGCAACTGCCGGGAATGCATCGCCTGGAGCCGTGCAAGGGCATCGCGGAAAATAATGTCGGCGTATGTCTTGTTGGAACAGAGAAACGTATGCCGGAGCCTGGGCAGACAGCGGAGAGCATGCTTCAGAAGGGAAAAATTCGGAACGACCCCGGAACCGGCACAGACGTGGACGATGTGATCCGTGGTCGATTCGATGTCGTCGGGAAAAGTGTACGGACCCGTGAAGCCGGTAATCGCAATCCGCATGCCGCGCGTCGTCCGTTTCACCAGCAGCGGGGAGAGAAGCGGCGGGTATCTGGTGATCCCCGTGGTATAGCGCTCCTCCTTGATCGTGACCGCGAGATACTTTTCATGCGGCGCCGAACTCAGCGAGTAGGCGCGGACCGGCTCTCGTTTCCCCTTGAGATCCTCCAGAAACGCAATAAACCGTTCCAGAGCCTCAAACTGGTGCGGATCGATCGTGAGAAAATGCCCGGGCTTGTACTCGAGCCGGTCGTTTCCGGTGAACAGGACCAGCGTCGTGGTATCCGGAGTCTCGGCGATCGCGTCCGCAACCATGACTTCGAGTTCCTTGATCTTGCGGCGTCCCGCTTCCGGCGGCATGGCGCTCATGCGGGGTTATGCGGTATCAATTCCCGCTCCGGAGGGTGCGCAATAAAAACGCGCCGTTGCCGGCGCGTTGGACTTACCGCAAAACCGCCCTGAACCTGCGACATCAGCGCCGTCTTCCGAGCAGACGGAGAAGGAGCAGGAACAGGTTGATGAAATCGAGATACAGCCTGAGCGCGCCGATGATCGCCCCTTTCTGCTCGGCCTCGCCGCCTTCCAGCACGACAACGCTCATGGCTTTGATCTGCTGGGCATCATACGCCGTCAGGCCGACAAATACGAGGATCCCGATGTAGGTGGTGATCCAGTAGATCATCTCACTGTGCATAAACATATTGACGACCGAGGCGATGATAATGCCGATGAGCCCCATGGCCATGAAACTTCCCATACCGGTCAGATCCCGGCGGGTCATGCTCCCGTACGCGAACATGACGGCAAACATCCCTGCCGCCACGAAAAAGGTCGACGCGAGGGATGAACTTGTATAGATAAGAAACACTGCAGAGAGGGTGACCCCCGTCAGGAGTGAATAGGCGAGAAAGACCAGCGTGGCCGTCACGGCCGACATCGCCCCGACCCGGGCCGACAGCCAGACCACCAGCCCCAGCTGGGCGAGGATCAGGCCGAGATAGACAAACCGTCCGCCGAAGATGAATTCCAGCATTTCCGGGGTCGAGATGGTCAGCATCGCCGTGATGCCGGTCAGCATCAATCCGGCAGCCATCCATCCAAAGACCCTCCGGAGGAACTCACGCTGTGCCTCTTCGAGCTGTTCCGCTGTAAGTATGTGCTGCTGCACTCCTGGGTCGATCATCCGATTTTCTCCGGCATAGTGTGGGGCATGTTTTCCGTCCGGTTTTCTGCGTCGTTCCGGCAATTTCACCTCTATAAATATAGCCCATTCCGCCGCGAGAGTCAATTTCCCGGGCGTAGTACCTGTTCCACAATTGTTCACACCGGAGGAACCGGGCGGGTTCGGATGCGTTCGGATGCGGGGTGCCGCCCCGGGCGGGAATTGCAGGTCAGGCGGCTCCGGAAAGAGGCCGGTGCCTGCCGGCGATGAAATCTCTCAGCGCCCACACGATGATCCCCGCGCGGGCGCGCGCCTGCCAGATATCGTAGGGGAGGGAGGGATGACCGAAGGGGACATAGATCCGGAACGGAACACCGAGCGCGGCGGCAACGGACGCACAATTCTGGGGAAGACTGGAGAGCTGTTCCATTTCACATGCTGTCGATGAATCCGTGAGTATCCCGAGCGCCCTGCGGGCGAGCGGTCTGTCGTGGGTGGCGACTGCGACCCGGGCCCTGCTTCCTGCAAGATGTTGAACAACGGAGATAAATCCCGCGCGGGGATCGATCCGCTGATCCGCCGGATCGGCCCATTGTCCCTTCACGATCCGCACCGGTATGCCGAGCCCGGCGACCCGGTCGGCATCCGTCAGGCTTCTCCGCCATCGGGATGGGAGGGTACAGCCGAGATTCGAATGTGCGGCGAGAGAGCGTTCCAGGAGCGAGAACGTCGGTTCCGCGGAAGAAGGGTCCATCGCATCGAAATGAATCCGCACTCCCTGAGCGGCCGCTTTTCCGAGGAGGTCGCTGATACAACCGTAATCGTACTGCAGAATCGTGACTTTCACCGACAGATAGGAATTCAGCGGCGTGGTGAGAATCGCATCGAGGGCGGCGTGGTATGCCCGGGCCGCATCGGCGGGGGTGTCGTGCGGGTCGTTCCAGTAGCCGAGGGTTGTCGTCCATCCCCGCCGTGAGGCGGCGGCACAGACCGTCAGCGCGTCGGTGACATGGAGGCCTGCGAGATGGCTAGCGGCCATCCGCGTCACCACCCATTTTTTCAGCGACTGTGCAGTGGCGGACATTCGTCCCTGTTTCCGGTCACCTCGCCGTGTGGATAGTGGGGTGCATCACTTTCGCGGTGATTTTCTTCGCGACCGTGGCGATCGCGGCCCTGGGACCGCTTCGGGTCATCCGGGTGCGAATCCTTCCATACACCGATGTCGACAGCTCGATGCCGTGGCTGACCACCGTCAACGGGGATATCGGATAACACCGGATCGTCTCCTGATAATGATTCTCCGGGTTCCAGACCTCAAGCCACTGCTCGCTTCGGCCGAGAAACTCAAACCCGCTGTACCCTTCCTCGAATGCATGTCCGATGATCCAGTTCATCAGGAGCATGCCTGGGGAACACCGGGCGTACTGTTCATCGTATCCCACCTTCAGGATCCAGAGCCGGTTCGCACAGTCGACAAGAAGCTGAACTGCGACCGCTTTTCTGTCGATCCTCATGATCCCCAGCCGAAGCATTCCGAGCCGGGCGGCGGATTCGGTGTACGCGCGGAAAAAGGAATAGAGCGGCGCATAGGTTTTCATCGCGGTTCCCGTCCGCGATTTCCAGCCCGCGCTTTCCACCTGCAGAATCTCCGGAAGATAGGATCCGAGCGTTTCGGGTGTCGGGGAGACGAACTCGAATTCCACCCTGCCGGATTCCTCTGCACGCCGCTGGGCCCGGCGGAAAGCAGACCGCCAGCGCGACGAAATGGAGGCTTCAAACTCCTCCCGGCTCCGGTCAATCGGTATCCACGGCGAGGCCTCCTGTACGGAATGCGACAGGACACCGAGCTGGCGCTTCGTATTCTTGAGGACACTGATGTCGGTGGAATCGGAGATCAAACCTCCGAGGTACATCGGGACCCGTTCAGCCATCAGGTGGTCGATCAGGAACCGGAGAGAATCTTCATCCTCATACAGAAAACCGCTCGGTTCGCGCAGTATGCCGACCCCGAGCATTTCCAGCCTGCGGATGCCGTAAGTCGGTATCGCAACCAGCGGTGCGATCGCAACAATTCTGCCGTTCTCCCGGACGACACGGATGGAAAGTTCCCCGGGCGGATAGAAGGACTCTGCGCAGGCGGTGAACCATTCGTGCCGTAGCAGCGGGGTGTTGAACCGCGAGGCCAGGGAATTCCATTCCTCTTTGAGTGCCCGGAACGAGGCCAGATCCTGTATTTTATCGATCGAGCGTGACAAGGTATTCTTACGTGATGATGGGATTAGCGTTACGACAATATAAAATTTGCGGGAAGAGAAACTGTGATCAAAAACACAATCGCACCTCCTTCCGGCAGATCGTATCGCTTATCCCTCAGCAAACAGCCGCTTCCGGGCCCATTACCGGCCCATGCCAGCTGGCAACGAAAATCGTAAAAATGATCGAAAAAGCAAAATCTTCCCACCAAAAACGGGTAAATCACACCCCCCAACCGACTGGTTGGCCCGGTTATCCCTCCGCCTTCCTGACAGGGTTCGAGGATAAAATGCCGCCGGGAATCGAAAATGGGGGAAAAATTGGTGAGGAGGGGGAATTGGCAGTACTGCGGGGACCGGCAACCCGAGACTATAATATCACATCATCCGCGGACGTTCAGACACCGGCAGGACGGGAGAGGGAACCGGAGGGCGCGCCATCGCCCCTGCCCGGCTGGATGAAGTACGAAGAGGCATGGGAGCTGATCGTCGGGCGCAAAAGCCGCTGTCCCGGCGCCGGGTTTTTCCGGAATATTATAATGAGACATCATCCGGCCGATCATAAAGAATGATTACCGCGGTATCCTGCAAAAGAAAACATCCTCCCTTCAATTTTTATTCGATTTTATATTTGTCCAGCAGTTGTTGAAACCGCGGCAGGGATCTGAGAGATTCAAGGTCGGTATCGAACCGGATAAAATTAACCGAATAAGTACATGGAATACTCAGGAGCATTTCGAGTTTGTCAAGAGCGGCATCGTACTCGCCCGTGAGAGCACAGATCTGGGCTAAACTATAAATCGCATCCGGTCCGCCTTCAAGCGCGTCGCGTTCCATCGGCATGAGTTCCACCGCTTTTTTCCCTTCTTCAATTGCCCTTGTCTTCTGACCGAGATGGGCCAGGATGATCCCCAAAGACGAACGGGTATTCCATTCACCGGGGCGCTTCCTCACCTCTGCTTCGGCCAGAATCCTTGCGGAGTCATAATATGTGCGGGCTTCAGCGTGCTGAGACGATTTCTCAAAGAGGGAACCCATGTCCGAATAATAGTTCACGAAATCGATATCCGGCTCCTGAAGTACGGAGCGGGAAAGGTCGTTTTTCGCGTCTTCCAGTTTTCCCTCGAGGATGTGAAACTGGAAACTTCTGTGTTTATACAGCCAGGAGTTCTTTTCATCGCTTTCATTTTCAAAAATCTGATGTGCGGCCTGGATGTCTCCCTTCCACAGACCGATGACAAGGCTGTGCATATCCGCCAGAAAGGTGGAGCCTCTGCCGAGAACCAGGAACGCGCGTTTGAGATGTTCGTCGGCGCGGGCGTAACGCCGCATGGTCGCCTCCAGGTCCCCGAGTTCCATCCAGTTGTCGGATGATTTCGGATCCAGATCGCACGCTCTCGTAAGAAGATCGAGGCTTTCCTGGAATTTCCCCTGCCGCCTCTTCACGTACCCGATCGAGGAGATGATGTCGGCGTTGTTGGGCTGGCTCCCGAGGGCGAGTGTGAAGTATCTGATCGCCTGATCATAATCCCTGAAACCGTAATAATAATAGTATCCCTGGGCCAGATATGCCTGAAAGGAATTCGGAGCCAGCGCAAGCACCCTGTCGAGCGCCGTTTTTGCCAGACCGACGATGCTGTCGGATTTCTCCCAGTTGAAATTCCAGAATGCATACGTACGGACCAGCGACACTTCGGCATCGGTAAAGCCGGGATCGAGCGCGGCGGCCTTCGTGAACATCGCGATCGCCTGCTTCAGATTTACCACCGTCGGGATCTGGTAGTATTGCTGTCCCCGGATGAAGTAATCGTATGCTTCTGCGTTGTCTGTCGGTTTGGATTCGATGGCCTGCCGGTCGGCCGGTTTTAGGACAACCTCGAGCGACCGGGCCACCTGCCGGGCGATGTCCGATTGAATCTCAAAAATACCCGAAAGAGTCCCTTCGAACGACTGCGACCAGACCTGTGTTCCGTCGGCGACCCTGACCAGGGTCGGAGTCACCAGAAGGTGCGTCGGCCCGCGGCCCGCGCTGTCGCCGGTCTCCCACCGTATCGTACCCTCGAGAAGATATCCGACGTTGAGTTCGTTGCCGATATCGGAAATCGGTTTCGCGGTCTTCTTATACTGCATCGAACTCGCGCGGGCGATCACGGCAAGTCCGGAAAGCCCGCTCAGTTTCGTGCGTATCTCATCGGTGAGCCCGTCGGCAAAATATTCCCTCTCTGCAGGGCCGAGATTTTCGAACGGGAGTACCGCAATTTTACTGACGGCGGCAGTAGGAGTCTGGTTTTTCGACATCCTCTGAAAATAGACGCCGATCGCGACGGCAAGCAGGATGACCCCGGCAATGATTCCCGCTTTCAGCCCGAATATCCGGGAACGCGGGCCGGGCGACGGCGCGGGAGAACCGGCAGGATCGAATGTTTTGGAGGAACTTCCCTGAGACTGCTGTAAAATGTCTCCCGTTCTCGCATATTCCATGCTCTTCCGCTCCCGCCTCAGGTCGGCAAGCATCTCATCCGCATGCTGATAGCGGTCTTCCTTGTCCTTCGCCAGCGCTTTTGAAACGATCCGCTGGAGTTCGCCGGATATCCCCGCAGTGAACCTCGAGAGCGGCGGAGGATCCTCATTGACGAGAGAGTAGAGAACGGCGGCCTGGTGTTCGCCGCGGAAGGGAAGTTTACCCGTCAGCAATTCGTACAGGACGACGCCTGCGGAAAATATGTCGCTTCTCGCGTCCACGTCCTCACCCCTCGCCTGTTCCGGAGACATATACGCGGCGGTTCCCAATGTGCTTCCGGCCTTCGTGAGTTTGGAAGCTCCCTTCAGTTTTGCGAGGCCGAAATCGGTGATCTTCACCTCGCCTTTGCCGTTCACGAGCACATTTTCCGATTTGATATCCCGGTGGACTATCCCTTTTTCATGAGCGGCGGAAAGTCCTGCACAGATCTGTGTCGCGATGTCGAGCGCTTTTTTGACGGAGAGGGTCTGTTCGTCCAGAATCAGTTTCTTGAGTGTCCGTCCGTCGACATGTTCCATCGCAAGATAGATCCGGTCGTCCGACTCGCTGATTTCGAAGATCGCCGTGACATTCGGATGCATAAGCTGAGAGACCGCACGCGCTTCATGGTAGAACCGTTCCCGTTCCTCCGCATCGGCGGTTATGGGGCCGGGGAGAAATTTCAATGCAACAAGCCGGTCAAGCCTGGTATCATGAGCCTTGTAAACGACGCCCATGCCGCCTTCGCCGAGTTTCTCCAGAATTTTATAATGAGAAATCGTCTGCCCGATCATTTATGTTTTCCCGCTGTTCACGATTGCGATCATCTCACATCTCTCCGGCGGAGCGGATGTCGCCGTTTATTTTGAGTTAAATGTATTTTTGAGTTCCTCGAACCAATCGGTCACGAGTGTTATTTCGGATGTGGTGAGCTCCTCGTAGGGAATTGTCTGCATGACAAACCTTGATCCGTCCCGCGCGATATCGGTCAGGCCCGCCCCGTTGGCGGGAAGATCGAACAGCCGTCTCGGAGCCGAATAATCGAAAGTCTCCCCCGCACTGATCGTCACGTCACAGACGGTTGAGCCCTGCACGAAATAGAGCTCCCGACCGGACGGGTCCCACAGGGGCGTGGTCCCGCCGGATGAGGAGATCTGCCATTTCCCGTTCCGGGAGGGGTAGGAGGTTACAACGATTTCGAAACGGCCCGATTCGTTGGTCTGATAGGCGATATATTTTCCATCCGGGGAAAATACCGGCGAAGTTTTTTCAGCGTCGGACTGAATGAAGGGCGTCAGTTTTCTTGAACCGTCGAGGGAAAGCAGGAACAGATCGTGATCCTGCACGAGAGCCAGCGTTCTGCCGTCGGGGGTAATGCTGGAGGGAAACTGCTGGCGACTGCTGACACTGAGCAGGTCCTCATTTCCCGATCCATCCCAGGAGCGGCGGAAGATGTTGTATGAACGGCCGCGTTCGGCCGCGTAGATAATCCCCCGGCCGTCGGGAGTCCAGACCGGAAAGCCGCTGTTGCCGCCACCGAACGTGAGACGCGTGAGCGCATGGCGGCCGAAATGATAAACCCAGATGTCGTCGTTCGCCGCCTGGACATGCAGTGCCAGTTTCTGGCCGTCGGGGGAAAGCGCCGACGTAAAATATGAATTCGCCGTGTCGAGAAGCGATGAGATCTTTCCGTGCTTGTCGATCCATTTCACCGATCCGATGGCGTAGGATTCGCTTCCCAGGGGAACGTAGAGAAGCGTGCCGTCGTTCGAGAAATCGAGGTTCACTTCTCCCGAAAAGGGGCTCATCCATCCGCCGCGGAAGAGCTGACGGGGAGGACCGGTTATTGCGAGCTTCACAGGATCGAACGGCGCCGCGTAGATAAAATTGCCGCGCCCATAGACGATATGGCCGGTGGGAACATACCGCGCAAAACTTCCGCCGCGGATAAGCATCGTCTGCCTCCCCGTTTTTCCATCCCGGACGGCGATCGCGGCATCGTCGAACGTCGTAATGTTGTTGAATTTGACCGTATAGAGAACGCTCTTCCCGTCCGGCAGGAGCTGGGGAAAACGGTGGCTGATCTCTCCCCCGGCGGAATCGAGCTGTGTTACCGGCTCGGGGGTTCCGCCATCCTCGGCGACGCAATAGATCGGGCTGTTGATATATCCGAAATAGATTCTATGATCAGCCCCCCACCACAACCCGCGCGGCTGTGCGGCAAGACTGGCAACCGTCACGGCCGAGCCGCCGAAGACAGATGCTTTTTTCAGCATATTGCCCGGCGTAAACGAAATCCACTGACCGTCGGGCGAAAACGACTGATACAGTTGGGTGTTCGTGGCATCCTCGGATCCGCTCACCGGCTCGTACGTTTCCCGGTCCATGGGACGGAGCATGATCATGGCGACCGTACCCCGGAGCGTAATGAAGGAGACGAATTTCCCGTCGGGAGAAATGGCGATGTCCGCACCGCCGATCGGAATGGCGATGCTGTCCCGGAGCTTCATCGTGAACCGCATCGGCACCCGCGGAACTACCCTGACTCCCGGAACCCAGGGCTGCCAGAGCGCGGCAACCAGCGCGGCACCGGCCGCGAACGCGATGACGAGCCGGATCCACCGGACCGGGGTTCTGCCTGCTTTTGCCTCCGCCGCCGCGGAGGGCCGGGACGCCGTCTGCACCGCCGGACGCTGTGCCGTGAGCGTGCGCGAGACTCGCGCCCTGCTCGATTCCCTCTTGAACCGTTTCAGATCCTTCGAAACATCCTTCACCGCCTGGTACCTTTCATCCGGCTCCTTCTGCAGGCACTCGAGCACGATCCGGTCCAGCTCGGGATCGATCGAAGGCTTCACGACGCTCATCGGCGGCGGGTCGACATTCACGATCTCATACAGCAGTGCGGTTTCGTGCACACCCCTGAACGGGAGTTCTCCGGCAAAGAGCTCGTAGAGAAGCACGCCGACCGAAAAGATGTCCGACCGGTGATCGATATCCTGTCCCTGCACCTGCTCCGGCGACATGTAGCCGGCGGTTCCGATGGTGCTTCCCTCCTTTGTCAAACGGCTTGCGCGGGACGCCCGCAGCTTCGCCAGCCCGAAATCCATGATCTGCACGATGCCGTCTTTCCGGACCATGATGTTCTCGGGTTTGATATCCCGGTGAACGATCCCCTTCTCGTGGGCGACCGCAAGGCCGTCCGCGATCTGGATGCCGATATCGATCGCGCGCGCGTGCGGGAGACCGGATCCGTGATTCGCGTCCATAACCTCGCGCAAAGTCTTCCCGTCGATGAACTCCATCGCGATGAAGGTCTGATCGCCGGCGGTTTCGATTCCGTAGATCGTGCAGATATTCGGGTGGTTCAGGGCCGCCGCCGCCTGCGCTTCCTGGAGAAAGCGGGCCTTGTCGGTTTCGCTGGCGCTGACCTGCGGCGGAAGAAATTTCAGCGCGACGGTGCGCTTGAGCGTCGTGTCTTCAGCTTTATACACGACCCCCATTCCCCCCTCGCCGATTTTCTCCAGAATACTGTAATGTAAGATAACCTGTCCGGTCATTTTTCAAGTCCTAATTTTTTCAGAAGCGCCGAATATCGCGGATCCGGGCGAAGAACATCCCACGTCTGTATTATTTTCAGATAACCTATTGCGGTACTCCGATCCTCATACGCCTTATCGAGCGCGTTGAAGGCGTTATCCAGATCGTTCAGCCCCACATACACATCCGCCTCCTCTGTGGCAACGGCCAGACCGCGCCGGGAAAATTCACCCAACTGTCCGAGGACCTTGTCGGCCTCATCCTTTTTTCCCGCCTTCGCGAAAGAATAACCGAGTAAGCCCAGGCCGAAAGGAGAGCTCTCCCCGACAATCTGCCGCACTTTCAGAATCTCGCTGATCGCCTCGTCGTATTTCTTTTCCGTAAGGTGCCTTCTCGCGAGCACTGCGTAGGCCCCGGGAAACTGGGCGTCCAGTTCAAGCGTCTTCTGGATCTGCTCCATCGTCTGATCATCGTGCTGCATGAGTGAAAGCACCTCCGCCACATTGAGGCTGATGACCGGCGAGAGCGGGTCGAGTTCCTGCGCACGCCTGATTTCTCTGTACGCTTCGTCCACTTTTCCCTGCTGGCGGAGACAGATGGAATACCAGTGATGGACGGTGGGATAATTCGGATCGAGCTCGATGGCCCGCTTCAGCTCGGACTCGGCCCCCGCCCAGTCCCACTGATGACTGTACCGCAACAAGCCGAGGACAGCATGAGGCTCGGCAAGCGACGGATCGAGGTCGAGCGCCTTTTTTACGGCCGCCTCCGCTTTTGGGATGTATTCCTTTACGGGGAGAAATCCATATTCGGGCAGAAGAGCGTAGGTCGACGCAAGACCGGCATAGGCCAGCGCATAGCCGGGATCTTTTACGATCGCCTGGTTGAAATAGTCGACCGCCTGCATCAGGTCGGCCGCCTTCCTTTTGTTCCAGTGGAACCGTCCCTTCAGATAGAGCTGGTATGCTTCCGTATTCTCCGTGGCATGCTTCGCGAGTTTTTTCTCGTCCTCACCGGCGAGTTTCAGCTGAAGGTTCTGTGAAATCTCTTTCGCGATGACTTCCTGGACGGCGAGGATATCCGATGTTTTCCGGTTGAACTGTTCGCCCCAGATCTGATTATTACCGGCGACGTCGACCAGCTCGGTGCTGATCTGGAGATCATCCCCCCTCTGCATGAGCCGCCCGGTGAGAACCGCCTTCACGCCAAGCTCCTTCCCCGCCTTCTGCGGATCGATGTTGTTCCCCTTGTAATGGAAGACCGCATTTCTCGACTTTACCGAAAGATTCGATATCTGCGACAGCGTATTGATGATGCTTTCCGTGACCCCGTCGCTGAGATATTCGGTGCTGGAATCGGCGCTCGCATTGGTAAACGGCAGGACGGCGATGGAGTCGATCGCCTCATGGCGGTTGTAAAACATCAGGTAGATGACGGCAGCGAGAGCGATGACCGCAAGGATGACGCCGGCCGGGACAAACCATCTTTTCCGGCCGGGTACGGCTGTTCCGCCCGCAGTGCCTGCCGCAGCCGGATCTTCTGCGGGGCGGGACATCACTCCTTCCTGCGGCAGATCGCGGAGCATTGTCCGGGAAACGCGTGTCGACTGCTTCATGACCCGCCGGAGTTCGCTCACCATGTCATCGATATGCTGATACCGGTCTTCCGGATCCTTCTCCAGCGCCCGCCGGATGATCCGCTCGATTTCTGCAGGCGCTTCCGGCCTGAGTTTCTGCACCGGCTGGGGCTCGTCGTTGACAATAGAATACATCAGCGCCGCCTCATGCTCGCCGCGGAACGGCAGTGTTCCCGTGAGCATTTCGAAGAGCACGACGCCGAACGAAAAGATGTCCGACCGCGTATCGGCATCGCCGCCGTGCAGCTGCTCGGGCGCCATATAAGCCAGCGTGCCGACGGTGCTCGATGTTTTGGTAAGTTTCAGCGAGCCCTTCAGTTTTGCAAGTCCGAAATCCATCACCTTGATCTGGTTTTTGGTGTTCACCATGATGTTTTCAGACTTGATGTCGCGATGAACGATGCCCTTCGTATGCGCTTCATGGAGCGCCTCACCGATCTGAAGCGCATATGACAGCGCATCCTGCACTTTCGGAACCGGGGATTTCTGTCTGATCGTCTCGCCGTCCACATACTCCATGACGATAAACTCCCGGTGTTCCGCTTCCTTGATATCATAGATCGTGCAGACGTTCGGATGATTCAGGGCGGACGCTGCACGCGCTTCCTGGAGAAATCGGGCCTGCTCCGCCTCCTGTACGGCGATATGCTGGGGGAGAAATTTCAGCGCAACGAGGCGGTTAAGCCTGGTATCCTGGGCCTTGTACACAACGCCCATTCCGCCCTCGCCCAGTTTATCCAGAATTTTATAATGGGAGATTGTCTGCCCGGTCATCCTATCCTCTTCATTCCGGAGCGATTTTGTTTACCGTATGAAATCAGCCGGCCCGACATGGTTTCACTCACCGCCGATAAATCCTTTCCAGTTGACGATGAGCGAAAGACTTTTAACGTCCCCGACCGACGCAAGCCGCTGAGCCAGATACTTCGGTGGATTGCCTGTAACGCCGTAGATGAGATCGTTGTGGGACTTTCCGTCCGTAAACAACGGCCGGACCTCCGCAAATGAAGGCCGTGCGCCGGTCAGCACGCATGGGATTGACTGATAGCGGTTTGCCGTCGAGGAATAATAAAATATCATGTCCTTTGCCCAGATCAGCTCGCCCGATGCATCTGTCGCGAGTTCCCAGCTGGCGCTTTTTTCCGTAAGCGATGCGACACACACTTTTCTGGCCACCCCGGTTCCCACCTCGTAGGCAATCCAGTTTCCGTCAGGCGAAAACCTGGCGGCGGCTCCGGAAATACCGAGTTTTCTGACCGCCGGCGGGCGCTGTTGGCCCGCAAGGTCGATCACTGCCAGCTCACTGCCCGACTCGTTGCTCACCCTCATCAGCATCCAGCGTCCGTCCGGCGAAAGATCCTCCACATTGTATTCTTCCTTCGCCCCTTCCGGTCCCCTGACACATATCTCTTCCTCACCGGAACCATCCGCAGGCCGTGTTGCGATAATTGCCTTACTCATACCGATTTCGCTGTGATAATACAGCCGTGTTCCGTCCGCAGACCAGTGGGGACGCATGACGGTAGGTGCGACGGAGATACGGGACTTCACTTTTTTTACGAGGTCATATACCCAGATTTGTGAACTATTCGACTGCAGGTCGAGAAGATCATACGCTATGCGCGTGCCGTCCGGCGAGAGGGCGCAGGTGGAATAAATGGAAAGTGCAAATAACGGCGTTTCAGTTCCTGCGGAACTGAGCCAGAAAAGCTCATTGGCCCGCGTCTCTCCGCCGATACCGAATATCAGAAGGCCGTTGTCGGAAACAGAGAAATCGGCTTTGGCTCGGGCAACCCAGTTATTGATATTCGCCTGGATTGCAGTCGGTTTATCGTTCACCGTCAGGGTGCCCGGATCAAATCGCTGAGCCATCAGGATCCCCTGGCGAAGATAAAAAAGAAATCCGTCGCTGTAACGGGCGTACGAGGCATCATGAAGAAGAAGTTTAACATCGTTGTTATTCAGTGATCCCGCATAGACGTCGGCTGATGCATTGTTGGCATCTGCCATCATAGAAGTGAAAAGAAAGTGGATGCCATCCGGCAGGAACGAGGGAAACCGGGGCACCTGCCCGCGGGAGGTATCGAGATGCGTGGTGATCCGGGGGGTGCCGCCTGCCGCCGGAACACTCCAGAAGTTACTGTCCGAGACCGACGGCTGATAGAGAATCGTGCCGGCGCTGCTCCACGCGATTCCGCGTCCGAACGGCGCATCGGCGAGCGCCAGGGCCGGTCCGCCGGAGAAGTCGATGGTCTTCAGTTTCCCGTCGGCAAAAAACGCAACCGAACGGCTGTCGGGCGACCAGACGGGGTACTGCGCCTTGTCCGTTCCCGAAATGGAGGTGACTTCACCCGTCTTCAGATGAGTAATCCACAACCGCTGTGTTCCGGCAGAGTCGACTCCGGTGAAAACAATTTTTTCCCCGTCCGGTGATATACATGAATTGCCGCCAAAATCGTAAAGATACTTGAGTCCCGCTGGAACCTCCACCGATGTCCGGAGAACCGGCAGGACAGGCGGCCGGGGAACCCGTAACACCGCGATCTCATAGCCGGCCCCAAGCAGGATGATGCCGGCGAAAACGGCGGCGATCCAGGTTTTGACGCCGACTCTGGGTTTGAGCGCAACCTGGTCTGCCGGTATCTGCGGCGTTGCCGGAAACGCCGGACGAGCCGCGGTGATGCGGCTGGCCCGCTGACGGCTGGATTCGCGTTTATAGCGTTTGAGGTCGACCGATATCTGGCTCGCCGACTGAGTCCGCTCCTTCGGATCTTTCTCGAGGCATTCGAGAACAACTGCGTCGAGATGGGGATCGATCTCCGGCCTGACGGCACTCATTGGCGGCGGGTCAACATTGACAATTTCGTACAGCAGGGCCGTCTCGTGCACGCCGCGGAACGGAGGCTGGCCGGTGAACATTTCATACATCAGAACACCGAACGAGAAAATGTCCGACCGATGATCGGTCTCGTGACCCTGAACCTGTTCCGGCGACATATATCCTGCGGTGCCGACGGTACTGCCCGCCTTGGTCAGGCGTGTTACCGCGCCCCCCGCAGTCCGCAGTTTTGCCAGACCGAAATCCATGATCTGTACGATGCCGTCCTTCCGGACCATGATGTTCTCCGGCTTGATGTCGCGGTGCACAATCCCCTTCTCATGGGCCGCAGCGAGTCCGTCGGCGATCTGGATGCTTGCATCAATCGCCTGTTTGTAACTCATCCCGGGAAGCGCATCGCGCAGTGTCCGGCCGTCGACGAATTCCATCACGATGAACATCTGTCCGTCGTGCTCGGCAATATCGATGACCGAACAGACGTTCGGATGGTTGAGGGCGGCG
>DATKPE010000054.1:0-11638 GCA_035524335.1 Bacteroidota bacterium
GGCGTTCTATGAGTGCCACCAGGTTCTTTTGTGCCTCGTCCGTCTGCGCCTCGCCGAGGACACGGCACAGCACGCCGAAGACAACCGCGGATATGCTGTTCCTGCTCAGGTACTCCCCGATATGCCGGCAAAACAGCGGATTCCGGACAGCCAGCAGTTTCCCGTCCCTCAGGATCGAGGCGCTCAGCGCGGAATCCTTCCGCACTCCGAGAGAATCGCACTGGTGAAAAAAAAAGGTTTCATTCAGTGAGGATGAATATTGTGCCGTGTCCGGAGCCGGTGCCGGTGCTGGTGGTTTCTCCTCATATATGGATCGTGAGACACTTTTTCCCGCGGCGTCGGATACTGAAAATATCCGATGCGGATCCTCCTCCGGTGCGGATATCCCCGGCTCGAGGAGACGCGCGCTGAAGGTGCTCTGCGACGCCGAGACGATCTCTTTGCCGATCCTTACCTGATCGGAGAATTTTCCGTGCAGACGGGCCATCCGCCCGCCGGCCGTATCGATACAGGCAACGGCTTCCCCTCCCCACCTCGTCTTCATCGGAACGATCGTCCCTCCGCAGATCGGGCTCCAGGGAGGGAGCCGAACCCCCGATCGCGTTTTTCCGACGGTGACGAAACCCCTCCCGGCGCCGCACGCCGGTTCCGCGCCGGGAATGACCGTATAGCGGGCGCGATATTCCCCATTAGGATGCTTTTCGGATACTTCCCAACCGCTTCCCGGACTGATTTTTCCCGGAGGGATATAAAATTGGTACAAGGAGAGAAATTCACGAACGGCATTCTGGAAGAAAAGAGAAGATTCCTTCCGGTACCATACGCGGCATATCCTCCCTGAATCATCAATGGATGCGGTGACCGGATATTTCGCGTCTCCGGAAAACATTCGCTCCAGAGAATCAGATCCGGCGCCGTTTCTCGAAAACACAACGGCCTCTTTCGTGAAGGAGATAAGGACATCGGGAGATTCCTTGTTCGCCGGAGGAGACGGAAGGAGATCCATATATGCGCTGAAGCTGAAGAAGATGGAATCCCGCTGATCGGGAGACGGCGCATTCTTCGTCGTCGTGAAGATCGAATTCATGTATGTCGTTCCCGACATCTGCCATTTCACCTCGTACCTGCCTCTCTTCATAAAAAAAGAAGGGGATTCCTCTTTATGGAGATCATCCGGATCAAAGAATCCCCCCGGCTGAAGACGATGGGCTCGTGCGAGACCCGGCGCCTGCAGACCGATAAGAAGCACCGGGAGCAGAACGACCGCACTCAGCGCTGTCATGACCGCGTGGGGATGGGATTTCCCCCGGCTGTATGATGTCGGAAGAAATCCCCCCGCGCCGAAGTGCGCTGAGATCATTTTGGAATCGGTGTTTTCATGACCTTGCCGGCGTACGGTTTCAGCGCCGTCCAGGAGCCGGACCGGGCGCCGACCGGACTTTTCACTATCCCTGCATATCTGGCGCTTGTCGAGGATACATCCTGTGTTTCCCCTGTGAGGTCCTGCCACGGCGTGTCGCTTGTTTTATAATCGAGTTCCCCCCCCATCGTGATCCCGTCCCAATTCCACAGGGTTAAATCATACGTTTCACAGAAGGGGCAGTACCCGACCCACGCTTCCAGCGATACATAGCCTCCGAGCGCAGACCCACAGCTCGAGATGTCGGTTTCCAGGTGGAGGCGGCGGGCAAATGCGTCCTGAACATTCCACTCCTCACCGATCTGTCCGCCGACATAGATTCCGACCGTGAGGAGATTGATGGTGCCGGTCACCGTAAGCCCGGCGAGATCGGCCAGACTCGCGCCGACACCGAACGTCAATGTTGCGCTCGCGCTCGGGTAGACATACATGTAGAGACAGTTGGGCCCTGGTTCCCCGGATGCGAGCCAGTGGCCTTCCACATCAAGGCCGACCGAAACATCCGCCGCCACGCCATCGAACACCGGGACCGAGTATCCATATCCCCAGGAATATTGGATCGGATCGGGATTATCCATAAACGGATCGGTCAGATTGTTCTGCACGGGTAAAATTCCCGGAATATCCGCGCCGAATATTTTCGCTGTCGGTGTGTAGGTGCCGCCGGAAGTAGCATCGTACACCAACGTACCGCCTCCGGCGAGGATCGGGACATCGATCCCGAACATCGTGACATCGAGGGAAACCTGATCATTGATATTTCCGCTGGCAAGAGTAAGCGTATTGGCGTTCGAGGTCGAACCGGCCTGCTCCTTACCGCTTACCGTTGTGGTTCCCGTAAAACCGGCGCCCCATCGGGTGTTGTCACCCAGGCCGACAAAGGCGCTTCCGTTGCCGGATAAACTTCTTGCCGGCAGGGACTTCGGCGGAGGGGGCGGCTGCACGATATGGGCCTTGACAATGGCCCGATCCTTTCCCTGCTGAGACTTGCTCTGCTGAAGCGCGCTCAACTGCTGAGTCGACGTCATTGACATGACGGAAATGGGCGCGGCGGTCGTTTTGAGCAATGCTCTCGCAGTATTCACGCTGTTCTGAACTTTGTTTCCGTTGTCAACGAATCGACGGCGGATCGTTTCCGGGTGCCGGAGGGTATATCCCTCCGCATTCAGTTTCTTCTCCTGCTTGTTCAGTTCCTGCACCAGTTTGCCGACCTCAATGGTGCCATAGCCGGGAATGGTGACAGTTCCCGCCGCAGGAACGCTTGGTACAGCTCTCCGCACCTCGTCGAGCGTTATCGGGACATATGGGATCGCCGCGCGCGGGGGAAGCGGCGTGAGGGTCTCTGTGTAATTGGATTTTTTCACCCGCGTCGCCGTCGTGCGCGTGAGCGACGCCTGCGGCCAGACAAGCCCCCCGGCGAAAAACAGCATCATCACTATCAGAATGCATCTCCCTGAAGAACACAGTTTATTATTCATTTCAGGTCTCCTCCATGAAAGAATGAATGAGAATATCCCCTTTTCTTTGGCGGCCGGCTTCCCGCCTCATGGTCATCTCCGTGCTCCGCTCATGCCCTTATTGTTTGTGTTCTATCGTGATAAAAACGGCAATGGCGCTTTTATCGCTCTCCGCAGTCCAGAACGACATGTCGCCGTATTCGGAAAACGTTATCTTCCCGGGATCCACCATGGTATCCGCGAAATGACGCCTGCACTTTTCTATGAAGGTCCCTTCCCCCCTGTCGATCCGGGTGGGTTCGGCGGATATTTCAATCGGCGCCCTCGAATAGATGACGCAGAAGTAATCTTTCATTGCGGATGAATCCAGCTCGAGATATCCCATACCGGGCGGAGGAATGACGAGCTGACTGTCCGGTTCCATCCGGGCCGTGCCGTGGACCCACAGATACGGAAAGAGAACAGAGGTTTTGGCCGATCGGTCATCGGCGGTCAGGACATAGACGTACGCTTCCCTTTGTACCGCGATCTGCATCTTGAACTTCGCTCCCGCGGGAAGCGGATCGCTCAACCGGAAGCCCGCGCTGTCCCGCACGGCCGGAAATTCGCGCTGAGACAAATCGAAGAATTTCACCGCCCCCCCGATCGTCGCATCCGCCGGCGTCGGGGCGGCGACAATATCGGGCACTTTTATCGACTGGTCCAGACCGATCGACGAATCGACGATCATCTGAAACGCCTGCGCGCAGAACTGATTGAAGACCCTGTAGGAAATCCAGGAGAATCCATCCTTCCCCCAACCCGTTCCCTCGGAGTTCATCACCTCGAACGCACCGCCGAACCGGCTATCGTCGTACCCGACGATCGTGACAGCCACGCCGGTGTCCCGGTCGTTGAAATAGCGCATCGATTCCTCCTTCGTCGGCGACCACGATTCCCCGGCATCGTCGAAGGAACTGACGTACCAGAAGACGCCCACGACGGGCTTTTTCTCGGCAAGGCTTTTCCTGACGGGAAGTTCCTTCCTCTCCACCCTGTCACCGAACAGCTTCCGGTAGGCGGAGATCCGGTTGCGGGCGGCCTTCGCCTCCAATTCCGGGGGTGGAATTTTCCCGCAATCCGCCGGGTAATCCTTCAACGCGACCGTCCCCCGGGTGGCAAGGGCATCGAGCGCTTCGGTGACGTTTATCCCCTGCTCGCATTTCAGGGCGGAATCCCGGACAGCGACGGCATAGAGATAGCCGGGTGAAAAAGCGGGAACGTCGCCCGTCGCGGGACGGGAGGTCTCCGTCTGAAGAGCCTTCAGGCAGGTATAGGCGCCGTAGACCACCGCCCATGCCGCGTTCGTCGGACGATCGCCCTGATCGCCGGGCTTCGGAACATAATCTTTGAGCGAACACTCGGCGGGCATCGGACCGGAAGACGGACCCCTCGTGAGCGGTTCCGCAAGGGGAACCCTGTCGTATCTCTCCCGGGAAACCGAAAATCCCTTTCGGCGCACGGGACCGCTCCGGTCCTGCGCCGGCAAAACCGCGCAGAAACACAAGAGCAGGAGGAGACATCCCGACCATTCGTTCCCCTTCATCATGGGCATATTACAAACCTCCCCCGAGATCGATATTATACGTGAAGTTGAGCGAGACGCTTGTTCTCAGCTCACGCCGCGGCGAAATATTGCTGTCGTAGATGAGATCGGCAGTGGTGAGGAAATCAAGAAATTGAAGGAGCGCAAATCCCATGCGCATCGTCCCCTCCACACGGGAATTCGTAAGGTCCTGGAAACCGGTTTCTTTCCGGAAGATTTTTACGGACAGGTCGGTAAAGAACGAGATCTGATCCGTCTGATTCGCGGAAAGCTGATCTTTTCGGTTGTACGCAACGGTGAAAAATGCCGTCGAACCGCCTCCCGACCAGTTACCCGACTGATTCAGATCCCCGCCGGTATTTTCACCCGCTGTCTGGTAGACAAGCTGTTGGAGGCTGTAGCCGAGCTGAACGCTCATCTGCAGTTCATGCCGGTCGCCGAAGACGGCGTCGGTGGAGAGGAATAACCCCTCATACACCGAAGCGGGATCGAAGAATTTTCTGGTCGTCCGGCCGGAGCCGTCGGTCTCCTGGGCCAGCGCGGTATTGCACCCACCCTGGAACGCCGCGCCGAGGGTGACGGCCGTGTCCCGCAGAAGACCGTACACCGGCCGCGTGGCAAATTCGAACACACTCGGACCTCTCACCGTCTGCTGATCGGTGGTGTGACTCTCCACGTACTGCAGGCGCAGGCTGTTGTTGAACGAGAGTTTCCGCATATTCGCGCCGAACTTCATATCGAGCCCGGCGCCCCAGCGGAACACATCGCTGACGGTGGTTCCCGAAGAAAGGTCCATACCCGAGTGGCCGAGGAAAAATCCGAGAGCGGGCTGTGTGGTGAGATACCAGACGTTCGGCCTGCGGAGGCCGAACACCTGGGCATCGCCGGTCGCCGGGATGCACAGCAACAGCAGGAAAACCGAGATCTTGCGCCGCATCATGCTCCCCCGAAAATGTGAATGAAAAAACCCGATCGCCCGACGCCCTTCCGGCCGCCGCCGTATCAGCGGCGCACGAAGATGAACTGCCCCCCCTCATCCTCCGTACTCTTGATCGGCAGGAAGGCGGGGGTCTGATCCGAATTGTTCGCAACCGGAATTTTCAATTCCTGATACACTTCTTCCGCGGTAAAGTAGGGTTTCCTGATCGTCCCGAGAGCCTTCAGCAGATAATTGGCAAACACCGAATGCCCGCTTCCGCCGCCGTCCAGCACCGGCTCGTCCCCGCCGGAGGTCATGCCGTCGCGCGACTTTTTTTCCGCTACCTTCCTATAGTATGCCTCATTGTCCTGGTATTCGTACTTCAGCGTCGAGCTCTTGAAAATATCCCCCGCGAAACAGGCGTCGGCGATGAGAAGGACGTGCCGGGCATTCATCGACGCGAGGTAATCCTGAATTTCCCGGTTCGAAATGTACCGGCCGACCGATTTATCGGTCACATCCACCGGCACCCAGTATCCCCTGTTCAGCGGCGGCTCCTTCCGTCCGTGTCCGGAAAAGAAAATGAGCAGGTTGTCATCGGCGGTAAGCGACTTTGCAAAGTTTTCGAGTGCTCCCAGGATGTTGTCTCTAGTCGCGTCCTGGTTATACAGTGTCTGCACTTTCTCGAAATTGAATGTATCCGACAGGATGCCGGCCACCGCCTTCGCGTCACGGACGGCGTTTTCGAGAACGGGCCAGCGGCCCTTGTACTCGTCGATGCCGATGACGAGGCCATAGTTCTTCGATGCCAGAAAATCAGGCGTGTGCGCCGTCCTCTCCGGCGACAGGAGGATGACCTTCGATGCGGTGTGGCCGCTGTTATCGACCGCCACGATCGTCACCGAATCGGGACCTTTCTTCGGCGCGATTTCGCTCCAGAAACTGCTGTCGGCGCCGATCCTGACTGGAACGCCGTTGACGGCAAGCTCCCTCACGCCTCCCTCGTCGTATACCTTGCCGCGGACAATATGGGTCGCCTCCGCAACGAGGCGGACGCCGCGGGTCGCTACCCCCTTCGGCTCCAGAATAACGATGGTCGGAGGCTTCGTGTCGGAAAGGACATTGAAGTCGACCGCTGTGTCGTTTCCCGCATTGTCTTCCGCCCTCACCGTCACACGGTTCCATCCCTCATCCAGCGGAATCTTCAGGACGAATCCGCCCGAGACGGCGGGGAGAATCGTCAAACCGTTCGCTTCAACTTTTTTGATGCCGCTCTCGTCGACCGCCACCCCTTTGATAGTGAGCTCGTTCGCCTCCGTCGTCACGGTGCCCGTGGAAGCGGACTGCGGCTCAAGGATCTGAAGCCGCGGCGGCTTCGTCTCCGATTTCGGCTTGAGAACGACTGGATCGCTCAGAATCATCACATCCCTGTTCTGTGCCTGAGCGGCTACTGCCGTTGCGAGAATCAACACCGGCAACCACTTCATACTGCATCTCCCTTCTTTCCGCATTTTCGTGACATGCGATTATTTCTCAATTCGGCTCCTTTGGCGCAGGACGTCGACATCCGGTTCACTTACCGGGAGGGCGGAAACGGTATGGCGTGGATGCCGGAAGTCTCGGTCTTGCTTTCCGGCTTTACGGCAAAATAGACCACACCGCCGACGGCCGCCGCCCCGGCGTAGAGATACCAGGGGAATCCTCCCCCCTGAACCGTCCGCAATTGGATGGCAAACTGGTAGCGGGCTCCCTCCACCACATCGGAGAGTTCGGTGTTATCCCATACGATGGTAAGTTTCGCGCCGGCCTGTTTCTCCTCACCGACGTCTCCCTCCACTTTCTCAAGCTTTCGGAGGGAATTCGGATCGTTCTCCCTCTGCAGGTAGAGATACACGATGTACTTTTCGTCGGGCGAGCCGGACAATTCGCAGGTGATGCTGACCTTGTTCTGATGTGTCGCGATGCCCGTTATTTTGCATGATCCCGGCTGTCCGAACACGGCAGTCCGTCCCGCCAGGATCACCGCAGAGACGACGAGAAGGGAGAGAACGATCTTTTTCATCATGCCTGTCCTTCAGGTTGTGTTCCCGAACTATCTCATCAAAAGCATTTTCCTCGAAAGCCGGATATCGTCTGCGGCCCTGAGCACGCAGATGTACACCCCTGTTGATGTTTCTTTCATCCGGTCGTTCCGGCCATCCCACCCGAATGTGTACAACCCCGGGTTGAGGAAACCCTCGTAAATGGTTCGCACATGCTGGCCGAGGAGATTATATATTTCGAGTGTAATCCGACCCTCCTTCGGCACCGCGACCGGAATCATGGTCAGCGGATTGAAGGGATTCGGATAATTGGGCAGTATGGCAAACGACTTCGGCAGTGTCTCCCGGATGCGGGCCCCGACCAGATCCGGCCTGCCGATCAGAATTGAAAGTTGTGTGATGTGACGTACGGGCGTGAACGTATACCGTTCTTCCTTCCTGAGATCGGTCCCCCTGGCCGTGCTTTTGTCGAGCAGAACGACGGCATCCTGCGGAGGAACGGTTTCGACGCCGGGAAATGTAAGCTCGACCGGTTTTCGCGGATCAGATCTCAACTGCATATCCCAGACTTCGAGATCACTCCCAGCAGTGCGGAAGTCGGCGGCGAACTCGCTGTACACCGAGTCCCACTGCGGCCGGTCGAACCAGACATACGGAATGCCTGCGATATACCGGGGCTTCCTCGCTTCGTGCCGTCCGGGGGTAATTGTTCCGCCGGATATCACGCCGAGGGAAGTAGTCTGATCGGTGTACCTGCCCGACACAGCTCGGACATCTATTTTCCAGTCGGGCACACCGGACGGCGGTCGCCCCATGATTGCCGTGTTGCCGGAGGGAAACGGGATGCGGAGCTCGCTGATTCCGGAGTCCTTGAAATAGAGATATCCGACATAGGGCGCAAAATCGGCGGCGTTCACCCATCCTGTCGCGGTCCATTCACGAATCGGGGATCCGGAGAGACCGTTGTGGATCTCAACCGCACTCCAGGGCATCGCAGTGTTGAACGGATTGGTGATGAGATAGTACCCCTTTCCGGAACCGAGCGGTATGACGATATCGTTATTGGAATCCAACGGTGCCGTGGAGACGGTCTGCGTGGAAGCCGACCAGTCCGAGAGCTGAAGAAGCCAGAATGCTTTTCCCGTCGAGCACTGAAAATGTGCTCCCCCGTCATATTTCACATAATAATCCGGGTAGCTGACCTGCGTGCCGTTATCCCAGTAGACTTCCCACTGCCCGTCCTGTTTGCCGCTCAGAAAATGGCTCATCGCCACGCCGCTGTTTCCGGGAAGCCCGACGAGCTGATAATCCGACGGAGTACAATCCTCCAGCGATGCTCTCGGGGTGAAGGGAACATTCCAGGTAAGCGAATAGGTTGAAGGATAAACGACCTGCGTGATAACGGAAATAATATTTGAACCCGCACCGGCGCCAGATGCGTTCAGCGCCCGCACCCGGTAATAATAGCGTGTGCCGGCGGCAAGACCCGTCACCTGACGACTGGTGGCGCTTCCGACATCCAGATCGGCATACCCCGCAACCGGATTGGCGAACGCCGTATCGGTCGCCGCATCGAGGTGATACGACGACGCCCCTTTGGTGGAATTCCAGTTGGCGGTGAAGCCCGTTGAATCGACCGACGTGGCACCGAGGGCCACGGGACTGCCGGGGATGGTGATCAGTGAAACAATATTGGAATTGGGACTCGTCCCGCCGATATTCACCGCCCGCACCCGGTAATAATACCTGGTTCCCGGCTGGAGACTTCCGACCGCGGCACTGGTCACATTGCCGACACTCAGATTGCTGTCTCCCTGAACCGCTGTAACAAACCCGGTGTCGTTCGCGACATCGACACGGTAGCCGGACGCTCCTGTCACGGCACTCCAGTTGACTGTAAAACCGGTGGCGGTGACTGCCGTCGCGGCGATCGCGACGGGTGCATTCGGCGTTGAAAATTCGCTTGTCGGCCTTCGCCAAAGCGAGTTATCCTGCGTGCCGGCCAGGAAATAATTCTGACCGCGCGTTACCGAAACGACGGCGCTGGAGGGTAACCCGTTACCCACGGCGGTCCAGCTGAGGCCGTCATCGGTCGAGAGATAAACACCGTCCGCTCCGGCATAGATCGCCGATCCGTCGGTCCAGAAACAGTTAATCTCGCCGTCTCCCGACAGTCCCGAGGAGCTGAGCGTCCAGCTGTCGCCGTTGTTTGTTGAACGGTAGATGCTGACGTTATCGGTAACGAGGAGGGTTCCCCCATTGACGAGAATAGCCCGCACCTGATCATAACCACCGTTCGCGATGCCGTTATTGACCACTTCGAATGTCGTTCCGTAATCGGTGGAGCGGTAAATTCCGTTTTGTGTTCCTGCAAAGACATACCCGGGCTTGCCTGCAATACAGTTAATACCGCCGGATGGAAGAGTGGAGGTACTGCTGAACCACGTCCCTCCCTTGTTGCTGGACCTGAAAAATCCGCCGTTGGTCCCGGCATAGACATTCGAATCCAGAACAGCGATGGCGGGGATATACGCGGCGCCCGGACCGTTGATCCCGGAATTGCGATAGGCCCAGGTCGCTCCCATATCGGATGAATAAAGAACGCCTCCGCCCAATGTCCCGGCATAGACATCACTGCCCGAGCCGGCGAGACCTGTAAATTCCCTCCCTCCCCAGGGAGTATTGACAAGATTCCACTGACCGCCGTCGTCCGTGGTCTCGTACAGTCCCCCCGCCGTCGCCGCAACCGTCTCCGTTCCCTGCTGTATGATATTTTTTACGTCCGCATTTTTCATTCCCGGGGAAGCGGGCCACCAATGCAGCGCGGTATCGCTCGAGACGACAACGCCGGCGCCGGCAACCCCCGCGATGAGGAGGTTGCCGCCGACAGACAAAGCCATCACCGTCGAGTACTGCCATCCCCCGCCGTTCATCGCAGTCCAGGTGACGCCGGTGTCCATCGATCGATAGACACAATCTCCCGTACCGGCGAAGAGAGCCCGGCCCATTGCGGTAAACGACAGGACGACATAACTCCCCAATCCCGTATTGACGGCGGACCAGTGTGCCCCGTTGTCGCCGGAACGGAAGATGCCTCCCCCCGCGGTACCTGCAAAGAGATATCCCCCCGTGGCGAAGAGGGTATAGATATACCGGTAGGAAAGCCCGTCGTTCGCGGAATCCCAGCTCAAGCCGGCATTCGTGGAGGCATAGACCCCGTTGCCGAACGATCCCGCGAATACCGTCCCACCTGAATATGCGACCGCCTCAATCCCCCCGTAGGGAAGACCGGCGTTGATCGAGTCCCAGCTCAAACCATTATTGGTCGAACGGTACATACCGCCGGGATCCAGACCGGCATACATCGCACTCCCGCCCGATGCGAGCGAACGGACATCCTTGAAACCACCGAACCCGGCGTTGAGCGAATCCCAGGTGAGGCCGTTATCCGTCGACCGATACACTCCATCGGATTCGGTTGCCGCGAACACCGTCGTTCCGTTGAGAGCCAGCGAGTTAACGGGTGCGGTAATCCCGGTATTCAGCAGGGTCCAGCTGGAGCCGGTTGAGTACCAGATATTCCTGTCGACCGCCGCATACACACCCGAACCTGTGGCGACAAAGGAGTGAACATTCCCCCCCTCCGGACCGGCTGACTGTACCCACTGCGAATGTGCTGACGAAAAGAGAAAGAAAAGTGTAAGACTACCGGCCAGGTTCCGTAAACTCATAAAACACCTTCGATGACCGATGGTGCGGTGCATTTCCCACCTGATGCCACGATCAGGTGTGGTGATTTATGACTGATGACGCCTGTGCACCTCTGCCGCGACTGTTCGCGCGGAGCGGTGGTCAAACCGCCGTTGAGGAAAGGAAAAACATCTCAGTTACTCTATCGCCTCGACCCCATAAAGCGAAAAATCCCGAAGAGCCTAGCCGGTTCCACGGGATTCTATAGAACTGAAATATCTTTGATGGAAAGAGAGAGCGCGGGTTCGTTCAAAAACCCGTGGTAATTTACAACAAATCGCCCCGATTGTCAAGGATTAAATAGGACTGTTGACAACAGTCTGGAAAAGGAGAACTGCTAAATTGAAAGGGAGTAAACAGAGGAATTGAACCGATATCGCCGATAATTTAGTGATCCCGCCCGGAATCGAACCGGGAACCCTCAGCTTAGAAGGCTGATGCTCTATCCAGTTGAGCTACGGGATC
>DATKPE010000055.1:0-66085 GCA_035524335.1 Bacteroidota bacterium
GGAAAACTTGAAGCAGGCGGCGGAATCCGGACGGAGGACGAGATCGCCCGTCTCCTGGATATCGGTGTCGATCGGGTCGTCGTCGGCAGTGTGGCTCTCACGGACCCCGAACGTCTTGCCGGATGGCTCGGAGCCTGGGGCACCGAGAGGATCTGCGTTGCGCTCGATGTGAGAGACGGCGGCATTGCCTATGCCGGATGGCAGGAAACGGGAAGGGAGACGATCGAGGATGCCGCGGCACGGTTGATAGACGCAGGGGTGGGGACGTTTCTTTCCACCGATATTGCGCGCGATGGACGGCTGTCCGGGCCGAATCTGACCCTGTATGAAAAGCTCACCCGCCGGTTTCCGCAGATCCGTTGGCTGGCGTCCGGCGGAATCCGGTCGAAGGAAGACGTTCAGGCACTCCGGCGCACCGGGGTCGCCGGAGCGGTCATCGGCAAGGCATTGTACGAAGGCCATCTGCATCTGAAGGAGTTGACCGCCGGCTGATGCTTGCGAAACGGATCATACCGTGCCTTGACATTCTCGACGGGCGGGTTGTGAAGGGAAGGCGCTTCCGGAATCTCACCGATGTGGGAGATCCCGTTGAACTGGCGGCGAGGTATTCGGACGAAGGCGCCGACGAGATCGTGGTTCTCGATATTTCCGCGTCCCTGGGGGGGAGGAGACCGTTTTTTGAAATTGTTGAAAAGATCGCCGCGCGCATCGCGATTCCGCTGACCGCCGGGGGAGGCGTGACGACGGTTGATGATATTCTGACGCTTCTCCGTTCCGGCGCCGATAAGGTATCGCTCAATACGATTCTGACCAGGCGGCCGGAGATCCTTGCGGCATCGTCGCATCTCGTCGGTTCGCAGGCGCTCGTTGCGGCCATCGACGCCCAGCGAACGGACGGCGGGTGGATTGTTCACGTGAAAAGCGCGACGGAGGAGACGCGTCATGATGCAATTGACTGGGCCAGGTCGGTCGTCCGCGCGGGAGCGGGGGAACTGCTGGTGACCTCCATCGACAGCGACGGCATGAAGGAGGGGTATGACCTCGCCCTGCTTGCGGCGATCGGCTCCGCGGTGAAAGTGCCGGTCATCGCGTCGGGTGGAGCCGGGACACCCGCACACATACGGGACGCGTTTCTCCGGGGCGGTGCGGATGCCGTGCTCGCCGCGAGCATGTTCCATTTTCGCGAGATCGGTTTCAGGGAATTAAAAGATTATCTCAGAGCGGAAGGAGTGCCGGTACGATGAACACGGAGCTTCAGTTTTCAAAAATGAACGGGCTTCTCCCTGCGGTCATCCAGCATGCGCGGACGGGAGCGGTTCTCATGGTCGGGTTCATGAACCGGGAATCGCTCGAACTGACGGAAAAAACGGGCGAAGTGCATTTCTGGTCAAGGACGAAAAAACGGATCTGGAAAAAGGGGGAGAGTTCGGGAAACGCCATCGATCTTGTTTCGATTCACGCAGACTGCGACCGCGACACTCTCCTTATCCGGGGCCTGCCCCGCGGTCCCGTCTGCCACACGGGGGCGGAGAGCTGTTTCGAGGGGGGAGGGACCGCAGGTTCGCCGGAGCTTCAGCACCTCGCCGACCTCATACAGGACCGGAAGATCCGTATGCCGGACGGGTCGTATACGGCAGGGCTTTTCTCGGAAGGCATCCGCCGGATCGCCCAGAAGGTTGGCGAGGAGGGAGTGGAGCTTGCGATCGCGGCGCAGTATGACGACCGACAACGGATCGTCGAGGAAACTGCGGATCTGCTCTTTCATACACTCGTGGTGCTGGCGGCAAAGGAAATTCCGCTCTCCGCCGTTCTGGATGAGCTTGCCGGCCGCGAACGGTGACGGCGGGGTCGTTCCCGGGCGGTTGTCCCGCGCTGTGGATGGTGCGGGACTGTGAAATGTAGGTAAGTTTAATTATATTGGTCGGAATCCATTCAAATCCGATCAACCTGCATGCAGATGTACGATCTTGCGCTCGCCTGGAACTGGGAATTCGACCGGGAGTTCATCTTCAGCATTGAGCGCGAGTGCGCACGCAGGGGAGTGTCGACATACCGCATCGACACAGGCCATCTTGCCGAAACGCTCGCGCGTCTTGCCGCGGGCGGTCTGAAATTCCTCTCTTTTTTTGACCGCGCATCCGACGCCGATCCGGCATTCCTGCCCCTCTCGCAGTGGATGGAGGAGCATGTCGTATACTACATCAATCCCCGCCACAGGGTCGTTCACGCCGTCGACAAGGCGACGATGCACCTCGAGTTTCTCTCGAACGGCCTTCACGTTCCCGACACGATCATTCTCCCTCCGTTCCACGAACAGCCCGAACACCGGATCGATGAAAAACGCCTGCACCGGCTCGGCGTTCCATTCGTCATTAAACCGGCCAACACGACCGGCGGAGGGACGGGCGTCAAACTCTCGGCGCACACGGTCTCCGATATTGCGGAGGCGCGGCGGGAACACAAAAACGACAAATATCTTATTCAGGAACTGATCACCCCCGCGGACCTGAAAGGCAACCGGGCCTGGTTCCGGGTCTATTATGCGTTCGGCGAAATCATCCCGTGCTGGTGGAACGATCAGACGCACCGGTACAGCATTCTCACTGAAGCACAGGAAAAGAAGTACGGTCTGAAGATGCTCCGGAACGCGGTCACGACCGTACAGTCGATCGCGCTCCTTGATTTTTTTTCCTCCGAGATCGCGCTGACGGAAGACAAGGAATTTGTTCTGGTCGATTATGTCAACGAAGTCTGTGATATGAGGCTCCAGTCCCGGTATCATGACGGAGCGCCGGACGCGATCGTCCACAGAATTGAACGCCTTATCGCGATGCGCGTTGCCAGACGGCTCTCCCGTGTTTCGCGGAAAACAGAATAATCCGGGTGCCGGAGGTCGGCGGGCGCCCATACACCGAATACAATGACACAACTCCTCTATCTCAACGAATATGATGCGGACGCCGGAACGGGCCGCCGGCCGGGCCCGCTCCAATTCGAATTTCACATCCTGCGGGCCGCGCGCGATCTCTATGAACTGCAGGATGCAATATTTGCGCTTGACGGCAACATGCTGTTTGTCGACGTCAGGGCGGTGCGCCTCCTTGCGCACCGGATGAACGCCCGCCGGGATCTCCGGAAAACCCCGCATCTCGGCGTTCTTCCTTCGTCCCTGTACGCGATCGGCCTGATCGACGAGATATTCCATTATATCGTCCGGCTGTACGAGCAGAGCGTCAATCCCGGCGTTTTCGGAAGAGCGTATCAGACACTCGGACAGTCGCTCGGCATCGGGGCCCGCTCCCGGCTTTTGGAAAAGTTTACCGGGATCTATCCTCCAACGGATGTCTACCGCGGCAGAATATCCGCGGACGATTACCCGGGCGGCGGGACGCTCGGGCGGCCGAATATCGAAATCCTGCTGGAGGAGATCATTCATGTTTCCCTCGCCAACTTCAATCCGGCCTTCGGTATCGTCCGGGAATTGTTCGATGATGCCGGTCTGCGGAACGAGACGCCGTACGACGAGAGCGTGAAGGATCTTGAAAAATTCTTCGCCCGTGAAAAACCGTTCGGGCCCCGGCATCAGGATCTGCTGACTCTGCTCCGTGCGCCGATTCTGGCCAGCCCCAACAGCCTGGAGGGACAGCTTGCCTACATCCGGAAGCACTGGGGACGGTTTCTCTCCGACGCGCTCCTGATGCGGATGAAACAGGCGGGCGATCTGATGAGGGAGGAGTTCCGGGCCGTCGGTCATGGCGGCGGTGCGGGACCGGGCCGGGCGCCGAAGTATTCCGGCGACGAAGCCGCCGAGTACATGCTCGACGATGCGGAGCGGTTTACCCCCGACATCGACTGGATGCCGAACGTCGTTCTCCTCGCCAAGAACAGCTATGTCTGGCTCGACCAGCTTTCCAGAACCTACGGCCGTCCCATTACGACGCTCGATCAGATTCCGGACGAGGAACTCGACCGCATCGCGCGGTGGCGGTTCACCGGTCTCTGGCTGATCGGCGTCTGGGAGCGGAGCCGCGCATCACAGCGGATCAAACAGATGACCGGGAATCCCGAGGCGGTTGCGTCAGCATACTCCCTGTTCGATTATGAAATCGCCGGCGACCTCGGCGGCGATCAGGCGTACCGCAACCTTCGCCATAGGGCGTGGGAACGCGGCATCCGGCTCGCCGGGGACATGGTCCCGAATCACGTCGGTCTCTATTCCCGATGGGTTCTGGAACATCCCGAATATTTCATCCAGACTCCCTATCCTCCCTTTCCGAATTACCGGTTCACCGGAACGGATCTTTCCGACACGCCGGGAATCGAGCTCCGGATCGAGGACGGGTACTGGAGCAGGACCGACGCCGCAGTCGTTTTCCAGCGTATCGACCGGCGCACCGGGCAGGTCGCCTATATCTACCATGGCAACGACGGCACGAACATGCCGTGGAACGATACGGCACAGCTGAATTTTCTCGCGCGGGAGGTCCGGGAAGCGGTCATCGGATCCATTTTTCACGTCGCGCGAAAGTTCTCGATCATCCGCTTCGATGCGGCGATGGTCCTGGCCAAAAAACATTTTCAGCGGCTCTGGTACCCCGAGCCGGGAACCGGCGGGGCAATTCCGTCCCGCGCCGAGCATGCGATCGGACGGCCGGAGTTCGAACAGCTGTTCCCCGTCGAATTCTGGCGCGAGGTGGTCGACCGGATCAACAGCGAACTGCCGGACACCCTCCTTCTCGCCGAAGCCTTCTGGCTCCTGGAGGGATATTTCGTCCGTACGCTCGGCATGCATCGCGTGTATAACAGCGCCTTCATGCACATGCTGATGAAGGAGGAAAACGCAAAGTACCGTGAGCTCATCCGCAACACCCTTCAGTATAATCCGGAGATCCTGAAGCGGTATGTCAACTTCATGAGCAACCCCGACGAAAAAACAGCCGTGGAGCAGTTTGGCACGGGCGACAAGTATTTCGGGATCGCGACGCTCATGGTCACACTGCCCGGGCTTCCAATGTTCGCACACGGCCAGATCGACGGATTCCGGGAAAAGTACGGTATGGAATACCGCCGCGCCTACTACGAGGAGCAGACCGACTGGGATCTGGTTCGCCGTCATGAACGCGAGATCTTTCCGCTGGTTCACAAACGGCATCTCTTCAGTCAGGTGGTCAACTTCGAACTCTATGATGCCGGAAGCGCCCACGGCGGGTGCGACGAGAACGTCTTCGCCTACTCGAACCGTTCGGGTGGCGAACGGGCCTTCGTCTGCTACAACAACCGGTATGGTGATACGGATGTCTGGATCGGACAGTCGGTCGGAAAGGTGCGGCGGGAAGGGGATGCGGACCCGGTGTTCGGCACTCTCGCGGGTGCATTCGGATTCAGAGCTGATGAACGCTTCTATTATATCTTCCGGGATTTTTCGAGCGGCCTTGAATATCTCCGGACAGGGAGGGAACTCTGCGACCGCGGATTCTTCATCCATCTCCATGCGTATGAATGCAGGGTGTTTCTGGACATCCAGGAAGTGGATGATCACGCCGGGCTTTTCGGCCCTCTCGCACACCGGATCGGTCATCAGCCCGTGCCGTCGGTATGGAATGCCGCGCGTGAACTGCGCCTTTCCCCGCTTCACGATGCGTTCGGGGCGCTTCTCGGGGCGATGGAACAGCGGATGTCGGCACCGGCCGGAGACGACCGGACAGAGAACGCGCTCGCGGAACAGGTGCGCCGGTTTGCCGCAACCGCCGCGGAGATCGGCGGAGCAGTCCTGGATCCCGTACAATGGACGAAGGACATCAACAGGGCGCTCGGCGCCGCGGTCGACTTCTTCCCGGCCTCCGGGATTCGGAAACGGGGAAGTGCGGGGAAGAAAGGACTTTTCGACATCCCTGACGAACCGGGGGAACGGTTCATCTTCCGCCTGCGCCTGCTCCTCGAGAAAATACTCCTCTCCGGCGGGAGCGAGGCATGGGAAGGAATGCAGCTCGACACCGCCGTCATCCGGGCATGCGAACGCGCGATGCTCCCCGAACGGGATGCCGGAGAGGATCTTCTTCTCGTGAAGAATCTGACGCGGAACCTCCGGCACTCATCAGCAGGGACGGCCGGGGGATACGAATCCGCCCTTCTGAGTTTTCTCGGGGAACCGGACTGCGGAAGATTCATTCAGCTTCATGATTTCGAAGGAACAGCATGGTACCGGAAGGAATCGTTTGAGCGGCTCGTCCGGTGGTTCACGGCGGTGAGGTATATTGATGCCGTCCGGGATATACCGGCATCCCGGCGCGGGGCTTTCCGAAGGCGGGAAGGACTGGCGATGCGGAAAGTCCTCGCGGCTTCGGATACCTCGGGCTACCGCTTTGCCCAACTTAAATCATCCTTGACGAAACCAACAAGACCGGCGCGCCGCGTACCGAGGCCGCGCTGAGAAAGCGGGGAATCTATGGAGGATGTTCTTGCGATAATACTCGGTGGAGGCCGGGGGGATCGGCTGTATCCGCTCACGGTGCACCGCGCCAAGCCGGCCCTGCCTCTGGCCGGAAAATACAGGCTGATCGACATTCCCGTCAGCAACTGCATCAATTCCAACATCCAGAAAATATTCGTCCTCACCCAGTTCAATTCGGCGTCCCTCAACCAGCATATCACGAATACCTACCGGTTCTCCCCGTTCATGCGCGGTTTCGTGGAGGTGCTGGCCGCCCAGCAGACCCCGGCGAGTCCGGACTGGTTTCAGGGAACGGCGGATGCCGTTCGAAAAACGCTCTGGCTGATGGAGCGGTGGCCCGTCCGCGATTATCTCATTCTCTCGGGCGATCATCTCTACCGCATGGATTACCGGCACTTTCTTCAGCATCACAAGGAAACCAACGCCGACGTTTCGATTTCGGTGATTCCGATCCATCATTCGGCGGCCTCGAATTTCGGCCTCATGAAGACCGACGATACGGGACGGGTCATGGACTTCCGGGAGAAGCCGAGCGGGGATGCGCTCGGCGAGATGAGGGTCGATACGGCCCGATACGGCGTCTACGCGACGATTGCCGCAGACGCTCCGTTCCTCGCCTCGATGGGTATTTATGTCTTCCGGCGCGAGGTGCTGATCGACCTCCTGAAACGGTATCCCGAACAGAATGATTTCGGCAAGCACATCATTCCCTCGGCCATCCGGACCCATCATGTTCAGTCGTATCTCTTTCAGGGATACTGGGAGGATATCGGGACGATAGATTCGTTCTACCGCGCAAACCTGGCTCTCGTCAAACAGCCGAAACCCAACTTTTCATTTTTTGACAGCGAGTTCCCGATCTACACCAGGGCCCGGTTCCTTCCGCCGAGCAAGGTCCTCGACACCGATATGCGGGAGGTGATGATCAGCGACGGCTGTGTGATCAAACACGCCCGGATCGTTCACTCGATCGTCGGCATCAGAATGCGTCTGGAGAACAACGCCGACATCGAGAACACGCTTCTCATGGGTGCGGATTATTACCAGTCGGATCAGCAGAGGGCGGACGACATAGCGCGGGGCATCCCCCCTGTCGGGATCGGGGAAGGGACTATTATCCGGAATGCGATCATCGATAAGAATGCGAGGATCGGCAAAAACGTGAAGATCCTGAACGAGGCGAAGGTGCAGAACGCGGATCATGAGAAAGACGGGTACTGGATCAGAAACGGTATCGTGGTCGTTATCAAGGATAAAATCATCCCGGACGGTACGGTCATCTGAACCGGACGGATCGTTCTCTTTCACGAAGTAACGGACAATACATGGAAGCGACGGGACAACGGCAGGTTATCATGCTTGGTGCGGAAAATGACGCCCTGATCGCCGGGAAAGTCGGCGGTGTTGCGGATGTCATACGCGATCTGCCGGTGGCGCTCGCGCGCCTCGGCTGGCAGACGACGGTCATCACGCCCTCCTATGGTTTCCTGCATGTAAAAAATCCCTCACAGGAGCGCGCTCCCGTCCGCTTCCCGTTCAGGGGAAGGGAACTGGAAGCCGCCGTCTACGAAGTCACCCCGCGTTCTCCCGTGAAGGGAGTGACGCATCTCGTCATCGAGCACCCCGACATGCGCGGGGAACCGATCTACTACAACGATCCGCCCGAACAGACCTTTGCCCGCGATGCGACCAAATTCGCGATGTTCTGTTCCGCGGCCGGGATGTACCTCAGGGACATCGACGGTTCGGCCGTCGTTCATCTGCACGACTGGCACACCGGCACGCTCCTGTTTCTCCAGCAGCTGCACCCCGCATTCCGCCATCTCACCCGCTTCCGCACGGTCTTCACGATCCACAATCTTGTCATTCAGGGCACCAGACCGATCCGCGGACCGGTCGCTTCCGTCCAGCAGTGGTTTCCGGAACTTTTCGATGATCAGAGCTGGATACCGCGGTGGCGCGATCCGCGGTTCAAGGAAATCGTCTACACGCCGATGCTGGCGGGCATCATGTATTCACGGAAGCTGAATACCGTCTCCCCGTCGTATGCAAATGAAATCCTCAAGCCGAGCCAGCACGCCAACGGATTCTACGGTGGCGAAGGACTCGAGCATTTCCTCCGGGAGGCTCACCGCAAGCACAGATTTTTCGGGATTCTCAACGGGACCGAGTATCCCGAGGGATATGCACCCAGGCATCTGGAGTGGGGCGAGTTCTGCGCGGAACTCGGGAGGGAGCTGAAGAGCGCCGATAAATGCGAGCCGCTGAAGGAAGAACTGCTCCGGCGGGTCGGGCACATGAGTTCCTCGCCACCCAAAATGATGCTCACAAGCGTCACCCGGATCGTGGAACAGAAAATGAGGATTCTGTTCGAGCGCGGGATCAACGGTCTTCCCGCGTGGCAGGAACTTCAGCAGCTGCTCGACCGGTACGACGGGGTCTACTGCATCGTCGGGAACGGAACGGCGGACTATGAACGTGAGCTGAGGGAGATCAGCCGGGAGTCGGAGAGAATACTGTTCTTCAATTTTTTCTCCGCACGAGTGTCGGAGCTTCTCTTCGCGAACGGCACTATCTTCATGATGCCGAGCATCTTCGAACCGTGCGGCATCGGCCAGATGAATGCGATGCGGGACGGCCAGCCCTGCATCGTCCATGCGACGGGCGGTCTTCGCGACACCATCATCGACGGCGTGAACGGGTTTCAGTTTGCGGGGACGACCTACCCCGAAAAAGTCGGCCATATGCTCGCCGTCACCGAAAAGGCGATCCGGGTCGTTCTCTCGGGCGCCGAACGCTGGGAAAGCATACGCCACAATGCTGCGGCCGCCCGTTTCACCTGGGATAAAAGCGCCCGGCAGTATGCGGATCTTCTCTATGTCTGATGTGACCTTTTCGGGGAAATTCCGTATACGGTAATATGAACAGTTCCGACAGATCACCCACCTCACACCATCCGAACGGGAGCGGGGAGACCGGCCCGAAACTCCGCGACGTCCTCCGCACCGATATCCGCCGCGGCGATTTCTTCAGCACCGTCCGTCGCGATTTTGAGGATCTGCGCGAATACTTTCTCGATGACGATCAGAAGAACCGCATGGAATCGATGCGCCCCCTGAAAAGGGGCCTCTTCACCGTGCGCTGGCTTCTGAAGATGATGATCCTGAAACTGAACCCCGCCCGCCGCCTCATCCTCCTGATTGCCCTCGTCGCCCTGATCCTGAACTTTTCGGTGGTCGGAGGTGATACGAGCAATATCACGTTCGATTTCAATTTTGGCCTTCTGGGCGGGATCCTCATCCTTTTTATTCTCATGCTGGAACTGAAAGATAAGCTCCTGGCCCGGAGCGAACTGGAAGCCGGCCGGGCCGTTCAGGCGGAACTCATGCCCCCTTCCAATCCCGAGGTCCCGGGCTGGTCGCTCTGGCTCTCCACCCGCACCGCCAACGAGGTGGGAGGCGATCTCGTCGATTTCCAGCAGTTGGCCGATCAGCGGTGCCGCATCGCCATCGCCGATGTCGCGGGGAAGGGACTCAACGCCGCGCTGATGAGCGCAAAACTCCAGTCGACCCTCCGCGCCGTCGCCGCCGATCCTGTTCCCCTGGCCGCGATCGTGGAAAAAACCAACACGATCTATTACCGCGACGGGATCCGGAGCATGTTCGCGTCGCTCATCTATCTTGAATTCCGTCCCGACGCCGGCACCGTCCGGTACATCAATGCCGGTCACCTCCCGCCCGTGCTCCTTTCGGATCAGCAGGCTGTTTCCCGATCAAAAGGGAATGCCGCGATCGGCCTCCTACCCGAGCCCGGTTATCGCGAAGATGCGGCCGAGCTCGCCCCCGGGGACATCCTGGTACTCTTTTCCGACGGACTCACGGAGGCAAAAAACCCGTTCGGTGAATTCTTCGGTGAGCAGCGCCTGCTCGGGGCACTGCCCGGACTCCGGAATCGTTCCGCCGGCGAGATCGGTGCGCACCTCCTCAGGATGGTCGACCAGTTCATCGGCGACGGCCGGCCGGGAGACGACCTCTCCCTGGTGGTAATGAAACGGATCTGAGGGGATCAGCCTCCGCAGTCTCCCGCAACTAATTGGTTCACCGGCCGTACCATCAGCACGCACAGGAAAGCGATATTATGCTTGAAATCAGCAATGTGACAAAGCGTTATCCGTCGGGGGTTGTGGCGGTCAGGGATTTTTCCCTCCGGATCGACCGGGGAATCGTCGGCCTTCTGGGACCGAACGGTGCCGGGAAAACAACCCTCATGCAGATGATCGCGACGATCACCCGGCCCACCTCCGGCACGATCCTGTTCCACGGGGAAAATATTTCGTCCCATCCCGACCGTTTGAGGAACCGTCTCGGGTACCTCCCGCAGGATTTCGGCGTGTACGGGAATCTGACCGCGTTCGAGTTCCTCTCTTACATCGCCGCCCTGAAGGGCGTGCACGACAAGAAGAAAATCCTGTCGCTTCTCGAGATTGTCAACCTGCATTCCGATGCGCACCGGCCGGCGGGCGCGTTCTCCGGCGGGATGCGCCAGCGGCTCGGGATCGCCCAGGCGCTCGTCAACGATCCGGAGCTCATCATCGTCGACGAGCCGACCGCAGGCCTCGATCCGGAGGAACGGGTGCGGTTCCGGAACATCCTCTCGGATATCGGAGCGGGGACCCTCGTGATCCTGTCGACGCACATTGTCTCCGACGTCGAGGCTGTGGCGGGAAACATTGCCGTCATGAACCGGGGCGCCCTGATCTGCTGTTCCACGCCCGAAGAACTGCTCCGATCCGCTTCGGGGAAAACATGGGAGGCCCTCGTCTCCACCCGGCAGTTCGAAGAGATCCGGGGACAATTCCGGCTCTCGCGGATTCTCCGGAAGCCGGAAGGGGTTCACCTCCGGATCGTGCATCCCGCGGCGCCGTTTCCCGGGGCGGCTTCCGTCCGGCCCGAACTCGAAGAGGCGTTCATCCATGCAGTCAATTCAACGGTTTCCGGGGATGCCTGACCGGTCGACAGCGCTCCGTGCGATCGTGCGGGCCGAATTTCTTCTCCGGTTCCGCCGCACCTCGAGCATTATCATTCTCCTGGCTGTTGCGGCCGGTGTCTATTTCATTGTCCCGGAGCCCTCCTCGGGCCATTCGATGATCCAGGTGGAAGGACATCATGTACTGCAGAATTCGGCCGCGGTGGCGCTTGCGACGGGTCTGAACTGCTCCCTGCTCCTGAGCCTCTTCGGGTATTATCTTGTCAGCAATTCGCTTCGGCGCGAAATTCTCTCGCATACCGCGTCGGTTGTCGCGGCGACGCGCGTCGGGTCGCTCGAGTACCTCACCGGAAAGTTCATCGGAAATGTCCTGTTCCTGGCCGTAATAGGGGCGGGATGCATGCTGAGCGCGATGGCGATGTTTCTTCTCAGGGGCGAGGGAACCCTTGAACCCCTGGTGTTCCTTGCGACGTACACGTGGCTTCTTCTCCCGATGGTCGCCGTGGTGGCGGCGATCGCCCTGCTTTTCGAGAGTGTTTCAGTACTTTCGGGCCGGGTGGGGGACGTTCTTTATTTTTTCATATGGGGAGGGTCGCTCGGTGCGCCGGTGGCCATCGTTCAATCGTCCCACGCCCATCGATGGCTGGAAATGGTCGACATCCTCGGACTGACCGAGGTGATCACGCAACTTACCCGCAGATTCAATACGGAGAACATCTCGATCGGATTTTCCACGACGAACCGGGCGCTCGCACCGATGCATTTTGCGGGTCTGGAGTTCGGCGGGGATGCCCTGCTGGTCAGGCTTGGTCCTCTCGTCGCCGCGGCGGTCTGTCTCCTTATTGCCCGGGCCGCGTTTCACCGCTTTGATCCGGTCAGGATCAAACGGCTCTCGGGGCGGGATCGCTGGGATCTCAGGAGGAGGATCGAACTTCGTCTGAAACCGGCGACAGGCTGGCTGGTTTCCCTGACAGGAGCGGGGAGCCGCCGTGCCGGCTTTTCCGGAGCGGTCAGGGCCGACGTGATCATGACCCTGCTGCAGTCGCCTCTGATCCTGGTGGCCGTCGGGGTGTTTCTCCCGCTCACGCTGTTCATGGATCTGGCGGATGTGCGGACGGGAGTTCTGCCGGCGATGGTGGTGGTCCTCGTGATTGCGCTTTCGGACATCGCCTCCCGCGATCCCTCGGCGGGCATGCTGAAGCTTCTCTGTTCGGTTCCCCGCGTCAGGGAACGCTACGTTCTGTGGAAGTTCTGTTCGTCGCTGGCGGTGACACTGCTGTTCACGGCGGTGCCGCTGGTGCGGCTGGGGGGAGGATCGGCGACGGCGTGCATTTCGCTGGCCGTCGGTACGCTTCTCCTGCCGGCTGCAGCCACGGGAATGGGAGTGCTGACGGGGGCGGGAAAACTGTTCATCGTTACCGTGCTCATGCTCCTCGACGCGGCGCTGAATGCGCAGGGAGTGCCGGGGCTCGACTTTTTCGGGTGTTACGGGATTGCGACACCGGCGACGCAGGCGGGGTATTTCGGCGGTGCGGTACTGCTCCTCGCGGCCGCGCATGCGAAGCATGCCGCGGCGATGAAGAAGTTGTAGCCGGGAGAGGTTTCAGCTGTGGCGGATCGACATGATGTCCCCCTCGTGGACGATGTATTCCTTTCCTTCCAGCCGCCACAATCCCTTTTCCTTCACTTTTGCGAACGAACCGTCGTTCGCCATGAAATCGTCGTAGTGGACGACTTCGGCACGGATGAACTTCTGAACGAAGTCCGAATGGATCGCACCGGCGGCTTCCTGGGCGGTCATCCCTTTCCGTATCGTCCAGGCACGGCATTCATCCTCACCGACGGTGAAGAAGGATTGGAGGCCGAGCAGGTCGTACGACTGGCGGATGAGGGATGTCAGGGCCGATTCGGTGACGCCGTATTCGGCCATGAAGACGGCGGCTTCCTCGTCGGGCAGTTCCGACATTTCCATTTCAATCTTGCCGAAGAATGTCATCGCCCGGGTGTTGGCGCCGCCCTTCGCCTTTGTGACCGCGGCGAGAAGAGCGGGAGCCCTGTCGCGCTCCGTCTCGTCCAGATTCAGGGCGATGAGCATCGGCTTGATCGAGAGAAGCTGATACGTTTTCAGAATCAGAAGTTCTTCCTTTGAAAGCACGGCCTCGCGGAGCGGGCGCTCTTCCGAGAGGATCGCATGGCATTTTTCGAGGACCGGCAGTTCCTTTCTGGCGGTTTCATCGCTGCTTTTCTGAAGTTGTTTCCTGATGCGTTCGATCCGGGTTTCGAGAATGCCGAGGTCGGAGAGGATGAATTCGGTTTCAAATCCTGTGATATCCCGCAGGACATCGACCGAGCCGTCGGGGTGGGGAACCGTGTCATTCGCGAACGAGCGCACCACCTGAACGAGGGCGTCATTGGTTTTGACGCTGGCCAGAAAGTTTGTCGTGAACTGGGTCGATCCGGATTCTCCCTTCTGCAGGCCGACGACGTCGACAAACTCAATCGTTGCGTAGACGGTGCGTTTCGGATGGAAGATGGCGTCGCACTTGTCGAGTCGTTCGTCCGGAACCTTGACGACGGCGTGGTGCGTTTCGCTCCTGGAGAGTACCGTCGGATCCAGGTGTGTCTTCGTGATGGTCTGAAACAGGGTTGTCTTGCCCGAAAAGGGAAGACCGACGATGCCGATCTGCATGGATAATCGATAATGGTGAGACGGACAGGGATAACATACGAAAATCCGGCGAGACTTGCCCGTCCGGTCAGCGGTCGAAGAGCTTTTTCATCGACCGGAGGAGCCCCGTCATTTTTTCGGCGGACTCGATTCTGCGGCCGCTTTTGCGGGAGTAACTTTCGAACGCCGCAGTGAGACCGACATCAGAGCCGAACTGCTGGCTCAGGTAATATTTATGGAGCATGATGTCGAGGTAAAGAGAGGCGGCCGTGCTGTCGGGAAAATCGTGCAGGATATCGTATTCCGCAAATAATTTGAGCACCGGTTTGAAGACGTGCACATACCAGTCCCGCGCCGCCTCGTCAACCGGGACCTCGCGTCCGCGGCGCTCGCTGAGGTACCATTTGTGCTCGTAGATGTGCTGGAGAAGCGCCCTTGACTGTCCCGGTTCCTGAAACGTGCCGAGAAGACGGTCGACATCCATGTTCGTGATCATCGCGAACCATTTCTCCTCGTGCTCGATCTCGAACAGGTCGCGGTACCGCTGGAGAATGTACCGCTGATCCCCGGCGGCAATCATCGGATCGGGGCTGGTCCCGCTCCTCCGGAGGTCCTCCTCGGCCCATGCAATGGATTCGAGAAAATTGCTGAGATCGCTGAGGCGCATCGACTCCGAAAGCGTCGGATGGAATTCAACCGTTTCGGCATCGGCGAGCACCGCCCGCAGAACGGTCCGGTTGCCGATTTCAGGAAAACGTTCCTTCGCGAAGACGATCATCATATTGGAGAGCGATGCGTCCCCCCAGAAAATATTTTTGATATGCAGACCGACGAAGAGGGTGATGATCGCATCCCATATCCGTTTCCTGTTGATTTTCTGAAACTGCCGCCGGAAGAGGAAATAATTCGGGATGGAATATTCCAGCAGACGGGTCACGACATAACCCGTGGCGTGCGTCTCGGCCTGGACACCGACGGCGGTGTTCACCGGCACGAGGCCGTCAATCCGGTATACCGTTCCGACGGGGATAAGCGTCGGGACGCCAAGCGAGCGAAGCCGGAGGTAGGTATCGACCTCGCGTCCGGCGGCCTCTCCGGAGGTCTCTTTCACGGCAAAGGCGCTCCGGCGCAGTCTGATAAACCGGACGACATGCCGCGAGATTCCGCTCCGGACGGGTATGAAGTTTGCATCCCGGGATGTCCATGCGGACAGCGGCTTGTACCACGGCAGACGCTGAAGCGGCCGGGCCTCCGTTCCCTCGAACATCATGGAAATGCTCATCCGGTCCGAGGTGCCGCTCCGGACCGAACCGCGTCGCCTCTGCGCGCGTTTCTCCTGATCCATTCTCCAAGGTAGCAGTTCAGCGGAAAGATTCCAAGAAATGCGTTTCTCCCCCTTTTCTGACCGGAAATTCGTATCTTGATCGGGCATTCGCACGGGAACGACATGAAAACCATTCTTCTGACACTGATCCTTGCCGCCGGCGCCCCGGCTGCAGGGGAGCTTTCCGGAAACCGCATCTCGTCCGATGAACTGAAAATTGCCGTCGACGGACCATCGCGGGAAATCGCCTACACAAACAAGGAGGCCGGCTACTATTATACGGAGACCAACGGTCCCCACCGGACAGGATGGCAGGGCTGGCACATCATGTCGGTAAAAATCCTGGATGATTACCGCATCGTCGCCGGAGGCGATACTCTCCGGCGGGAACAGGCGCACGCGGAGGTTTTGCCCCATCAGATGACCCGTCTCTATCCCGGCGGAACCACGGAAACATTCACCATGCTCGATTCCGTCGACGCGCTCGTCGTCGAGCTCCGGAGTCTCCGGGCTTCCCTGCTCCGGTTTTCCCCGCTCTTTGCCGAGTCGCCCCATCCGGAGGACTATGTTGTCCGATGGGATCACCGGGTACTGCTGATCGCGCTCAAGCGGCATCTCCGGCGGACTGCATCCGAAAATTATCCTGTCTGGATCGGAATTTCGGCCGCGCCTCCCATAACCGCCCTCCGGTATGAACCCGATTCCCCCGGAACGGCGGCGCCATGGTCGCCGGCGGATCTGATCGCCGAGCCGTGGCACGACAGGTGTACCTTTGTCCTTGCCGCCGGCGATTCCGCAACGGCAACGGCCGAGCTTGCCCGCCAGATCGCGGAGTCCTACCCCGGCCGGATCGCCGCGAGGGAGCGGCGGATCGAGCAGATGCTCAACAGATCGATGTTCCGGTGCAATGATGAAAATTATACTCGTGCCGTCAACTGGGCAAAAGTTTCCGCCGACGCCCTCATCATGAATCAGCTGAAGAAGGGAATATTTGCGGGACTGCCGTGGTTTGATAATTACTGGGGAAGGGATTCGTATATCTCCCTTCCGGGGACTGCGCTGGTCACAGGTGATTTTGCGGAAGCGAAGCAGATCCTCAATTCATTCGCCGGCTGGCAGGATACGAACCGGCAAAGTCCCACATGGGGAAGAATCCCGAACATCGTCACCCCCGTCTCGATAGCCTACAACACTGCGGACGGGACCCCCTGGTTCACCATCGCCGCGGAAGAATATGTCCGGATGTCGGGCGACACGGGATACGTTCCCGTCATTTATCCGGCGGTCAGACTTGGGATCGGCGCTTCGATTGCGCGGAGGTGCGACAGATACGGTTTTCTGACTCATGCCGACGCGGAAACCTGGATGGACGCGGTCGGTCCCGAGGGTCCGTGGAGTCCCCGGGGAAACAGGGCCGACGATATCCAGGAGCTCTGGTATCGTCAACTGAGAGCGGGAGCCCGGTTTGCGAGGATGGTCGGGGATTCCGGAAGCGCCTCGGCATGGGACGGGCGCGCCGATTCACTCAGAACGATGTTCAACCGGATGTTCATCGATGCGGATTCCGCCCAGCTCTACGATCACCTGAACGCCGACGGTTCGCCCGACCGTCGGATCAGGCCGAATCAGATATTCGCCCTTGGATTGATTCAGGATCCGGTCATCCGGGCTAACGTATTCCGGAAACTCACCGAGCGGCTGGTCTATTCCTATGGCGTCGGCTCCCTGTGGCAGGAGGATCCCGGATACCATCCATGGCATCATTATGAACCGTATTACGTTCAGGATGCCGCGTACCATAACGGCGTGGTCTGGACGTGGCTCGCGGGGAGGTGGATCGACGAAGCCGCCGGATACGGCCTCCCGGATCTCGCCTTTACCGTCACCGCGTCGATGACAAGGCAGATCCTGGAGCGGGGAGCGGTCGGCACGATTTCGGAACTGCTCGACGGGGCCCCGAGGCCGGGAGAAAGTGAACCGGGGCTGTCGGGAACTTTTTCACAGGCCTGGAGTCTCGCCGAATATATCAGGGTGCTCTACGAGGCATACCTGGGGATCCGCACCGATGCAGTCGGAGATCGCATTTCCATCACACCTCATCTTCCCGGCGAGATTACAGAAGTGTCGTGCACAATTCCGGTCGGGACCCGCCGAGTCGGGATGCTCGTGCATGACATGGGAGGGCGGGGTGACGTCCGGTTCACGCTCGACACCGGTGAAGTCCCGTTGCGGCTCGATTTTGGTCTGGGGAACAGGAGATCATCCTGCACGCTTCTCCCGGGGAAACCTCTCCGGATCACGTTTGATGAGGACGGATTGTCGGTTGCCGGTACTGCCTGCGGAGACCCGGCAACGATCCCGGACGACAGGGCCTCGGGACCGGTGCGTGGAATCCTGGCGGGCATCCGCCTTGCGGTGCCTCATGTCCGCGCCGATCTTCCGGCCCTCCGGAGGCCGTCCTACCGGGCGCTGACGCACGAGGAGGTTTCGTCGGTTAATCCGCAGTCAAAGATCATTTATGATGCGCCGGATCCCGAAGGCGACGACAGGGGACCGGGATCGTACACATATCCCGCAACGCCGGCCCTGCTTGCCGGCAGTCTCGATATCACCCATTTCACCGCCGCATATGACGGCCGGTATTTTTATTTCAGGCTGACATTCCGGAATCTGTCGAATCCGGGATGGCATCCGGAATACGGTTTCCAGCTCACCTTCGCGGCGATTGCAGTCCACACCGGGGATGCGGGGCAGTCCGTACAGAGGGTGGTCGGGCGGAATGCGCACTACTTTCTCGATTCCTCGCTTGCGTTCAGCCGGATCGTCTATATCGGCGGCGGGATCAGCGTCGAAGACGGAAAAGGGGCGATACTGGCGGAATACCGGCCGGTCGCCGGGGATGAAAAAAAACCGCTCGGCGATGTTGCGTCGCATACGATTTCCTGTGCGGTACCCGGAGAGTTGCTCGGCGCGCCGGATGCACGCTGGAAATTTTCCGTGCTGATCGGTGCACAGGACGATCACGGGGGCGCCGGAGTGGGGGAATTCCGCGCGGTCGGCGCTGAAGCCGGTGAATGGATCGGCGGCGGAAAGTCCGATCCCGCGGCGTCGAATATTTATGATGTTCTGTTGCCGCAGGATGTGCGAAGATGATGCCGGATGAGGCAGGCTGAAGGACCGCTGAATCATTTTGAAGCGGGGTTCGTATATATATGGTAAAGAAGGAAGAGATGTTCGCCAAAATGATGAAAATATGAGGTCCGCTATGGATCGGACACATCAACGCAGACGGGGAATACAGCTGTTTTACGGTCTCCTTATTACGATTGTGGGGGTCGTTTTCCTGCTGGACAATATGGATATTGTGGAGGCTCATCAGGTCTTCCGGTTCTGGCCTGTCCTGATCATTCTCTTCGGCTTTTTCCGCCTCTCACGCGGATGCCGGCCGGGTTCGAGGGTTTTCGGGCTATTCTGGATAACAGTCGGTGTTCTGCTTCTTCTCGACCAGCTGGACATCGCCAATGTCAGCATCTGGGACTGGTGGCCGCTGATCCTTGTATTCATCGGAATCAACATTCTGATCAAGCGGTCGGGAAAGAATGAGCCGCCGGTTCAACCGGAAGCAACAGCTCAGGGCGCGGAGGATCCGGATGCCATGGTCGATATGAACGGCATCCTGAGCGGCAGTAAACGGATCTGTCTTTCGCAGGGATTCCGGGGAGGAAGCCTTACCTCCGTCATGGGGGGATGTGAACTCGACCTCCGCCGGGCGTCGATGAAAAGCAGTTCCGCGGTTATCACGATATTTGCGGTATGGGGAGGTATCTCGGTCAGGGTGCCGCAGGATTGGACCGTCAGCCTGCAGGGAACGCCCATTCTCGGCGGGATCTCGGATAAAACTCATCCTGTGCCCGGTGCGGCAGAAAAACTGCTGATCATCAAAGGTGAAGTGATCATGGCGGGAGCGGAAATAACGAACTGATATCGATGCCGGGAGAACCGGCGGAACGATCCGGGCGCTATCACCCTGATGATCCTGAATCTTGAGGAAGAGATACTCCGGGAGCAGAGCAAGGCGCAGGTCCTCAGAATATCTGCGTGGATCGGCGGATCCGAACGGCGGATGGCGGACCTCATGGAGCTGTTTCTGAACGGTCCAACCGACGTGTCCCGGCGTGCGGCATGGGTCATTGGTTATACATCGGAATGCCGGCCGCATCTTCTCCGGCCGTGGTATAAAAAAATGCTCTGGAAAGTGAAAAATTCCGGTGTTCATCCCGCTGTCCGCCGGAATGTAATGAAAGCTCTCTCCTCCGCAGATATTCCGCCCCCCCTCCTGGGGACTGCCGCCGCTATTGCCTTCAGGGAACTCGCCTCGCCGGACAGCCCGGTCGCCGTCCGGGTCTATTCCATGATTCTGCTCGGCGCTCTCGCAGAACGAAAGCCCGCTCTCCGGCACGAACTGCAGGGCACAATCGAACAGGTTTTGATGCATCCCACCCCCGGGCTGGCATCGCGGGGGAGGAAAATCCTGCGCCGTCTCGCCGTTCTTCCTCTGCAGTGATGCGGTTGACTTTCCCCTCCGCACTTCTGATATTTACCACATTCGCTCATTTCACCGGAGTTCTGGTATTGTGAAAACAATAATACTGTGGTGTTCTTTGCTTTTACCCCTGGCCGTTCCGGCCGCCGGGAATGCCGGTGTGACGCCGGATCGATACGCCAACCTTCACTGGAGAATGGTCGGTCCGTTCCGGGGCGGCCGGACGGTAGGTCTGGCCGGGATTCCCGATCAGCCGAATGTGTTCTATATCGGCGTGAACAACGGCGGTGTCTGGCGCACGGACGACTGCGGCCGGACCTGGGATCCTCTCTTTGACAGCGAGGCGACCGGATCGATCGGCGCTGTCGCGGTCGCCCCCTCCCGGCCCGAGATTATCTACGCCGGCAGTGGTGAGGGTCTTCAGCGTCCCGACCTCTCCGTCGGAGACGGCATGTTCAGATCGACGGACGGCGGGAAACACTGGATACTGTGCGGGCTCACCGACGCCCAGCAGATCGGTGCGATCATCATCGATCCGCGCGATGCCGGACGTGTCTATGCCGCAGTGCTCGGCCATCCCTACGGGGCGAATGAACAGCGGGGCGTGTTCCGGTCGACCGACGGTGGTACATCGTGGGAGAAGGTTCTCTACAGGGACGAAAACACCGGCGCCATCGGTCTGGCATTCGATGTGCGGAATCCCGATGTGCTTTATGCTTCCCTCTGGTCATCCCGCCAGGGTCCGTGGGAGAACGGCGAATGGCAGGGGGCAACGAGCGGGCTCTTCAAATCGACGGACCGGGGAACAACCTGGCGCCAGCTGACCGCCGGGCTTCCCGGCGCCGATCAGGGGATCGGCCGGATCGGTATCGGCACGGCGCCGAGCGATCCCTCCGTTGTCTACACGCTCGTCGATGCTGGGAAAGGAGGAGGTTTGTACCGCTCCTCCGACGCAGGGGAACGCTGGGCCTGCGTCAATTCTGAAGACCGGATCTGGGGTCGTGGAAGCGATTTCGCGGAGGTGAAGGTCGATCCGCTCGATCCGCAGATTCTGTATGTCGCCAACACATGCACGTACCGGTCCACCGACGGGGGCGTTACATTCCTGCCCTTCCGGGGAGCCCCCGGCGGAGACGATTACCACACCATCTGGATCAACCCGAAGCATCGCGAGATCATCGCTCTGGCAAGCGATCAGGGGGCGGTGATCAGCGTCAATGGAGGACGGACCTGGAGTTCCTGGTACAATCAGCCGACCGCCCAGCTGTATCATGTCGCCGCTGACAATCAGATTCCCTATCGCATCTACGGCGGCCAGCAGGAGAGCGGATCGGTCGGCATTACAAGCAGGGGAAGCGACGGCGAGATCACGTTCCGCGACTGGCATCCGGTCGGAGCGGATGAGTGGGCGACGATCGCCCCCGATCCTCTCCATCCGAACCTGATTTACGCCGGAAAGTGCACACGCTATGATCTGCAGACCGGCCAGGTAAAGGTCGTCGCGCCGGAGGTCCTCCGCAGCGGGCGGTACCGTTTTCTCCGGACAGCTCCGCTCTCCTTTTCACCCGCAGATCCGCGGACGCTCTATCTCGCGGGCAATGTGGTGTTCAGCACAACGGACGGCGGCGACACGTGGACTGTCGTGAGCCCGGACCTCTCGCGCGAGTCGCCGGACGTTCCGGCTTCGATCGGGATTTTTCGGACTCCGGATCTGGCTAAACAGCCGCGCCGGGGGGTTGTGTACGCACTCGGGTTGTCCCCTCTCGACCGGCGCTGTCTCTGGGCCGGCACGGACGACGGTTTGATACACGTTTCCACGGACGGCGGATCCCGGTGGACCGACGTGACGCCCCCGGGACTGACCGCCTGGAGCAAGGTTGCCTGCCTCGATGCCGGTCATTACAGCGTCCTGACCGCATACGCCGCCGTGAACAGATTCCGCCTGGACGATCTCCGCCCCCACATCTACAGAACGCGGGACGGAGGGAAAAGCTGGCGGGAAATCGTCAGCGGCCTGCCGGAGAGCGGACCCGTGAACGTTGTGCGGGAAGACCCTGAACGGGCAGGAGTTCTGTACGCAGGTACGGAGCGGGCCGTCTATGTCTCGCTCGACGACGGAGAACACTGGCTTCCGCTCAGGCTCAACATGCCCGCGACATCGGTCCGCGACCTTATCGTCCATAACGACGACATCGTCGCCGCGACGCACGGACGCTCATTCTGGGTTCTGGACGGGATCAATGAACTCAGGCGTTTTCCCGATGCCGATTTTTCCGGCGCGTTTCTCGTAAAGCCGGGAACAGCCTGGCGTATCCGCTGGAACCAGAACACCGACACACCGCTTCCTCCCGATGAACCCGCAGGGGAGAACCCGCCGGACGGCGCGGCGCTGGACTACTGGCTTCCCGCCGATGTGCCGTCGCTGACGCTGACGGTGACCGACCGGGACGGCAATATCGTCCGATCCGTGTCCGCCGACGATATCCCGGAACATATTGATGAACGCGAACTCCGCATTCCTGCGTACTGGATCCGTCCGGCACAGACCCTTTCCGCGGCCGCGGGCATGCACCGCTTTGTGTGGGATCTGCATTATGCACCGCCGGAAAGTCTTCCCCGGTCGTTCCCCATCAGCGCGATCGTTCACAACACACCGAGCCAGCCGCTCGGCCCGTGGGTTTTGCCCGGAGAATATACCGTGAGTCTGAACGTGAACGGCAGGAAGATCGCACAGCCGCTCACCGTCCGCATAGATCCGCGAATTCCGGAGAGCGGCGGATTTCCTTCCGATCAGCACGAATATTCGCTCCGGTGTTACAGGGCGCTCGGAGAGATCCGGAGTATGCTGAGACTCGCCCACCGTATCGGATCGGAGATCGGACACGACACTATGAATGTCCGCGACCATATTCTGGCGGATTCCCTGCGATCGGTCGGCAGGGTACTGGCGGGTATGGAAGGAGACGGCGTACCGGAGGATATCGACGTTGTCTATTTTGAAATCGGGGCTGAAAAACCGGTCCGCGAGACATTCACGGGGCTTCAGACAAAATTTCTGTATATTATGACCGTGCTTCAGAACGCGGATGTGTCGCCGACACCGGTTCAGATCGCATCGGTCCGCTCGGCGGAAGGCACACTCGCCGCGGTACGGGGGTGGTGGAAAAATTTCCTTTCCGACCGGATTGCGGGCCTGAACGATCTTCTGAAAGGAAAAGGTGCGGCGCTTCTCCCGCTGGAATAAAATAAGGCAAACCGGCGAACATCAGAAAATACAACGTTCGACTTCAATCATCATCAGGAGAGGAGATAATATCAATGGCTGTAAAGTTCTTCGGAAAAAGCACAGGGTTTCTCATCATGGCGATCCTGGCGGTTGGACCTGCACGGCTTGCCGCTCAGCCGGGGCAGGAGGAAGCGGCGCCGGTGAAAACGGCGGCTGAGGTTCAGAAAAACATTCAGGTGTTCAAGACGCTTCCGGCCTCACAGCTCGACATGGTCATGGATCTCATGGCGTCGTCCCTCGGGGTCCGGTGCGGATTCTGCCACGTCCAGGATTCCACAGGCTGGCATTATGAAAAAGATGACAAGCTCGAAAAACGCAAGACGCGCAAAATGATCGAAATGGTGACCGATCTCAACACGAAAACCTTCGGCGGAAGGTCGGCGGTGACCTGTTATACCTGCCATCGCGGCACGACGGAACCTGTGGAGATGATCCCCATACCGCCGCCGTCTCCCAAACAGCGGCGGTCGGAAGAGGAACGCACCAGCTACCCCGCCGTGGAATCGATCATGGCAAAATACGAGGCGAGCCTGGGCGGGGCGGAGGCAATCGGCAAAATCAGCAGTCGTGTAACGAAGGGAAAGGCGGTGGATGCCCAGGGGCGCGAGATGCCACAGGTCATCAGCCAGCTGGCCCCCGGCAATTATCTCGCCGTGACAACGATGCGCGAAGGGGTCGAGCGTTCGGTCGGGTTCGACGGCGCGACTGGGTGGATGAGCTCGCCGCGGGGTATGCGCGAACTGCCCCCCGATGCCGCGGTGGAACTCAGAAACGCCGCATTCCTGTTCCCCATCCAGCATATGCGTGAACTGAAGAAACTGCTTCATGTGTACGGGACCGACACCGTCGGCGGAACGGGAGTGTTTGTTCTCTCGGCACAGCTGACACGCGGTATCACCGAAAAATATTACATCGACTCCACAAGCGGCCTCCTTCTCCGGAAGGTCAGCACCACGGATACCCCGATCGGGCTCATTCCGGAGGAGACCGATTACAGCGACTACCGGGCGGTGGACGGGGTTAAAGTCCCCTATGCCGTCACGACCGTCGCGGTTGATCCGCATGACGGGTCGACATTCCGGGTAGAGAGCGTGGAACAGAACGTCCATCTTGACCCGAAGAAATTCATGATGCCGCCGGCAAAAAAATAGGAAATGTCTGATCAGGACACCGGTCCGCCCGGCCGGTGTCCTTGCTCAGTCGGGATTGCGGTTCGGGGGAGCGGAGGATCGGTATCACCTGTCAGCATTAATCCGGATTCGTAAAGGCGGACATCCTTGCGGTGATTGCTCCCGTGAATACAGATCATTCGACGGGTCGGCGATGACCGGATTATCCGGTTCTGATGGCGCCGGTTCACGGTTATCGGATCATTCAGATCCGGGAAATCGGGTAAATCAGTCTGTAAATAACTGATAAAAAACACATATTTGTCACTTCCCGGAAAATTCCGGGGAATCGAAATTATCCATTGACTTTTGACCCCCGTCTGGATATATTTCCGGTGTTAGGGAGTTACGTGGAGAACCTCGGGTTGGGTCTGTAAAGCACAGACAGGGTTAACCATCATCTTACCACAGATTTCTCCGTTCTTTCGCGATCATCTCTCCTCCGCTTTTTTCGCTGCGTCGGTTCGCTGCTTCATTCATCTCCGGCGGACAATACAGCATCCGCAATAAGACGTTTCCGACTTCGTCAATCTGAGGAAGAGACGCGAAAAGCATTCTTCGGCAGGTATTTCAATTAACGGATGGGGGGAGGCAACCTATGTGCGGCATCAGGAGGAACGGCCATGAAGTGTCTCTTCTCATTTCGTCATCTTTCCCTTCTCATATCCCTTCTCATCTGCATCGGTGCACCTGCGCAAGGTCAGTGGTCCCGAAATCCGGCGGTGAACACTCCCGTGAGTACGGCAAGAGCCAACCAGACCGGTCCGGTGATCGTTTCCGACGGCGCAAGCGGCGCCATCATCACCTGGCAGGATACGCGTGATTCGGCCACGAGGGGCATCGATCTGTATGCACAGCGCCTCAATTCGCGAGGGATCGGCCAATGGACGGCGAACGGCATCGTCATCTCGAGGTCTACCGGCAACCAGACTGCCCAGAACGCGGTCCCTGACGGCCGGGGCGGGTATATCGTCGTCTGGCAGGATACCCGCAACGGAAACAGCGACATCTATGCCCAGCACATCGGATCGGACAGCACGAAGCTGTGGACCGGGAACGGTACTCCGATCTGCACCGAGGCGCATGAACAGACACTTCCGGTCATCGCGCCGGATAATCTCGGCGGAGCCTTCATCGTCTGGCAGGATTATCGGAACGGCAATGCCGACCTCTACGCACAGCACATCAACTCGGGCGGAACGCTTCTCTGGGCAACCGACGGTGTTCCGGTGGTGACCGCTGCAAATGATCAGATCCTCCCCTCTCTCATCAGCGACGGGAATTCCGGAGCGATCGTCGCCTGGCAGGATCTGAGGAACGGTCTGGATTTTGACATATATGCGCAGGATATCCAGTCTTCGGGAACTCCGGCCTGGACAGCGAACGGTGTTCCGGTTGCTGTGGCCGCAAATCACCAGCGCAATCCGGTTCTCACCTCCGACGGTTCGAACGGAGCCTTCATCTGCTGGGAGGATTACCGGAACGACATCCCCAATGTCTACATCCAGCGGATCAATTCGTCGGGTTCCGTACAGTTGACCGCGAACGGCATCCCCCTTTCTGCTTCGGCCTATTCGGAAACACAGCCCAGAATCATCGCCGACGGACTCGGAGGGGCCATAGCGGTATGGACGGATCTGCGGGACGGCGATGCGGATATTTTTGCCCAGCGCGTGAATTCGTCCGGTGCGCCGCAGTGGGCGGTTGGCGGGCTGGCAATCTGCTCGGCGACGGGCGTTCAGAAGAATCCGGTGATCGTGACGGATGCCTACAATGGTGTGATTGTCGCCTGGGAAGATTACCGCAGCGGCGGAGCGGATGTGTACGCGCAGCGCGTGCTCTCCAATGGTTCATTCCTCTGGGCCATCAACGGGGTCGGAATAGCCACGGATCCATCAGCGCAGACGGTACCGGCGATCGTCGATAACGGAGCCCACGGAGCAATCCTCTCCTGGCAGGATGCGCGCAACAGTGCGACGCTGGGGAGCGATATCTATGCCCAGCTGGTGAACGATATCGGTACGCTCGGCGGTTATTCGATTCATGGCGTCTTTTTCAACGACCTGAATCAGAACGGCGTCCACGATTCAACGGAGCCGTATGTTGCGGGCTGGATCATCAACCTCACCGGGCCGACCGTCAAGATCGACACCACAGATGCAACAGGCGCATATTCGTTCGACGGGCTCGCGACGGGAATCTATACACTTCAGCCCCAGATAAAAACCGGCTGGATCCAGACGTCGGTCACCGATTCCATTGTGAATCTTTCGATCGGGGGGGATTCCATACGAAATTATGGCGTCTTCCGGCTGGGATCCATATCCGGCATGGCCTTCAAGGATAAAAATCATGACGGAGTGTACCAGACGGGAGAAAAAGGAGACGCCAACAGAGTCATCCACCTCAGCGGTGCGGCGACGATGCAGAGCACGACCGACGTCAACGGTCTGTTCTCGTTCGTCGGCCTCCAGACCGGGACATACTATCTCGCGGAAGACACCGTTGCCGGATATCTCTCCACCACAATTCCCCCTGTCGATACCGTCACCATCGATTCGGCAGGCCAGGCGAAATCCGGTTATTATTTCGGCTGTTTCCAGCTGGGAAAAGTTTCCGGGACAGTGTACAACGACCTTACCGGCGACAGCGCGATCGTCGTGAATTCGAAATACGATTCGACGGTCTCCGGCTGGGAGGTGAAGCTCTACCGTGGAGGCGTTCTCGCCGCCGATACGCTTACGAATACGAGTGGAGGTTATCTGTTTGCAAATCTGGACACCGGCAAATATGTGGTTCGGGAAAATCTCCAGACCGGATGGTTCCAGACCTATCCGAAGCCTCCCGGCGATACGCTGTTCGCAAACGGTGAGCGGGGATACCGGGTGGGGATCGATTCCGGCGGGATCTCCGTCACGACACGCGATTTCGGCAACTTCCGGTCGGGAATGATCAGCGGTCTGGTCTTCAACGATGTGCTCGACGACAGCAGTGCGGCGGGGGATCCCGGACTGGCCGGCTGGTGTGTGAAGCTCTATTCCGGCGGAGTTCTGGTTGCTCAGCAATACACGGACAACAACGGCGTCTACCGCTTTGCCAACATTGTGGGGGGAAATTACACCCTCGAGGAGAGCCTGGCGACGCAATACAGCGAAACGTATCCCGCGCTCGATACGAGCATTCATCAGTACGGGCCCGGTGCCGGTCCCCGCGGTTACAAGATCGTCATCGCGAACGGGAAAAGCGTCACGGCAAATTTCGGCAATTTCAGGTTCGGTACGATCCGCGGCAGGGTGCTTCTCGACGTGGCGAATGACAGCATGGTCATCGGCGATCCGCCGGTTCCCGGCTGGCTTGTGCGTCTGAGCAGGGGATCGCAGTCGAAAGTTGTCGCTACCGACGCGGACGGAGCATACAGTTTCACGGTCGACGCCGGACACTACGTTGTCGAGGAAAGTGTCATGGTCTCCTCTGGTCAAACCTATCCCCGGGTCAATTTCCCGAATGTCGCGGTTTACGCCCACAATAAGCGTGTCTATACCATCGCGGTCGATACGAGCGGCGAAACGGACGATGCGGTCGATTTCGGCATCACCACGGGGTACATCGGCGGCGTCGTTTTCAACGATCAGAACGGCGACGGCGTACGTGAAGACAGCGAACCGGGTCTGGCGGGGGTTCCGGTTTTCCTGGGCGGAAAGAAAACAGATATTGCCATGACCGACGCCACCGGCAAATATTTCTTTGTCGGGCTGGATGCCGGAACGTACTACGTCTCCGATTCGATTCCTGCGGGCTGGACAAAGACATATCCGCCCGGTTCTCCGGACTACATCGTTCAGATCACCGGCCAGACGACGTATCAGCCCGGTTTCAACTTCGGTCATTTCATGCAGGGCTCAATCGGCGGCACGGTCTATTTTGACCGCGACAGCAATGCCGTCCGCGATCCGCGGGATCCCGGCCTGTCCGGATGGTATGTGACCGTCGGAGGGAGGCGAACCGATACGATCATGACCGACGGCTCGGGGCATTATCTCTTCTCCAACCTTACGGAGGGGGTCTACTGGCTCAAGCTTCTCCCCAAACCGGGGTGGAAACAGACAAGTCCGCACGATTCGACCTTCGTAACGATTTCGAGCGGCGTAGACGTTCCGACAATCGATTTCGGCGTCACAGGCGTCGGCAGGATTTCGGGCATGGTGTATAACGATCTCGACAGGAATGCCGCCAAGGGAGCCGCTGAACCGGGCATTGCCGGATGGCCTGTTGTCATACAGACCGGCGGCAGGATCGATACCGTCAATTCCGATGCCGGCGGGAATTTCATGCTTACCCGGCTTGGACCTGGCGACTATACGATCCAGGCCGCCGCGCCTCCGGGCTGGCTGATGACCTACCCGGCGGCCGCCGTGTACTCCGTCACACTGCCCGCATCGGGCACGAGCCAGGGTAACGACTACGGCGAGTTTGCCCTCGGGCAGATCGGCGGCACGGTGTTCAGCGACGATAATGCGAGCGGCACGTTCGATTCCCTTGAGCACGGCATCCCGGGGGTCAGGATTCTTCTCACCGGCGCACGGATCGATTCGGTGCTGACCGGCTCCGACGGGAGCTTCACGTTCATGAATCTGGACACGGGATCCTATGTCGTTCAGGAACGGAATATCCCCTTCGTCGTACGGTCGGTCCCGAAGACCGGCAACAGTTACACCGACGCCATTACAGCCGGCGGCCAGGTGAAAAAAGGAAGGAACTTCGGACACTTCCAGAGTGATATGGTTTCCGGCGGCGTGTTCAACGATCTCCGCGCCGACGCGGTCAAAGATTCCAGCGATCCGCCGCTGAACGGCTGGCGGGTCCATCTCCACCGCACCGATATCGCCGCTGTCGACTCCGTGATCATCACCGGCATGGACGGCGTGTTTCAGTTTACCGGCGTCCCTGCCGGCAGGTATGTGCTCGCAACGGAAACCCCCGCCGGATGGTATCAGACGCTTCCGGCGGGACCGGATACCATCACGCTCGCGACCCCCGGTCAGCAGGTGACCGGAAAATACCTCGGATATTATTTCACCCTCTTTTCCGGAAAGGTCTTCAACGATTTCAACGGGGATGGCGTCAATGATCCGGGAGAACCGGGAAGGGGCGGTCTCCACCTGTTCCTGGTGAAGAACGGAACGGTTATCGACAGCACCCAATCCGATTCCGCGGGAGGGTATTCCTTCAGGAGCCGCGGCCCCGGCACCTACATCATAACGCAGGCGGCGGAACAGTCGTGGCTGCAGACAGCGACGCCGGCGGCGATCGTGCTCACCCAGCCGAGCGGCAGTACATTCGCCAATCTCAACTTTGGCGATTTCCAGAGGATCACGATCTCGGGCGTGGCGTTTGAAGATCTGAACCGCAACGGCATTCTGGACGGATCGGAAACGGGTCTTATTCAGTGCGTCATAACGCTGAAGAAGAACGGAACCGTCTTTGCGGTCGACACCACCCTCGCCGACGGAAGCTATTCCTTCTCGAATCTCGGTCCCGGAAACTATACCTTCGCACAGCAGATCCGGACGGGATACCTGAAGAGCGCACCGGTCGCGCCCGACACCTTCAGCGTGGCGGGCATGAGCGGCACATCGGTTGCCGGGAAGAACTTCGGGAATTATCTGAACACCTACCGTTCGATAACGGCGCGCATTCTCTCCGATGCCGACGGCAAGTTCAGCACGGCTGACGACCGGACCATCCGGAGCTGGTGGATCGGACTCTCCCGGGCCGGAGTTCTCCTGAAAAGCGTGACGAACGGATGGCTCGACACCGCCAATCTGCCCGCCGGCACATATGTGGTGCAGATTGCGGACAGCAGCGGCGGTGCCTGGTCTGTGCTCGGCGAACACCGGACGATCCACCGTCTTTCTCTCGCCGATTCCGTCATCCAGCGCACCGGCAGTGTGCTGTCGGATACGGTGATTCTCGGGACGAATGATTCGCATCTCCTCGATTTTGTCTCGGTGAAATACAGCCAGATCGTGGTGCGGGCGTTTGCCGATGCAGACGGCGATACCGCGACCACGGGAGATCAGAACGGCCTGATCCGCGGACTCGAGGTCTATGCGAAGTACGTCGCGCCGGCCAACCTCACCGGATCCCGGAGCGATTCGGCCTATGCCGCCGTAAACCTCGGGAGCGGAGCGTTCGTCCTGCGGCAGCTGCCTCTCGCGGGCTGGCAGACGATCCGGACGCGCGTGAACGGGATCTCACGGGGGACTGCGTACGACACCGTGAGTGTTGCCCTGACCCCGGGAATGAGGGATACCGTCGATTTCTTCAGCACACCCACCGGAACAATTATTGCGCGGTGCCTGTCGGATGACGACGGAGACACGCTCACCGTGTCCGATGAGGCGTTTGCGAAATGGGGATTCGCAATTTATAAGAACGTCATATCCGCATCGACGCGGGTCGATACCGCGGTGGCGGAAAGTCTCTCGGCGGTCCATCTCGCGGGAAGCTACATCCTGCGTCAGACGCATGTGGCCGGCTGGAAGACCATCCATGTGACGGAAGACGGGGCAAGCGCGGCTCTGCAGGACACCTTCCACATCACCATTGCCGGGGGAGATGTTCACAGAGTAGATTTCATCAACTCTTCGACCCGCAGACTGAAGACCTGGGCGGCCGGATCGGACGCAAGATGGGAAAACCGCCTGAACTGGTCACCCGCGGTTCTCCCGACGGCTTCCGACAGCATCCTGATTTCCGGTGCGATCCCATGGAGAGTCCCGCGCCTGCCCGTACATTCCTCATTTGCGACGATAACGATCGGGCCTGGAGCCGGACTGCTCCTGCCGACATCGGATACCGTGGTTATCAACGGCACATGTGAAAACGACGGGACGATCTTCTCCGACGCAGGTACGGGACCGGTTGCCGTCATCAACGGCGATCTGCGCGGATCCGGTGCGATCAGTCCGGGAAATTCAACCATCGCCGTCACGAGCGGTTCTCCCCGATCGGTCATGGGCGGGACGTATGCCATGCTCCGGATCGGGGGAGCTCCGGTATCCATCTCCGGATCGCGCGCGCCGCTCGGAACGCTCAACCGACTCCTCGGCAACTGCACGATCGGCACGGGGCTGAGTACGCCGGACAACCTGGATGCCGGCGGGGACACGATCACGATTGTATCCGATTCTCCGGGTGCACTGCAGGGGGCGGGAATTATTCAGGGCGGGACGCTGGTCCGTTCGCTCCACTCCGGTCAGACGGCTCCCTACCGCCTGTGGGATGACAGCACCTCCATCGCATTCCTTCCGCCCGGCGGCACTCCTTCGTATCTGACCGCCTCGGCGATTGCCAATGTCACCCCCGCGGTCTACGGCATGACGTGGGACAGTCTTGGCGGCGTGATCGACACCGTGGACCAGACCATCACAACATCCGGCCTGGCATTTCTGTCCTCGGCAACTCCCATTGCGATCGGCATGAATCAGGGCGGGGTCTGGACTCCGGTCCTGCGCCGCGTGTTCCTCTTCGAGGCGACGCCCGAGAGCGGGTACACCGCTACCCTGAAGATCCGCTACTTCGCGGCGGATGTTCCCGCGGGAGTCGTACAGTCGTCGCTTTCCCTCCTCCGACTTCGTCTCGTCCGGATGCAGTGTGACGATTCCCTCTGCGCCGGATGGAACATGGTGTCATTGCCGTTCATCTGCTCAGACTATCACACCGCGGTGCTCTTCCCGGAACTGGCCGGAAGCGCATTCAGTTACCAGCCCGGGAACGGATATGTGACGGCGTCGTTCATGACTCCCGGTACGGGGTACTGGGTGAAATTTCCGAGATCCCTGAGGCATCATTATGACGGCCTCCAGCGTCTCCGCGATTCGGTCGTTGTGACCGCAGGATGGAACCTGATCGGCACGACGAGCTACCCGATCGCCGCTGCGGATATCGTGACATCGCCGGCGGGACTTATCCAGGGCCAGATTTTCGGATTGAGCGCCGGATACGCCGGGGTCGACACCCTCTACCCGGGAAAGGCATACTGGGTCAATGCTTCCGCGTCCGGCGTGCTCTCCCTGGCGCCGGCCTCGTCGTCAACCCGGAAGGCGGCAGTGCGGCGGGAAAACCGGTTCACCAATCTGCTCCGTATCCGGGATGCGGCGGGACGGGAACGGACGCTTCTGTTCGGTTCGGACTCCCGGCAGAAGACCGGAGAATTCGGACTGCCGCCGGCGCCGCCGGACGGCGTGTTTGATGTCCGGTTCGAGACGAACTGTTCTGCGGTCGTATTCCCGCCCGCCGCTGGATCCCGGACAGAGGAAGGAATCCGGATGCAGGGCATGATCTATCCGGTGACGGTAACGTGGCAGTTGAGCGGGTCCGATCTCCGCTCCTATGCCATCGGCGTGAAGGGCGGATCGCCGGAACAGGAGCTGACGCTGAAACAGACCGGAAGTCTGCGTCTCGAGAACGGGGATATGGGACAGCTGGCTCTCATTGCCCTGAAGGAGAAACCCGTTCCGTCGTCGTTTGCATTGAAGCAGTCCTATCCGAATCCGTTCAATCCGACGACGCGGATCGAATTCGATCTGCCGGATGCATCGGATGTGACTCTCGTGGTGTACGACATTCTGGGACGGGAGGTCGCAACTCTGCTCCGGAACGTCAGATATGCCGCGGGGACGCAGCGCGCGACATTCAACGGAGCGGGGTATCCGAGCGGCATTTACTTCTACCGCCTGACCGCACGATCCGCGAAAGCGACGTTCCAGGATGTGAGGAAGATGATGCTGATCAAGTAGCGGTTCCCCGCGTTGGTGCTGAAACAGAAAACCCCGGCGGATCTGAGCCGGGGTTTTTTATGTCTGATCAGAGCGGCCGCATCGATCAGAATAAAAATACAACGTCCCCCTCCAAGTTGTGTAACGCTGGGGAGGCGCAGCATTAACACGTGGGTCTCAGAGGAGGACGGATCAGTATACAGATTTCGTTCGGGAAAAACAACGGAATTTATCTCCGCGGGAATTTTTTTTTCGTTTTTTTTCCGGAGAAATAAAAACTTTATCGCAAATCTTCACGAGAGAAAAACGGGTACTTTATCGAAACAAAGTGCGGGGCAATCCGACCAATTAGTGCGATTTCCCTGTGACCGGAACCGGCAGGATATTATTTCCGAAAAAAATCATATATTGGACATTATCCGAATCGGATTGTTTCCGCAGCGCCGGCGCAATCATCTGAAACAAAAAAAGTTACGAAAATCTAAAAACGATCATGTTCCGGATGTGACTCTCACGAACCGATTTTCGTTTCTCTGCCTGATGCTCCTCTCTGTGATCTGTACTTCGACTCTGAGCTCACGGCAGGTTCTGACGCTCGACGATTGCCTGCGCATCGCGCGCCGGTACAGCCTTGCGCTCCGGCATAACGCGAACGGCGTCCGTCTCGGCGGTCTTCAGCTTTCGGAACTGAACAAATCGGCGCTCCCGTCGGTCAGCGTACAGGGTAAAGCGGAACATGCGCCCGATGCCGGCGGCAAAGGGTACGATCCCGCCATTACCGACGGCGGGCAATACTCCGCGCAGATTGTCGTCCAGGATCAGCTCTATGACGGCGGAGCGCGGGGGATCCGCTCCGATCAGATCGCACTCGATCTCCGGCGGCTTACCGTTGAGCAACAGCAGGCCGAACGCGGGCTCGACTATGCCGTCACCGTCGCCTACGTCGATGCGCTCGAGGGACGGGACGCGGAACTTCTCGCGCGGCACCGCGCCGACGAGCTTGCCAGATACCGCGAGCTGAGCGAGCGTCTTTTTCGCGGCGGCGGCGTGGATTATACGGACGTGCTCAAGATTCGGGTGAGTGAAGAGCAGACCGCGATCGCCGTACAGAAAGCTTCCGAAAACGCCCGGCTGAAACGGATTACGCTGGCGGAAACAATTGGAACTCCTGCGGACACCGCATTCTCCCTCGCCGGTGACATCGGTGAAACGGATTCGGTCAATGTCGATTCCCTCCTGAACGCCGTTGCCGTCGACTCCTCGCATATCCTTGAACTCCGCCTCGCCGATGCCGATATCCGCCGGAGCCTGCTCGATGTCGATCTCGCGAAACGCGAGCGGTATCCGTCGGTGACGCTGAACGGCGACGTCGGATTTCTCACGTCGGGCGACAACCTCCGGCTGGCACCCGACCAGCGCCTGAACGCCTTCGGCTACTCGATCGGTGTGACGGTGGAAAACCTTCTGTTCAACTGGGGGTCGACCGATCTTCGAATAGAGCAGAGGGAGGTGGCGGCGGAGGAGGAGCGGGTGGGGTACGAGGAGAAGCGCCGCGGCATTGTCGGCGAACTCGAACGGATCCGTTATCAGGTGGCCAGCGCGGTCGTCCAGCTCCATTCTCTCCGGACTACCGCCGGGCTTGCGGAGGATTCGTATGTTCTGACGAAAGCGCGCTACGCCGGAGGCGGAGTCAGCGCGCTGGAGGTTCTTGCCGCCGAGGAATCGCTGGCGGAAATCCGCAGTTCACAGCTGGAAACGCGTGCAGAGCTTCAGAGACTGGTCGCAAAGGTCAGATTATGGCTGCCACAATAAGCCCCGGAAGAACATTCATGGATCATCGGATAATCATTCTCGTGCTGGCGGGGATACTCCTTCTCTCTGGCTGTGGAAAGAAGACGGAGGATAATGACGATACGGCCGGAGGGCCGGCCCGGGTTCCGGTACGGGTGGGAGCGGTGCGGGCGGGGTCCATCGAATCGGCGGTCACGGCGCCGGGGTCGACCGACGCACTTCGCAAGGAGCGGATCGTCGCTCCGGTCGCTGCGCGGGTCGAGACCCTCTACGCGCTCGAGGGAGCTTCCGTCAGGAAAGGAGAGGTTCTTGCGCTCCTGAGACCGAGGGAGGCGCATACCGCAATGGAGGGGGCGAAATCCCTTCTCCGTACGGCGGTCACTGAGTCTGAGAAGAGAGAGGCGGAACGCGCGCTTGCCCTGACCGATTCGCTCCAGCCGGCGGTGACCGTGCGGGCGGGATTCGACGGTGTGGTCGCAACCCGATCGGTGAGCGAGGGAGAACTTGTCGCCGAACAGGCGGAACTGTTCACGCTCATCGATCCCGCCACAATCATTTTTGTCGCAGATGTTCCCGTCGGCGCCACGGGGGAAATTGCCGTCCATGCGCCCGCACGCGTGCGTCTGACGCATCTTCCGCTCCGGGCTCTGGAAGCGACCGTCGATGCGCTGAATCCCCAGGCTGACGCGCAGAGTCAGACCGTCCGGGTGCGTCTCAGTTTCCACGCCCTTGCGCCGCAGGAGACAAAACTGCTCCGGACCAATCTGGCCGGAGAAGCGCAGATCATTACCGGCACGCACCGGAACGCCATTCTTGTCGACCGGGCGGCCGTTCTCCATGATGATGAATCGGATGCCTGGTCGCTGGCGCTTCTGACTCCCGATTCGCTCGCACATATCGTTCCGGTCCGCATCGGGATCCAGAATGATTCCGTTGCGGAGGTTCTGGGGGGGGGAATTCATCCCGGGGAGAGGATCATCCTGCGCGGTCAGTATGCTCTGAACGACTCCACCCGGGTGACGGTCGAAGCGCCATGAATTTTTTCCTCTACTGTCACCGGCATCGCAAAGCGCTTTTTTTCACCATTGCCGTCCTCGCAGCGGCCGGGGTGGCCATGCTTCTGCACCTGCCGGTGTCGCTCTTCCCCGACATCACATTTCCGCGCATCGTCATTCTTGCCGATAACGGCAGTGAACCGTCGGAGAGGATGATGGTGGAAGTCACAAAGCCGCTGGAGGAGGTGGCGACGGCGGTGCCGGGAGTCAGGTACGTCCGCTCCACCACGTCGCGGGGGTCGTCGGAAATTTCGATCGGGCTCGACTGGGGAACCGATGTCCAGCAGACGCTCGGCCTGCTCCAGGGGCGTATCGCGAACATCAGGAACGAGCTTCCGGCAACCGCCTCCATTGAAGCCGAGCAGATGACCGTCGCGGTATTTCCGATCACCGGGTACAGCCTCACCTCGGATTCGCTCTCGCTGGTTCAGCTCCGCGATATTGCGCTTTATCAGATACGGCCTGCGCTTCTCCGCGTTCCGGGAGTGGCCCGCATAGAGGTCACCGGCGGCGAATCGAGGGAGTTTCTGGTCAGGGTCGACCCGGATAAGCTCGCCGCATACCGTCTCACCGTCGGTCAGGTGTCCGATGCGATCGAACGGACGAACTTCGTCGCATCGACCGGTCTGCTGGGGGAACGCTACCGCCTTTACCTCTCGCTCGTTTCCGGGCTTCTCAAAACGATCGATGATGTCTCCTCGATTGTCGTCACGGTGCACGACGGGATCCCGGTCTATGTCCGGGACGTCGCCGCCGTGGAACCCTCCGTCGCCGACACCTACATTCTGACCACCGCACACGGTCACAGCGCGGTTCTGATCAACGTCCTGAAACAGCCGACCGGCAGTACGGTGCGGATCGGGGGCGACATATCGGCGGTGATCGGCCGGCTTGCGCTCCCCGCCGGCGTTCATTTTGAAAACTTTTACGATCAGGGGGATTTCATCCGGTCTTCCATCGCGGGCGTCCGCGACAGCATGATCATCGGCATCGTGCTTGCGATGATCATTGTGTTTGTCTTTCTCCGGAGCTGGCGGCTGACCCTTGTTGTCCTGCTGATCGTTCCGACCACGATTGCGGTCACCTTCCTCTGCCTTGGCGCTCTCGGAAAAACCATCAATATCATGACGCTGGGGGGAATTGCCGCCGCGGTCGGGCTGATCATCGACGATTCGATCGTGATCATCGAGTATGTGTTCACCAGATTTGCCGCTCTCGACCAGCCCGCACGGACCCCCATGGGCTATCTCCGGACCGCCGGCGAGGCCATCCGCTCGCTCATGCCGGCGGTGATCGGATCGACGGCAAGCACGATCGTCATCCATATTCCGCTGGCTTTTCTGGGAGGGGTGACGGGCGCGTTTTTTGCCTCGCTCTCCGTCACGATGGTCTGCGCGCTGACACTCTCGTTCCTCTTCTCGATCACGGTGGCGCCGCTTCTCGCAACTTCGCTTCTGAGGCAGAAGGAAGTCGACCGGGAAATCGAGCATGAACACCGGGAGTCGGCGTTCGGAAGGATGTACAGCAGGATGTTCGACGCGCTGGTGCGGTACCGGGGCTTCGCACTGCCGGCGGCCGTCGTTCTCCTGGCCGGCGTGGTCGTCCTGTTCTTCCAGCTCGGTTCGGGTTTCATGCCGGAGATGGACGAGGGAACGTTCGTTCTCGATTACATCACACCGCCCGGTACATCGCTCGCAGAAACCAACCGGATGCTCGGGGAGGTGGAAAAAATCCTCATGGATGAGCCTGAAGTCGACGCCTACTCGCGCCGTACCGGCACCCAGCTCGGATTTTTCATCACCGAACCGAACGTCGGAGACTATACCGTCAGGCTGAAGTCCCGCCGCTCGCGGTCGATCGGGGAGGTTATCAGCGATGTGCGGGAACGGATTCACACGACGGAACCGGCGATCCAGGTCGATTTCGGTCAGCTGATGATGGACGTGATCGGGGATCTGACGAATTCGCCGTCGCCGATCGAAATCAAGGTTTTCGGAGAGGACGGAGAACAGCTGAAAAAGACCGCGAAGGAAATTAAATCGGTGATCGATTCCATTCCGGGGGTGACCGACGCCTTCGACGGTATCGTGATCTCCGGCCCGTCGCTGATCCTTCATGTCGATCCGCGGAAAGCGGCCCTCGCCGGTTTCTCGGCACGGGATATCGAGGATCAGATCTCCGCCATGATGGAAGGGCGCGTCGAGACGAAGATTCAAAAGGGGGAAAAGCTGATCGGCGTGCATGTCCGCTATCCTGACGCCTACCGGCACGACATCAACGCGGTGCAGAACCTGAAGCTGGTCAGCCCCGCCGGCGCGCTCGTACCGCTGAGTACCGTCGCATCGGTTGAGCGGCTTGCCGGGGAGGCGGAAATCAGCCGGGATCAGCTCCAGCGGCTGGTGGCGGTGACGGGGCGGACCGAAGGGAGGGATCTCGGGAGCGTCATGGCCGACATCAGGAGAGCGCTGAAGGCGAACGTCCGTCTTCCCGCAGGTGTGACGGTCGATTTCGGGGGCGTGTACCAGACCCAGCAGGAATCGTTCACCGGACTCGTGCTTGTTGCGCTGGCCGCTCTGCTCCTCGTCGTCATTGTCCTGCTTTTCGAATTCGGCGAATTTGCCGTACCCGCATCGATATTTGTGGTGAACGCGCTCTCCCTCGGCGGAGTGTTCGGCGCGCTCCTTCTGACGGATGTCACCATCAATGTTTCCAGCCTGGTCGGTATCATCCTGATCATCGGCATTGTCGCCGAGAATGCGATCTTCGTTTTCCACCGGATGAATGAACACATCGCGCAGGGAACTCCCCGGGAGGAGGCAATGAAACAGGCGCTCATCTCCCGCGGCCGGCCGATCATCATGACGACGCTCGCCGCCGTGCTGGCGCTTCTTCCCCTTGCAGTCGGCATCGGCGCCGGCGCGCAGATGCAGAGGCCGCTGGCGATTGCCGTCATCGGCGGATTCTCCGTCTCCAGCTTACTTCTGTTTCTCGCCCTCCCGCCTGTGTACCGGCTTCTGAAACGTCAGTGACCATGCCCGACAGATCCTCGGCTTCATCCTCCCACCGGCGGCCCGCCCCATGGTTTATGGTTCTTCCGGCTGTTGCGTTACTGCTTCCGCTGACGACTGCCGCCGGTATTCTCCCCGCAGGTTTCATCAGAGGGGCTGATCTTTCTTATCTCCAGCAGATCGAGGATGCCGGGGGTGTGTTCCGGGACGCCGGCCGCCCGCAGGATGCTCTCGAAATCTTCCGGCGTCACGGGTTCAACTACGTCCGCCTGAGACTCTGGCATACGGCCCCGGGGGCATATAACGGTCTCGGGAAAACGCTTCAGATGGCCCTCCGCATCAAACAGAAAAAAATGAAATTCCTCCTCGATTTTCATTACTCCGGCACATGGGCCGATCCGGGCCATCAGGCACCTCCGCCGGAGTGGGCGGGGCTTCCGTACTCCGTTCTCCGGGACAGCATGTATCAGTATACCTTCAGCGTCATCGCCGCGCTCAAGGCACAGCAAACGCCGCCGGACATGGTCCAGCTGGGAAACGAAATATCGTGCGGTCTGCTCTGGGACGCCGGCAACGTGTGCGGCTCCTTCAACACTCCCGCGCAGTGGGATCAGCTTGCCGGCCTCCTCAGCGATGCGCGGCGTGCGGTGCACGACGCTCTTTCCCCCTCGGATTCGGCGCTGATCATGATCCATACCGACCGCAGTGCGGATCCGGGAGGAGCGATCTGGTTTTTCGACAGCCTGACGGCGCGCGGCGTTGCCTTTGATATCATCGGATTGTCCTACTATCCGTGGTGGCATACGAGAGACCTCGGCGTCCTGACCCGCACCCTCGATACGCTGGCGGGCCGGTATCATAAGGATATTCTCATTGCAGAAACTGCGTACCCCTGGACGCTGGCGTCGCAGGATACGGTGTTCAACCAGGTCGGTTCCACCGGCCAGATCATCGATCAGTTTCCCGCGACGGTGGAAGGACAGGAGGGTTTCCTGGATACCCTGATGCATATCGTTGCGGATATTCCGGAAAATCTGGGCGTCGGAATCTGTTACTGGGCGCCGGATCATATTGTCGCACCGGCATTCGGCAGTGACTGGGAGAATCTTGCGCTGTTCGACTTCGGCGGGAATGCTCTCGCTTCGTTCGCGGCCTTCGAGCCTCAGATGGAAATCGGATATCCTCCGGGGTGGAATCTGGTCTCCGTCCCCTACGTGCCCGGCAGTGCCGAGGCCGGTTCGGTGTTCCCCCAGCCGGGGGCGCTGCTCTTTGCCTACAGCGGTTCATACGAACCGACGGATACAGTGACCACCGGCCAGGCGTACTGGATCTACCTCGCCGATTCGGGGACGGTTCTTTTCCATGGCAGGTACGTCGCCGGCGATACGATAACCGTGAATCGCAACTGGAACCTGATCGGAACTGGAGATCTCCCGGTTGCCGCGGCCGGCATTATTCCGGTTCCGCCGGTCGTCATCACATCCGGGGTATTCGGATTGACCTCCGGGTCGGCGGGGTACAGTGTTGCCGACACGCTTGAGCCGGGCCGGGGATACTGGCTGAGGGTATCGGCCGCGGGAAAGATAGTTCTGAACAGCCCCCGCTGACTTCGGTTTTTTCCCGCAGGATCCTCCTCAGGTCGCCATTTGCATGGTGGAGATTGTTGAATTCCCGACCGTCTAAATCATTTCGTATAAGGAACTTATCGGCCCCGCCGCCTCTCCTTCATTCAAATGAATCCTTTTGATATATCCATCATCTTATCAATATATAAAGGTTCAACAGACGGACTGGAAAGGCAAAATGAATGAAAAAGAATGTCGGTAATGCCGATAAATGGATTCGGATCGGGGTGGTCGCGGCATCTGTTGTGCTTGCGGCATATGGGGTTTTCCCATGGTTGATTGCTTGTCTGGTAGCTGTCATCGCTCTGGTTACGGGGCTGACAGGCTACTGTCCGCTCTACGGTGTCTGCGGAATATCGACGCGCAGGCAGACCGGGAAGGGGGCTGAATAATGTCAGGGAACGTGATCAATACAACGGATGAGTCGTTCAAAAAGGATGTCATCGATTCTGATATCCCCGTGCTGGTCGATTTTTGGGCGCCCTGGTGCGGACCGTGCAGGATGGTCGCGCCGGTGATCGAGGAACTTGCGGCGGAATACGCCGGGCGGATCCGTTTCGTGAAACTCAACACCGACGAGAACATGGAGATTTCCGCCGCGATGGGAATTCAGAGCATCCCGACCCTCGCGGTGTTCAGCGGCGGTAAGGTCGTGGACGGCGTTCTCGGAACTGTTTCGAAAAAAGCGCTCGAAGGGATCCTCGTAAAGCACCTCCAGCCTGCCGCCGTGGAGAAAAAATGAATACGAAGACCGCAGTGGTGAAACAGGTCGCAGGGGTGACCCTCGCGGCAAAATGCGATTCGGGCCATTGGGTGATGATGGACGGCGGTCCGGCATTCGGAGGAAGCAATGCCGCGTCGAGTCCGAAGGAACTCCTTCTCATGGCTCTGGGGGGATGCACGGCGAACGACGTGATCCCCATTCTGAAAAAAAAGAAAGCGCCGGTCGAAGCGGTGGAGATCCGGCTGACCGGGACCGTGCGGGACGAACATCCCCAGATTTTTACCGATATCCACGTCGAATATCTGATCACGGGAGACGGGATCGAGCCGGCGGATGTCGAACGCGCGATCGAGCTATCAACAACGAAATACTGTTCGATTTCGGCAATGCTGCAGCCTGCCGTCCGCATTACCCATGCCTACAGGATTCTCCGGCACGGAGAACCTGCAGGAACCGTCGCAGGGGGCTAAATGGACACGACACAATGGATTGAAGCGGCGGCCGTGCTCGCCGTTGTCGTACTGCTCGTCCGGAGGAATATCCGGCGGCGGGCCGTGCCGAGAATTTCGGCGAAGGAGTGTGCCGACGGTGGAGCCGGCCGGGGAAAGGACCTTTTCCTCGACGTCCGTACCGGTACCGAGCGAAGCGCCGGCAATATTCCGGGATCGCTCCATATTCCCCTGCATGAACTCCCGGGACGCCTGGGGGAACTCGACCGCCACAGGAATAAACGGATCATCTGCTACTGCCAGTCGGGGAGCAGAAGTCTCGCGGCCACGACACTGCTCCTGCGGAACGGTTTCACGGCTGTCAGTCTGGATGGAGGCATTGCGGAATGGAACTTTCACCGGCTTGGGTGAATGGGCCCGGAGCCGGTGATTCTGCGCCGTCGATTCTCGCGGAGGGATTGCTGAAGGAAATCTGATCATGAAGAATTATGGATTGACAAAGCCGCTCGCTGGCGATTTTGAGGCGGTGCGGGACAGAACCGAGGCCGCTCTCAAGCAGGAAGGATTCGGAATTCTTACGGTCGTCGACATCGGAGAAACACTCCGCTCGAAACTCGGTGTCTCCGTCGGCAGATATCTGATTCTCGGCGCCTGCCATCCGCCATCGGCCTATAAGGCCATTCAGGCGGATAAGAGCATCGGGCTCTTCCTTCCCTGCAACGTCATTCTGTACGAACAGGACAGCGCGACGACCGTCGTGTCGATGTTCGATCCGGTTTCTGTTGCCGGGGAGGGTGGAAACAGGGAACTGCTCGAGGCGGCAAAATATGTGAGGGATAAATTTCAGGCGATACTCGCATCGCTCTGAGTCGATGACCGTTTCACCCGGCTCATCCCCGCTATCCTGCAGCTTTCAGACCGCATGTCCGGTCAAATGCCGGGTCATATCATGCCGGATATGACTTACCGGCGTTTTCATCTGAAATCCATATCTCGACAGGTTCGATCGTACGTTGCCTGATACTTCAGCTAAAATCGGTGTGAATTGGCCGATTTGATCTGATTTTATGCCATTTTTATCCCCCCCGATATTTTCTTTATCCCCTCTTGATCGGATATCTCCCCCCTGTCGTATATCTTTCATCCCGTACTCATAAAATTGAAGGTTTCGACCATTTTGATATGATCAAACAGATCAAAATATCGCTCGTCGTGATTCTTCTCTTCACGATTCTCACCGGCGTCTGTTATCCGCTTGCCGTCACGGGAATTGCCCAGCTATTATTTCCCCGGCAGGCGAACGGGTCAATGCTCCATTCCAGAGGCGTGCTTGTCGGGTCGGCGCTGATCGGCCAGCAGTTCACTTCACCCAAATATTTCTGGAGCCGCATATCCGCCACCGTTCCCTATGCCTATAATGCGGGCGCGTCGGGAGGTTCGAACTTCGGCCCCTTGAACCCTGCGCTCATGGATGAAGCCGGAAAACGGATTCATGACCTCCGGCAAGCCGATTCCGGCAACGGTGCCCGGGTCCCGGCCGATCTCGCGACCTCTTCGGCCAGCGGGCTCGATCCGCACATCAGTATTGCGTCGGCGCTCTTTCAGGTACGCCGGGTGGCGCGGGCGCGGGGAATAAGCGAAGATTCGCTCCGGCAGATCGTTGCGCTGTTCACGGAGGGAAGGCAATTCGGCATTCTTGGTGAACCGACGGTCAATGTCCTGAAGCTGAACCTTTCGCTGGATCGTGTTTTTATTGATGAGGAGGGACGATGATGCCCGATCTTCTTTATATAGGTGTCGCGATTGCATTTTTTGGTTTGACATTGGGTCTGATGGCGGGCTGTGACCGTCTGATGGACCGGGGACCGGGAGAGAGGAAATGAATCTGCTCTATCTGATATCGGGTCTCATTTCGCTTTTTCTGCTGGTCTATCTGTTTGTCGCGCTGTTGAAACCGGAGATCTTCGAATGACCGGCGCCGGAATCGGACAGATCGTCCTGTACCTGGGAGTTCTTCTGCTCCTGGTCAAACCGCTGGGCGCTTTCATGGCGAGAGTCTACAGGCGCGAGAAGACGTTTCTCGATCCCGTCGCCGGACCGGTGGAACGGCTGATGTACCGTCTGTCGGGGATAGATCCCGGGGCGGAGATGGACTGGAAGGCCAACGTCGTTGCGATGCTGTTATTCAATGTCGCGGGCCTCGGTATCGTCTATCTGCTTCAGCGTCTTCAGCAGTTTCTCCCGCTGAATCCGCAGGGGCTCGGGGCCATCACCCCCGATTCGTCCTTCAACACCGCCGTCAGCTTCGCATCGAACACGAACTGGCAGGGATATGGCGGTGAAACGACCATGAGCTACCTGACGCAGATGATCGGCCTGACGGTGCAGAATTTCGTCTCGGCGGGAACCGGCATGGCGGTACTGGCGCTCTTCATCAGAGGCATTGCGCGACACTCGGCGCAGACATTGGGCAACTTCTGGGTGGATCTGACCAGGAGTGTTCTCTATATCCTCCTGCCGCTGTCGTTCGTTCTTGCCCTGCTTCTGGTATCACAGGGGGTCGTTCAGACATTTTCGTCATATGCGACAGCTCATCTGCTGGAGCCCACTTCCGATACTGCAGGAGTGAAAGTCGCGGACCAGCTTATCGCGGTCGGGCCCGCGGCCTCGCAGATAGCGATCAAACAGCTTGGGACGAACGGCGGCGGGTTCTTCAATGTGAATTCCGCGCATCCGTTTGAAAACCCTACCCCGTTCACCGATTTTCTGGAGATGCTCTCGATACTTCTCATCGCGGCGGCTCTCTGTTACACGTTCGGAGACATGGTGGGGGATACAAGGCAGGGCTGGGCCCTGCTGGCGGCAATGCTGGTGATATTCATTTTCTTCGTCGGCCTGGCCTATTATAGTGAGGCGGGCGGAAATCCGCTGTTGGGGAAACTCGGGGCCGATCAGCATGCCGGCCCGCTGAATCCCGGGGGAAACATGGAGGGTAAAGAGGTCCGGTTCGGCGTTCCCAATTCGTCGCTCTGGGCTGTGGCAACCACCGCGGCCTCGAACGGTTCGGTGAATGCGATGCACGACTCCTTCATGCCGCTGGGAGGTCTGGCGACGTTCGTCATGATGCAGTTGGGCGAGGTTGTCTTCGGCGGGGTCGGATCGGGGCTCTACGGCATGCTGATCTTCGTGATCGTCGCAGTGTTTGTCGCCGGTCTTCTCGTCGGGCGAACCCCGGAGTACCTTGGTCATAAGATCGAGGCCTACGAGATGAAAATGGCGTCGATTCTGATTCTGATCATGCCGCTTACGGTGCTGGGGCTGACGGCGCTGGCGGTCGTGACCGACGCCGGCCGGGCGGGGGTTTTCAATCCGGGCCCGCACGGGTTCAGCGAGATATTTTACACGTTCACTTCCCAGGGAAACAACAACGGGAGTGCGTTCGGCGGGATAGGCGCCACGACGCCCTTTTATAATCTCACGGGAGGGATTGCGATGCTGATCAGCAGGTACTGGCTCGCGGTTCCGACTCTTGCTCTCGCGGGCGCGCTTGTCCGGAAGAAAAAAGTCCCGGCGGGGGAGGGAACGCTCCCGACCCATACGCCGCTGTTCATATTCTGGCTTATCTCAGTCGTTCTGATCGTCGGGGCGCTGAATTTCCTTCCGGGGCTTGCCCTCGGTCCGATTGTCGAACATTTCATGATGGTGCACTAGGATGACGTCTGCAGAGGGAAAGAGACAGGATACGGGAACGACGGCGGAACAGCTGAAGAACAAGCCGATTGCGCTCACAGGGGAGATGTACCGCAGGGCTTTGATGGATGCGGTGCGAAAGCTGGACCCGCGGAGCATGGTGCGCAACCCGGTCATGTTTGTCGTCGAAGTCGGCAGTATTCTGACCACAGCGCTCTGGATCCAGGCGCTCGCCGGAAGGGGAGAAGCCGCTCCGTGGTACATCGGCGGAGTTTCCCTGTGGCTCTGGTTCACGGTCCTCTTCGCCAATTTTTCCGAAGCGCTTGCCGAGGGGCGGGGAAAAGCGCAGGCGGATGCGCTCCGCCGGGCGAGAAAGGACATCACCGCCAAGCTCCTGAAGGAGGCGCACTACGGTTCCGCATATGAGATCACTGCGTCGAGCGTTCTGCGCACCGGCAATGTCTTTCTGGTGGAGGCGGGAGATATCATCCCGGCCGACGGCGAAGTGATCGAAGGGGTGGCGTCGGTGGACGAAAGTGCGATCACCGGCGAGAGCGCCCCGGTGATCCGCGAATCCGGCGGCGACAGAAGCGCGGTCACGGGCGGAACGCGTGTTCTCTCCGACTGGCTCGTCGTCCGGCTCACCGCCGAACCGGGCGGGGGATTTCTCGACAGGATGATCAAGCTCATCGAAGGCGCGAAACGGCAGAAAACGCCGAACGAGATCGCCCTGAATATTCTTCTTGCCGCGTTCACGATCATTTTTCTGGTTGTCTGTGTCACGCTCCTGCCGTTCTCGCTCTTCAGCGTTTCCTCAGCCGGCCAGGGCGCTCCCATCACGGTAACGGTCCTTGTTGCCCTGCTGGTCTGTCTCATTCCGACCACGATCGGAGGCCTCCTTTCGGCGATCGGGATTGCGGGCATGGACAGAATGATCCGTCACAACGTCATCGCTACATCCGGAAGGGCGATAGAGGCGGCAGGGGATGTCGATGTCCTTCTGCTCGACAAGACAGGCACGATCACTCTTGGAAACCGGATGGCGACGGAATTCACCCCCGCGCCGGGAGTGCCGAAGGAACGTCTCGCCGATGCCGCACAGCTTGCCTCTCTGGCGGACGAGACTCCCGAAGGCCGGTCGATCGTCGTGCTTGCGAAGGAGAAATACGGTCTCCGGGGCCGGGATGTGCATGAAATATCTGCCCAGTTCGTTCCGTTCAGTGCCCAGACGCGCATGAGCGGGGTCGATCTCCAGGGCGAGGCGGGCGCGAAGCGGATCATCCGCAAAGGCGCCGCCGAATCGATGAAAAAATATGTGGAACAGATGGGAGGTCTCTTTCCGCCGGCCGTGGCGCAGACGGTTCAGGAGATCGGAAGGGCCGGGGCCACGCCGCTGGTGGTCGTCGAGAACAGCGACGTTCTGGGCGTCATCCACCTGAAGGACATCGTGAAGGGCGGTATCAAGGAGCGGTTTGCCCATCTCCGGAGCATGGGGATCAAGACGGTGATGATCACCGGCGACAATCAGCTTACGGCAACCGCGATTGCGGCCGAGGCCGGGGTGGACGATTTTCTCGCGGAAGCCAAGCCGGAGGACAAGCTGAAACTGATCAGGGAGTATCAGAAGGGGGGACGTCTGGTCGCCATGACGGGTGACGGTACGAACGACGCTCCGGCGCTGGCACAGGCGGATGTGGCTGTGGCAATGAACACGGGAACACAGTCTGCCCGCGAGGCGGCAAACATGATCGATCTCGACAGCAATCCGACCAAGCTGATGGAAATCGTTGAAATCGGCAAACAGCTTCTCATGACCCGCGGCACGCTCACCACCTTCAGCATCGCGAACGATGTCGCCAAGTATTTTGCGATCATTCCGGCCGCCTTCGCAACGACCTATCCGGCTCTGAATGCGCTGAACGTGATGCACCTTGCGACGCCGCAGAGCGCGATCCTTTCCGCGGTCATTTTCAACGCCCTGATCATCGTGGCGCTTATTCCGCTCGCCCTCAAGGGGGTAAAATACCGGCCGGTAAGTGCGGTCCGCCTCCTCAGGCGGCACCTCTTCATCTACGGCGTCGGCGGCCTGATCGTTCCGTTTCTCGGGATCAAACTTGTCGATCTCATACTTGTGGCGCTCGGATGGGTATGACATTTCCGCATATTACTCGATCACACACATCATTCATCAGAATATCAGGACTGAGCATGAAGATTTTTGCACCGCTGGTGTTGCTCTTCACCCTCGGCACACAGGCATTGTCGCAGACTGAAAACGCTCCGGCTTCCGTACCGGATTCCGCCGTGACTGAACCGTTCGCATGGGGGGACTTCACGTGGCTGAACGGGAACGACCGGCGTCACACGGCACTGCTCGACTCGAAATACTTTACCGGCGAGTTTCTCCTCGATGCGAATTACACGGCGTCCAACCAGCATCCGATAGATCACACGGTCGTCGGATCGACCGCACTCGCGCGGGACAACGAATTCGAAATATCCTGCGCGGCTCTCGGCGGCGATTTTCACTACGACAACGTCCGCGGAAGAATACTCCTCCAGCTCGGTACAAGGGCGACCGTCGTTCCCCGGAACGACTTCAGCACCGGCCACGGGCAGTACGACCTTGCCGATGCGTACCGCTATTTCAGCGAGGCAAATGCGGGTTATCATTTCGACGCATGGCACGGCATCAACGTCGATGCGGGACTCTTCATGTCCTACATCGGTCTCTTCTCGTACTACAACGCCGAAAACTGGGCATATCAGCCGTCCTTCACTTCGGACAATACGCCCTGGTTCTTCAACGGTCTCCGGGTTCAGACATTTCCGTCGGACCGCCTGAAAATCGAGGTCTGGCTCATCAACGGATGGCAGTCGTACGCCAAATTCAACAACGGCCCGGGCGTTGGATGCCAGATTCTCTGGCGGCCGCAGGAGTGGATTTCCATTCTGTCGAATAATTACATCGGCACCGACGGGCAGGACCTTCCGGACAGACGCCGCTTCCACAGCGACAACAGCCTTGAAATCCGTTATGCGGATGCTCCCGGCAGTTTTCTCAGGCGCGCAGCGTTTTCTATCACCCAGGACGCCGGCTTCGAACGCGGAGGCGGGGTCTCCGGATTCGGCACCGACGAAGGGCCACAGCAGTATTTCCTCAGCGGGATGATCTATCATCGCCTCTGGATGGCGAATGATCACATCGGGTGGACGTTGGGGGGAGGGTACATCAACAACCCCGGCCGGTACCTTGTCCTTCTGCCGACGGGGGATGCGGGACCGACGGGCACCCATCCGTTTTCCGCCGCGCCCGGCGATCAGTTCCACGGATGGGATTGCTCAACGACGCTCGACTGGATGCCGGATGATTTCATTACCTGGCGCATCGAAGTGGTTCATCGCCAGTCGGACGTTCCCTATTTCGCCGGTCCCGGAGGCGTCACCTCGCCCGACGGATACGTTACCACACCGCTTCCCCCGACCTGGAAGCCCGATCTGGTGACTTCGGAAACACGGTTTATCTTCGCCCTTCTGGTACGGTTCTGACTGGCTGAATGCCGTACGTCCCCGGCACTGTTTTCCGGGACCGGGCTTGTTTAATGATGAGCGGTTATGTTGGATAATGAGAACAGATTACAGGCCGGTAATCCCGAGGAGCCCGAGGTGTTCCGGCCGCACTATTTACCCTACTACTGCGATCCGCTGGGATTAGCATCTGCTCGTCCCACCTCCCTGAGGAAGGCAGTATGTTTCCTGTGTTCGGCGGCTGTGGTGGCGACCGGAATTGCCGAACTGCTCTTCATTGTCGTTCTGATTCTGCGTTTTGTTATTTGAACTGCACCTTTGCAACGGATCGCACGATCCGGCATCCGAATTTCAGCCCTCTCTCTCTCCCTCTGGAAACCCGCGTAAATTGAAGGATTTCCTTGAAATATCAGTTCGCCGAAGGTGAATGACACCGAGATAATTTCCGATCCCTTTCTTATATTTGACCATGACCGAACGACCGTCGACTTACAGGCCGGATCCTGAATTACTTCTGAGGACGATACAGCGTGAACAGGACCGGCAGGGGAAGGGACTTCTGAAAATATTCTTCGGGATGTGCGCCGGAGTCGGGAAGACCTACAAAATGCTTCAGGCGGCGCAGGAGGCGAGGAAAAAGGGAACCGATGTGGCGATCGGATACGTCGAAACGCACCGGCGCGCCGAGACGGAGGCGCTTCTTCCCGGGCTTGCGGTCATTCCCCGCAAATCGGTCGAATACCGCGGCACGATCGTGGAGGAAATGGATCTCGATGCGATCATCGCCCGGCGTCCTGCGCTGGTTCTCGTCGACGAACTCGCGCACACCAATGCGCCGGGAAGCCGTCACACCAAAAGATATCTCGACGTCAAGGAACTGCTCGACAACGGCATCAATGTCTATACCACGCTGAACGTTCAGCATCTCGAAAGCAGGGCTGATGCGGTCGCAAAGATCACCGGCGCGATCGTGCGCGAAACCGTCCCCGATTCGATATTTGAGCAGGCCTCCGACATCGAGGTGATCGATCTCTCCCCCGACGAACTGCTGAAACGGCTGGCGGAAGGGAAGGTCTACACCCCCGACCGTTCCCGTCGGGCCGTCGACAATTTTTTCCGCAAGAGCAATCTGACCGCGCTCCGGGAGATGTCGCTCCGGATCACCGCCGAGCGGGTGGAAGATCAGCTGAGGGATTACACGCAGGATGAACGGATCAGCGGGGCCTGGAAATCGGGCCAGCGGATCATCATGGGGATCAGCCCGAGTCCCTCGTCGGTGCATCTTATCCGCTGGGCGCGGAGAATGGCGTTCACGATGAAGGTGAACTGGGTCGCGGTCTATGTAGAGCGGTCCCGCCCGCTGACCGAAACCGAGAAGCACAAACTGGCGGAAAACATCGCGCTGGCACGCGAGCTCGGCGCCGAAATCGTCACAACTGCCGACGAGGACATTGCTTCCGGACTTCTGAGGGTGGCTCGGGAGCAGAATGCCACCCAGATCATCATCGGGAAATCGACGCACCGCTTCAGATTCCGGCGCCACATCCTGGACAGGGTCATCCGGGAGAGCGGCGACATCGACCTTTATGTCGTCGGAGCTCTCGAGCCCGACACGGGAACACCGCTCTTCCGGATGTCCGGAAACCTGCAGGCCCGCGCGCTCCATTATCTGATCGCCGCCGGGGTGATCTCCGGTGTGTCGCTCGCTTGCTATCCGTTCCACGACATGCTCGGTTATCAGACCGTTTCCCTCATTCTCCTGCTCGTTGTTGCGCTCCTTCCCCTGCAGTTCGGGGCCGGCCCGGTTGTCCTTGCCGCACTGCTCAGCGCTCTGGTGTGGGATTATTTTTTCATTCCCCCGCGCTTCACGTTCCTGATCACGTCGGGGCAGGATGTCCTCATGATTGTGGTCTATTTCGCCATCGCGGTGGTGACGGGTGTCCTCACAGTGCGGGTCAGGACACGTGAACGCACCGTCCGACTCCGTGAAGAAAAGGCAACGGCGCTCTACACGCTCACCAACGATCTCTCGTCGGCGAACGGCCAGGATGCGGTGGTGCAGGCGGGTGTAAAGAACATCGGCCGCTTTTTCCAGGCCGATGTCGTGATTTTCCTGAACGAGCTCGACGGTGATTTCCTCAATGCTCCGCACGCCGCGAGCACATACACGCCGGATCAGAAGGAGCTCGGCGTCTCCGCGTGGGTCCATTGGAATGAAAAATCGGCGGGAAAGTACACCGACACCCTCCCGTTTGCTGAGGCAACCTACTTCCCCCTCTCCGGTCCCCGGTATCCGCTCGGCGTCATCGGGGTGAAACCGCGCCACCGCCTCACGCTCGACCAGGAAAATCTGCTTCAGAATTTCATCAGTCAGATTTCCTCGGCGCTCGACAGGGAGTTCCTGAACGAAATGGCGAAGCGCACCATCTCGATCGCGGAATCGGAACGCCTCTACACGACGCTCTTCAATTCCATCTCCCACGAGATGAGAACGCCGATCACAGCGCTTCTCGGCACCGCGGAAACGCTTACCCGTCTTACCGGAGACGGACAGACCGATCTGCTCCGCCAGCTTGCTGCCGACGTGCAGTCCGCAACCTACCGGCTCGATCAGATCGTTCAAAACCTGCTCGACATGACGCGCCTCGAATCTGGTCTTCTGCGGCCGAATCTGGACTGGTGTGATCCCGGCGACCTGATCAATTCCGTTCTCCGTAAGCTCTCCGACGATCTTGCGGGGTACCCGGTGACGGTCGACCTGCCGGAAGGCATCCCCCTGCTCAAGCTCGATTTCACGCTGATCGAGCAGGCGCTCATCAACATTCTTCGGAACACCGCCACCCACACCGGAAAGGGAACCGCGATCCGCATCGCGGTGGCGGCGGCAGGAGGTAAGTGCATCCTTACAATTTCCGACACCGGCCCGGGGTTTCCCCAGGAAGCGCTCGGAAAGCTGTTCGATAAATTTTACCGGGGACCGGGATCCACAAGCGGCGGTCTCGGACTCGGCCTTTCCATTGCCCTCGGCTTCATCGAAGCGCACAACGGCTCTCTCACCGTCAGCAATGCCGAGGGAGGCGGCGCAATGTTCAGAATAATCCTCCCACTGCCGGAGGAAACGAACATCAGTCCGGAGACGAGGCATGAGTAACATTCCCCGCATTCTTGTGATCGATGACGAGCCCCAGATCCGCCGTCTGCTCGATGTCACACTCGGTTCCCAGCAGTACCGGGTTCTCCAGGCGGAAAACGGACGCGAGGGTCTGCGGCGGGCCGAGACCGACCGGCCGGATCTCATCATCCTGGACCTCGGACTGCCGGATGCCGACGGAAAGGATATTCTTCGCCAGCTCCGGAGCTGGACCGACCGTCCGGTGCTGATCCTCTCGGTGCGGAATTCCGAGGATGACATTGTCGGCTGTCTCGACGCCGGAGCGGATGACTATCTCGTGAAGCCGTTCCGGACAGAGGAACTTCTGGCGCGGGTCCGGGCGGCGATGCGCCACCGGCAGGCGGCGCACGAATCGCCGCTCATCACCCTTGCGGGGATTGAAATCAACACCGATACGCGCGAGGTGAAAAAACAGGGATCGGTGCTGAAGCTCACCGCGATCGAATACTCCCTCCTCATGCTCTTCGTCCGGAATGCCGGCAGGGTCCTGACCCACCGCTACATTCTGGAACAGGTCTGGGGTCCCTCCTTTACCGATGAAACACAGTACACGCGCGTCTATGTCGGGTCCCTCCGGAAAAAAATCGAGGACAACCCGGCCCATCCCCGCATCCTCCTGACCGAATCGGGTATCGGTTACCGCTTTGCCGGGGAATAAGGGTACTGTTGAAACTTATCCCGGATCTTGTTAGATTTCACACCTGATCCACCATCAATTGGCCCTGCGGGTTTGTCTTCCGGCAGGATTCATACACCAGGAGATGAACCACATGCGCCGGATTATACGATTTTCCGTTTTCGCCGCCCTTTTTCTTCTTTTTACTCCCGGATCCCGACACCTGTATGCCAGACAACAACAGCCCGGCGTTGCCGTCGATCCCGACGGTGATGCAGATCCCGATCTTCCGGTGATTCAGGGCGTCACCGTCGACAAGGATCAATATCTGCAGGCGCGCGAGGCGCACATCGGCCTGCTCAGAGGGCTTCCCTATCCTCCGGGCGAGAATCCCCGCATACGGGCGATCCGGACGGCGGAGCGGACGATGAAAAGCTCCGGAGCCGCGCCCAACGCCCTCGTTCCGGCATGGACATTTGTCGGCCCGGTGAACCTTCCCAACGGCCAGACCGAACTGAGCCGTCTTCCCGTGAGCGGCAGAGTCACCGCCATCGCCATCCATCCGACACATCCGGAAACAGTCTACGCCGGTACCGCGCAGGGGGGCGTCTACCGGACGTTCAACGGTGGAGCATCGTGGACACCCATATTTGACAACGCGCTTTCCCTCTCCATCGGCGCACTGACCATCGATCCGCTGAACACCTCCATCCTGTTCGTCGGCACGGGGGAGGGAAACACATCACTCGACAGTTATTTCGGCGTCGGGCTCTACATCGTCAGGAATGCAGAGACCTCGCCGGTCCTCTCCGGGCCGTTCGCGACCGACTCGCTCTCCAATAATGTTCTGGCCTACCGGTCGATCAATAAAATCATCGTCGATCCGGCCAACGACAACATCGTCTTTGTCGGCACCACCTCCGGCTACAGCGGTGCGAGCGGCGATGCGTACACCAACCGGCCTCCCCGCGGACTCTATCGCTCGACGAACGCACTGGCCGCACAGCCGTTTTTCAGCGTTATCAATCTCGGTTCCGGAACCAATCCGATCATCAACGACATCATTACCGATCCGTCAAATCCCAATATCATGGTGGTGTCGGTCTACGGCCAGTCGAGCATCGGCATCACGGGGGGCTTTTACCGGACAACCGACGCGCTCGATCCCGTCCCCGCATTCACGAGCGTCCTGTCGCAGACCGATTTTCAGAATGTGAAGTTCTGCGCCAACAAGGTGGGATCGGTGGTGACCATGTATGCGGCGACCGCCGAATCGATCGGCACCCTCCGGGTGTCCCACGACGACGGCGTTACCTGGTCGGCTCCGATCGCGGCGGCGAACGGCTTCTGCTATTCACAATGCTGGTACGACATCGCCATCGCCATGTCGCCGACCGATTCGTCCCGGGTCTACCTCGGCGGATCGGCCGCGAGCTACGGCAAGGGATCGAATGAGTTCAAATATACAACCAACGGGGGCGCCTCGTTCACCAACAGCTCGACGAACCTCCACGCCGACGTGCATGCCATCGCCGTTGCCTCCGCGCCGAACAGCAACATCATCTATCTGGGCTGTGACGGCGGCATGTTCAGATCGTCCAACAGCGGCGCAACCTGGTCCAGCATCAACACAAGCGGTTTTACCGCTCTCCAGTTCGAAAGCATCGCGCTTCACCACTCCAGCCGGAACTTCACCATCGGCGGCACCCAGGACAACGGCACCCCGTGGATGAAGGCGAGCGGGACCTGGACGCAGGCCGACTGGGGTGACGGAGGGTTTGCGGCGATCGATCAGAGTTCCACCGACACCCTCAACGTCACCATGTACCACACATATTACAATCAGACCAACAACCTGGTCGGATATGCAAAGGTGGTCTCCGCCACCAACGCCGCCGACGGCAGCTGGGGATTCATCGGCAACGGCAGTAACGGCATCAGCCTGACCGACAATGTCCTGTTCTATGCGCCGCTCGTTCTCGGCCCCGGTACGCCGAACACCGTCTACTACGGGACTGACAGACTGTACAGATCCGCCAATCAGGGCGTCAGCAATACCGTCGTCAGCCAGGCTCCCATCACCGGTTCGCCGATCACCGCGATCGGCATCGCCCGCGAGAACGACAACGTCCGGATCGTCGGACTTCAGGACGGCACGCTCTGGGCCACCACCACCGGGTCCGATACGCTCACGAACGTCACCGGCGCCACACCGGGATATTATCCCGCCAGGATCGCGATCGACCCGGTCGATCAGAATACCGCCTACGTGACATACGACGGGTACGGTTCGGCGGTGACGCCGCTCCAGCACATCTGGAAAACCACGACTCTTTCGACCACGGCGACCTGGACCGCCTCGTCGAACGGCCTGCCCGATGTTCCCGTCAATGGCCTGGTCATCGATCCCAGAAAGGCGAGCGATCTTTACTGCGGCACGGATATCGGGGTCTTTTATTCCTCCGATGCCGGCGCGAACTGGTCGGTGTACGGCACCGGCCTTCCCCGCAGTGCCGTGTTCGACGTCGCCATCCAGGACTCGTTTCGTCTCCTCAGGGTCGCAACCCACGGGAAGGGGATGTGGGAAATTCCGACGGCCTATCAGGGGGCGGCCATGGTGACGGTGAACGGCGTACTCCTCTCGAACTGGAACCTCCTTTCACTTCCGGTGAATCCCGCGAACGACAGCCTGACGGCGCTCTATCCCGGCGCTCTGGGATCGGCGTTCCTCTACTCGTCCGGTTACGTTCCGACCACAACGCTTTCTGCCGGCAAAGGTTTCTGGCTCAGGGTCGGGAGCGCGCAGCCGTTCAGCCTCACGGGACAGGCTGTGACCGGCGATACGATACCGGTTTCGGCCGGGTGGAACATGATCGGAGCCGTCGGAGTTCCGGTGACCACATCGACCATTCTCTCACAGCCTCCGGGAATGACGACCTCGGCCTTTTTCGGATACAACGGGGCCTATGTCGCGAACGATACGCTTCAGCCGGGGTACGGGTACTGGGTCAATGCATCGCAGGCGGGATCGCTGATCCTGAACGGCGGGCCAAGGGCCGATTTCAGTACGGCGCGGATCCACATCCGGCCGACGGCGGAGCTTCCGCCGTCTCCGCCGCACACCGATCAATCGGCCGGGAATGTGCCGACCGCCTTCCGGCTGGAACAGAATTATCCGAACCCGTTCAATCCCTCGACGACGATAAAGTTTGAGCTTCCGGCCGACAGCTATGTCAGGGTTTCCGTCGTCAATATTCTCGGCGAGGTCGTCGACAGGCTGGTCGACGGTGTGAGGAAGGCGGGATACTATAGTGTGGTCTGGAACGCCTCATCGCGGCCCAGCGGGATATATTTTTACCGCCTCGATGCCGGAAGCACCTCGCCGGCGGGGAACGGTATCCATCAGATCCGGAAAATGCTTCTTCTGAAATAGAAAGAATATGCCGGAGGGCGGGCGCAGAGTGTCCGCGCGCCCCCCTCCGGAGATGTATCTGCAACTTTCCCTCCGTTTTTCCGCATACCGGTATACAGTCCCGGTACGTCCAACCACAATCATTTCGTCCAACGAGAGCAGAACCCTATGATCCGTCCGCATCGTTTCCTTTTCGCCCTGTCTTTTCTTTTCACTTTTCTTTGCGCCCGATCCGTTCATGCCCAGACCCCCGGGGGATTTTCCTCCGCCGGGATCGATTTTTCCATGATCGATTCGACGATCAGTCCATGTGAGGATTTTTACCAGTATGCGAACGGGCGATGGCTGTCGACCGCCCGGATCCCCGCAGACCGGGCGTCCTGGGGTACGGGAAGTCAGCTTTATGAACAGAACATTGCTATCATCCGCGACCTTCTCGGGTCTGCCGCGCGTGACGAATCCTCGCCGGCCGGAAGCATCAGGAGTAAAGTGGGAAGGTATTACCGGACCGGGATGGACAGCGCAGGGATCGAGAAGGCAGGCATCAGGCCGCTCGCCAGGGATCTGGCCGACATCGGTTCGATGCGCACCGCCGGAGATCTCGCCGGGGAGATTGCGTCGCTCCACCGCCGCGGCATCAGCGCCGCGTTCGGCTTTTTTGTCTACATGGATTTCAAGCACGCCGCAAACAACATCGCTCAGCTGTATCAGGGCGGGCTCGCGATGCCGAACATGGAATACTATACAAAAACCGACGAAGCGTCCGAATCGATAAAGAAAAAATTCGTCGACCACGTGAAAGCGACGTTCGTGCTGATGGGCGACGGAGACGCGGAAGCGGAACGGGAAGCCGCGTCGGTCATGCGGATTGAAAGCGCTCTGGCGTCGGCCTCGATGCGGCCGGTTGAGGAACGGGATCCGAACGCCGTCTATCACATCTATACTCTGCCCGGGCTCGATTCACTCGCTCCGCAGTTTCCGTGGAAAATTTATTTTACGAAACTGGGTCTTCCCGGTGTGGCCGAGGTCAACGTGGGACAGCCGTCGTTTCTGAAGTTTGTCGCCCGCATGGCCGATTCCGTGCCGATGCCCGAGTGGCGGACGTATCTTCGCTGGCAGTTGGTGAACGCCGAGGCGCCGAGACTCGCGTCGGCATTTGTCGATGAGGATTTCCGCTTCAACAGCGGCGTCATCCGGGGCACAAAGGAACTCAGCGCGCGGTGGAAACGTGTTCTCCGGGATGAGGACGCCGCGCTCGGCGAAGGCGTCGGACGGCTGTTCGTCGAAAAAACCTTCCCTCCGGCCGCGAAGGAACGCGCCCACACGCTCGTGGTGAATCTGCAGGCGGCGCTCCGGGACCGTATCATGCATCTCGACTGGATCTCCGAGGAGACGCGGAAGGAGGCTCTCCGGAAGCTGAGTGCGCTGATGATCAAGGTGGGATACCCCGACCAATGGCGTGATTACTCCGCCCTCAAGATCGACGGCTCGACGTTCGTCGAAAACGGCATGCAGGCCGATGAGTTCGAGTTCCAGCGCAACCTGGACAAGATCGGCAAGCCGCTCGACAGGACCGAATGGTCGATGACGCCATCGACGGTCGACGCGTATTACAATCCCAATTTCAATGAAATCGTTTTTCCCGCCGGGATTCTCCAGCCGCCGTTTTTCGATATGAATGCCGACGATGCGGCGATTTATGGAGGCATCGGGACGGTCATCGGGCACGAACTGACCCACGGGTACGACGATCAGGGGCGCCAGTTCGACGCGGAGGGGAACCTGCGGGACTGGTGGACGAAGGAGGACGTCGATCACTATCAGGGCAGAGCTTCCGTCATCGCGAAGCAGTACAGCGGCTACCTGGCGGTCGACACAATGCACGTGAACGGGGAGCTGACGCTGGGAGAGAACATCGCCGATCAGGGGGGAGTCAAGATCGCCTATCTGGCCTACCGTGCGACCCGTGCGGGAAAAGGGGAACTGCCGGTGATCAACGGGTTCACGGGTGACCAGCGGTTTTTCCTGACCTTCGCGCAGGTATGGAAACGGATGACGCGGCCGGAATCGGTGCGGCTTATGATCCTGAGCGATCCGCATTCGCCGCCGCGGTTCCGGGTGATCGGGTCGGTCTACAATCTGCAGGAATTCTCGCGGGCGTTCCGCTGTTCGTCCGGCGCGATGGTCAATCCGCAGGCGGGCGCCGCGGCGATCTGGTAGCCCGCGCACTCTGGTACATCGGTAAAACCGCTGAACCGGTCGTCCGGCCGGTCAGCGGTTTTTTTTATTCATGACCTTTCGCAGTCGTTTTTTCCCGATTGTTTTTCTACCGTTCTTTTCGTACAATACTTCCTGATTTTTAACTGAAATGTTCCAATTCGAGTGAATTTTCATGGATCAGGATGGTGGAACCGGTGATCATCACACCACCAAAGCAGTGCCGCCCGACGGAACGACCCCCGAAAAAACAAGAGACGAAAACCGCATTGACTCCCTGACGTCGCGGCTGAAACGCATCCTCCTCGGGGCGCCGCGGAATATCTCCGATCCGACAGTCTTTCACAAGATTTCCCTGATCGCATTTCTCGCCTGGGTGGGTCTCGGCGCCGACGGCCTGTCGTCCTCCGCTTACGGTCCGGACGAGTCGTTCCGGGCGCTCGGCCAGCACACGTATCTCGCAATCGGGCTCGCCCTGGCGACTGCGCTCACCGTTTTCATCATTTCCTATGCGTATTCCCGGATCATCGAACACTTCCCGTTCGGCGGCGGCGGATACGTCGTGGCGAGCAAACTGCTCGGGCCGAAGTACGGCGTTGTCTCAGGATCCGCCCTTCTAGTCGACTATGTGCTCACGATCAGCGTCTCCATCGCCAGCGGCGCAGATCAGATCTTCAGCTTCCTTCCCCAGGGAGCCAGTCACTATAAAATGATCGTCGTCGTCACCGCGATCATCATCCTCACGATTCTGAACATGCGGGGGGTAAAGGAATCGGTTACCATTCTCATGCCGATCTTTGTGCTCTTCCTCGTCACGCATGCGGTGCTCATCGTCGGCGGTATCGCCTTTCATCTCTTCGAGGCGGGAAGGGTGACGACGGAGGTCCAGTCCGGTTTTCATTCCGGACTCGGTGCGCTCGGTGCGATGGGGATGTTCGCCATCTTCATCCGCGCGTATTCGATGGGCGCCGGCACCTACACCGGCATCGAAGCGGTCAGCAACGGCATCCAGATCATGCGCGAGCCGAAGGTGGCCACCGCCCGCCGGACCATGGCCTACATGGCGGTGTCGCTGGCGGTGACCGCCGGCGGAATTCTTCTCTGCTATCTGCTCTACCGGGTGGTTCCGACGCCGGGAAAGACGATGAACGCAGTTCTCCTCGAAAATTTTGCCGGAACGTGGGCCATCGGTTCACTGCCGGTCGGCGGATTATTCGTCATTGTGACGCTCATTGCCGAGGCGGCGCTTCTGTTCGTGGCGGCTCAGGCCGGGTTCATCGACGGCCCGAGGGTGATGTCAAACATGGCGATCGATTCCTGGCTTCCGCACCGGTTCAGCACGCTGTCGGACCGCCTTACCATGCAGAACGGCGTGATCCTCATCTCCCTCGCCGCGATCACAACACTGTTCCTCACCCACGGAGACACGAGTGCGCTCGTTTTGATGTATTCCATCAACGTTTTCCTCACCTTTTCCCTGTCGGAAATGGGCATGGTGCGGTACTGGATTCAGAACAGGAAAAAATATCCGGATTGGTCAAAACATATCGTCATCCACCTGATCGGTCTTGTGCTCTGTCTTTCGATTCTGATTGTCAGTCTCATGGAAAAGTTCACGCAGGGCGGATGGGTGACGCTGGTGATCACCTCGATTCTTGTCTATTTCTGTTATCTGATCAAACAGCATTACACCAGGGTCCGCAGGAATCTCAACCGTCTCGACGAGATCCTGAGCGACATTCCCCTGCCGGAGGGCGTCGCACCGCGCTCGATCGAAAAACGGTCGCCGACGGCGGTGCTGTTCGTGAATTCCTTCAGCGGTCTCGGCATTCATTCCTTCTTCAACATCCAGAAACAGTTTCCGAATCACTTCAAGAACATCATCTTCGTGTCGATCAACATCGTCGACGCAGGAACGCTGAAGGGGGCGGATGACGTGAACGTGGCGCTCCACGAAACCGAGGAATCGCTGAAGAAATATGCCGGCATGGCGGGCAAGCTGGGACTTGCGGCCGCCTACCGGATGGGCATGGGGACCGATGTCCTCGAGGAGGCGGAAAAGATCACCGCGGCGCTCCATAAGGAATATCCGCAGGCCGTCTTCTTCACGAGCAAACTGGTCTTCCAGAAAGAGCGCTGGTACCAGCGCTTCCTCCACAACGAAACGGCCAACCAGCTCCAGCGGAAGCTCCAGTTCGACGGGCTCAACATGATGGTCCTCCCGATCAGGGTTTTCGACAGCGGAACTGCCCAGGGCGGGGCTGGCTGATCCCGGGTCTGTTTCCTCCTGATGAAGCTGTTTCCATGCGCTCAATCCGCTTCCCGACAATTGATTTCCCCGCGGATTTTTCGTACATTTATGACCGCCGACGCCTCTCATCCCGTTTCCGCACAAATCTCACGGATTAAAGGATAAACAACCCGGATGCGGCAGAATTCAGCGCACCCCGGGGTGTAACGGAAATGAAGGGGGTTCAGCGTCCCGGCCAGTCTGTTTCGAATTTGAAAAAGGATACTCCATGGCAGATTCAGCAAAACATCTTTACATGATCGTGTTTCCGATCAACGCGCTTGTCTCCTCACAACTGAAACCGGAAGAGTTTGCACAGCACTATACGGTGGGAAGCGCAAAACATTTCCGCGGAAAGGTGATTTTTGCGGAGGTCGACATCAAATTCAGGAATCCCTATTTCGATATCGACCGGTATCTCGCGTTGACGGTTCCGCATCCCGACGGCCGGCCCAAAAAGACGAAGTTCATCTCCTCGTATGCCGTTCTCGAGCATGTCGACCTCTCGGTCCTGAAGAATCTCTACCTCGTGACGGCGAACGGGAAGTGCCTCGAGCTCTCCTCCGCACCGTACGCGGCGGCGAACGAACCCGGCCTGGTCAGAATATACCAGGAAGTGACGCCGCTGACGAATCTTATTGCGTCGACGCTCGACCAGCGGTCGTTCGGCAAATATATCACCAGCGAAACCAAGTCGAAAGGGGCGCCGAAAATCTGCTTCACCCAGTATGAATTCAACGTTGCGGAATTTCTCGAGAAGAACAGGAACCGGGAAATGATGTATTCCCCGATTCCGGAAAACAATCCCGCACTGCTCTACGAATACCTCGTCGAACTGCAGACCAATCCGAACAAGAAGACAAAAACGCTCAGCCTCAACTCGACGCTCATCGAAGCGTCGTACGCCATGATCCGGCACGGATTCTGGTTCGCCTGCGGGCAGGAACTTCTCTTTTACCCGATGCCCTCGCGCGAGGATCTTTCGAACAAGCACTACGACTGGTGGCGGTTCGTTCACTGAGCCGTAACGCTCCGAATGACAAGGGCAGGTCGTGCGACCTGCCCTTTTTTATTCTCCCCACCGTAACGGCCGGTTTCAGCGTTTCGCTTTTCCCTGATTGCTGACCGCCTGCATCGCCTGCTCGATCGACGCCTTATCGCCGAGGTACTCATGCTTCAGGGGCCGGAGATTGGCGTCGAGTTCATAGACCAGCGGTATCCCCGTCGGAATATTCAGCTCGGTGATCTCACTGTCCGGAATATCGTCGAGATATTTCACCAGGGCGCGGAGGCTGTTCCCGTGCGCCGCGATGACGATGCGGTTGCCGGCGCGGATCGAGGGAACGATGGTCCCGTGCCAGTACGGGAGAAAACGCGCGACCGTATCCTTCAGGCACTCCGCCATCGGGATCTCCCCCTTCTGCAGGGAGCGGTAGCGGGGATCGTTGGCGGCACTCCGCTCGTCGGCCGGATCCAGTTCGGGAGGCCGGACATCGTAACTGCGGCGCCAGATCTTGACCTGCGCCTCGCCGTATTTCTCCGCCATCTCCGATTTGTTCAGTCCCTGCAGTGCGCCGTAGTGCCGCTCGTTGAGCCGCCACGAGTTGAAGACGGGGATCCACATCTGATCCATCTCCTCCAGCGCAATCCAGAGGGTCCGGATGGCCCGCTTCAGGACCGAGGTGTAGGCGACATCGAACCGGTATCCCTCTTCACGGAGGAGTGTGCCGGCCCGGTGCGCTTCGCGTATTCCCTTTTCCGACAGATCGACGTCCGTCCATCCGGTGAATCTGTTTTCCATGTTCCAGACGCTTTCCCCATGCCGCAATAACACAACTTTATACATGATTGTCTCCTTGGATTTTCGTGTCATGCCACGTTCCGGCTGATCAGCAGAAGGTGGATGACTAAAATACAATTTTGTCGGCATGAATCGCAAATCGCGCGCGCGGCCGGCGGCCGATGGGAACCTGTTCCGTGAGGAGGGAAGCCGCGGAGTATCCGGGCGGTGTCTGTTACCACCGGCTGTCGGCCGGTGAAATCTGCGAAATCAGATATTGATTCTGTTGAAATCGTCCCGCACAGCGGCACGCAATGCGGTGCGCCGTTATTTTCACCAACCTGCCGGAAACCGTGCGGGAAGAATCCCCGGCGATCAGCAGGCCGCGGCTATTTCATCAGGGTGAGTTTTCTGGCCGCCGTGTATGATCCCGCGGTGATCCGATAAAAATAGACTCCGCCCGGTAGCGATGATCCATCGAAGATCACCGTTTTGACCCCCGCGTCTTCCATCCGATCGATCAGCCGTGCGACCTCCTGGCCCAGAACATTGTACACCCGCAGAACGACCCGGCCGGCCGACGGCAGTGCATACCGGATCGTCGTCGACGGGTTGAACGGATTGGGGTAGTTCTGACCGAGTTCGTACCCTGTGGGTTTCTTTTCCGACCCCTCTCCGCGGTATGTCAGTTCGATTTTTTCGGCTCCGCTGGCGAGTATGCAGTTTCCAGCCCGCCCGATCGACCGGACGGCGGAGTCGATCCGGATCTCCCAGCCGGAACCCGCGGGAGATGCAAGAGTCCAGCTCAGCGTCACCGGCGGACGAACGCCCTGCAGGCGGATTGCACATCCGGTGTCGCGGCGGGGGGAGAACAGACGAATTCCCGTATTGTCTTCAAAACGGACGTCCGGCGCCCCGTTGGGAGGGAGAGGCGGAAGCTCGAACGAGGTTCCTGCCCGCGCGTGCCCGGTCGATATGCCGAATCCGAGCAGGAGTTGTCGCCCCGTATTGTCGGTGAAGATGAGGTGATTGAACGGATCGCCGGCGGATTTGCGGACGGGCATTCCGGAAGGCGCTCCGGCGGCCGGACCGGTGACGACGATGCTTCCGGCCTGACGGGCTTTGATCCAGTATCCCGCGCCCGGGACGAGTATGGACGCGGGCTGGTAACCGTTCTGATAGCCGTAAAAACTTCCTGAGAGAAGACCGGAAGGGTACTGCAGAAGCGACGAGGAATCGACGGGTGCGGTGATGCCGCCGATCAGATTCCAGCCCTGCCGGAGCTGAATGCTGTCACGCAGGATGGCGGTACCATTGACCGGAATCGAATCCACTGTCTGGAACTGAAGCCAGAATCCGTCCCCCGGTGTGAGAGAATCGATGGTTTCGTAATTTCCGTTGAAGCTGAATGCCTGGGACACGGCTCCCGGAAAGAGGACGGACGTTGTATGGGAGGTCGTGACCACCGGAAGCGAGAGGAGGTTCCAGGCGGAATCGGGGTGATAGGTGAAGGCGGCGGGGGGATAGGTCGGGTAGATCGCCATGCTGTCGATATACCATCCCTGTCCTGTGGCGCCGCTGAGCGAGACACAGCGGAAGCGGATCGTGACGGTGTCGTTTTTATAGGCGGACAGACTAAACGTTTCCGCCCGCCAGTCGGCGGAGTCTGCATGCCCGTCGCTCCAGGGTGCGTACGAATTCCACGTCAGGGTTGCGAGCGTTTTGAAGCTCTTCCGGTGGTTGGTGCTGATTTCGACGAACGCATATTCGGATGCGGGGTTGATGATCGCGATATCGTGGAACCGGAGCGTCATGTCGGTGGTGAGGATGACCGATGGCATGAGGATGATGTTGCTGACATTGTTCGGGGTATGGGCGTTCTGGTTGCTGGCAAGGGAATGCCGGCCGGTGAAGGCGATGAGGCTGGTGGAATCCCATGTTCCGGGACGGTAGGACCGCGGAACGCCCCCTTCAAAATCTTCGAAATAGGTTGTTGTGAGGCGTGAAAATGCCAGAATGGAGTCGGAGAGAACGCTTGTATGCACGGGAGATTCGGTATCCCTGGAGCAGATCATATACTCGTGATACCCCGGGAGGGAATCGACGTAACTGCGGGCCAGCCCCGAATCCGCCGAAGTCTGGAGAACACTGTCGGCAAGGGCGCCGTCGCGATAAATATAGATCGCTCCGAAATCGTTCAGAGGAGTACCGTCGGCCTGGCGGGAGGGATTGATCCAGCGGAGCACGGCGCCGGAACTGCCGTCCGAGGCGGTGAACGACGACGGGGGAGCGGGGTACGCACTCCCTCCCGCAATGCATGAGTCAACCGCGGCGGTCCCGGAATCGCCCGGCACGACCGTCACGGACCGATAGATGTACTGCTGATGCATAACCAGTCCTGTATCGGTCCACGTCTGAACACCCGAGTCGGCTTCCGCGATGAAGACCGAATCGCGGTAGAGATGAATCCGGAAGTTGTGAATGGGAGATCCGTTGTTCGCCGCGGTGGGGTCGGTCCAGCGGAGAGTCGCCGAAGAGGGCGTCCGGTAATCACTGTAGGCGGTGAAATTCTTCGGGGGAAGAGGGTCGTCGAGATGCAGATCGACGTAGATGGTTGCCGCCGCCGCCGGTCCTCCGTAGGCGCCCATGTCACAGCGGGTGGTTCCCTTGCTTGGCCAGAGCGCACTGCCCGGATGAAGAGGATCCTCCGGGTCGTCGAACTGGACGGCCGGATCTCCCGCATCGACGCCGGGAGAGGTGGATTCGAGATAATGACTCGTGTCGCGGAAGACGGGTGCGGAATTGATGTTTCCGGTGCCGGCCCATCCTCCCTGCACATCGGAATACGTGACCGAGACCGCGGCCGAGGAAACGCTGATCTGCGGTTGTGTCGCCGCGGTGTTTCCCCAGATGATGTTGTTGTGAACGGATACCGAGGTGCTGGAGATCGAAAGGCCGCCGCCGTCGAGTGCGGAGCTGTTGCCGACGATGGTGTTGTTCTCGATGATTTTTTCGGATGGACCGTTGCTGTAGGCCCAAATCCCCGAACCGCCGTAATCCTCGCCTCCCGTGTTGTTGTAGATGACGTTGTTCCGGATGACGGCGCCGGTGTAGTTCAGCACGATTCCCCCGCCGTACCTTCCCCGGTTTCCCGTGATGTAGTTGTTCAGAATATGGGGTTCGCCGTCGCTCGACCGGATGCCGCCGCCGCCCGCGCTCGAAACCCCGGCGGTATTGACAGCGACGTTTCCGCGGATGTAATTGTTCCTGATCGTCGGAGAGCTCAGCTCGGAGAGGACGGCGCCCCCTTCCCGGTACAGACCGAAATTGTGAAGATCCTTCCAGACGGTGCCGGTGCCCCCGGTCAGCGTGAACCCTTCGATCACACTGCTTGTATCCTCTCCGTGGACGAAGAGGACCACGCTGGCGGTGTCGGGTTTCGACGGGCGGGACCCGTCGATGACCGTGCTGTCGATGTATATTGTGTTTCCGGTCGTCAGGAACCGGCTTGCGACGATGAT
>DATKPE010000056.1:0-92908 GCA_035524335.1 Bacteroidota bacterium
GGTGCCGGAAGACGATGGTCTGGGACACCACACAATGGAACATGGAGATCTACCGCTGGTACCGCAGATTGATTGCCCTCAGAAATTCCTCCGTTGCCCTCCGGCGGGGAGCCTTTGCCACGGCCGTTACCGACGACCGGAGAAACGTGTACGGTTATTACAGGATCAAGGACAGGGATACACTCCTCGTCATTCTGAACAACGGCGGTGCACCATATTCTCTGCCTGCCGCAGTAGTCCCACAGCGACACTATTTCGATTTGCTTGCAGATCCGGAGAAGCGCCATCCGCTGAAGGGCGCTCCCGGCGAGATTCCCGCCTATGCGGGGCGTGTCTATTCCATCACCGGAGAATGATCATATGACTGTTCGCTTACCTCGCTCACTTCGCCTGCTCCCGGCCATTCTGTCCGGGACGGCTTTTCTTCTGATCCTCGGCGGCCTGACGGCGTCGCTTCATGCACAGGACAGCGTCGATGTTTTCTTTACCTACAAACCGTCTGCACCGCAGAGCATCGTGTATCTTCCGGGCGAGTTCAACGGATGGGCAAACAACAACCAGGGGGTGATCACCTCCAATCCCCGCTGGAATATGCTCTATGACTCGGCGAGTGGACTCTGGACGAAGTGGGTTCGGCTTCAGGTCGGGGGGGCGGCCGGGAACGGAGTCGCAGGCGCGTATCAGTATAAATTCAATCTGGGCGGCTGTCAAGCGTGCTGGATCAACGATCCGGTCAATCCGCATGTCAATGCCGCGGACAACAGCAACACCTATCTGTACGTAAAAAATCCGACAATATTCCATTTCCAGCCGAATCAGCGGAATCCGGTCGTCACGAGCGCCTCGCCGCTGATCACGGCATATATATTTCCGAAGGTGGGAACGCTCCTCGACACCTCCTCGCTGACGATCACCATCGACGGAGTCGCCCATCCGCAGGCCGGACAGTATTACAATTTTTCAACTGAGCTGTTCAGCTATCCGGTCCCGAATCTTCCGAACGGACCGCATGTGGTCATCCTGAGCGCCGGTACGACGCTGGATACCGTTAATTTTGTGGTCCAGGCCGGCTATGTCAAGATCATGAACCAGTTCCCGGTCGGTACGTGGGAGACGAGCTGGAAGATCAACGGCAGGGTGGAGAACGATTCGGTAACATCGGTCACGCTCGTCCGGAACTCGGTCGACACATTTCAGACAGCGGTTTCAGGCCGGACGTTCTCCTTTGCGATGCCGCTTGTTGGCGGCGGAGATACGATCAAAGCGATCGCCGACTCGTCGGGAGCCCGGGCGGTGTCGTTTCCCATGTACATCACACGGCTCGTCAACCGGGCGCCGCTGGGGAAAATAGCTTTCAGCGGGGATCTCTATTCGGTTACCCTTCATGCGGATTCGAGCCTGAATGCCGACGGCAATCCCTCCGACGCCCTGACGTTCCGCTGGTCGGCCGATACCGCCAATCCGGCTCCGGTTGCCGGCGTCGACGGATCGACCGCGGGACAGATCGCGCTGACCACCCCGACAGTGCCGGGGGAATATTACTTCAACCTGATCGTTTCCGATACCAACGGGTACAGCGATACCACAAGGAATTACTTTGGCGTCGACGATTCCGGCAGGGTGTCCTATCCCACGCTTGCGAGCAATCCGGCATGGCTGAAGCAGGGGAGAATGTATCTGATGTTCTTCAAATCGGCGACCTCGCAGGGGACGATCAACGCCGCTCTCCCGCTCCTCGGATACATCAAGAACATGGGATATAACATCATCTGGGTGATGCCGGTGATGAAGAATGCATTTCCGATCAATAACTTTTACGGGCCCGGATACGACATCGTCGATTTCTACAATGTCGCACCGGAATACGGCACGAATGCGGATTTCCGGAATTTCGTCAGCACGGCGCATGCGCTCGGACTTAAAATCATTCTCGACATCACGCCCAATCATACGAGCAAATATCATCCGTTCGTGACGGATATAAAATCATTCCGGCAGAATTCCGTCTACTGGAATTTCTATCAGCATCAGCTGATCACAAATCCGAATTATCACCCGGAGCTCTCGCCCGAGGCCCTCACCTCGGACAGCCTGATCGTCTACTATTACCCGTTCAGCGACGAACTGCTCAACTGGAACTGGTCGGATCTGGATGCCCGGATGTACATGATCGATGTCTATCGCTACTGGATCAAACAGTTCGGGGTCGACGGCTACCGCTTTGACGTCTACTGGGGCCCCGACGCCCGCGCAAACAACGGCAACGGCGGCGAGAACGAAATGGGAGTCCCGGTCCGTACCGCTCTCAAGCATATCAAACCGGACATCCTCCTCCTCGGCGAAGACGCCGGGACCGGAGTGGGAACGGAAACGATCTACGGAGACCGGAACGGAGGAGTCGATGCCGCGTATGACTGGAATCTGCTCCATAACGGGGTCCAGGGCTTCTACAGCGGCAGTCCGCAGATCAGCTCGCTGAACAACAACCTGCTGAACTGCGGCTCCTGCTCGGCGATGGGCTTCACGCCCGGACCGAACTCCTTCTTCATGCGATGCATGGAAAATCAGGATGAAGACAGAATCATTTATTCCTACAGTACACAGCTCGCGCTTGCCTCAAATCCCACGATGGCCGCACGGTCGACCATGCCGGTCGCGACCATGGTCGAACTCTCCGTCGGCCTTCCCCTCGTGTATGAGGGACAGGAGCTCGGCTGGGGCTTCGGGATCTCCGGCCAGAAGGAAAACCGGAACCGGAGCGTGCTCGACTGGAACGACTCTCTCCGGACGATCCTCCAGCCCCACTATCAGAAGCTGGCGCACATCCGTAAGCAGTTCTCCTCCTTCTGGACCCAGCAACAACTGCGGGTGAACGGCTCCAACGGATCGATTCTCGGCTACAGCAGGCCCCAGAACGACCTTACCGGTCTGATGTTCGCGAATTTCTCGAACGTCAGCCAGTCCTCCTTCGTTAACCTTTCGAGCACGAACGTAACCCTTCCCGGAGGGATCCAGGACGGCAAGACATACTTTGCAAGCGATCTGTACAACGACTCCGTCTACCAGGTGGTCTTCAGCGGCGGGAACGCAACCCTGCCGGTCAGTCTCCCCGCCTACGGTTCTTCAGTCATGATCGTGAGCGATACCATGTACCATCTCTCCCTGCCGGCGATCACCGGGGTGGAGGAACCGCCGGCGCCGTTACCGGTCTCCTATGCGCTGGCGCAGAATTACCCGAACCCGTTTAATCCGTCGACGACGATCCAGTACGATCTGCCGAAGAACAGTCTCGTCACGCTGAAGGTGTACAACATACTCGGTGCGGAGGTCGCGACGCTCGTGAACGGCGTCCAGACGCCCGGACACTATCTCGTGACCTGGAATGCAGGCCAGTTCGCAAGCGGCGTCTACTTTTACCGGCTGACAACCCCGACGTTCATGTCGGTCAAAAAAATGATTCTCCTCCGATAACGAGCCGTCAGAACATGCAGACACCATTACCGATCCTGGCCGACACGATAGCTGAAAAGCTGTCGCGGTTCTCTTCCGACCGGCCGTCTTATTTCATCCCGCCGCTCTGGACGGGATCACAGCGGAACGCACACGGACAGTCGCCCGTGGCGGTGAATCCCGCGGCCTATTTTCCCGGCGCTCTCCGGCAGATCGCATCGGCCCCGGCACAAACGGTTCTGCGGGGCGCGGGCGGAAGCTGGTCCAAAGAGACGGTTATTTTCAACATGTTCGTCCGGAGCACCTGCGCATTCGATCATAACCAGAACGGAAAACTCGACCTGCCGCTGAACGGCGACGGATGGCGCGAGACCGGAACCTTCCTCAAGGCGACGGCGCTCCTTCCGTATATCAAATCGCTCGGTGCGACCACCATCCATCTGCTCCCCATCACCTCCATCGGCACTGACGGCAACAAGGGATCGCTCGGGTCGCCGTACGCCATCAAGAATCCCTACCTGATCGACGAGAACCTTGCGGAACCGAATCTGGGGATCGGCGTCGACGCCGAATTCCGCATGTTCGTGGCGGCGGCGCATCATCTCGGCATGCGCGTGGTGGTCGAGTTTGTCTTCCGGACCGCATCCAAAAACGGCGACTGGATCGCCGAACATCCGGAGTGGTTTTACTGGATACGGGAATCAGTCCACGACCGCGGACCCGGCTCCCATGAGGAGGGGCTCTACGGCAATCCCCTTTTCACCCCGGAAGAGCTCGCGGTCATCAAGGACAAGGTCAAGAAGGAGGATTTCAGCAGTCTTCCCCAGCCGCACGATATCTACCGGTCGATGTTCACCAAACCGCCCGAGCCCTCCCGGGTGAGACTCGTGAAGGGATCCTACAGGGGTCTGGTGGACGGCAATACCACCGTCCGGATTCCGGGCGCGTTCGCCGACTGGCCGCCCGACGATTCACAGCCCCCGTGGAACGACGTCACGTATCTGAAACTTTACGATCACCCCGATTTCAACTACATCGCGTATAACACCCTTCGGATGTACGACACCCGTCTGGCCGTCCGGAAAAATGCGAACGAGCCTCTCTGGCAGAAAATCATTGAGATCCTTCCGCATTATCAGAAGGAATTCGGCATCGACGGCGTGATGATCGACATGGGACACGCTCTCCCGATGGAACTGAAGCAGGAAATGATACGCCGTGCCCGCTCGATTAATCCGGAATTTTCGTTCTGGGATGAAAATTTCTCGATCACCGAAAAGAGCGTCCTCGAGGGATACAATGCCGTCATCGGCTATCAATGGAGCGATCAGCATCATCCGGAGAAGTTCAGGACCATGCTCCGGCGCTTCGGCGGGGAAGGGTATGCGGTGCCCTATTTTGCCACGCCGGAGAGCCACAACACGCCCCGTGCCGCGGCGCGCCCCGGCGGGATCGTCTACAGCTCCTATGCCTGGGCGGTGAGTAATTTCATTCCGGCGATCCCGTTCATACATTCCGGTTTCGAACTCGGCGAAACCTTTCCCGTCAACACGGGACTCGATTTTACGCGCGAGGATCTGAAAAAATATCCCTCGGAAACACTGCCGCTCTTCAGCGAGGGCGCATACGCATGGATGAATGAGAAGGAGCTGACCGGGTGGATTTCCTCCGTGTCCGGGGTGCGGAAACGGTATGCCGCACTGATCACCGAATCGTCACCCGAATCGTTCGTCTGGTGCGAGACCGGATCGGCCGATGCGTTTGCCTTTCTGCGGACGTCCCGCCGGCTCCCTCAGAAGCTCCTCATCCTGGCCAATCCGAATATGGCGGCCAGGTCCGGATTCAAGGTGACCGTTCCGACATCCAAAACGGAGCTGAAAAATCTTCTCGCGGGCGGAACGCTGAAACCCGCCGGCGGAGTGATCGAAGGCTCTTTGGCCCCCGGAGAGGTCGTGGTCGTCGAACTATGAAACGCGGACTGTGGTTGATACTGCTTCTTCCGGCCCTGCTTTTTTCCGCCGGGTGCACACACCGCACCGATCTGCACCGGATCGTCATCTGGCATCAGATGCGGGTGGATGAGCGGCTGATCCTGGAGGAGCAGATGCACCGCTTCATGGATCTGCATCCGGGCTATACCGTCGAGGCGATTTACAAGGAGACGGAGGAACTGAGATCGGGTTTCATCGTCGCGGCGATCGCGGGGCAGGGTCCCGACCTGGTCTACGGGCCTTCGGATCAGATCGGTCCCTTCCAGGTGATGAACATCATCCAGCCGCTGGAAAACGACTTCCCGAAGGCATGGCTCGATTCGTTCAATCCGAAGGGACTCACCTGGTACAAGGGGCACCTGTATCAGATCGCCGACAAGCTCGGCAATCACCTGACACTTGTCTACAACAAGAAACTTGTCTCAAAACCGCCGGAGACCGATTCGGAGCTGGTCGCGATCGGAAAAAAGCTGACCGCCGACCTCGACGGCGACGGAAAACCCGACCGGTACGGTCTCGTCTGGAACTATACGGAACCGTTCTTTTTCGTCCCGTTCATGAGCGGTTTCGGCGGATGGGTGATGGATGACAGCGGGAGACCGACGCTCGACAATGTCGGCGTGATCGACGGACTGCGGTTTCTGAAGGAACTGCGCGACGTTGACAAGATCATTCCGATGGAGGCCGATTACAACATCGCGGATGCGCTCTTCAAGGACGGCAAGGCGGCGATGATCATCAACGGTGACTGGTCCTGGTCCGGATACCGGAAGGCCGGAATCGATATCGGCGTCGCACCGCTCCCGAAAATCCTGAAAACCGGTCTCTGGTGCGCACCGATGGTATCGCCGAAAGGCTTTTCTATCAATATCAACGTGCCGGCGGAAAAACTCCCGATCGTCAAGGAGCTGATCACCTTCCTGACATCCCCCGAAAACGAGCTCGCGACGGCCAAACAGCTGAACACGATGCCGACCCGGAAAGTTCTGTACCAGGACCCCTTCATCCAGAACGACGAGATCCTGCGGAACTCGGCGATCCAGATCGAGCACGGAAGGGCGATGCCGGTGGTGCCCGAACTGCGCGCCATCTGGGACGCGATGCGGCCGAGCTATCAGGCCGTACTCGGCGGGGCAAAAACTCCTGAGCAGGCCGCTCACGACATGCAGGAGCTCGCTCTGCAGAAAATTACCGAAATGAACGAATAACCGGTGCCGGTATGAATACTCTTGGCCGAAAGCTGTTTATCGCCGTGCTCGTCATCCCGTCGTTCCTCATCCTCGCCGGGGTGGTGTTCTATCCCTTCCTGTACAATGTGGTGATTTCGTTTTCCAACATGAATCTGAGCCACATCACCAGCTGGCATATGATCGGGCTGGCGCAGTACGCGAAGGTCTTTACCGAGCCGACCCAGCCGAACATTTACGATATCTTCGTCAAAACCATTATCTGGACAGTCGTGAATGTGGTCTTTCACGTCGTCATCGGCGTCTTTCTCGCCCTTCTGCTGAATCAGCACCTCCGCGGAAAATCGGTCTACCGGACGCTTCTGATCCTCCCCTGGGCGATACCGCAGTACATCGTTGCCCTCACCTGGCGTGGCATGTTCAATTACGAGTACGGTTCCATCAACCTGATCATCACGAAATATCTTCATCTGCCCGCCGTCGAATGGCTGAAGAGCCCGACCGAAGCGTTCATCGCCTGCATTCTGACCAACATCTGGCTGGGGTTTCCGTTCATGATGGTGGTCGCCCTCGGCGCACTCCAGAGCATTCCGCACGAACTGTACGAAGCGGCGGATATCGACGGGGCGGGGTGGTTTCAGAAACTCCGGCGGATCACCCTGCCGCTCCTGCGTCCGGTCATGATTCCTGCCATCACGCTCGGCATCGTCTGGACGTTCAACAATCTGAATATCGTCTGGCTCGTCAGCAACGCCGGCGAACCTTCGGACAACACCCATATCCTCGTTTCCTTCGTCTACAAAGCAGCATTCAATCTCTACCGGTACGGCTACGCCGCCGCGCTGTCGATGATCATCTTCTTCATCCTCCTGATCTTCAGCGTGACGTTCATGCGGAGGACGAAGGCCACCGAGGCAGCTTACTGAGGACCCGCGATGAACAGACAACGTCAGAAAAAGCTTTTCCTGCGGCTCGGCACACACGCCATCCTCATCGTGTTCGCAGTCATCGCGGTCTACCCCGTCCTTCAGGTGCTGACCATCTCCCTGCGTCCGTCCGATAAACTGCTGTCGACCTCCCTCGAGATCATCCCCGATCACGCGACCCTCCGGTCGTACGTCAGGCTCTTTACGGAAGAACCGTTTCTCCTCTGGGTCGGCAACAGCGCATTAATTTCCTTTACCGTCACCCTTACCGGCGTGGTTCTGGCCGCCATGGCGGGATATGCCTTTTCCCGGTTCAACTTTCTGGGCAAGAGCGCCGGGCTCCTGAGTCTGCTGGTCACACAGATGTTTCCGGCCACCATGCTCCTGCTCCCGCTCTACCTGATGCTGATCTTTCTCGGCCTGATCAACACCTTTCTCGGCATCATTATCACCTATACGGCCACCGCACTGCCGTTCTGCATCTGGACGATGAAGGGGTACTACGACACGATACCGACATCCCTCGAGGAAGCCGCACGGATCGACGGATGCAATCAGTTTCAGGCCTTCATAAAGGTCATCATACCGCTTGCGGCCCCGGCCCTCGTCATCACGGGTCTGTTTTCTTTCATGACAGCATGGTCGGAATATATCGTTGCCGCCCAGGTTCTGCAGGATACGGCGCTCTGGACTCTGCCGCTCGGCCTTAAATCGTTCGAATCCAACATGTCGACCGAGTGGGGGCTCTACGGTGCGGCATCGCTTATCGTCATGGTCCCCGTTGTGGTTCTCTTCATCATCCTCAGCAAATGGCTCGTTTCCGGTCTTACGCTGGGAAGCGTAAAGGGATGAAGTAAAACCTGTTTATTGTTTGATCTGCATGCAGATGGCGGCCTGTATGGAAGTAAATTCCGGGAGGAACAACGTGGAGATCCCTCCGCCGATTACGGCAGAATAATTCTGCATTCCTGAAGTGAACCCGATCTGATTGAATTCGGCGGAGAGTTGTGCACCGGAAGGGGCCGACGGCCGTCCGGCAGGGTGAAAAGCGGGTGCTCCCAGGGAGCAGGTAATTCTAAAACAGGGTATAAATGAACGGGGCGAGGGCGGAACCCTCGGTGAGGACGATGATAATGCTGAGGAGGAGAATCACGACGATGATCGGCCCGAGCCACCATTTTTTCCGTTCCCGCATGAATGCCCACAGCTCGCCGAAAATCGAAAATTTAGAAAAGAAGTTTCTGAGAAATTTCATGCCGGCATCTTTCCGTCGATGGAAGAGGTGGTCTGAACGGATCAGTCGAGCGAGTAAGCCGCCGCATACTTTCTGCGGAACTCATCGAGAGCGATCCGGTCTTTGCTGATAATATACTCACCCAGGACGAGAATGTCCATATCGGTATTGACGAAACACCGGAAGGCATCTTCAGGCGAGCAGACGATCGGTTCGCCCCGGACGTTGAAGGAGGTGTTGATGACAACCGGGCATCCCGTCAGCGCGGCAAAACGCTCCAGAAGGCCGTAATAGAGAGGATGCTCATCGCGGCTGATCGTCTGAAGACGGGCTGATCCGTCGACGTGCGTCACCGCCGGGATCTCCTTCCGCCGGGATTCATGAACCTGCGCTGTGAAGAGCATGTACGGCGACGGCCCCGGAAATTCGAAATAATCGTGCATCCGGTCGGACATCACCGTCGGTGCGAAGGGGCGGAAACTCTCCCGGAATTTTATTTTGAGGTTGACCCTCTGCCAGTTCTCCGGATTCCGGGCGTCCGCCAGGATACTCCGGCTCCCGAGGGCGCGCGGACCGTACTCCATCCGCCCCTGGAACCAGCCGACAACCTTCTGCTCGGCGATCCGGCGGGCGACGGTGTCGAGGAGGGCCTCACCCCGCACCTGCTCGAACGGTATGCCGTGTCGCCGTAAAAACTGCTCGATGTCACTGCCGCTGAACGCCGGCCCGAGAAAGGCGTGCTGCCAGGTGAAGGAGCGCTGATTCCCGAGGACGGTGTTGTAGACGTAGAAGGCGGCCCCGACGGCGCCGCCGGCGTCCCCCGCGGCGGGCTGTATGAAGATCTCCCGGAACGGGGTGGAGGCCAGCACCCTGCTGTTGGCGACGCAGTTGAGCGCGACGCCCCCCGCCATGCAGAGCTGGTTCAATCCGGTCTCCTTCTGGATGTGTCGCGCCGCCTTGACCACGACTTCATCCGTGACCGCCTGGAGGCTGGCGGCGACATCCTTGTGAAACTGCTGAAGAGGGGATTCACCCTCGCGGACAGGCTGGCCGAAGAGGGCGCTGAATTTCCGGCCGGTCATGCGGAGGGCCCAGTCGTAGATAAAATATTCCATGTTCATCCTGAAACTGCCGTCATCCCGGATCTCGATCAGATTTTTCCGGATGAGATCGGCATATTTCGGTTCGCCGTAGGGAGCGAGGCCCATCACCTTGTATTCCGCGCTGTTGACCCGAAAGCCGAGGTAATACGTGAAGGCCGAATAGAAGAGCCCCAGCGAATGCGGAAAGGCGATCGATTTCAAAAGCCGGATCGAATTCCCCTCGCCGACGCCGTAGGTCGTCGTGTCCCATTCGCCGACCCCGTCCAGCGTCAGGATTGCGGCTTTGGTGAAGGGGGAAACGAGGAATGCGCTCGCCGCATGGGAATAGTGGTGTTCTGCGAAGAGCACGGGTCCTTCATACTCGAGCTCCTTCCGGAGCGTCTGGGGGATCCACATCTTCTCCTTCACCCAGAGGGGCATCGCCTTGATGAAGGAGGGATAGCTTTTCGGCCAGGTATCGAGATAGGTCTGGAGGATGCGCTCGAATTTCAGGAACGGCTTGTCATAAAAGGCGACGAAGTCGATCTCCTTCATGGTGAGGCCCGATTCGCCGAGGCAGTAGGCGACGGCGCGGGAGGGAAAGCCGGGATCGTGTTTCTTCCGTGTGAAGCGCTCCTCATGGGCGGCGGCGACAAGGCGGCCGTCGCGGACGAGGGCCGCCGCGGAATCATGATAATAGCACGATATGCCGAGGATATTCATGGCTGATCAGAACTGGTGCCGTGCATGTTCCTCGGTATGTTGCACCGCCGGCTTGTCGGTCCAGTAGCTTCCTCCGCCGTTCGGTTTCCGCCGGAGAAGGTCTTTCCGGAGAATTTTCAGGACCACCGCTCCGAGGCCGAAGAGGATCATGTACACCACGGTGAGCAGGAGACGGGTGTTAAACCATCCCAGCGCCGCGGCAAATTTCATCCAGCTCCGCCGGAGGATGCCCCACACTGTGCCGAGTGTCCGATTCATGGCTTAATGAATCTGGGCGAGGAGGTTTCGGGCGTCGGTATTTGCCGGATCGAGTTCAAGGGTCATCTGCAGATTGGTCTTTGCCCGGCTGAGCATGCCCTGTTTGGCGTAGGCGACGCCGAGGAAATAGTACGCGATGGCGTTTTCCTTTCTGCTCATCGTTTCGCGGGATACTGTTTCGCGCGCCAGCGCGGTTTCAAATTCGCGGGACGCCGAGGCGAGCGAATCATGATCGTACGCCAGGATGCCGAGCCGGACATGCAGAAAGGGGGAATCGTCCAGCTCAAGCGCGTGACGGTACCAGAGGACCGCGGCGGAATCGTTCTTCATACCGCGGTAGGCGTCGCCGATGTACATTGCGGGAATGTACAGATAGGGCTGGACCTTTGCGATGGAATAGTATTCCCGTATGGCGCTGTCGAACTGTCCGTGGTCGCGGTACCAGTCGCCCAGTTCGTAGTGGGCCTGCGACCAGGTGATCTGCTTGTGCATGAAGCGAAGGACGATAGTGCCGGTAATGCCGGACGGGGTAAAGGTGAATGTGCTGTGCGTATCGCTGGTAAACGGCCAGCGGCTGGTCAGGCGGCCGATCATATAGCGGGCGGTTTCGGTCTCGATCCCGGTGACGCCGGAAGAATCCCGGTACTGACGGTCGGTCCACTCCCGTTCCCTGTGCCAGGAACTGCCGGGAGCAGGGATGCCGTTCGCGGCAAGCGCAGCGCAGAATGTTTTTGCGAGGAGAAAATAGCCGTCGAACGTGGGGTGAAGATGTTCCAGCATGAGATTACTGCCGACGATGCCGTCGGGAGAGGCGGCGTCGAAGGCGCTGTCGGCGTCGGCGAGAGGGACGGCGTCTTCGGCACAGAGGTGCCGGATCAGGGAGTTGAACTCGCCGGAGGCCCGGAAGCGGAGGGCGTCGAAATCCCGTGCCCGTTCGTACAATAATTTGGCCCGACGGACGTCGCCGGCATGGTCGAGCGATTTTGCCTTGAGGAAGCAGGAGGCGGCGTTTGTCGAGTCGATGGCCAGCGCGCCGTCGGCCGCGAGCGAAAGGTCGGGCCAGCGTCCGAGCTGAAGGTCGAGGTATCCGCGGACGATGAGGCTGTCGGACGTCCGCTGTGCAGGCTGGCCGGTCGAGAATGCATACACCGGCTGGAACGGTTTCTGGTCGCGGATATTGGAAGTGAGGGTCGAGAAGACGATCGGAACGTTCTGGGCGCGGGCGGCGCCGATGATGTCGCGGAGGTTCGCCTCGAACGCGTCGCGGGCGCGGCGGTAGTCATCGCTCTGATACGGAATTGCTTTCGATCCCGCCATGGCTTCCATCAGGGTCGTGCCAGCCCCTGGAGCTGAGCCGCTGTGGAACCAGCCGACGATGCGCTGTTCGGTGTCGCGCAGGAGGCGGTAGAGGCGGATATTGCGCAGGGAGAGGGCAAACCGGATCAGTGCGCGGGACGAACCAAGCGATTCGGTTGAACCGACGCCGAGCGCTCCGTAGAATTCGTTGTGTCCCACATAAACGACATAGGCGTCGGGCTGATAGGGCGCCAGGTCGGCGATCATGTCGAGCACGCTGTAGCTGTTCACAGCCGAGAGGGCAAAATTGACCACCTCGATGTGGTATTGCGGAAGGAGTCGTTCGAGGCGGTCGCGGAGCAGGAACGGGGCCGTGGCGTTGTAGTCGTAGGGGAATCCGGCCATGGTCGATTCCCCGAGCATGAAGATGCGTTTTGTTCCCGGTTGTTTGACGATGGAGAAGAGATCATCGTGCGGTTCCGGGAGGGCGATGTTCTTCTGGGAAAAATACCGGCGCGCAATATCGTGGTTGACGGTATAATATTCCTTCCCCACCATCCGCTTGATCGTGATGATATCGAGGTTGCCGCCGTAATCGGCGAGGCGCAGGAGGAGTTCGGCGGCGGCGAGGAGAACAGCCGGGCTCAGGAGAAGGATCAGCCAGAACAGGCGTTTCCTGCCGGGGGATATCGGATCGGGGGCGGTTTTCATTGTTCGGACAAGCAGAACGAATATAACGAAAATCTCGCATTTCCGCTACCGGGAGAGGGAGTCTCCGCTGTTGCGGGAGGCGTCTGTTTCCGGATCGCCGGGACTCGCCGGGGTTACGGGCAGGAGCGGAGGCAGGGGGGATTTCCGGCGCGGTTTCCCGATGCGGAAATAGGTGCGGAGGCGGTCGGCATCGTACCCGAACGGCGCCAGGAGAGTGGCGACGGCGTTGAGGAGCATGGCGGCGTACTGGTCGGTGTCATAGCCGTCGGCGAACTGGTAGGTCAGGAGACTTTTCGCCTTCTGGGGATCGCGTTTTCCGCTCTGGTCGATGATGATGTATTCGATGATCTCGCCGGGGCGGACCTGCATGCCGAACTGCGCGAGTTCCCGGACGACGAGGGCATTGAGGGTATTGGTGGTATAGTCGTTCATTTCCTTCTGGACGCGGCGGCGGAGGACAAGTTCCTTCGGGTCGATGCGGCCGTGCCGGAGTTCGCGGAGTGCGGCGCCGGCTTCCTGCAGGATATCGGGAATGCGCGGGGGGATGTCGCTGATGCCGCGGGCATCGGCGAGGAGGTCCAGGATGCGTGCCTGGAGTTGTTTGATATAGCGGGGGACATCGCGGCGGCGGGCTTCGATGCCGCGCATTTTCAGTTCGCCGTGGTCATACCAGCCGACATAGCGGCCGGCGGTGGGGATGCCGGGGTCGGTTTTGGAGGGGGGAAAAAGGAGCCAGTTGTAGATGCCTTCGAGGGAGATGGTGACGCCGACGGCGTTGCCGATGGCACTGCAGAGCTGTTCATAGTCCTGCCGGGTACTCCCCGGTTTTTTCAGCCAGAGGCAGTCGATGATGGCGTGGACGAGGTGAAAGCCGTTCTGTTCCGCGATTTCCTTTGCGGTGAGGAGGGCTTCCCGGGAAAAGGCGTTGACCGATTCGTGGGCTTCGATCCGGCCGAAGCGCGCGTTTTTATAGCCAAGGTAGCCGAAGCAGGTCACGAGCATCCATTTCAGGGCGTTCTGGCGGCGGTCGTAGCGGGCATATTCCTGGAGTGTGGCGGCGTTTTTTTTCCTCGATTTGTAGTAAGCGCGTTTCCGGAGGACGGGAAGGAGGGTGGCGGGGACAATCCCCCTTCGTTTTTCGCAAATGCTGTATCCGAGTTCGGGGACGACGTGGTTGCGGCAGCAGGAGCAGTTGATGGTTTCGGGGCTGATATTGTGGCGCTCCATGAGGCTGGGGTACATGCTGGCGAAATCGAGTTCGGCGACCTGCTCGTGGTAGCCGGGGTCGGGAAGAAAGACGAGGCCGCCGCGGTCGCTGAGGAGGAGATCGTCGGCGGTTTTGAAATCCTCGCCCTCCTTTTTTTCCGCGGGGATGAGGATATGGTGCCGGTAGGCGTAGCTCATCTGCATGCTGGCGAGGCCGGTGCCGATGGCGGCGCGTGATTGTTTCTGGAGCGGGAGCTGGGTCAGGCGGGCCAGTTCGATGACGCCGTCGATGTCGGATTCGCCCATGATGAAGCTGTTTTCGGCGTCCATGTGCAGGCGGCCGGCGAGCAGGGTGGCGGCATCCCGGTGGATGATTTCGCCGTAGGTCCAGTAGCTCCGTTCGGCGGTGGTGCGGTAAAGTTCCGCATGGCCGCGGTTCAGCAGGAGCGGGCGGCGGAAGGTACGGGCGGCGTTCCGGAGGGCGGGGAGGAGCGTAGCGTCGCCCCAGGAGGTCAGGATGATGTCGGGGTCATACCGGTAGAGGTGCCAGTTGAGCGCATCGAGCACATCCCGGGGGTCTTCCTGTTCGAGGAGATGGCTGGTGCCGTCGTAGCGGAGTTCGAGCAGGAAGGTGCGGAAGAATTTCGTCGACTGCAATCCGTTCGTATTTCTGATTTCCATGACGCGGAGGGGGGGAAGGCGGTATTCATAGGCGTCGGGGGAATCGTCGCAGACGATCGAACGCAGAAGTTCCCCGTCGGTGGTCAGGCGGCAGCGGGCGAGCGGGAACACCCCGCGTTCGTAGAGGTACATCTGGGGAACGGGGATGTTGCTGTTATAGAACGCGAAGTGGGGGAAAAAGTTCTGCAGAGCGCGGACGACGCCGGCGAACTGGAGCGGGTCGCGGACGGTGACGCTTGTGACCCGCCACTGTTCGCCCGAGAACAGTTCCATTTTTTCGGTACTGCCGATGACGGCCGGGAGGCGGAGTTTTTCGGCCAGCGCCTGCACGCGCCGCGCGTCCGCCGGTTCCAGCCGGAGATAGAAGACCGGCTGAAAGGGGTCGGTGAACCGGAGCGCTTTTCCCTCTTCATCGAGCACCCAGACGGCCATGCCGTCACGGACGGGGTAGATGTCGAAAAGCCACCCGGTGATGTTCATGCGGGGCGGGCGGGAAGGGCGGGAAGGCCCGCTTCCCGGTGCTGTTCGAGGCGGCTGATGCGCTTGTACTGTTCGAGAAGCATCGCCATGACGATGCTTTCATACGGCAGTTCGTGGGCGAGGAAGGCGCCGGCGGCGAGATGGATTTTCGGCGCACGCCAGAGTTCGTCGAAGAGGATCTGGTCCTCTTTTCGGAGCGCCCGCCGGAATTTGCTCCACTGTTCTTTCTGGCGGTCGATTGCCAGGGTAAAGGTATCGTTGTTGCGTCCCATACTATACGGCTCCGGTGTAAGGTGGAAGGGAAGTGCGTTCGATGACAAGTCCGTCCTGTCCGAGCGCGGCCACGACGTCGGCGGCGCCGCAGAGGGTTGCAAACAGCGCTTTTTTGCCGGGGGGCGGCTGATCGACCCGGACGTCGGCGGCAAGGACATGGGTGTTGCCTGCGGTGAGCGTCCGGATTGTGCCGAGCAGGCGGTCCAGACTCCGGCGGCTTTCCTGCGGGGTGACCTGCTCATCGTAATAGGTGTGGAGCGGGCCGAGGAGGATGACGAGCGGGCAGGGAACGGTGCGCAGAAAACCGGTCAGCTTGGTCGTGACCGCCGCTTCGAGCTGAAACGCCGTGAAGGCACGGGTGATGTGCGTGCGCCGCAGCAGAGGCTGTACCGGGAGCGACAGCGCCTGTGCGATCCGGGCGACGGTGTAACTGTTGAAGCGGGTTGCGCCGTCGATGACCGCAAGCGGTCCGCCCGCCGCACAGCCCAGCAGGAGACTGCCGGTGTAGACGCCGGAATGGCCGTACAGGACATGCAGGGCCGCCGGCCGCTGCTGCAGGCGCTCGACCGCGGTCGACATGCCGCGCGGGACGTCGATCGCCGGTTCCGATGTGTGGAAGAAAGATTCTCGCATGGACAGGTGGAAATGCCTCCTCACAGTATACGACAAATTTGTCATGTTGTCAAGAGGAAAAAATGTAAAAATTGTCGCCTCCGGCGGAGATGCCGGACGGGCCGGGACGTACGGCGCCGGGAGCGCCGGCGGCGGAAATATTTTGACAACCGGAAATATTTACGTATATTGTCCCCGCATTATGAGCCCGTAGCTCAGCTGGTAGAGCAACGCCCTTTTAAGGCGTGGGCCGTGCGTTCGAATCGCACCGGGCTCACGAAGGCAGGTTCAGCTGTTTTTCCGCATTTTGTCGTACTCCCGCGCGAGTGGTGGAACTGGCAGACACACCATCTTGAGGGGGTGGCGCCCGTAAGGGCATGCGAGTTCAAGTCTCGCCTCGCGCACTAAAACTTGACTTTCACGCTCTGTTCGCGTATGTTAGGTTACCATGAAGATGCGTACCAACCTTCTGCTGATTGTTACGGTCATCCTTCTCTGCCGCGTGCCGCTGATCGCTCAGGATCAGCAGGTCATCGACCCTAAATCCCTTTCGCTGACCAGTGACGGCCCGGACGTCAAAATTTCATGGCAGACGCTGGATGAAACCGGCGTCAAGGAATTTGACGTCATGCGAAGTTCCACCGGCGCCGACAACGACTTCCGCCAGATCGGCAGTGTCGCTCCTCTCCACGCATCGGTCTATTTCTTTATCGATCATTCCGCCTTCAAAAAAACCGTGTCCAGTACCTTCTATTATAAAATCACCACCGTCTTCTCAACCGATCACGCACCGGTCACGACGGCGGAAAAGGAAATAGAGATTTTTGTATCCAGCGTCCGCCGGACGTGGGGCAGTATTAAATCGATGTTCCGCTTCTGATCACCGTCCCGTTTCCCGAATCCCTGCTCAAGAGCGCCCGCTGTCCAGCCGCTCTTTTTTTATGCAATGATCATCAACCGAAAATTTATCCTCGCCTCCTCCTCTCCCCGGCGCCGCCAGCTCCTCTCTCTCCTCAACCTCGATTTTGAGGTGCGGGAAAGCGGTGCCGACGAGGAATCCGACCTCCCCGACCGCCCGGCGGATCATGTGAGCGTGCTTTCGGCACGCAAAGCCGCCGCTATCGCCCCCTCCGTCGGTGACGCCGTTGTGATCGGCGCCGATACGATTGTGGTCCTCGACGGACGCATCATCGGCAAGCCTGCGTCGGAGGAGGACGCCCGCCGGATGCTCGCGGACCTGAGCGGCAGAACCCATGAGGTCTTTACGGGATTTACCCTCGTCGACCGGCCGTCGGGACGGAGCGTGACGGAAGTCGAGCGGACGTCGGTAAAATTTCGTATCTTGGAACGGCAGGAAATCGAGGCCTACGTCGCCTCGGGTTCGCCGATGGATAAGGCAGGTGCCTACGGTATTCAGGACGATTTCGGCGCCGTCTTCGTGGAACGGATCGACGGCTGTTTCTACAACGTCGTCGGGTTTCCGCTCACGAAATTCTATCTAACCCTGCAGAAATTTTTGAGGTTACGCTGAAGGAGAACCGGATGGAACAACGTATTCGCGTGCTGATCGCCAAAGTCGGGCTCGACGGCCACGACAGAGGCGCCAAGGTGATCGCCGCCGCCCTGCGCGATGCAGGGATGGAGGTGATCTATTCCGGCCTGCGGAAAACTCCCGAAATGATCGTTGAAGCCGCCCTCCAGGAAGATGTCGACGCCATCGGGATCTCGCTCCTCAGCGGCGCCCATATGACCGTCTTCCCGCGCGTCCGGACCCTGATGAAGGAGAAAGGGCTTACCGACGTTCTCCTCTTCGGCGGCGGAATCATCCCCGAGCAGGACATCCGCGCCCTCAAGGCGATCGGCGTCGGTGAGATCTTCACCCCCGGCGCCTCCACGCTGGATGTCGTCGCCTACCTCAGCTCCTGGGCCGCGGAGCACCGGCAGGGCTGAGTCACCCGCCGGTCCGGCTACTTCTCCTTTTTCAGGAACGGGGAGATGATGTCGATGGGAACCGGAAACAGAATCGTCGAATTTTTATCCGCCGCCACTTCCGTGAGCGTCTGCAGGAACCGGAGCTGGAGAGCGATCGGATTTCCGGAAATGATCGATGCCGCGTCCGAAAGTTTCTGGCTTGCCTGGTATTCGCCGTCGGCGTGAACGATCTTCGCGCGCCGCTCCCGTTCCGCCTCCGCCTGTTTCGCCATCGCCCTCTGCATTTCGATCGGCAGATCAATCTGCTTGACCTCCACGTTCGACACCTTTATTCCCCACGGTTCGGTATGCTTGTCGATGATGATCTGCAGTTCCTGGTTGATCTTGTCGCGCTGTGAGAGAAGCTCGTCGAGTTCGGACTGGCCCAGAATGCTCCGGAGCGTCGTCTGCGAGAGCTGGGAGGTGGCGAAGAGGAAGTTTTCCACCTCCACGACCGATTTTTCGGGATGGACGACGCGGAAGTAGACGACGGCGTTCACCTTAAGGGAAACATTGTCTTTTGTAATGATATCCTGGGGAGGGACATCCAGCACCACGGTGCGGAGGCTGACCTTCACCATCCGGTCGATGATCGGAATGAGGAAGATGATTCCCGGTCCCTTCGCACCGATCAGTCTGCCGAGCCGGAATACCACGCCCCGTTCGTATTCGCGCAGGACGCGTACCGCATTCGAGATGATGACGATGCCGAAGAGCACCGCAAGGAAGAGAATGAGGGAAATGATCTGCATGAAGTCCTCCATAGGTTGCACTGGTTATGATTCGATGCGGTGAACGACGAGCGTGAGATCGTCGACGCGGGAAACGACCACTTTGCTTCCGGCGTCGATTGCGCCTCCGGCGGTCTGCGCATTCCAGATCTCGCCGTGAATACTGATTTTTCCCGACGGCGCGAGCGGCGTGATTGCCTCGCCCGTCTCCCCGACGAGGCCCTGACTGCCGGTGGTCGGCTTGCGGCGCTGGGCGCGGAGTCCCATCCCGATGGCGAAAACAAAGAAGAGGGCGGTAAAGACGACGACGACGAGAATGACCTGCCAGGAAAGACTGAGCATATCGAGTCCTGATTCGCTTTGGAACAGCATGACGGAACCGAGAATGATGGAGAGAATACCGCCGGCGGTCAGGAATCCGTGGCTCGTCAGTTTGAGTTCGAGGAGAAAGAGGATGACGCCGAAGAGGATGAGCCCGAGTCCCGCGTAATTTACCGGCAGGGAGTGCATCGAATAGAATGCCAGGATCAGACCGATGACCCCGACGATGCCCGGAAGGATCGCACCGGGGTTGTAGAGTTCAAAGAGCAGTCCATAGATGCCGAGCATCATGAAAATGTATGCGATATTCGGATCGCTCAGGATATCGAGGAGGTTTTCCTGGAATGTTTTTTCCCGCTGGATGATTCCGGCATGTTTCGTGTCGAGCACCACCGTTCCGCCTGCCACGGCAACGGAGCGGCCGTCGATGGCGTTCAGGAGGTCCTGCAGGGAGGAGGCGGTCGTATCGATCACCCTGTTTTTCAGCGCTTCCGTTTCGGTGAGGGAGACGCTTTTCCGGACCGCTTCCTCGGCCCATGCGATATTGCGGTGGCGTTTTTCGCTGATGGTGCGGATGAAGGCGGCGGCATCGTTCGTCGTCTTGGCCAGCATGATCGAATCCATTTCGGCACCCGGCGTCACCGGATGGGCCGCGCCGATGTTCGTGCCCGGCGCCATGACGGCGAGGTGTGCGGCGAGGGTAATGAAGACCCCGGCCGAGGCGGCCTGCGCGCCGGCAGGAGCGACGTACACGACGACAGGCAGAGGAGCGTCGAGCATGTCGGAGACCATGACGCGGGTCGATTTCAGGAGCCCGCCGGGGGTGTTGAGCCGCACGATGAGGCAGGCGGCCCGGTGATCGGCGGCATTCTGGATTTCGCTGTGGAGGTATTCCGCAGAGGCCGGATTGATGGTCCCGTCGATGGTGATAACGTACGCCGCGGGCGTCTGGGCGTGGAGGAAAAGCGGGGGAAGGATCAGCGCGGCGAACAGAAACAGGATCATCTGACGCATGGCACCGTACTCCTCATCATGGTAGATACGAACAGAAAACAGCGGAAAGGGAGAGATTCGAACTCTCGGTACCCTTTCGGGTACACACGCTCTCCAGGCGTGCCAGTTAAACCGCTCCTGCACCTTTCCGGGAAGACGCCAAAATATACGCAAAATATTCAGAATAAAAAATTTGCGGCAGACCATTCCTGCGCCGGGAGAAGATCGGACGGGACCCGGAGTTCATTCTTAACCGCGAGGAAATCTTCCGGTAACTATTTGCTCACATTCAAAAACGATATAATGGCGACCGGAGGAATCACTCCTGAGAGGGAATGAACCGGTTCTGATCTGTCTTGAAAACACCCCATTTCCTCCGAAATATATCGGCGGGAATTTTCTCCGAAACGTCCTTTTTTTTTGTTTTTCAAAGTGAAGAAACGTATATTATTCCCACTTTATCCGGATCCTCTTCTGACATTTGATATCTTCATGAGACGTCTGCTGTTGTTGTCGATATTCCTCGTACTGTCCCTTCATCTCCCGGCCCGCGCCGGCGACGACAGGAACAATCCCCGCACGGTCAAGGAAGATGTCACCACGATGTACACGACCGTCGGGAATATCGGTCTCACGGTCACGAACTTCGGCACGATCGGAACGCGCAATCTCTACTGGCCGAATCAGCCCTCCTGTGAGTATCCGCGCAGTTCCGGCGTCGAACATCTCTATCAGGGAGGACTCTGGGTCGGCGCCGTCCTCAAAACGCGCGATTCCCTCGATCCCCGCGACGGTCTCATTCTCGTCACCACCGGTGCGAACGATCTCTCCTCCTCGTCCCGCACGAGCGGGGAAGGGTACGAATTTAATTCCGAACTCAGCGATTCGATGTCTGAATACTCGACTCTTGAATACGGCCGGCCGGCACAGGCGACATTCCGACCGCTGGCGATCAGCCATCAGGATTTCGTCTGTGATTACAGCGACAGATACACGCGGGTCCCCGAAACGGGCGATTCCATCCTGAACCATACGCCGCTGAACATCCGCGTACACCAGGAAAGTTATGCATGGAACTTTCCCTTCTTCGATTTCTGCGTCCTGCTTCAGTACACGATCTATAACGGCGGGGTCGACACGCTTGATTCCGTCTACGTCGGCTACTGGAACAACACTTCGGTCCGCAACACCCATTATGTGAAGCCGGGCACCCCGGGGTACTTCAATCATACCGGGCAGGGGTACGATCCCTCGAACCGCACGGCGTACTCCTTCGATTTCGACGGTGCCCCGGGCGGTCCTCCGGCCGGGAGTTATATCGGGTTTTCTCTCCTCGGCGCGACGCCGTTCCCTGTCGGGGTCGATTCGATCGGCAACCTCGCCGCTCATACGTTCTACAACGCCTGGTTCTACCGTCTGACGTCGGGCCAGAACGAGTATCTCTCGCCGACCTACGATTATTTCGCGGCGAACCCTTACCTCAGCCGCTATTCCCGGATGACGCAGTCGATGCCCCAGCAATTCATCGATGCGCTCCGGACCACGCCGGGTGACGCGACCTATCTCCTCTCAAGCGGTCCCTATCACCGGCTGGCGCCGGGGGATTCGGTTCAGGTCGTGTTTGCCGTGGTCTGCGCGAAAAAGTTCGGCAACGATGCCGCATCGCACGACACAAAGGTCGAACGCCAGACCCTCTATTCCGATATCTCCTGGGCACAGCGCTGTTACCAGGGGGAGGATGTCAACGGCAACAATATTCTGGATCCGGGCGAGGATCTTGCCCGTCGCGATTCCATCTCTCCGACCGAGGACGGGCTCAGGTATGTCCCGGACGGGAAACTGACGCGGTATCTCCTGCCGGCGCCGCCTCGGACCCCGATTACGCGGGCCGTGGTGGAAAACCAGCGCGTCGTCATTTACTGGGACAAGACCACGGCGGAAGAGAGCATCGATCCGATCACGGGAAAGAAAAATTTTGAGGGTTACCGGATCTACCGGTCGAACGAGGCGGCTGATTTTCTGCACCACGACGAGTTCACGCTGAACATACCGCTGGTGGGGGAATTCGACCGCGCCGACGACAGCATCGGCTACAATACCGGTTTCAGCCGCATTCAGCTCTCCTCCCCGAAGATGTTTCCCGGCGACACGACCCATTACTGGTATCAGTTTCCTCCGAAAGACGTCAGCATGACGGAACTGAACGGGTGGCAGTATTACTACGGCGTCTCCGCGTTCAGCCAGGGCGATTCGACGAACGGCGTCCCGAGCCTCGAGAGCGCGCTCTCGTATCATCTCGTCATGCCGGGGACGCAGGCGACGTCGTCGAGCAGTGCACAGATTGGCGTCTATCCGAACCCCTACTATGTCAACGCCGTCTGGGACGGCGCCGATGAACGGCAGAGGAAAATTTATTTCTACAATCTCCCGGCCAGGTGCGAGATCACCATCTTCACGCTGGCGGGGGACGTGGTGACAGTTCTGAACCATGATGCGGCGACGAACAACGGCCAGAACATCCAGTGGTACACCCAGTTCGGCGGCGGATCGATCCCGACGCAGTTTTCCGGGGGAGAACACGCCTGGGATCTGATCACCCGATGGGACCAGGCCATTGCGACCGGACTCTATCTCTTTGCCGTCAAGGATCTCGCCACCGGCGAGGTCAAACGGGGAAAATTTCTGGTTATTAAATGATATCTGCATGAAATTCCTTGCGCTCGGTTGGTGTCTCGGCGTTCTGATCTTCCTCAGCGGTTGTACGAAACAGCCTTCGAATGCCGAACGGCCGGAGACTCCCCCGAAGACCTTTCTCTGGCTCTTTCCCGATTCGTCGCTCTATGAAGGACCGAGTACACAGCATCTTCACTGGATGGGGCAGGATGCCGACGGTCTCGTGACCGGGTACCTGTTCACCAGCGGGAAATTCATCTTCCAGCAGGGGAAGAGTCCGGTCCTCGATACGATCGCCTGGCGCTGGGTCACCACCAACGATACCGTCATCGCCTTTCCGCTTCTGGTGAAGCGCGATACATTCGACGTCGTCGTCCGGGCGGTGAACAATTCCCTCACGATCAAGCTCCCCGAACACGCTCTGGTCCGGCTCGCTTCCGTACCCGGCGCCGCGCATCGTCTTCCGTACTACGACAAGAACGAGGATGGAATATACGACGCCGGTGACGTCGCACTTCCCGGGCTTCTGCAGGCGATGGATCCGGTCGGCGCGAGTCTCGACTTCCCCCTGTTGAACAGGCCTCCGTCCGTCGTGTTCGCGCAGAATCCGAACGATCCGACGACACTCATGCAGGAACCGGATACCACCTTCACGGCGGCGACATTCGCCTGGGTGGGGACCGATCCCGACGGGAACGCAACCATCGCATCGTATGAGATCGCACTCAACGATACGACCAATCCGCAGAATATCTTCGTCCTTCCGGGCACGACGCAAATGGTCACCCTTCTCGTGCCCCGGACCCGATCCGATTCGGTGACCGGAATTCAGCCGGTCAACTCCGACGTCTGGACCGGCACGTTTGCCACCAGCAGACGATTGCTCGGTTCCATGCCGAACCTTCGCCTCGATACGCTCAACGTCTTCTACATCCGCGCACGCGATATCGCCGGCGATGTCAGTCATTTTGCGGCCCTCCCCGGTGACGCTTCCCATAAATGGTTCGTCAAAAATCCGCACGGCCGGGTGCTGATCATCAACGACTATTCTTCCTTCGATAAGAAACCGGTCATGACGTATTACCAGGGCGTCTTCACCACGCTTGGCTACAATCCGGTGGAGATCCTCGACATATCGCTCGGTCTGACCCCGACCCAGAAGCAGAACTCCGGCTTCGGACGCCTGGTGCCGGAATATCTCGATCAGGCATTTATTGCCACGCTCCAGCTGTTCGATCTCGTCTTCTGGTATACCGATTCCTATCCCAGCCTGGCCATTGCCCAGGTTCCGCTCTACGAGTATACCCACGACGCGATCCATCCGGGGAAGGTGATCTTTTCCACCATGTTTGCTACATCCTCCGATCCGCGGGGGGCGCTGACCGATTTTTCGCCGCTCGACAGCGTCAGTTCCGTCTATCTTTCCAATTCGATGCCTCTGCCGGCGTTCGGGGCGACGTCGGTGCCGTCCGGATATCTGCTGATTCCCGATTCGAGCGATGCTTCAGACATCTACCCGCCGCTCAAACTCGGAAACACCGCCCCGGGATTCATTCAGTTCCCGTTCTATTCCGTCTTTCTCCGTTCGATCTACCGGCGTGCCGATTCCAGGTATATCTATCATATACAGCAGGACGCCGAGGACCCGACCACATACACCTTTGTCTCGACGTTGAACGATCTCTACGGCACGGCGGTGCAGGGAACGACGACCTGGGTCTGCGGCGAGGGTGGCTATCTTGCAAAGTCCTCCGACGGAGGCGCCTCGTGGCGTCAGGTCTCCCTGCCGGTGGGCGACAATCTCGAGGCGATTCATTTTCTCGATGCCGTGACCGGGATGTTCGTCGGCGACAACGGCGATTTCTTCATGACCACCGACGGCGGAACGACCTGGCAGAACAAATCATTTGTCACCACCGAAGATCTGATGGACGTCTTTTTCTTCGATCAGAAGAACGGCTATATCGCCGGAACGAACGGGCACCTGATTCACACCCGGAACGCCGGCGCTAGCTGGTCCTCCGCAAACCTTGGCACGGCGAATACCCTGCGCTCGATCGTCTTCCGGGACACTCTCACCGGCATCGCCGTCGGCGACAACGGATATATCGTTAAGACGACGAACGGAGGTGCCAGCTGGAACCAGATCCTGAGTCTGACGACAGCCCAGCTCAACAAGGTGACGTTCCCGTCCCCGACTGTGGCGATTGCGGTCGGCAGTAACGGCGTGATCCTTCGCTCCGCCGACGCCGGCGACCACTGGACGCAGATCAGCACCGGCTCGGGCGAAACATTCCAGGGGGTGACGTTCACTTCGTCCGGCACCGGCATTGCCTGCGGTACAAACGGCATTCTCGATACGACAATGGACGGCGGTCAGACGTGGGGGATGAAAAATCAGTTCATCTCACAGACACTGCGCGGGATGAGTTTTCAGAATGCCCAGAGCGGGTGGCTGGTGGCCGACAACGGCATTATTCTCCACACCGGCGACGGCGGCGTGACATGGAACTACCAGCCGGCCGGCAACATCAATATTGGGGTGATCGACGGCCCCGGACTCGACGGCAAACACAGTTTTGTCTTCCTCGGGCTCCCGCTTCATTATCTGGACGGGACCGGCGGGGCGAACGGCACCGTCATTCCATTCCTCCGGCATGTCATACATGATGAATTCGGCTACTAATATGCGGAGAACGAACGGACATCCGGTTCCGGCGGGCATGCTCATCGTATTCCTGGCGGCAATACTGCTGGCGGTACCGGCCCGGCTGTCGGCCCAGGGCAAGGCGACGATCAAGGGAAAAGTCGTCGACGCGAAGAACGGCGAAGCACTTCCCAGCGTCAACATCGTCGTCAAGGGAACCTATTACGGCAACGTGACGAACCTGAACGGCGAATACAGCGTCACGGGGGTGAATCCGGGAACGTACACGATCGATTTCTCCCTCATCGGCTACAAGACGGTCGAATATGCGTCGGTGAAGATCGGGGCGGGGGAGACGAAACAGATCGATGTGAAGCTGGAGGAGACGGTTCTCACGCTCGGCCAGGAAATTGTCATCATCGGCGACAAGCCGCTCTTCAATGTCGAGGAAACGCAGAGCACCAGATCATTTTCGAGCACCGACATCAAGGCGTCCGCAGTCAAGAATGTTCAGGACATCGTCTCGATGCAGACCGGCGTGGTGCAGGTGGACAACGAAATTCATATCCGGGGGGGCCGTTCCTACGAAAACGCCTATCTGGTCGACGGCATCTCCGTTCAGGATCCGCTTGCCGGGACCGGATTCGGCCTTCAGCTCGGCCCGGGCTCGATCCAGGACGTTGAGGTCATCACCGGCGGCTACAATGCCGAGTACGGACAGGCGACCTCCGGCATCGTCAACATCACGACCAAGGAAGGTTCCAAAACGTACTCCGGCGGATTCGGGTACAAGTCGGATCACTTCGGTTTCAATCAGAATTCGCGGGCGAACCAGAACACGGATATCTATGATTTGACGCTGAGCGGTCCCGAGCCGATCACGACCTATATTCTGCCGGCGTTGAATGCGGCCCTGCCGGGCACGTTCAGCTTCTTCGGTTCGTTCTATTCGAATCTCACGGACGGGTATACGCGCTGGACGGAACAGCTTCTGGACGGGCGGCCGATCGGATGGGTCCTGAGTCCCGAACCGCATCTCATTTCATCGATGCTCCCCGGGTCGGATTTTCTCTCGCCGCGGAGAGCCAACAGCTGGTCGTGGCTCACGAAACTGACCTGGAAGCCGTCGGCGGTCACGAAATTATCGTACACCTATTCATCCTCGATCAACATCGATCAGAATACGCAGGCGGTCCAGGCGACACTCGAATATGTGGTGCCGTCTCCCGGGTATCAGTACACCTTTCAGAGGATCCCGGACAGCGCCGTCAGTTACACCCAGAGATACATCCAGCACGCCGTGAGCTGGACGCAAACGCTCAGTCCCAAGGCGTTTTATGAGATCAAGCTGAGCAGATATACCGCCCACATCCGGGGCGATGTGAACGGGATGAACTATTCCCAGTACAGCGAGCCGAAGGACATCATCACCTTCCCGATCCAGTACTACAATGCGAAGAGCGACACCATCCATGTCATCCCGGGGGACGGATTCTACGATGTGGGGAACGGCAGTGAGTGGACCGATCATTATCTCTCGGAGTACACCTTCAAGGGCGATCTGACGAACAATTTTACGGAGAAGAACAAGTTCAAGACCGGAATGGAACTCCGGTTCCAGCAGATGCAGATGATCGATATCTACGAGCCATGGTATAAACCGCTCGGTCTGAACAACGACATTTATGAAGTCAATCCGGCCCAGGGCGCATTTTATGCGCAGGACAACCTGACGGTGAAGGGGATGATCCTGAATTTCGGCATGCGGCTGGATTACTGGTTCCCCGGCAAATACGTCGACGATATCGTCGCGCTCCCGAGCTCCCAATCCAACGTCCCCGACGCGATCCGGAATGCCTATCTGAGCGACACGTACGACTTTTTCGGCCGCCGGGTGAAGGCGCGGCTTAGTCCCCGCCTCGGCGTGTCGCATCCGGTGTCGGATAATCAGACGCTGTTTTTCTCCTACGGGCATTTTTCAAAGCTCCCGCGGCCCCAGTTCGTCTATTCCAATCTCGCCTATTCGACGACCCAGTCGGCGTCCCAGACCATCGGTGATCCGGACCTCAATCCGGAAACGACGGTTTCGTACGAGCTTGGTCTCCGCACCCAGCTTTCCGGAAGCGATGTGCTGACCCTGACCGCCTACTACAAGGATATCTTCGATTACATCACCGCCCAGACCCTGCGGGATGTCACGATCCGTTCCGCAGCCACGTACACGACCTATATCAATCAGGATTACAGCCGCATCCGCGGACTTGAAGTCGAATACAAATCCCGTCTTTCCAGCTGGCTCAGTACGGTCGTTTCAGGATCGTATTCGATCGCCACGGGGAAAAGCTCCTCCCCGAACGAACTGCTGTACCAGGTACAGCAGGGCCTGACCGAAACGATCAAGGAACAGCCGATGATCTTCGACCGGCCGCTCCAGCTGACGGCGAACTTCAATTTCCTCGTGAAAAAAGACGCGCCGCTCTTCGGTTTCGGCAGGGGAGTGCTCGACGACTACAATCTGTTCGTCCGCGTCTTCTACGAATCGGGCCAGCGGTACACCCCGACCATTTTCATCGGATACGATCCGGTGACCGGACGTCCGGCGTATCAGCCCGACTATAACAATCCCAATTCGGCGGTGGGGGATCCCTGGTTCTGGATCGACCTGAATCTGGAAAAATACATCGACGTCGGCATCGGCAAACTGACCTTCTCGCTGGAAGTGCAGAATCTTTTCAACCGGGAGAATTCGCAGATCATCAATCCGGTCACCGGCCGCGCGTATCAGTACGGCGATCCGACCCAGTATCCGTCTCCGGTGGTCAACGATCCGCTCTACCCCCAGCTGACGGCTCCCGTGACGCCGTATCCGTATGACCCGTCGCGCTATCTGAATCCGCTCGTATACAAACTCGGACTTGCCTTTTCCTTTTGAATGACCCACCCCCGCGTCCATATCATCCTTCTTCTGCTGGCCGTCTGCTCTGTACAGCGGTCTGAGGCCCAGCTGATCCCCAACCTCGGCGGACAGCGAGCCGGTATTTCAGCATTCCAGTTCCTCAAGATCGGATCCGGTGCGCGGGCCGAAGGAATGGGGGAAGCGTTCACCGCCGTGGCTAATGACGCCTCCACGCTCTACTGGAACCCGGCCGGCATCACACAGTTCACCCAGAACGAACTCGTCGTCGCCCACTGCGATTACGTTGTCGATATCAGCCACGAATATTTCGGCGGGGTTTACCATATCGATCCGAGCAATGCCGTCGGCCTGTCGGTGATCTCGCTCCATATGCCCGACATGCCGGTGACGACGGAAACACAGCCGTTCGGAACGGGGCGGTATTTTTCATTCGGCGATGTTGCGGTCGGAGCGACCTATTCGCGCCGGATGACCGATCAGTTCAGCTTCGGCGTTACGGTGCGGTATGTCGAGGAAACGCTCGATATGATCAAGATGGGCGGAACGCTGGTCGACCTGGGAACCTTTTACTGGACCGGGCTCGGTTCGGCGCGTTTTGCGGTCGTGGTGAGCAATTTCGGTGCCGACGTTTCTCCCAGCGGCTCGGTCACGGAACTCAACGGCACCGAGGTGAGCAGTTTCCAGTCGTTCTCGCCGCCGACTATTTTCAAGCTCGGCTTTGCCATGGATCCCATCGAAGACGAGCATAACCGGCTGACCACCTCGCTCGAGCTCCATCATCCCAACGACAACGCCGAAAATCTCCACCTCGGGCTCGAATATCAGTGGGAACGCTGGCTCTGGCTGAGAGGCGGTCTGATGAGAACCATCGGACAGCGGCTCCTGGAGGCGGACAACAGCGCGTCGGGGGACCTGACGCTCGGCCTCGGCGTCGCGATCCCCACCTCGTTCTCCGAGGTGCACTTTGATTATGCCTATGCGAACTTCAACGAGCTCGGCAGTGTTCATCGAATATCCATCGGTCTCAACTTCTGACCCATGCTCACAACCTTTTCGAAAATAAGCGGTGTCCTGGGCGTCCTGCTCGCTCTCTGGTGCATGGGGTGCGAACAGCGGATACCCATCGGCCCATTTCAGAATGTTCCTCCCGCAACGAATACCACCGATACGACCTATGCGGAGGTCTATCCGCCGATCAGCGGCTATGAGGTGGGCGGATTCCAGGATCCGCGGGCCGTCATGGTCGGCAACGACCAGCTCATTTATGTCTGCGATTATGCGCGGAACGAAGTCATCATGTTCGACGCCGGCGGACGTGTCCTCACCAGCCGGAAGATCATGCACCCGATCTCGATCGCGCAGAATTCCAAGCTCGACCTGTACGTCGGCGCCGAGACGATAGCGCCGAACGGCGTCGACACCGTCGGGGCCATCTACCGGATTTTCCTCGCACGGTTTGATACCACGTATGTCGCCGGTTACGATACGACGATTGTGCTCGGGGATACGGTGATCCTGCCGGTGTACAGGGACACCTCCCTTTTTGCGGACCATCACCTCGATGTGGCGAGGAGCAGGATCGTCTGGAAAGAACCCGGCCACCCGGCCCGGCGTTTCCCCGGCATCGCGATCCTGCCCGGCAACGAATATCTTGCCGCCCGCTCTGGGCCGGATAATTCAAGTTTTGTCGATCCCGACAACAGGGTCCTTCATTTTACCCCCGGCGACACGCTCTACTCGCCCATCGGCGACCTCCTCACGCCGCCGTCGGGTGGCACGTCGATCGTCGATATACGGTTCCTGACGGGAATCATGGTCTTCCCCGGCACACGGAACTTCCTCGTCACGCAATCGACCAGCGGCGTTGTCTATGGGGCCATTCTCCTCACCTGGACCAACACCTCGACACAGCAGGGGTGGATTCCGACCTACGATCCCGCCGATCCCATTCAGCGCGGAGCGGATATCATCAAACCATATCGTTTCCGGGACGCCGTGGCGGCGGCTTACGACAACAAACGCCGGGAGCTGTATATTCTCGACGCCGGTCTGGACAGCGTCATGAAATTCAACAGCCGCGGACAGCAGAAAGAGGAGTCGTTCGGCCGCTACCTCACCGGAAGCCAGGGCCTGCCCGCCCTGAGCGGCCCGATGGGGATCGCCTATTCGAACGACTGTACGCTCTATATCATCGATACCGGCAACAAACTGCTCCGCCGATTCAGAATCGCCTCGCAGACCAACTGCTTCTGATCAGGAACAGGTCTTCATGAGAGTATTTTCCATTATTCTCCTGATTGCCGTCTGTGGACCGGTCGCGACCGCACAGGCGCAATCCCCGCCCAATCCAGCCACTCTCACCCTCATCGGATACGATTCCCTCACGGGTGAACTGGGTGTTGCCGTCGCTTCCCAGAGAATCGCCTCCGGCGCCGTCGTCCCGGCCGCCAGGGGGGGGATCGCGGCTCTCGCCATCACCAGCTCGTCCCAGCCCTCTTCCGCCTCCGTCTGGCTTGGCATGATCGCAGGAGGGGCATCCTCGCATCAATCGCTCGATTCCGTCAGCGTGCGCGATCCGGCTGTTACGGCACACGCGGTCGGGGCGGTTGACGGACACGGAATTTCCTTTGCCCGCGCCGGTGACAACAGCCGGTCTCTTTCGGGTGCTGTTGCGGGTGACGGGTATTGCGTTCTCGCCGAGAATCTTCCCACCCAGCCGGTTCTCGCGGTGATGGTCTCAGCATACCGGGAAGCGGGTTCCGGATTTCCCGAGAGGCTTCTGAACGCGCTTGAAACGGCGGCGACGGCCTCGGGGCTCAGGTACGCGTCCGCCGCACTGCTTGTTGTCGCTCCCAGGATCGGCTATGGACCGGACGGTGACCGCTTTGTCGATCTCCGGGTGGACGACGATTCTCTCCCTCTTGTCCGACTACGGCGGCTGTTCGGATCCTGGTCGGCGGTCTCGCTGGACGATGCCGGCTGGCGGATAGTGGACGATCTGAATGCTCAGCGGCAGTTCGATGCGGCGCGTGAAGCGCTCAAGCGGATCGTCGCCGGACTGAACGAGGAACTGCGGCGGCACCCGGACGATCCGACGGCTCTCGCGCGGATCGCCCGCCAGCTGGCGGTCCACGACGTCGACGCCGGACGGGCACTTGAACTGGCCCTGCGGGCCGAAAAAATGTCCCCTGCAGATCCTGATATACTCGACGCCGAGGCCGAATGCTATTTTCACCTGAAGCGGTACGACGATGCGATCGCGACGGCGTCGCGGACTGTGGCGATCGATCCGTCGAATGAATATTATCAGAATCAGCTTCAGAAGTTCCGTGCGGCCCGACAGCAGGGCAGATAGCCAATCCCTGCGGAAATGACACCCGCGTCATGATGCATCTTCCCGTTACCGCGTTCGTCGAACCGATGAAAATCGGTTATCCCGGCATACTGATCGGCGCTCTTCTGCTCTTTTTCGGGAGGAAGCTGTTCTGGTTCGGGATCGCCGTGGTCGGCTTTTACATCGGCATGTCCTTTGCCGATGCCGTGGGATTTGCCGGCGAAGGGCTGGGGGGGATCCTGGTCGGCATTGCAGCCGGGGTACTGGGCGTGCTGGTTCTCTACGCGCTCCAGAAACTCGCGCTGAGCATCCTCGGATTCTGCGCGGGCGTCTACCTGACGTTCATGCTGATGCACCGGCTCCAGTTCGATGTGACCTGGGCGTGGCTTCTGGGGGGCGGCCTGGCGGGGCTGATTGTGGCGAGCGTCTTTTTTCACACCGCGGTGATCATTCTCACAGCCGTGTTCGGGGCATTCTGCATCGTGCGGGAACTCCCCGGCGGGACGGAATCCCAGTCGGTGGTATTTCTCCTCCTCGTCCTGGCGGGAGTCTATGTCCAGAATTCGATGCGCAAGGGGCACGGAAAGGGGGAGCGCAAGGGGGCCGGTTCATCCGAATCGGAAGGGTGACAGGGCAGGGTGGGGAAGGGCGGAATCCGGCAGTTGCAAGTCAGAACGGAAATATGTACATTATTTTTTTTAGCCGCATGTCCTCCGGAGAGGTGGGTGAGTGGCTTAAACCAGCGGTTTGCTAAACCGCCGTAGGGGGTAAACTTCTACCGAGAGTTCAAATCTCTCCCTCTCCGCCACGTGGTATCAGCAGGTCTGTTCACTGGCAAACCCAAACCATCCCCGAAGCGGGGATTTTTTTTTATCTTTGTGAAATGAACAACGGACAGCGGCAGGTGCGGGTGCGGTTCGCTCCGAGTCCAACCGGCTACCTTCATGTCGGAGGTCTGCGCACGGCCCTGTACAATTTCCTGTTTGCACGTCACACGGGCGGAGTTTTTATCCTGAGGATCGAAGACACCGACCGGTCGCGATACGTCGAAGGCGCGGTCGAAAATCTGATCGCCACCCTCGGATGGGCCGGACTGTCGTTCGACGAGGGCCCGGGGAAGGGCGGAGCGTACGGTCCGTATGTCCAGTCGGAGCGGCTTGACATTTACCGGAAGCACGCCGGCCGGCTTGTGGAGGAAGGAAAGGCGTACTATTGTTTCTGCGCGCCCGAGCGGCTGGAACAGATGCGGAAACGGCAGGAAGCCGAAAAGCTTCCGTTCAAATATGATCGCGAGTGTCTCCGGCTTGCCCCTGCTGAGTCGGCGGCGAAACTTCAGCGCGGGGAACCGCATGTCATCCGGCTGAAGGTGCCCGACGGACGGGCGATCCGCTTTGCGGACATCATCCGGGAATCGGTCGAGATCGACGCCGAACGGATCGACGATCAGGTTCTTCTGAAATCCGACGGGTATCCGACGTATCATCTGGCCAATGTGGTCGACGATCACCTGATGGGGGTGACGCATGTCATTCGCGGGGAGGAATGGCTTTCGAGCACGCCGAAACATGTCATTCTGTATGAATATTTCGGATGGGATCTGCCGGTGTTTGCCCATCTTCCACTTCTCCTCAACCCAGACCGTTCCAAGCTGAGCAAGCGTCAGGGGGATGTCGCGGTGGAGGAATACAGGCGGAAGGGATATCTTCCGGAAGCGCTCGTTAACTTTGTGGCGTTTCTCGGCTGGAATCCGGGCGGGACGAAGGAAATTTATTCGATCGACGAGCTGATCGGTGAATTTACCCTCGATAAGGTGAACAAATCGGGGGCGATCTTCAATCTTGAAAAACTGAACTGGCTCAATTTCGAACATCTCCGGACAAAGCCGGCGGCCGAGGTGCTCGCCGCGCTCCGGAGGGAACTTGCCGGATCACGGTTCAGCGGACAGACCTTTGAGGATGCCTATCTTATCTCCGTGATCGGTGCGATGAGGGAACGGGTCACGTCGGTTGCAGATTTCATCCTCAAGAGCCCCTATTTCTTCGGACAGCCTGAATCGTACGAACAGGAGGCGGTCAGAAAAAGATGGAATGCCCGCTCCCCGCAGGTCCTGACGGCTCTCGCCCGGGAATTCTCCCGGATCCCGCCGGGATCGGGAAAAGAGGCGTTCGAGGAAGCCCTGCACCGGACTGCGGCGGCGGAACAGGTCCCCAACGGCGAACTGATACACCCTTTGAGGCTGGCGGTTTCGGGTGTGAGCGGAGGCCCGGGGGTTTTCGACATAGTTGCGATCATCGGTCCCGCCGAAACCATCGGCCGGATCCGGAATGCGATTGAAAGGATCCCAGCACAGCCATGAAAAACGACAACCCCGCGGCGATCCCCGAGCGGACGAACTTCATCAAAGAGATCATCGAGGATGATCTGAAAACCGGCAAGTATGACGGCAGGGTTCATACCCGGTTTCCCCCGGAGCCGAACGGCTATCTTCACATCGGGCATGCGAAATCGATCTGTCTGAATTTCGGCGTCGCGGCGGACTACCACGGACAGACGAACCTCCGTTTTGACGATACAAACCCGAGCAAGGAGGAGACGGAATACGTCGAATCGATCATGGAGGATGTCCGCTGGCTCGGGTTCAACTGGGATGAGCGACTTTACTACGCCTCCGACTATTTTCAGCAGTTGTACGACTACGCCGTCCAGCTGATCAGAAAAGGGAAGGCCTTCGTCTGTGATCTCACCGGCGACCAGGTCCGGGAATACCGGGGAACACTCACCGAGCCGGGGAAGGAAAGCCCCTATCGCAACCGTTCGATTGAGGAAAATCTGACGCTTTTCGAACGGATGAAGAACGGGGAATTTCCGGACGGCTCGCGGACCCTTCGCGCCCGGATTGACATGGCTTCGCCCAATCTGAATCTCCGGGATCCGGTCATGTACCGCATCCTCCGGGCAACCCATCACCGGACGGGAGACCGCTGGTGCATTTATCCGATGTACGACTGGGCGCACGGTCTCTGCGACTCCATCGAACGCATCACCCATTCGATCTGTACGCTTGAATTTGAAGATCACCGTCCGCTCTACGACTGGTTTCTGATCGAACTTGGCGTCTACAGACCCCAGCAGATCGAATTCGCGCGGCTGAACCTGTCGTACACCGTCATGAGCAAGCGCAAGCTGCTCCAGCTGGTGCAGGAGGGGCATGTCCGCGGGTGGGACGACCCGCGGATGCCGACCATCTCCGGTCTTCGCCGTCGCGGGTACACACCGGAGGCAATCCGGCTGTTCGCCGACAAGGTCGGGGTCGCCCGGCGCGACAATACCATCGATGTCTCCCTTCTCGAATACAGCATCCGTGACGATCTCAACCGGCGGGCAGTCCGTCTCATGGCGGTCCTCCGGCCGATCCGTCTCGTCATCGACAATTATCCCGACGGCGCGGTGGAAGAGCTGGATGCCCAGAACAACCCCGAAGATTCCTCGATGGGGAGCCGTAAAATCATGTTTTCGCGGACGTTGTACATCGACCGGGATGATTTCCGGGAAGATCCGCCGCCGAAATATTTCCGGCTCGCGCCCGGGACCGAAGTCAGACTCCGGTACGCCTACATCGTCACCTGCACATCGTTTGTGAAGGATCCCGCCACCGGGAATGTGACCGAAGTGCACTGCACGTACGATCCCGAAACCCGGAGCGGAGGGGCACATGCCCAGCGGAAGGTGAAAGGGACGATACACTGGGTCTCTGCGGCGCATGCGGTGGAGGCCGAAGTGCGGCTTTACGACAGGCTGTTTACCGTGGAAGAGCCCGACGGAGAGGAATGGCGGAAATTTCTGAATCCCGCATCGCTTGAAATTCTCTCCTCCTGCAAGGCGGAACTGGCGCTGGCGGGGGCGAAGCCGCTCGACCGGTTTCAGTTCGAACGGGTCGGCTATTTCTGCACCGACCGGGATTCCACCCCGGAACGGCTTGTCTTCAACAGGACCGTTCAACTGCGGGACACGTGGGCGAAAGTACAGCAAAAATCGGTTTAACAGCATGTTTTCTCCCGACTGAGGGATGGTCCGGAACCCGGATTCTCCTTGACTCTGGCGGTCTGAACAGGTATATTTAACAGAATTTCCATGCCGACCGACGTTATCCGCATCTCCAACGCGTCTTTTTATGCCTATCACGGTGTTGCATCGGATGAGCAGAACCTCGGCGGTAAATTTGAAATCGATCTCGAACTCCTGGCCGACCTTTCCCTCGCGAAGGGGAGCGACGACTTGCGGCAGACAGTCAATTACGAAGCGGTGTACGCGCTCATACAACGAATCGTCACATCAAAAAAATTCTACCTTCTGGAAGCGCTTGCACATACCATCGCCGGCGGCATCCTTCAGACCTTTCCGATCATCAGATCGGTCAGGGTCACGGTCCGCAAACCCCATCCGCCTGTAAAAGGAGTGGTCGATTTTGTGGAGGTTGAGGTCACCCAACAGCAGGAATGAGCCATGAATCGCGTGTACATCGGCATAGGGTCAAATCTGGGAGACCGGCTGCAGAACCTGTCGAAAGCGCTTGAACGTCTGGAGGATGTCTGCGACATCGTCACCGTGTCGTCCGTCTACGAAACCGAACCGGTCGGATTCTCTTCACCCAACATGTTTCTCAACATGGCGGTGGCGGGAGAGACCGCGCTCGATCCCTCGGAACTGCTCGAACAGTTGAAGGAAATCGAGGATGAACTCGGCCGGCGGCGGGATTCCCACAATAAGGACCGTGAAATCGATCTCGATATCCTTCTCTACGAGGGCATGATCTACAGGAACAGCATGGTGACCATTCCGCATCCGGAAATGGCGCATCGGCGGTTTGTGCTGGTCCCGCTTGCGGAAATAGCACCGGATGCCGTCCATCCGGTGAAAAATGAAACGATCCAGGCGCTCCTGGAGCAGTGTCCGGTACAATCGGTTGTTGTGAGGACCAAACATCAGTTATCCCTTATTCACTAGTTCTGGCGTTACCCCGTGCCCTCATCGCTTCAGGAACTCATCGACCGCTCCGAGATCCGCCATATCGCCATCGAAGGCGTCATCGGTGCCGGCAAAACCAGCCTCGCGAACAAACTCTCCGAGGTGCTCTCGGCGAAGCTGGTCGTGGAAAAATTCGAGGAGAATCCCTTCCTTCCGAAATTCTACGAGGATCCCCAGCGCTTTGCATTTCAGACCCAGCTCTTCTTCCTCCTCAGCCGGTTCAAGCAACAGCAGGAGCTGATTCAGGCCGATCTCTTCCACCGGTTTCTCATCACCGATTATATCTTTGAAAAGGATAAAATCTTCGCGTACCTGAATCTGGAGGACGATGAGCTCAAGCTCTACGAAACCGTGATGTCGGCAATCGAGCATACCGTCCCGACCCCCGATCTCGTGGTCTACATCCAGAGCAGTGTACAGCGCCTCATGGCGAATATCCGCCTGCGCGGCCGGGAATTCGAACGGAACATGCACGAGGAATATATCCGCGATCTGAATGAAGCCTACAATTACTTTTTTTTCCGATACAAATCGGCACCCCTCCTGATCGTGAATGCGACGCAGATCGACTTTGTCCACAATCCCGACGATTTCAACGATCTTCTCAAGGAAATATTCAGGCCTGCAAAGGCTCCCGTCGAATACTACAATCCCGCGTCGCATCCCTAGGAGACAGACCGGATGCTCAGATTTCTTCTCTGGTTTCTCCTCATTCTCCTTCTGCTCAGGATCATCCGGCTCGCGTTCGGCGGAAAACCCCGGCCGCCGGAGCGACCCTTGCGAAAAAACGGCGATTCATTCGATCATATCCAGGATGCGGACTTCGAAGATCTGACCCCGAAACCTCCGCCTCCGGCCGCCTGAATGGCGCCGCACACACCACGCGGGAAGGGAATGAACCAGAACGCCGGTGATCGGATCGAATCTGCAGGGAAGCGGCTCTTCCTCGGCTTCCTGCGGCTGTTCATTCGTGAGACCGCCCCTGCGCCTCAGCCCGGCGGAATCTCCTTCCGCAACATCCTCCTCATCCGCCAGCATGACCAGCTTGGCGACATGCTCTGCATCGTCCCGCTTCTCCGGGCACTCCGGCAGAGGTATCCGGACGCCCGGATCTCCCTCGTCGCGGGCAGGGTCAACAGGGATATCATGCTCCATCATCCCTATCTCGACGAGGTGCTCCTGTTCCCGCGGGGTAGGTATGCCGCCATGGCCGCCTTTTTCCGGCGACTCCGGCGGGCTGAATATGATCTCGTCATTGTGCCCTCCACGGTGTCGGTTTCCGTGACGAGCGGACTGATCGCGGTGCTCGCGGGAGCGGCGGTCCGTATCGGCCCGGGATCGATCGACGGCATACCGGCATCCACGAAGGTCTGCTTTTCACATCCGATCGACCTCGACTGGCGGACCGATCCGCACCGCCATCAGGTTCTGCGAAATCTGGATATCGGCAAACCACTCGCGCTTCCCACTGCCGAGCTGACCACCTGCATCGGATTGACGGCGGAAGAAGGGGAGGACGCGGATTTCCGTCTGCGCGAACTCCGCTCACGCCACCCGATTCTGATCGGGATCCATCCGGGAGCGGGCAAAGGCGAAAATCGCTGGCCCGGTGAGAATTTCGCGGAGGTGGTCAACAGATGCGCGCGTCAATTCAATGCGGGCATCGTGATCACCTCAGGTCCGCAGGATGTGGATGTGCGCGACCGTCTGCTTCCTCTTCTCCGGTGCGGGTATCTGCTTCTGGACCGACAGCCGCTCAGGTCGGTGGCGGCGGTCATCGACCGGACAGATCTTTTCATCTCCAACGACACCGGCATCATGCACATTGCCGGGGCGGTCCGGACGCGACTGCTGGCGCTGTTCGGACCGACCGATGCGCTCCAATGGATGCCTCCGGGGGAACGGCATCGCTGTCTCTGCGGCGCGGGCGGGGATGTGGGGGCAATAGGAGTCGACGACGTCTGCCGGCACGCGAAGGAAATGCTGGAAGGGAAGAATCGGCGGCATAATTGATTCTTGAGGCAAGTTTCGTTATCTTTTCAATATTATGCAGGACGAGCAGATCGGGGCCGGGGAGATTACACTGCCAGACCACCCCAGGGAAGCGATTCTCCGTCGAAAACGCGAACTGAATGCAGTCATCCTGGCTCATTATTATCAGGAGTCGGAAATTCAGGATCTGGCCGATTTTGTGGGCGACAGTCTTGAATTATCGCGCCAGGCTGCAAAGACCGAAGCGGACGTCATCGTCTTCGCCGGCGTCCATTTTATGGCGGAAACGGCGAAAATCCTGAATCCGGGCAAAACAGTGCTCATGCCCGACCTTCATGCGGGGTGTTCGCTGGCCGAAGGGTGTCCTGCCCCTGAGTTTGCGCAGTTCATCGCCGCGCATCCCGGACATACCGTTATCAGCTACATCAACTGTTCGGCCGAAGTGAAAGCGCTCAGCGACATCATCTGTACATCGAGCAACGCAGCACGGATCATACAGCAGATTCCCTCCTCCACGCCGATCGTCTTTGCTCCCGACCGGAATCTCGGTAAATACCTGGTGCGCCTGACAGGCCGTCCCCTTGTGCTCTGGCAGGGGACCTGTATTGTGCATGAGACGTTCAGCGAGCGGAAACTGCTTCACCTCCGTTCCGAACATCCCGCGGCGGTCATCATCGCCCATCCGGAGTGCGAGGAGAATGTGCTTGCGGCGGCGGCGTTCGTCGGTTCGACGAGCGGCCTCCTGAAGTTCGTTCAGGAGGATCGATCGCGCGAATACATCGTTGCCACCGAGGTTGGCATCATCCATCAGATGCAGAAGGCGTGTCCCGATAAACTGTTTCTGCCGGCGCCTCCGGAAGAGAGCTGTGCGTGCAATATCTGCCCGTACATGAAACTCAACACGATGGAAAAACTGTACGCGTGCATGATGGAATGCTCCCCAGAGGTGACGCTGGATCCCGGCCTGATCCGACGGGCCCGCGCGCCGATCGACCGGATGCTGGCGATGAGCTGACCGGCCGATGACGTTCACACAATCAACGATGCTCGTTCCGGCCGCCTCGCCGCGTCCGGTTTCTCTCATCACGATCCTCCGGTGACCATGACCCCGTGGGTGTTCCGTCTCATCAGCGTCAATATCGTCGTGTTCATTCTTTCCCTCGCCTCGCCGGCCCTTGTTGACCACTTTCTCTTTGTTCCCGTCCTACTTCTGGCGCGTCCCTGGACCATCGTCACGTATATGTTCCTCCACGCCAACATCAGCCACATTTTCTTCAACATGCTCGCACTCTTTTTTTTCGGACCGCGTCTTGAGCTGGTCCTCGGCGAGCGGCGCTTTCTGCTTCTGTATTTTATCAGCGGAATCTCCGGCGGCATACTTTCCTGCTTTTTTCTTCCCGAGACGCCGATCATCGGCGCGTCAGGGGCGGTATACGGCGTCATGCTCGGATTTGCATATTTCTGGCCGACCGAACCGATCTATATCTGGGGGATTCTGCCGGTGCAGGCGCGCTGGCTGATCCTCGGGATGACGCTGATTTCCCTCTTCGGCGGGATCGGGCTGGGGGAGAGCGGCATTGCCCACTATGCCCATCTCGGCGGATTTCTCGGCGGTTATCTCTACCTTCTGCTGGCTCGTGCACGGCCTGCTGATCTGGCCGCACCCCGGCGCGAAAAACCGGCGGCGCCCAGCAATGAGGAGCTAACCCGGTGGATGTCGATCGACCGCACAAGTCTGCATGCCGTGAACAGGGAGGAACTTGACCGGATTCAGGCCAAAATCGGGAAGGAAGGGCCGGCAAGCGTCACGCCGCGGGAACGCGAATTTCTTGAACGATTCAGCCGCATCGGCACGGGAGAGTAGCCGATGCGGGACATCATCATTGCTTCACCTAAAGATTGAAAGGCACAGCAGAATTCATGAAAAGCCGTGACAGTTACTCCGTACAGGATACGATGAACGTGAAGGGGGTGCCGTACAGTTATTATGCGCTCGGGAAACTTCCGGGCCAGGCGGAACTCTCCCGCCTTCCCTTTTCCCTCCGCATTCTCCTTGAAAATCTCCTCCGGCATGAGGACGGCGTCAATGTCCGGCGGGATGACATCGAGGCGCTCCTTCGCTGGAATCCGGCGGCACGGACCGAGCGGGAAATCTCGTTCATGCCGGCCCGTGTTCTCCTGCAGGATTTCACCGGTGTGCCCTGCGCGGTCGATCTGGCGGTCATGCGCGACGCCATGGGACGCATGGGCGGCGACCCCGGAAGGATCAATCCGCTTCTGCCGGTCGATCTCGTGATCGATCATTCCGTCCAGGTTGATGAGTTCGGTTCCGACCGGGCGTTTCAGCAGAACGCGAAGAATGAATTCGCTCGCAACAATGAACGGTATACGTTTCTGCGGTGGACACAGCAGGCGTTCCGCAATTTCCGCGTGGTTCCCCCCGACACCGGGATCGTGCATCAGGTCAATCTGGAATACTTCGCGACGGTGGTGTTCGCCGCGGGGGAAGAACAGAACCGCGTGGCATACCCCGATACGCTTGTCGGTACCGATTCGCATACGACCATGATCAACGGTCTCGGCGTTCTCGGATGGGGCGTCGGCGGTATTGAAGCGGAAGCGGCGATGCTCGGCCAGCCGATATCGATGCTCCTGCCCCCCGTGGTCGGGTTCCGGCTCGCCGGGAGCCTGCGTGCAGGCGTTACGGCGACGGACCTCGTCCTGACCATCACCCAGCTTCTCCGCAAACATGGCGTTGTCGGAAAATTTGTGGAATTTTACGGCGCGGGAATATCCTCCCTTTCGCTTGCCGACAGGGCGACCATTGCGAATATGGCTCCCGAATATGGTGCGACCATGGGATTTTTCCCGGTCGATGCGGAGACGCTTGCCTACCTCCGGTTCACCCGGCGGAGCGAGCCGGTTGTCGATCTTGCGGAGGCATACTGCAAAGCGCAGGGGCTGTTTCGCACCGATGCGACCCCTGATCCGCAGTTTACCGAGTACATCGAACTCGATCTCGCAACGGTGGAAGCAAGCATTGCAGGCCCGCGCCGCCCGCAGGATCGCATAGCGCTGAAGCAATCACGCCCGGCATACCGGCGCGCCCTCGTCGATCTTCTCGAGAGCAAAGGGAAAAAGCTCGATCCGGCCGCCGTTGAACGGTGGCTGTCGGGTGCGGTCGCTTCCGGAACAGACCCCCTTGCAAAGACCGTTCCGGTGAAGGGATTGCAGGGAGACGTAACGCTTGGACATGGTGCGGTCGTCCTGGCGGCGATCACCAGCTGTACGAACACGTCGAATCCCTCGGTTCTGATAGCGGCGGGTCTTCTCGCGCGGAACGCCGCCGCCCGGGGTCTCCACCGACAGCCGTGGGTGAAGACCAGCCTGGCGCCGGGTTCCAAAGTGGTTACCGCTTACCTGCGCGAAGCCGGTCTTCTCAAACCGCTCGAAGAGCTCGGTTTCCATCTCGTCGGCTACGGCTGTACGACCTGCATCGGCAACAGCGGACCGCTTCCCCAGCCGGTTTCGGCCGCAATTCAGGAGAACGATCTTGTGGTGGCGGCGGTTCTCTCCGGCAACCGTAATTTCGAGGGACGCATCAACAGTCAGGTCCGTGCGAATTACCTCGCATCGCCTCCGCTCGTCGTCGCGTACGCGATCGCCGGGACGATGGATATCGATTTCGAAAACGACCCGCTGGGAACGGGCCCGGGAGGGAAGAAGGTCTTCCTTCGGGATATCTGGCCTTCGTCCGAGGAGATCGCGGATGCAATGCGCCGCGGCCTGAAGCCGGAGATGTTTGCACAGGAATACGGCAATGTGTTCCGCGGCAGTGACGAATGGAGCGGACTTCCTGTGCCGTCCGGAAATGCGTATAAGTGGGATACCGGATCGACCTACATCAAAGCCGCTCCGTACTTCAACGGCATGCGGCTGAACGCCACCCCTCCGGCCGATCTTCGCGGTGCGCGGGTCCTTGCCGTTCTCGGCGACTCGGTGACCACCGATCACATCTCGCCTGCCGGATCGATTCCTGCCGGCAGTCCCGCAGGACGCTATCTCATCGACCACGGGGTTTCACCCGCGGACTTTAATTCCTACGGCGCACGGAGGGGGAATCACGAGGTCATGATGCGCGGCACCTTCGCCAACATCCGCCTGAGAAACCAGCTTGCGCCGGGCACCGAGGGAGGGTGGACTGTCCATCCTTCGTCTCCTGAGCCGATGACGATCTTCGATGCCTCGGTGCTGTACGCGGCGTCGGGCACACCGCTGATCATTCTGGCCGGCAAGGAGTACGGGTCGGGCTCTTCGCGCGACTGGGCCGCAAAGGGTCCGCGCCTCCTTGGCGTCAGAGCCGTCATCGCGGAAAGTTTCGAGCGGATTCACCGGAGCAATCTCGTCGGTATGGGCATTCTGCCCCTTCAGTTCAGGGAAGGGGAGAACCGGTCGACGCTCGGACTCACCGGTTTCGAAACATTCGATATCACTGGGGTATCCGGCAGTCTTGCGCCGAAGGCGGCGCTGACTGTTGCCGCTACCGGTGCGGATGGCCGGAGAAAAGAGTTTACGGTTGTCTGCCGGATCGACACGCCGATGGAAGTGGAATACTACCGGAACGACGGCATTCTGCCGTATGTACTTCGATCGCTCCTTCGTTCGTCGAAAGGATAGCCGGATACGGAAGGGGAATTCGTACCAAAACGTCTCTTTGGAAATGAGTCGATAAATCTGTACATTTGGTGCGAAAATATGCATAATTTCACATCATGAACCGATGAATAGCCTCAAGACAGTCGTCCTGATGACCTTTATGATGTGCCTCCTCCTGGCCGTCGGAGCATTTATCGGCGGTGAACAGGGGCTGGTACTGGCCTTCCTCTTCTCGCTGATGATGAATTTTGGATCGTACTGGTTTTCGGACAGGATCGTTCTGATGATGTACCGGGCCAGGGAAGTCACCGAAGCGGAACAGCCGCGTCTGACGGGGCTTGTGGCGCGGGTCGCAAGCGAGGCTCAGCTCCCGATGCCGCGTGTCTATCTGATCGCGTCCGATTCCCCGAATGCATTTGCGACCGGGAGAAATCCCGAGCACGCCGCCGTCGCGGCGACGGACGGGATCCTGAACATTCTGTCGGACGACGAGCTCGAGGGAGTCCTTGCGCACGAATTCGCTCACATCCGGCACCGGGACATTCTGACCGGCACGATTGTCGCGACGATGGTCGGGACGATCACCTTCATCGCCAGAATGGCCGGCTGGTCCCTGATGATGGGGGGCGGAGACAGGAACCGTCGCGGTTCGAACGGATTCGCCGAGCTTCTGATGCTCATTGTCGCTCCGATCGCGGCGCTTCTGATGCAGCTCGCAATTTCCCGATCCCGCGAGTATGAGGCCGATGCGGGAGGGGCGCAGATCACCGGCCGGCCGCTGTCGCTGGCCAGCGCGCTCGAAAAGCTCGAGCGTCAGGCCGGGCAGAAGCCTCTCGAAAGCGCCTCGCCGGCGTCCGCCCATCTCTTCATCGTGAATCCCCTTCGGGCGGGAGGTCTTATGAAGTTGTTTTCGACACATCCTCCGCTTGAAGAACGCATTGCGCGGTTACACCAAATTGCCCTGGGGCGGTAGAAACGCACCAGCGATCATCACATCATTCCGGAGACGCACCCGTGGAACGACAGAACGACTCCCAGCAGTCACAACCGTATGTGGAACCAACTCCCATCACCGACAAGGAGAATCCGTTTGAATCCATGATGCGGCGGTTTGACATCGCCGCGGAAATCCTGGAGCTCGAGGATGGCGTCTATTCGTATCTGAAGACGCCCGTCAAGCAGGTCGTGGTCTCGGTCCCGATCGGCATGGACGACGGACGCGTCGAAATATTTGAAGGCTACCGGGTGATTCACAACGACATTCTCGGACCTTCCAAGGGGGGAATACGCTACGCCCCCGACGTCACGATCGACGAGGTCAAGGCGCTTGCCGCGTGGATGACCTGGAAATGCGCCGTGATGAACATTCCGTTCGGCGGCGCAAAGGGAGCGGTGAAATGCGACGTCACGAAGCTGACCCCGGTTGAACTGGAAAAGATCACCCGGCGGTATACGTCCAATATGATGGACGTTTTCGGACCGGACCGCGATATTCCTGCGCCCGACATGAACACGAACGAACAGGTGATGGCCTGGATCATGGACACCTACAGCATGCACATGCGCAGGACCGAGACGGCCGTCGTCACCGGCAAACCGCTCATCATCGGCGGTTCTCTCGGACGCCGGGAAGCCACGGGCCGGGGATGCATGATCGTCACGCTCGCCGCTATGGAAAAGAAAAAAATACCCGTCAAGGGATCCACCGTCGTCGTCCAGGGTTTCGGCAACGTCGGTTCCGTCTCCGCCCAACTGCTCAGCGAACACGGATGCACGGTCACCGGCATCTCCGATGTCACCGGCGGCTATTACAACAAAAAGGGTATCAATATTCCGCAGGCGCTCGAATACGCCGCGAAGCACAAATCGTTGAAAGGATTCAAGGGGGGCGACAAAATCACGCAGGAGGAGCTCCTCGAGCTTCCGTGCGATGTCCTGGTGCCCGCCGCCCGCGAACAACAGATCACCGCTAAGAACGCCAGAAAAATCCGGGCGAAGATCATCTGTGAAGGAGCCAACGGGCCGACCCATGCGGATGCCGATCCGATTCTGCAGGACAAGGGTATTCTCGTCATTCCCGACATCCTTGCCAACGCGGGAGGCGTCACCGTTTCCTACTTCGAGTGGGCGCAGGACCGGGCCGGCTATTTCTGGACTCTCGACAGGGTCAACCGCCGGCTGGAAAGAATGATGCGGACCTCATTTGATGCGGTGTACGCCTCCGCCAAGCAGTATAACGTCACGCTGCGGATAGGGGCGTACATTCTCGCAATCGACAAGGTTGCCAAGACCCTGAAAATACGAGGAATATACGCATAGGATATATTCCCGGTCAGCCGCCGGTTTGCTGGTTCTCCTGCTGACTGCCGGCCTCGGTAACGCTCAGACCGGCTCCGCAGGAAGCGAACCTGCATCCAACCTCGATCTCTTCTCAGGCCTTCTCCGGGAAGCCGCAGGGGAGATCGGTGCGCATGCGTTGCCGGATACCCTTCCTGTCGTTCTGATTGTTGACGCCGAAACCGACCAGTGGTTCATTGCGGATGAGATCATGCGGGGCATCAGGCCGGACCGCCGGCCTGTTTATACCCGGCCGGACTCGGTGCACGGGCCGTACCTCGAATGCACCTTCCACGTTGTTTCGCTTGGGGTGACCTACAGCGATGAACTTCCGGCGGCCGGGCCGGTGCGGAACAGGGTCTGCCGCGCGATCAGTGCGGATATCAGATCCCAGATCCTCGGCATCCCGTCGCATGAACTTCTCGCTGAACGGAGGTTCTCGAGAACGCTCACCGATACCGTTGACGGCGCACATCTCGGTTCGCTTGAGAATCCCCGGATCAGATGCACCCAAAGCGCCTACCGGCGCGATTCGATGCTGGACAGGATGCTGGAACCCTTCTTCATCATCGGCGCGACCGGACTGGCGGTCTACCTGCTGTTTCATGTACGAAGCTGACACACGAATGAGTTCATACCGACACATACCCGATTTTCTCCGCATCGCCGCGCTCGTTGTCGTCGCGGCACTTCTTGCGTCGTGCGGCGGTTCCCAGCCGCAGAAACTTCTGAACGCCGAACAGCGGTTTGCCAACGGCAAAAAACTGTACGATGAGCGGAATTATCTGGAGGCCATCGCCGAATTCGATGTCATCCGGCTCCAGTTCCCAGGAAGCACGATTGCGGATCAGGCGCAGTATTATCTCGGCCAGTCACATTTTCACCTGGACGAATTTCTCCTCGCGGCGGAGGAATTTCAGCAGTTGAAGAGGAACATGCCGGCAAGCCCCCTGGTGCCCTCGGCACAGTATTACATCGCGCTCTGCTATTACAACCTGGCGCCGAAGTCCCAGCTCGATCAGTCCTATACTTCCAGGGCGATCGACGAATTCCAGTCCTTCATCGAATATTACCCGAAGAATGAACATGTTCAGGAGGCCGAGGACAAGATCAACGAGCTGAACGGCCGTCTTGCAAAGAAACTGTTTGATTCAGCCGAGCTCTACATGAAAATGGGATCCTACCAGGCGGCCGTGATGTACTATACCTCCGTGGTGGAAAAGTATCACGATACGCAGTACGCCGAACCGGCCCTTCTCGGAAAAGTCCGGGCCCTGGTGGCGCGCAAAAAGTACAAGGATGCAAAACCGGATATCGACAAATTTCTGGAAAAATATCCGGCAAGCCGGTTCAAAGCCGACGCCGAATCGCTCCAGAAGCTGATCGATAACGGCGGAGCCCGGATGTAACACCTGCCTTCCCGCTTCCGGGACGGCAGGGCCCAGACAAGGACCTGCATGAAAAAGCCGCATCGCGCACCCCCGCACCGATCCGTCTCCCAGTCCCAGGTGGAAATGACCCAGCTGGTCCTGCCGAACGATACCAATCAGCTTGGCAATCTCCTCGGCGGACGGCTCATGGAGTGGATGGACATCGCCGCCGCCATTTCCGCACAGCGTCATTCCAACCGGATCTGCGTTACCGCCGGCGTCGACGATCTTGTCTTTCACCAGCCGATCAAGCTCGGCGAGGTGGTGACCCTCTGCGCCTCCGTCAACAGGGTGTTCGGCACATCGATGGAAGTCGGCGTGATCGTCCGCGCCGAAAACCAGCTGACCGGCGACAGCCGGACCGCGAATACCGCCTATCTCACCTTCGTCGCAGTCGACGACCATATGATTCCGGTCCACATCGACCCGATCCTGCCCCGGACGACGGTCGAAAAACGCCGGTATCGCGAGGCGATGGACCGCAGACGTCTCCGTCTCGACCGGCGGCGGAAGTCGGGTTGACGGGAGTGTACGCCGGGACACATCGACAATGATGATCGCGTATCGTTCCTCGCCGGCACGGCTCCTGATCCTCATTCTTCTGATGCAGGTGGGGGATTCCCGCCTCGCCATGGCCCAGAGATTCTTCACCTCCTTCGGCCAGGTATCGACGTTCAGGACAGGACAGCATCCCCGCCATCTTATCGCCGCCGATTTTTCCGGCGACGGGAACAACGCGATCGGGGTGATTTATGCCGACCGGATCGATCTGAAATTCCGCGATTCCTCCGGATTCCGGACCACCGAAATCCCCGTCGAGGGGGAAGTCGCCGAGGCGGCGCCCATCCGCTTCCGCGGCCAAAAACGCTCTGATATCGTCGTTCTTACATCGGTCCCGCCCGCCGTCCGGCTCCTCCGCTCCCGTCCACGTACGGGATACCTGCGCCTCTTCCACGAGCCGCTTGACGCCACCGTCGATCATCTCCTCATCGCCGATCTGAACGCGGACGGCATGCCCGACATTCTGCTCTACGGCAAAAAACACCTCGGCATCACCGTTCTGCTCGGCGGGGCGGGAGGTTCCTTCAGGAAGCTTCCCCCGATCCTGACCGAATATTCCTTCGGCGTTCTGACCGTTACCGACCTCAACAATGACCGCATCCCCGATATCATCGGCACCGACTGGCTCACGAACGATATCATGGTGTTCATCGGATTTGGAAAGATGAAATACGGAAACCCCGTCCGGATAAAAGGGGAGAGCGAACCGGCGGCTCTCGAAACCGGCCGTTTCACCGCCGGCCCCCTCGACGATATCATCGCCCTCTATCCGGATCAGCACAGCGTGAGGGTCTTCGCAGGGTCGGCAGAAGGGAACTTCCAGACGTCACTCACCAAAGAATTCGAGGGCGATCTGCTCGGATTCCGGTCGGCCGACCTGAATAACGACGGCCATCCCGATCTAACCGTTCTCACCACCCGCGCCCTTGACGTGATCCTCAATGACGGACACGGAGGGATTGCCGGCGAAAATGAATTTGCCGCAGGGAAGTCGCCGGCGGAATTTCTCCTTTTTTCCGACGGCCGGACGCACGCACCGGCGGCGGCGGTGCTCGATACGGCGCACGGTTCGGTCAGACGGCTGTCGAATTCCCGCGAATCGGTCAGTGCGGAGGAAGAATTTTATGCGTCCGGTCTGGCGCCCGGAGCCCCGCTCCTCGCAGACATCAATGGTGACGACAGGAATGAACTTCTTGTGCCGAACGCCTTCTCCCGCACCATCGGCGTGTATACCGCCCCCACCGGGCATGCGTTCAGCGGTCCCGTCTCCTTTGAATCGGATTTCAGCGTCAGCACTCTCCGATTCGTTGCGTCGACAGCCGATTCCGCCGCCCTTCTGGTCGGCACATCGGCAACGGCGGAAAGCCTCGCCGTCATTGCGATCAATCCGTTTACGGACGCGCACCGGGTTATGACCCTGCCGACGCAGGGTATTCCGGACATCCTGTTCGCCCGCTCCGACACAGCCACATCGCTCCTTCACCTGTTCGCGATGGAATATCCCCGCGGCAGTATGGCCGGACAGCTTGTCGAATATGAGCAGATCTCCCCGGCACGGTTCGTCGAACGCACCTACCGGACGCTAAGCCACGATCCGCTCGTTGCCGCCGCAATGGCCGACTTCAATCGGGATTCGTATCCCGACATTGTGTTTGCTTCCTACAGTTCGGCACAGCACCGCGTCGATCTGCTGACGGCGGAGGGAAATGACCGGGAGGAATTCACCCGCGTCCGGCATCTCGCATCGCTGGAGGCGCGTGAGTTTCCCCGGATCGGCCTCTGGTGCGGTGATTTTAACGGCGACGGCCGGCAGGACATTCTCCTGAATGTCCGGGCGCCCGAAAACGCCCTCTATCTGTTTCTCGGGAGAGACGATTCGACGATGACGCCTGTCGCACCGCAGTTGAAGGGGGAGATGAGCATCGAACATCGGTCTGATCTGCAGATTGTTCCGGGCGGACACGGCCGCAGATCCGAGCTGGCCGTCAACAACGATCTCCTCAGGATCCTCCAGCTGTTCACCGTCCGGGAAGACGGCGCCCTGATTCCTTCGGGGAAGCTTCTCAGTACCGAAGGGATTGGAGGATTTTTCATCGGCGGATCCGCCGACGAAGGAACGGAACAGCTCGTGATCACCGACCGGGCCCAGGGTGAAATCCGTGTAGTCCGGATGGGGGGAGGCCGGTGATGCGGACCTGGCTGATCATCGTCTGCGCGGCGGGGCTCTGGTCTGCCGCCTCTGGACAGACCGCGACGCATGCCGACGATGTCAAACGTCTGATCGAGGCGTACCGGCCGTTCAATGGCCCGCGGACGGCGGTGCGGAGACCCGAGGGGAAGTGCGGTCTCCAGCAGTCTGTCCGGCTCCTCAATCTCTGGCCGTCGCTTACTCCTGCCGAGCGGCGCGAACTGAAGTCTGTATTCTTTTCCCAACAGGCGCAGGCGGATACCGTTATCGGCAGATTTCATTTCTATTATGATACGACGGGGAGCAATGCACCGATGCTCCTCGACGACAATTACAATCCGATTCCGGGTACGTACCGGCGGTTCGTCGATTCCGCCGGTGCGATCTTCAATCATGTCTGGCACGTCGAAATCGACCAGCTCGGGTATGATCCGCCCCCTCTCGGTCCGGACAGCACCTACCCCATCGATATCCTGAGCCTGGACCAGGGGCTGTACGGGGAGACCGTCCCCGATCCGATTCAGATACCCGGATCGGGTTCACCGCCCAGGTACCGGACGTTCATCGAGATCGACAATACCTTTCAGTATGTCTATTCATCCTCCCGCGGTCTTCCCGGCCTGCACGTCACGGCCGCGCACGAATTTCACCATGCGATCCAGTTCGGCGCCTACGGGTTCTGGGGATCCGCCAATCAGTTTTATATGGAGATCACGTCGACCTGGATGGAAACGGTCGTCTATCCGTCGGTGCATGATTATTATCAGTACGTCAGCGACCCCGACCCGTCGCTCTTGACGCAGTTCACGCACCCGGAAACGCGATTCACCGCCCTCAACGGAAGCATAGAGTACAGCAGGGCGGTCTGGGGAAAATTCATCGAGAAGCGGTTTTCGCGATCGGTGATGCGGCGTAGCTGGGAACTCATGCGACAGCAGTCGACCCTCGCCGCCGTCGACGCGGCGCTGACCGAGCGGGGGAGTTCCTTCCGCGAGGCATTTCTTGAGTATGCCTTCTGGAACCTGAATACCGGACCCCGATCCGATACAGGCAGATATTACAGCGACGGTCTGAATTATGCCCCGGTGGCGGTCAACTCGGCGCTTTATTTTCCGCCCTCCGCCTCAGCCGCCTCGCAGACGGAGGCGTTCGGCTCGGTCTATTACTCATTCTGCCTCCTTGCCTCGCCCTCCGACTCCTCGGGATGCGGCGCGGGAGCCGCCCAGATGCCGGTGATCGTCACCAACCTCAACACCGGCAACGCCTACCTCGATATCATGCTTCCGTTCACCTACGGGCTTTCCCGCGACCCTGTGGATGGCGCCGATCATCTCGCCAACAATCTGTACGCGAAGCTGTATGTTCCGGATCCGGGGAACTGGAACGCGCGGACGGCGGTACCGGTCGTCGTGACCGAACCGCTGGTCTTCCCGAATCCGTACCGTATCAGCAGTACTTCTCCGGTCTGGTTCCGTCTTCCGGTCACGCCGGTTCAGCCGACGGCGCATCTCAGGATATTCTCCTCCTCGTATCATCAGGTGTACGACGGCGATCTCCCGGTTGTCAATTTTCAGCCGCTGGAGCCGTCTCTCCGCTGGAACGGGATCGTCAACAGCGGAGCGCTCCTGTCGAGCGGTATCTACATTTATTCGCTCACCGTCGATAACACGACATATACCGGTAAATTCGCCGCAATCCGGCAGTGATGAACGAATGCTTGAACTGACGGCCGCACATATCGCCAAGACCTTCAACCGGAGAAACATTTTCCGGGACGTCAGCTTTACGCTCAAGGAGGGGACATCGCTGACGCTGACCGGAAGAAACGGCTCCGGGAAATCGACGCTCATGAAAATCATCGCCGGCGTCCTCACCCCGAGCCGGGGGAGCGTTGTCCTCAACGACGATGGAAAAACCATCCCCTCCTCCGATCATTACCGGTACTTCGGATTCGTCTCGCCCTATCTTCAGCTGTACGACGAATTCAGCGGCGAGGAAAATATCCGTCTGGTTCAGGAAATCAGGGGGCTGCCGGCGGAACAGTCCACGATCGACGGAGCGCTCGCGGACGTCGGGCTTGCGGGCCGCGGCGGCGATCTTCTCCGCACCTATTCCTCAGGCATGAAACAGCGGCTGAAATATGCCGCCGCTCTGGTTCACCGGCCCCGCATCCTGCTCCTCGATGAGCCGACCTCGAACCTCGACGAGGAAGGAAAGGCGTTCGTCCACAGGGCGATCGAACGGCAGAAGGGCCAGGGCATCCTCATCCTGGCAACCAACGAACGGGACGAGCTGTCGCTCTGCGACGCCGTCATCACGCTCGGCGATCCGGCCGGCGGGAAAGAGGGGCTGTAGGCATGTTCCGCTCCATCGGCCCCGTCCTCGCGGTCATGCGGAAGGAGTTCCGGTCCGAACTCCGCACCCGGTACGCCCTCAACGCGCTCTTCATGTTTGTGGTGACGACGCTGGCGATCATCCTCTTCGCGATCGGCAACGAAAACGCGTCGTCCGAGGTCCTCTCGGGCGTCCTCTGGATCATCATCTTCTTTTCGACGATGTCGGGTCTTTCGCGGACCTTCATCACGGAGGAAGAGCGCGGCACCGGCCCGACCCTCCAGCTCCTGACGCGGCCGCTCACCATCTTCATCGGAAAATTTATCTTCAATACGGTTCTCCTCTTTGCCATCAACCTGCTGACCGTTGCGCTCTACCTTCTGTTGCTCACCAACTACCAGATCAGATCGTACGACATCTTTATCACGATCATGGCGCTCGGCACGGTCGGATTGTCGGCAACCTCCACGATCCTTGCCGCAATCGTCGCCAAGGCCAATACCAAGGGGACCCTCTATCCGGTCCTCTCGTTTCCGCTTCTCCTGCCGCTCCTTCTTTCGGTGATCAATGCCACCAAGATGGCGGCGGACGGTGCCCGATTCCTCGACGCGCTGGGGGAATATCAGGTGCTGATTTCCTACAGCGTGGTGATTTTCACCGCTTCCGTCCTCCTTTTCGAATTTATCTGGAAGGACTGACACGGAGAGAGCAATCACACTTCCTTTGCGTCGGAAGGAGATATTTCCTATATTACCCCGTTGTACTGAATCCTGGTTCCATCATAACCATGGATATGACGCTCTTGAAATTTCTTCTTTTCTTCTGGCTGGCGGGGGTGATCCTCGCCGCCTTTGCATTTCCGATAGTTCCATCCCCCCGGCACTGGAACGAATTCCCCGTCATTCCCGGACTTGAAGACAAAGCTCGGATTCTCTTTTTCCATGTCCCGATGTCGTGGACTGCCGTCGTGGCCTTCATTATATCGATGATCTCGGCCATCCGGTATCTCGTCCGGAAGAACGGGAATGACGACATTGTTTCCGCCGCATCGGCGGGGCTGGGGCTTCTGTTCTGCGTTCTGGCAACCGTCACCGGCTCGCTCTGGGCGAAATTCAACTGGGGCTCGTTCTGGAACTGGGACCCGCGCGAAACATCGATCGCCATTCTCCTCCTCATCTACGGCGCCTATTTTGCCCTCCGGTCGGCGATCGACGGGGAAGAAAAACGGGCGATGCTCTGTGCCGTCTATGCCATCCTGGCCGGGGTCACGATGCCGTTTTTCATATTCATCGTTCCGCGCATCGTGGCGAGTCTCCATCCTGAACCGATCGTCAATTCCCAGGGAAAAATTCATATGAACCCGACGATGCTGACGGTCTTTCTGGCCTCGCTTGCCGGCTTCACCGCTCTGTACTTCTGGATGCTCCGCCTCCGGATCAGAACGATGAAGGCCGAAATTCTCTCCCTTGCCCGTGCGGATGCGGCATGACGGAATTCTTCGCAGATCATGCTCTCCTGATCGTTCTTGCCGGCTCGCTGCTCTGCTGGACGGGAGTGTTCCTCTTTCTTCTGCGGATGGACAGGGCACTGAAGCATATCGAAGATCACTTGAAACAGGGATGACATCATGAAACTCAAAATCGCCATCGGGTCGGTCGTTATTCTTGCCGCCGTCGTCTTCGGCGCAATTTCGTTCGTAGAAACGAATGTGGAGTACACCGATTTTCATACCGCCGCCGAAACCGGCAAGAAGGTGCAGGTGAAGGGGGAGTGGCAAAAGGACCAGTCCTCCGCATACGACGCCGGGCTGAATCAGTTTACCTTTTTCATGAAGGACGACAACGGCGTCACCGAGAAAGTGGTGTTCGACGGGGTCAAGCCGAATAATTTCGAGATCGCGAACGCGATTGTGGTCAAGGGCCGGTACGAGCGGGACTGCTTCCACGCCTCCGACATTCTGACCAAATGCCCGTCGAAATACGAGGCGGACGCGGAAACAGTTAAAAAGTCGCTCTGACCGGAACCGCGCATGGGAAGCACGCTCGTCCGTCTTGCATTTTCCGCCGCTCTCCTCAGCACCGGCTCCTATTTTTATGCCGCGCAGAAGTCCCGTGCAACCGCCGTCCAGATCGGCCGTACCGCCTATCAGATCTGTGCCGTCCTGGTTCTCGGATTCGCCGCTCTGCTCCTTTCCTATATCCTTACCCATCAGTTCCAGTACACGTATGTCTGGAGCTACAGCTCGACCACGCTTCCGACACCCCTGCTGATCTCGACGTTCTACGCCGGGCAGGAGGGGAGTTTTTCGCTCTGGACGCTCTACAGCGTCGTCATCGGCATCATTCTGATTCAGTACACCTCGAAACGGGATTATGAAGCGCACGTCATGGCCGTCTGGTCGGGGATCCTCTCCTTCCTTCTGCTCATGCTGATCGTGAAAAATCCCTTCACGATGATCTGGGATTCGTTCCCGAACGATCTTCTCCATACCGGCGCCATACCGCCGGAGATCACCAACTTTGTCTGGGTCGACCGGGCCCGCGAGGTCTGGGCGCAGATTCCCGTGGAAGGGAGGGGACTGAATCCCCTCCTCCAGAATTACTGGATGGTCATTCACCCGCAGATCCTGTTCACGGGATTTTCGTCGATGGCCGTCCCGTATGCCTTCGCCGTCGCCGGCCTCTGGAAACGGGACTACCAGAGATGGATTACGATCGCGAAACCCTGGACCGTCTTCGGCTCGGCGGTGCTCGGCACCGGGATCATCCTCGGAGGGTACTGGGCGTATGAGACCCTGGGGTGGGGCGGGTACTGGGGGTGGGATCCGGTTGAAAATTCGTCGCTGATCCCCTGGCTGGTCTGCGTCGCCTCCATCCATACCATGATGGCGCAGCTCCGGTCCGGCGTCTTCATGCGGACGAACTTCCTGATGAGCATTTTCTGCTACATCATGGTCCTCTACAGCACTTTTCTGACGCGGAGCGGGGTGCTGGGCGATACCTCGGTGCATTCGTTCGTGAGTCCCGGCATGTGGGCCTATTGGCTTCTTCTGGCGGTGATCGTCGTCTTCGGCCTGGCCGGACTCGTCCTGCTTCTTGTGCGGATGCGGGAAATGCCCAGGGTGCCGGTGGAACATCACCTCTATTCCCGTGAATTCGCCCTCCTCCTCGGGGCGTTCACGATCTGCTTTGCGGCAATCTTCATCACGCTCGGCACGTCTTCCCCGATCATCACGAACATTCTGAAAGGGAAAGCCGCCGCGGTGGAAACATCGTATTACGTCAAAACGACGCTTCCCCTCGGCATTGTCATCGCTCTGCTGGCCGGGATCGGACAGCTTCTCTGGTGGCAGGCCTCGGATGCACGGAGGCTCTTTGCCTCATTGCGGTATCCGCTGCTCACTGCGGTGCTCTTCACGGGCGCCATCATCCTGTTCGGCGTCCGGGATCTTCCGATCATCATCCTGGCATTTGCCTCGGCGTTCGCGCTGTTCGTCAATCTCGCCGTCGGGTACCGTATCTTCACCGGCAATCCGAAGTACGCGGGGGGCGCGATCGCCCATATCGGATTCGCGCTCCTTTTCCTCGGGTTCATCGCGAGCGCGCGGTACGACGACAAGCAGACGGTCTCCCTCGAGGAGGGACGGCCGGTGCAGGTCTTCAACGACTATACCCTGACATACGTCGGCAACCGGCAGATCGATGCGGAACAGTACGGTTTCACGGTCGATGTGCGGCACGGGGAATCCGATTTTACCGTCACGCCCGTGATCAGGTATAACAGTCAGGAGAACAGTTCGATGCGGCATCCTGACATTCTGAACCTCTATACGAAGGATTTTTACGTCTCACCCCTCTCCGTGGAAACGCCGAAGAACGATCAGGAGGATCTCCTGACGTTCAGCAAGAATGAAACGAAGGAGGTCAATCACCTCAGAGTGACATTTCTCGATTACGATTTTTCGGATGTGGAAAAGGGGAAGATGGCGACCGGCGGAGCATTTTCCATCGGTGTGCTCATGCAGATCGAGAAGGAGGGTAAAACGTATCCTCTCCGGCTGAAGATGAAGAATGAAGGAGGGTCGGTCGATTTCATCCCGGCATCGATCGAGGGGGACAGGACCATGTTCGTGATCAACCGTGTCCAGCCCAACCGCGAGGACCCGTCACAATCGAAAGTAACGATCGGGGTCAGGATTCCGGACGAAGGCGGTCAGAAAAAGCCGCAGAAGGAAACTCTCATCATCGAGGCGAGCATTAAGCCGTTCATCAATCTGGTCTGGATGGGGACGATCACCCTTGTGGTCGGATTCATCATCACCATCATCCGCCGCGTCGAAGAAGCCAGATCGGAACGCCACACCTCCTGAAGGTGCGGAAGGTCGGTCAACCGTCGACTTTACAGCAGGCGTCCAGTTTTTCGAATGCGTTGGGATCGCGTTTTTTGTCGTTGGCATTGTACCCCGCTCCCGTGATCGCCTCCTCCACGGCGGACACGGTGGTTTTGGCGGGGAGATATTTCACCTCGACGGTTTTGGTCTTCAGATCACCCTTCACCGATTCGATCCCATCCAGTTTTGCCACAGCCGTTTCGATCGTTTTTACACAACTGCCGCAGACTATGGTGGGAGTCTTGACCACGGTTACGGCGACATCCCCCTGCGGTTTGCCGCAGAAGAGACCACAGAGCGCCAGGATGGCGGGGAGGAGCCAGGTTTTCTTCATGAAGTTTCCTTTCGTTGTCAAATACGCATCTTCCAGTTTTTCAGTACCGTTTCATCAATCTCGACCTGCCCGTCGACGAGGCGGCTTGGGATCGGATCGGGGGGATATTTCTGGCATGTTCCGTCGACCCCTTCGAGATTATTCAGCTTCCAGCGTGTGCCGCACCGTCCGCAGACCATCTCCGTACCCTCGATCCTGAATTCGCTCGAATTGCACGGCTCACACATCCGGATTGCGGTCACCAGCTTTCCTTCCGCAGAAATAAACGCGAGGACGGGGATTTTGGATTTCTCTCCTTCATAATCGAAGCAGATGATCTTTTTTTCCAGCAGGACCGAGAGGGGGAAGGAGATGATACCGGCGCGGACCTGGGGGGTGATGAACTGCTGTTGAAGAGTTTTTCCCATGTACATCGTCGCCATTGCAACCGAGGGCTGGCCCGCGATGACGGGATTGCTCCCGCCCGGGAGATTCTCCTTGAAATAATAAAGAAATACGCCTGTGATCAGGGCAAGAATCGCGATATACGCCAGGCGTACCGGTCTGGGCATCGGTTTCCTGGCCTGACGGGCGGCGGACGGCAGGTCGATCCTGCCGGCCGGGGATAAGGGCGCCGCATCGAGCGGTTTACCGCACGAAGGGCAATTTAGCCCGTCGTCACCGGCAGGTGCGCCGCATGATGGGCAGACTGTGCGCATACGGGGATACTGTTTCCGACATTACGCCGCGTGAATAAAAAAGCCGTTCCGGGCGGAACGGCTTGTCACACGATGCCGACGTGTCAGTTGGTGCCTTTGGCGTCGGTTGTTTTCTGCACGGATGTTTTCTTGGCAGAGGTCTTGCTTGCGCTCATCGGACATTTCGAGCCGTCCTTGCATGCCGCTTTTGCCGATGCGGTTTTCATCATCGGGCACGTTGCGGATTTGCCGCTCTTGTCCGAGACTTTCATGGCACTCTGCATGGGACAGGTTTTGCCGTCACAGGCCTTGCCATCTTTCATGGATGCGGACTGTCCCTGTGTGCAGCAGGTTTTCGCCGCTGCGGCTTTTTCCTTGTCGGATGCCTTCGCCGACGGAGCGGCGAGAATAAGGGCGAGAAGAAGAACGGAGACAACCAGAAGAGTGCGCTTCATATCGGATCCTTTTATGATATATGAACGTGAATTGAGCTGTTGAGTACAAGAAACTGAATTTGTCTGTGAAATGCAACTTTTCATGTTCGCCGCAAGTCCTGTTAATGTCTGATGTTAGAAGTTGTGAGAATTCCCTTCCTCAGCGCGGATTCCTTCATCAGTGAGAAGATCACCGGCGTGATGAACAGGACGTGCAGTGCCGAAGTCACGATGCCGCCGATCATCGGGGCGGCGATCGGCCGCATCAGATCGGAGCCGGTTCCCGTGCTCCACATAATCGGCAGAAGTCCGATCAGATTCGTCGCGACCGTCATCATTTTCGGCCGGAGCCGCAGAACCGCTCCCTCCACAGTCGCTTCCAGGATCACTGCATGCGTCACTGTCCCCGATGCGAGATGCCGGTCCAGCGCTTCATGGAGATAGATCACCATGACAACCCCGGTTTCCACGGCAACGCCGTACAGGGCAATAAATCCTACCCAGACAGCGACGCTCAGATTGTAGCCGAGCGCTGAGATCAGAAAAACGCCGCCGACGAGCGCGAAGGGAACGGAGAGCATCACCATCGTCGCTTCCAGCCATGAGCGGAATGTAAAAAAGAGGAGGAGCAGTATGATAACCAGGACCGCCGGGACGACGAGCCGGAGTCGTGTTTTCGCCCGCTCGGCGTTTTCGAACTGGCCGCTCCAGGAGAAGAAATATCCCGGCGGAAGTTTCAGTTTACCTTCAAGAAGCTTTTTTGCCTCACCGATGAATCCTCCGGGATCCCTTCCCCGGACGTTGAGAACCACCACCGTGCGCAGGAGTCCGTTTTCACTTCCGATCATGGCGGGACCGGGCGATTCCCTGATGTCAGCCAGGACCGAGAGAGGCACATACGCCCTGTGCGGAGGTCCCGGTGGGGAGGGAGATTCAGCTCCGGCCGTCATATTCATGCCGCCGCTTCCGGCTCCCGCCGGGGAAACGGCGGAGGAGCCCGCGCGGAAAACCGGCACCAGGAGCCGGCCGAGCTGTGCCGGTCCGGTGTCGCCGCTCCGGGAAAACCGGACGCGGATCGGAAAGCGCTCCCTGCCGAGAACGGCGGTGGAGATGTTTTCGCCACCCACGGCGGTTTCCAGAAAGCCGAGGACATCGGCGGGCGTCAGCCCATAGCGTCCAAGCACTTCGGGCCTGGCGGAAACGTCAAGAAATCTTCCGCCGCCCGAGCGATCGGCATAGACGTCTGACGCTCCTGGGATGGTTTTCAGATACCGTTCAGCCTCGAAGGCAATCGTATCGAGGGTATCGAGATTCCGGCCGAATATTTTGACGCCCAGATCGGTCCGGATCCCAGTCGTCAGCATATTGATCCGGTTGATGATCGGCTGTGTCCATCCGTTCCGGACGCCCGGAATCTGAAGCTGTTTGTCAAGTGCGGCAATGATGTCGTCGCGTGTCACGCCGGGCCGCCATTCCGATTTCGGTTTCAGCAGGATGATCGTTTCGATCATGCTGAGGGGCGCGGGGTCGGTTGCGGTCTCGGCTCTTCCGACTTTCCCCAGAACCTCCCGCACCTCCGGACAGCCCGCAATGATTTTATCCTGCACGCTCATGATGCGCTTCGCTTCGCCAATACCGACGTCCGGAAGCGTGACTGGCATGAAGAGCAGGCTCCCCTCGTCGAGAGGGGGCATGAATTCGGAGCCGAGGCGGAGGAGGACGGGAATGCTGGCGAGGAAGATGCAGCCTCCAAGAGCCAGCACCGCGATTCTGTGTCTCAGCGCGGCACGGAGCATCGGTTCATACAGTTTCATCAGAAACCGGGAGACGGGATTCACCGATTCGGGTCGGAGTCTCCCGCGCATGAAGAACGTCATCAGCATTGGCACCAGGGTGATCGAAATGATCGCCGAGGCCGCAAGCGAAAACGTCTTTGTCCATGCCAGGGGATGGAAGAGTTTTCCCTCCTGACCTTCAAGCAAAAATACAGGCAAAAACGACACCACGATGATGATGAGGGAGAAAAAGATCGCGCGCCCGACCTGTTGGGCGGAACGGATCGAAACCGCCTCATAGTCGACCGGTTCGCCGGCCGCCTGCAGACGGGCGATATTCCGGTGGGCGTTTTCCACCAGAACGATGGAGGAGTCGACGAGAACACCGATCGCGATCGCAATTCCCCCCAGACTCATGATGTTGGAAGGGATACCGAACTGTTTCATGAGAATGAAGGCCAGAAGAACCGAGACCGGTAGTTCGAGGAGAATCCGCAGTGCGCTTCTGGCGTGCATGATGAAGAGCATCACCACCGCCGAAACGACCAGCGCCTCCTCCAGGAGCGCCCGCTCGAGCGTGTCGATCGACCTTCCGATCAGTTCTGACCGGTCGTATGCCGGTTTGATTTCGACGCCGTCCGGAAGACCCGGGGAGATTTCTGCGATCCGGTCCTTGACCCGCCGGATCACATCGCTCGCATTTTCGCCGTACCGCATCACCACGATGCCTCCGACCGTCTCTCCCTCGCCGTTTTTTTCGAGAGCCCCGAGCCGGAGATCGTTGCCGAGGCGCACCGTTCCGAGCTGGGCGACCGTCACCGGGGATCCGTCGGGATTCCTGCCGACGCCGATCCTTCCGATCGCCGCAGGATCCGTCAGATAACCGATCCCCCTCACATACGACTGTGCGCCGTTCGATTCCACCACACCGGCGCCGACATCGCGGTTGGAATTCCGTATTGCTTCCACGACGGTCCGGTAATCGACGCCGTACGTCTCGAGCTTCAGAGGGTCGAGATCGACCTGGAATTGCTTCACGTATCCGCCGATGCTCGCTACTTCCGCCACCCCCGGGACCGCATTCAACTGATACCGGACGTACCAGTCCTGCACCGCCCTCAATTCTCCCAGGTCGTAGCCTTTTCCCTCAATGGTATACCAGAAGATATGCCCGACTCCGGTTCCATCCGGACCGAGAACCGGTACGACGCCGGCAGGCATCTGTGCCGCGGCCGCATTCAGCCGCTCCATCACCCTGCTCCGCGCCCAATAAATATCCGCGTCGTCATCGAAGATAATGTAAATGAACGACATCCCGAACATCGACTGCGCGCGGACCGATCGGACCCGCGGGAGACCCTGGAGGTTCATCACGAGCGGATAGGTGACCTGATCCTCCACAACCCTGGGGGAACGGCCCATCCAGGCTGTCGAGACGATGACCTGGTTTTCCGACAGATCAGGAATTGCATCGACAGGAACCGTTCTTACCGACCAGATCCCCCAGGCGATGAGAATCGCGTACAGGATGCCGATCACCAGCTTATTCTTTGCCGAATATTCAATTATTTTTTCGATCATACGTCTCCTGTGCCGGTTGTCTCCGGAAGTTCCGGATCAGTGTCCGGCGGAAAGGGTGTCGGAAAACCGAAGACGGCTCTCGGAATCGAGCAGATAGCCGCCGCTGACAACGACCCGCTCTCCCTCCGCCACACCGCCGATAATCTGGACGGATTTCCCGTCGGAAGCGCCAATGCTGACCGTGCGCGGAACATATTCGTTTCGTCCGCCTTCAATCCAGACGCAGGACGATCCGTCCCGCGTCACGACCGCAGTCACAGGCACCACAACGGCGGGAGGGAGCTGAACAGAGAGCGCAACCTCGGCGAATTCTCCCACCCTGAACAGACCCTTGCCGTTTGGTACCGTCGCCCGGCAGAGAAGCGTCCGCGAATCAGCGTCGATCTGGCGGCTGATAAAATCGATCGATCCCCGCAGGGGACGTGAGGCGTTCCCCTCGACACGCGCGTCGACTTTCTGGCCTGTACGGACAAACGGTGCATCCTCCTCCGGAACGCGTATGTCGAGCCAGAGCGGATCTGTTCCGGCGAGATCGAAGAGCAGATCACCCGCCGCAACATACTGCTGTTGACGCACATTCATGGATAACATTGTTCCTCCGAACTCCGACCGCACGGTGATGACCGACCGCGCCGAATCGGCGATGAATTCGGAGATCTGTTCCTCGTTCAGCCCGAGGAACAGCAGTTTGCGTTTTGCCTCGGCGGCGATCGCCGCCGAAGGAGCGCTGATGATATCCGGCGCATCCGCGTTCCGGAGCGACGCCGCTGTCGCTGTCCGATACTCCTCCAGCGCCGTCAGAAGGTCCGGACTGAAGACGGAGTAAAGCCGGTCGCCCGGTTTCACGTGTGCTCCGGCGGAGGTAACGAAAAGGGATTCGATCCGTCCCGCAAACCGCGCTGTCACCCCGTGGTGGAGCGCTTCCTGATACGAAAGCGTTCCCGGGAGCGTCAGCGTCCGGACCAGCGCCCTGCGTTGCGCTGGCGAAGTTCCGACTCCGGCCAGCACTCTCTGTGCGTCGTCCAGCCTGAGTACGCCAGCAGGAACGGGGCTTCCGGCAGTTTGCCTGTTCAGGAACTTTTTCACGAGCGTCATGCCGCAGACGGGACATGCGCCCGGAGCCGCCTCATGGACAGATGGGTGCATCGGGCAGGTGTAGTAAAAATCATGTCCCGCCGTCGTGTCGGCTCCCGCGTCACCGGATATCCTGTTTCCGGTGTGGGCGGGGAGCGCAAGCATCAGAGTTCCGAGCATGATTGCCAGGAGAAGCTCGCGGACGAAATATGCGGATGTATTCATAGGGGTCTCCAAATCTCAGCGTTCCGTGAAGAAAAACTGCGTTCCCACCTCATGTTCAAGGTCGGCCACCGCCTCCTCGTACGAAAGACGCGCGGCGTAATAGCCGCGTACCTGTTCGAGGTACATCTGTTCAGCCTCCACCACCATCCGGAAATCGGTCACTCCCGTGCGGTATCCCGCAAGGCTGATATCCAGGAGTTGACGGGACTGCGGCATGAGAGCCGACCGGAACTGTTCCATCCGTTTTTTTGCCGCGGCGGCCTGATAGGAGAAATCATGGATCGCGCTTTCGATCATCAGCAATGATGCGCTGTACTGCGATTCGGCGCCCCGGACGAGGGCATCGGCCTCGTTTCGTTTGGCGGCGATGCCTGCGATGCTCCAGGGAGCGAACGGAAGGGTGATGCCGACAGCGACCGACCAGCCGCCGAAATCGTCCGCAGGTGCTGTGACGCGCTGGAGCGCGAGGGTCAAGTCCGGAAAGTATTCGAGCGACGCCCGGTGCGCCACCGCCTTCTGCTGAAGAATGTTGAGCGAGTCGTGCAGAAGCATCGACCGGTATTCCCGGGCTTCCGTCAGGAGGGTGTCGATCGGAGGAATCACGGTCAGGCCTTCGTTCACAACAGCGGTTTCGACCCGTATGCCGCGGGCAGCCCCGGCGAGCATCGCCTGAAGACTCTGTTCACGCTGGCGGAGCATGAGGGAATCATTCACCGCCTCTGACCGCCGGAGACTGACTTTCAGCACCTCATCCTGCCCGGTCTTTCCCGTACTGTAGCGGACAGAGGCGATTGCGCCGATCTCGCCGAGCAGCTTCAGTTCTTCGGCCTGCAGAACCTCTTCCTGCTGAACGAACCAGAGCTCCGCATATTGTTTCTTGAGACGGGCGATCAGGTCGCCGACGTATTCGGCTTCATCATGCCCGGCGTGAAGGGTGAACATGTCCGCGATCTCCCGTTCGGCGCTCAATTTCGCCGGGTAGGGGATCACCTGCATCAATTCGATCCTCTGAAACATCGCCCTGCCGGGATCGAATCCGGGCATGTTCTCCTCCATGAGCTTCAGATCGGGGGGCGGAAGAATTCCCGCCTGAGAGGCATGGGCCACACTGCTCTCAACCCGCGCAATATCGGTTTCGAGTTCCGGGCTGTTCAGAAGGACGGCGTCGATGAGCGCTTTGACACTCCGTATTTCAGGACCCGGCAGGACCAGGGAATCGGTCTGGGCCCGGGCATGAATGACCGTCCCGCACAGAATGACGGACAACAGGAATCGTTTCATAATCCCTCGTAACGCGTGACCGGCAGTGGATCACCGGCCGGGTGAATGATCACAGGTGAATTTCACGGCGTCGGAGACGCCGGAGAGGGATGGAAACGCCTAAATCAGAAGAGACGAAAAGCTGACGCGGAGATCGCGAGCGGGGATGGGAGGGGATGTCGTCCGGTACATGAAAGAAAACGCGGGGTGTTCGGCCGGCCGCGACTGCGCCGTGAGGATTCCATCGTGAATGTGATATGACGGAGGAGCAGTCCGGGTGAACGCGTGTTCGGTCACGGAAAGATAATCCGCGGTGCTCCGGGACGCCGCAATGGATGTCCGACAGCATGCCGTGCCGGTGGGTCGGCTGATGCCTGCCGGCAGGGCTTTTCCGCAGGCTGAACAGCAGGCGGCGCCGCGATTGCCGTCCTTCATCATCGAACATGCGGACACCATGATCGGAATGCCGACCGTGAAGATCGTAAAGACGACTGCAAAAAACATCTGCAGAAGACGGAATGTCCGCGTGCGGGTCTTCATGTCACTAATCTATGAAATGACAGGATGACTTCCAAATTATCTGGTGAAAGTGTGTTTTTTAACACATTATCAGGCACCCCGAACGATCTGCAGATCGAACAGATTGCGGATGCCGACCAGTTCGGAAGTGAAAAACGGTTCTCCGTACTGAACCCCGATCCTGCCTCCGAACTGCCGGGCCCGGGCCTCTACGAACTCGAGGAACGATTTTTCACTCAGCATCGTCTTCGGTTCCTTCGATTTCGGATTATAGAACTGCGAGGAAAAGGCAAGAATTGCGTCCCGTCGCCGGTTGTAGACGCTCGAAATATCGACGATGAACGAGGGTTGAAATTCGTGCCACTGCATGAACTGGAAATAGGCGTGGGGCCGCCAGGGTTCCTGTGCTTTTCCCTTCAGTTTCGTGCCAAGCTTGCTGAGTCCGCTGTAAAACCACGCCTCGACACAGAGATGGTGAGCGTGCACATGATCAGGGTGACGCTCCCGGTGGTAGGGAATGAGGAGGTATTTCGGGCGCACCCGACGGAGAACCTGAATCAGCTTCAGCTTCGATTCCCTGTCGACCCGGATGTCGCCGTCGGCCAGCCGGAGATTTTCCCTGAAATGCACCCCCAGGCATTCCGCGGCCCGCCGGGCTTCCTGCCTTCGGATGCTCCGTGAACCGCGGGTCCCGAGTTCTCCCTCCGTGAGGTCGAGGATTCCAACGGCGGAACCCTGCGCAACAGCCTTCGCAAGCGTTCCGCCGCAGCAGAGCTCGATATCATCCGGATGCGCACCGATCGCAAGTATGTCAATTTCCACGTCTGCTCCTTCAGCAATTTTCCCGTAATATGATTTGAATATAGACAGTCATGCTGAAAAAGGCAAAAAGTGAACATTCACAAAATATTCCTATATTGGGGCACATTACACGGTTGACCATGGCACAACAGACAACAACGGTCCTGACAGTCGGGGAACTCACGCGGAGGATCCGGCAGGTCCTCGAGGAAGGTGTCGGATCGGTGACACTTCGGGGGGAGATATCCAATTTCAAGCGGCACACGTCGGGTCATATGTATTTCACGCTGAAGGATGACCAGGCGCAGATCCAGGCTGTTCTCTGGCGGAGCAGGGCCCAGACCCTTTCGTTTACGCCGCAGGACGGAATGATCGTTGTCGTCCGCGGTTCAGTGACAGTGTACGAGGTCCGGGGGGTCTATCAGATCGATGTGGTTCGGATCGAACCGCTCGGCGCCGGCGAACTCCAGCTCGCGTTCGAGCGGCTGAAGCGGAAGCTTGCGGCTGAAGGGCTTTTCGATCAGGCGCGTAAGAAGCCCCTGCCGGCCTATCCGATGCGGATCGGCGTGGTAACGTCGCCGACAGGTGCGGCGCTCCAGGATATTCTCAACATTCTCCGGCGGCGCTGTCCTGCGGTCGAGGTCGTGCTTGCACCGGCCACCGTCCAGGGTCCCGGTGCGGCCGATGAGATCGCTGGGGCGATCGCCCTCTGCAATTCATACGGAAAACTGGATGTTCTGATCGTCGGCCGGGGGGGAGGATCGCTGGAAGATCTCTGGCCGTTCAATGAGGAAATCGTCGCACGAGCGATTGCCGGATCGCGCATCCCGGTGATCAGCGCCGTAGGTCACGAAATCGACGTGACAATCTCAGACTACGCCGCCGATCTCCGTGCCCCGACGCCGTCGGCGGCAGCCGAGCTGGTCGTTCCGACCGCGGATCATCTGTTTGAATTTGTACGCGAATTTTGCTATAATTCCCACCAAAGAATGCGCGAACAGATAATCTCCTCCAGAACTCATATCGCTTCCCTGATAAGGAGTTACGCGTTCAACCGGCCGTCAGAAGAACTCCGGCAGTATTCCCAGCGCCTTGATGAACTGACCCGGGGTATGGATCACCTGCTCGATCACCGGACGGAACTCTCCCGTGAACGGCTTACCTCGCTCACCAAACGCATGCACGCTCTCAACCCGGTAAGTGTCCTCCAGCGCGGGTACGCCATTATCCGCCGCGATGGAACGATCGTTCCCCGGGCCGGCCTGGTCCGGCCGGAGGAGCGGATCGAGATTGAATTTCATGACGGCCGGGTTCAGGCCGTCGTTCAGGAACCATGAGCATGCCGAGACAGAAGGAACAGAGTTTCGAAGAGATCATGAAACGGCTTGAAACCATCGTCGAGCAGATGGAGCGGGGGGATCTCCCCCTCGATAAATCCGTTCAGCTGTATGAAGAAGGAATAGGCCTTTCCAAGCTCTGCCTCGAACACCTCCGGAAAACGGAAGTGAAGCTGAAGCGGCTGAGCAAGGAACTGGACGGGAGTTTTACGCTGACCGAGGAGGAATGAACGGCTTCATGCCCGAGACGCAATATCCATATCTGAGCAGAATCGATTCGCCGGCCGATCTCCGGAAACTCTCCGTGCCGGAGCTTAAAACGGTCGCCGCAGAAGTGCGTGAATTCATCATCGACACCATCTCGAAGGTCGGCGGTCACCTCGGCGCGGGTCTCGGAAGCGTCGAACTGGCGGTCGCGCTCCATTACGTCTACAACACCCCGATCGACAAGCTTGTCTGGGACGTCGGTCATCAGGCCTATCCCCACAAGGTCCTGACCGGGCGCCGGGACACGTTTCATACCATCCGCCAGCTCGACGGCCTCAGCGGTTTTCTCCGGCGGGCGGAGAGCGAATACGACAGCTTCGGCGCGGGCCATGCCAGCACCGCCATCTCCGCCGCTCTCGGCATGGCGGTCGCACGCGACCTTGCCAAAGAGAGCTACAAGGTGGTCGCCATCGTCGGCGACGGCTCCATGACGGGGGGGATGGTCTACGAGGCGATGAACAACGCCGGGATCCGGAAAAGCAATCTGGTCGTGGTTCTGAACGACAACAATATGTCGATCGCGCCGAATGTCTGGGCGATCTCGAATTACTTCACGGAGCTGATCGCCAATCCGTCGTACAATAAATTCAAGGCGAACGTCTGGGACCTGACGGGCAAAATGGATGCGCTGGGCGACCGGATCCGGAAAATCGCCTCTCGCGTCGAAGAGGGGATCAAGGTCATCGTCACCCCCGGCATGCTTTTCGAGGCACTCGGTTTCCGGTACTTCGGCCCGATCAACGGGCACAACATCGCCCAGCTGGTCAGGATCTTTCGCGAAGTGAGGGAATTTTCCGGTCCGGTGCTCGTCCATACCATCACCCGAAAAGGGAAGGGGTACAAACCTGCGGAAGAAGACGTTCAGGCCCTGCACGGCGTGACGCCGTTCGACAAGGTAACGGGGATCTCCCCCAAGAAACCGGAAACCACACCGCCGTATACGAAAATCTTCGGGGCAACGGTGGTCGAGCTCGCACGTGAAAATCCCCGGCTTGTCGGGATCACCGCGGCGATGCCGGACGGCACCGGCCTCGATCAGCTCCAGAAGGCGATGCCGGACCGGTTTTTCGATGTCGGCATCGCGGAACAGCACGCAGTCACATTTGCGGGAGGTCTCGCCACCCAGGGATTTGTGCCGGTGGTGGCGATCTATTCGACCTTCCTCCAGCGGGCGTTCGATCAGATTACGCACGACATCACGCTTCAGAAGCTCCATGTCGTTTTCTGCCTCGATCGGGGCGGGCTGGTCGGCGCCGACGGACCGACGCATCACGGCGTGTTCGATTTTGCCTACGGCCGCGCATTGCCGGGCATGATTGTCATGGCGCCGAAGGACGAAAACGAGCTCCGCCACATGCTTTACACAGCGGTCACCCGGATCGACGGTCCGGTCATGATGCGCTACCCGCGCGGAAACGGCCTTGGTGTCCCGCAGACGCCCTTTGCCCCGGTGCCCGTCGGCGTGAGCGAATGCCTGCGCCCCGGGAAGGACGTCGCTCTCCTGGCCATCGGCAATATGGTCGCCCCTTCGCTGAAGGCGGCCGAGTTTCTGCAGAAGGACGGCATTGACGCAGAAGTGGTCAACATGCGGTTTGTCAAGCCGATCGATACCGCGCGCATCGCGGACGTCTGCAGGCGGTTCCGCTATGTCCTGACGATCGAGGATCATGTCGTCACCGGAGGCTTCGGAAGCGCCGTCCTCGAAGCGGTCGCCGCACAGCACCGGGAGACGCCGCAGGTGATGGTGCACGGCATTCCGGACGCCTTCATCGAACATGGAACTCCTGCGGAACTGTATGCGATGCTGAAACTCGACGCTCCGGGCATCGCGAGCATCACCAAGGATTTTTTCAGAAATCAGCCACATTTCCCCTCACTCACAACGGTCGTCTGACCCCACGGACCCATGAAAAAACTTCGCGTCGGCATCGTCGGCCTCGGCTGGGTATCCCAGGTCTTTCATCTTCCGATCCTTTTAAAACTTGAGGATGTGGAAATCGTCGCATTGTGCGACCGGGACCGCTCCCGGGCTGGGATGATCAGCGAGCGGTTCGGAAAGTTCCGCACCTACACGGACTATCAGCAGATGCTCATGAAGGAGGATCTCGACGCCGTCACCATCTGCACGCCGACGGACGCTCACCTGCCGATCACGCTGGCCGCCCTGGAAGCCGGGAAGGACGTCTTCGTCGAAAAACCGATCGCCCGCCGCTATTCCGAGGCGCTCCTCATGGCCGAGAAGGCCCGCGAGACAAAGCGGCACCTGATGGTCGGCATGAACAACCGGTTCCGGCCGGATACGATGATCCTCAAGAGCTTCATCGAAAAGGGGGAGCTCGGCAAAATATTTTATGCGAAGGCCGGATGGCTCAAAAAACTCGCAAACAATAATCCCTGGATCACCCACAAGGACAAGGCGGGCGGGGGAGTTCTGCTCGATCTCGGCATCGTGATGATCGATCTGATCCTCTGGATGATCGGATTTCCCCCGGTGTCGCGCGTCAGCGCCAAAATGTACATGCACAAGACGAAATCGGTGGAGGATTCGTGTGTCGTTTTCCTGGAAATGAAGTACGGGATCGCGGTCACCATCGAGGTAAGCTGGTCGTTCCAGTCCGCCGACGACTTCTTTTTCTGCGACTTCTTCGGTTCGGAAGGAAGCGCGATGATCAACCCTCTCCGGATCAACAAACAACTGCACGGGAACCTTGTGAATGTGACCCCGGCGAAAATTGAATCGCCCCAGAATCTTCATAAAAAAAGCTACGAGAACGAACTCAGGCACTTTGTCGGCGCCTCCCTCGGATTTCACCAGATCGTCTCCACCGCCGAGGAAGCGGTGAGCCGGATGAAAATCGTCGATGCAATATACCAGTCGGCCCAGAAGGGGAAGGAGATCGTCTTCAAAAATCCGTGAGAGGGGTTTCACCACCCTCTTCCGGTACGCCGCAGTTGACCCGCACGCCCAGACAGATGCCGCACACCCGCACAACACATCTCCGCCGGTCCGATGAACAGTTCATGCGGCTGGCGATCGGCCTGGCCCGCAGAGGGGGATCGGGTGTAAGCCCGAATCCACGCGTCGGCGCACTCCTCGTACGGAACGGCCGGATTATTGGACGGGGATGGCACCGGATATTCGGGGGTCCACATGCGGAAGTGATGGCCATCCGCAATGCCCGGGGACCTGTCCGGGGCGCGACGATCTATGTCAATCTGGAACCGTGCAACATTTACGGAAAAACTCCTCCCTGCACCGATCTCCTCATCCGCTCCGGCATCCGCCGCGTCGTGGTCGGATCGTTGGATCCCAATCCCGCGGTCTCGGGACGCGGGATCCGTCAGCTCAGGAAGGCGGGCATCCGCGTCACCACAGGCGTCCTCCGCGATGAATGCGAGACGCTGAACGAGGACTTCGCAAAGTATATCCGCCAGAATATCCCGTTCGTCACCCTGAAAATTGCACAGACCCTCGATGGACGCATTGCAGACACCTCGGGCCGGTCAAAATGGATCACGGGGCCGGCGGCACGGGCTTCGGTCCACCGTATGAGGGCGGAAAGCGACGCAATCCTCGTCGGCGCCGGGACGGTAAACGCCGACAACCCGCGCCTGACCGCACGGATCAGCCGCACACCCGGACCGCTCCGCATCGTCCTGGACGGCCGGCTCACAACCCGGCCGGGTGCCCGGATCTTCGGCAATCAGCGGGTGGCCAAAACCATTCTCCTGACGGATGGGAGGTATCTGAGAAAAAACCCGACCCGAAAGAGAGCTTTCGAGCGCCGTGGAATTGCGCTCTTCGCGTTCCGCACCGCCACTGCCGGGAAAATATCACTGCGGGATATCCTCCGATTCCTCGGAACCGCCGGCATCAAAGCACTCTTCGTGGAAGGCGGAGCGGGAATATTTTCCCGGTTTCTGGAGGAGGACTGCGCGGACCGCATCCTCTGCTATACGACAGGACTTATTCTGGGAGCCGGACTCCCGGCGATATCGTACGAGAAGCCGCTCCCGCTCACCGGGGCAAAGCGCCTGCATCGGGTTTCGTACGAGCGGATCGGGGACGACATATTGATCACGGGATATTGCACCACTTTGCGGAGCTGAGTATGTTTACCGGCATCATACAGGATGTTGGGCGGATCGTGGGTGCCGCGCCTCTCGGCGGCGGCATCAGGCTGAACATTCATTCGCGGCTCGCTGAGAAACTGAAGGTGAGCGACAGTGTCGCCGTCAACGGTGTATGTCAGACGGTTGTGGCACGCGATACGCAGAGTTTCGAAGTCGTTGCCGTTGAGGAAACGCTGAAAAAAACGACCTTCAGCGGCATCAAAGGGGGGGAGAACGTCAATCTTGAACTGCCGGTCCGTCCGGAAGAACTCTTGGGAGGACATCTCGTCCAGGGGCATGTCGATCTTGTCGCGAAGGTTGGGTCCGTCGAGCAGCTGGCAACCAGCACCGTCTATGAAATTCAGCTCCCCGCGGAGAAGATGCACTACCTCGTGCACACCGGATCCATCGCGGTCGACGGCGTGAGCCTGACGGTGGCGGAAGTCCTCAATGCGTCGTTCAAGGTGGCGATCATTCCCCATACGCTGGATAAAACGATTTTTCCGGAATACAGACCGGGGACCGGGGTAAACATCGAATTCGACGTGATCGGCAAATATATCGAGAGGATGCTCCGGGCAGGGATAGGACAACAGGGTGGCCGATATTCGGTCGACGACCTCAGGGCAAATGGATTTTAAGGCTTTTTAAGGGGTAATTCAAAAATTACCTTGATATTCTTCTCCAAAATTCGTATATTTTTTGATTCAAAAAAATTGAGGAGTATATGTACGGTGTACTGATCGCGTTGGAAATTCTGACCAGCATACTGCTGATCATCGTCGTTTTAATGCAATCCAGCAAGGGAGGAGGATTGGCGGGGTCGTTCGGGGGAGGGAATATGGGGACGGTGTTCGGTGTCCGGCGGACAGCGGACTTCCTCAGCAAATCCACCTGGGTTCTTGCGGCAATTTTCATTGGACTCTGCCTCATCATCAACATCTTCTTTCTGCCCGGCAGGAACGAAGCGGCGGAGAGCATTATTCAGCGGAGCACCGCCCCGACGAGCGTTCCGCGGCCTTCGGCTCCGCGGACAGTTCCGCAGACCACCCCCGCGCAACAGCCGGCCAAGTAATTTGCCCTGTACCGGCCGCAACCGGTTTTTTTCAGGCGCCCATGGCTCAATTGGTAGAGCAGCTGACTCTTAATCAGCGGGTTCCAGGTTCGAGTCCTGGTGGGCGCACCATTTGGGCCCCTCATTAAAACCATTTGTGGTTCCCAAAAATAACTGAAGTTAACACGCATGATTACCCGGTGGTTAACTTCTTTTTTCCGAAGCGGTTCCTGCACTCCCGCCAATCAACCTGCGCACTATTCAACCGCTGATTTCCCCATCATAGCGGTTTTTCCAGGCATTATCTGTCCTTTTTCATCCGTTGAATTTTTTCTGATTGCTCAGAAGGGCTTCCCGAAATGTTTCCTTATGGTGAATCTACCCGGATCTGAAAGTTGATATTTGACGGCCGATCACGTACTTTCCTTTAGGAACGAACGGGGGAGCATGGCGGCTGTCTATCCACACGGATAATCAAAAATCCACACGAGCCGGATCTCCACCGAGTCCGCAGACATCCTCATTCAGTATTTCAAAAAGACACCAGGACATGAATCTGGCGTCTGATATACTACTCACCGCCGTATCGACATTCGGTCATTAAAACAAATATTGATTTATCGCGTGAATTACTTTCAATATCTCTTTACTTTAACACTGATTATCGCATCGGTTTTCCAAACTACGCGAATAGAAACTAAACCGGGTGGACTGGCTCCGATCGTCCACGACGTCTGGAAACATGTCAAAAACGGTCCCGACAGACAGTACGCTTTCGCCTTCGCGATCGGCAAGTTCGGATATGTTGGGGGCGGTTTTGTCGGACCGATGCGCGACCTCTGGAAATACGACAGTGGATCGAATAAATGGAGCAAAGCCGCAGATATCGGAGGAGGACCGACGATGGGAGCAGGCGCTGTCGCTATCGGTGCAAATGGCTATCTCCTGATGGGGAATTCCCGGGAGTTCTGGGAATACATCCCTGCCTCCGACTCGTGGAAGCGACGGGCCGATTTCCCCGGCACGCCGCGAAATTTCCCCGTTGCGTTTACTCTCGATAAGTGCGGTTATTTTGTGGGAGGCTTGAACAAGCAGGCCGATCTGTCCGATTGCTGGGAATACGATCCCGTTCGTGACACCTGGCTCAGGAAAGCTTCGCTACCGGGGCCGGGGAGGCGGCTTGCCGCGGGATTTGCCCTGCACGGAAAAGGGTATGCAGGCACCGGAATGAGCGGAAGCCGCAACCTGGCGGATTTCTATGTCTATGACCCGGCTGCGGATAGATGGAAAAGAATTGCGGACTATCCCGGCGGAGGCTGCCGCGGTGCATTCGGCGCCTCCGACGCCTCCTGCGGATTCTGCGGGCTCGGATTCGACGGCAGAACGATCCGCAAAGACTGGTGGCGTTTCGATGATGTCGGAAACAGCTGGCGCCGGCAGGCCGATTTTCCCGCCGCCCCACGAAGCGGCGGCGTCGCGTTCGTTATCGGCAAAGATATTTACATCGGTTCGGGACTTGCCACCGGGAGCAGTCTTCAGCCCGATTACTGGCGATACACGGAATAAGCCGGAAACCGATTCGACGGATCGATTTTCCATACTTGTTTGTATACTTTTTTCACCACACCCGGATGGTGCGCGTGCTGTCCGGCGAGGTACCCTGACCGGTCGCCGGTGTTCCGGTGCCCCGCAGGTCGCCCCGATACGACCGAAACCAATACCTGCCCCGCGACGTATGAAGAAATGGTTTGGACACTTTCGCCCTGCATCGGCCTCTGATCCTGTGACGGAAATACTGCACGCACTCAATTCCATCGTCGGTTTAAACCAGCTCCTTGAAAATTTCACCGCAAAGGTGAGGGAGATTTTCAGGGCGTCGGCTGTCTACCTTATTCTGTTTGAACCGATCACCCGTCAGTATCTTGGTAAAATGGCGAGGGGAAACGGAGGGGAACTGCTCGGTGATTTTTCCTTCGCCCATACCGACAACCTCATCCGATGGCTGAACGTCAACAGATCACCCCTCGACCTCCAGCGGGAAAAATCGGTCGTCGACTATCTCCTTCCCAGAGAGCGCGATCTCCTCGGCCGGGCAGGGATCCGGCTCTGCATCCCGCTGATCGTCGGGAACAGGCTGACCGGCACTCTGCTCCTCGCCGGGAGGGACGACGGATCGGACTACACCCGTGCCGATCTCGATGCGCTGACCATGCTCACTTCCCAGAGCGCTCTCGCCATAGAAAATGCGACGATGTACGAATTCCAGGAAGACAAGCTGAAAAAGCTCTTCCATGCCGATAAACTGACGACCGTCGGGGAACTGGCGGCTGGGGCCGCGCACGAAATCCGGAATCCGCTGACATCCATCCGGAGTACAGTCCAGTATCTCGGCCGCGAGATTGCCGAGAACCGGAAGGATCTCATCGAAGGCATCATCTGCGAGGTTGACCGGATCGATCAGGTGATTGCCGGCCTGCTCTCGTTCAGCAGGACTTCCGAACTCAAAAGCGAGGTGCTGAACATCCAGGAGGTACTGGATCAGGTCCTTCTGCTTCTCGATTCTGAAATGCGCCGGCACCGGATCGGCGTGACCCGTCGTTATCTGACCGCCAGCGCCAGGATTTCCGGCGATCCCGCACAGCTCAAACAGGTGTTTGTCAATATCCTCATGAACAGCATTCAGGCGATGCCCTCCGGCGGGGAGATTCAGGTGTCGACCGGCAACGAACGGGAGGCCCAGCGCGGTGCCATGGTGCGGGTCGAAATCGCCGATACCGGCCCGGGTATTCCGGAGGAAAACATCCCCAGGGCATTTCAGCCCTTCTTCACAACCAAGGAGGAAGGGACCGGGCTCGGGCTCTCTATTGCCTACGGCATCGTCAAGAAGCACAGGGGGGATATCGAGATCTTCAACATGAACAGGAAGGGAGAGCAGGGGACACTGGTGCGAATCCGCCTTCCGCAATCCGAATTCCGGCCCGACGCATGACGGCTACTGGCGACAATGGTTTCAGAATACTGGTCGTCGATGATGAGGAACGGATCCGGCATATCCTGGCCCTGCTTCTCCGCGACGCGGGGTATATCGTCGAAACGGCGGCGGACGGTATCTCCGCCCTCAGCCTTGCCCGGGAATTCGCGCCCCGCCTGCTGATCGTCGATCTGCAGATGCCCCGCATGGACGGTCTGGAGACGATCGCGCGGATCCGGGATGAACTGCCGGATACCGTCGGGATCATACTGACCGCCCATGGTTCGATTCCGTCCGCCGTCGAGGCGATCAAGCAGGGTGTGTACGATTATATCACCAAGCCGTTCGACAACGACCAGATCCTGCTTGTCGTTCGCCGCGCCGTGGAGGTGTCGCGTCTCACGGATGAGGTGGACGGACTTCGGAAGGAACTGCACGGCCACTACGGCCTGCAAAATATTTTGGGGGAGTCTGGGCCGATCAGGCGGCTGCGCGACCAGATCGCCCAGGTCGCCGCGACGGATGCCACGGTTCTCATCGAGGGGGAGAGCGGCACCGGGAAGGAACTGACGGCACGCGCCATTCATTTCACGAGCCGCAGAAAAGTCAAGCCGTTCGTGGTCGTCGACTGTACCGCAATTCCGACGATGCTGATCGAAAGTGAGTTTTTCGGGCACGAAAAGGGATCGTTTACAGGAGCGTATGAACGGAAGAGCGGAAAGTTCGAGGACGCAGACGGCGGGACCGTTTTTCTGGACGAAATCGGCGAACTGCCATTGGATGCCCAGACGAAACTACTCCGGGTCCTGCAGGAGCGGGAATTCAACCGCATCGGATCGGCGATGCCGACCAGGGTCGATGTGCGGATCATTGCGGCAACGAATAAAAATCTGGAGGAACAGACACGGGCCGGAAAATTCCGCGAAGATCTGTTCTACCGGCTGAACGTACTGAAGATTGAGATTCCGCCTCTCAGAAAACACTCCGCCGATATTTCGCTCTATGTGGATCATTTTTTGACCAAATACAGGCCATCCATCGGACGGAACGTCGGATCGTTTTCCCGGGACGCGATCGCCCTCTTCGAAAAGTGTGAATGGAGGGGCAATATCCGGGAACTGGAAAACACGGTCCAGCGGGCGCTCCTCTGTGCGAAGGGAAATATCATCGGGGCAGACGAGCTGGCCCCGATCCTGCAGGCCCGGACGAATGTGCCGCCCCTGCCCGATGTCACAGCAGGCCTGGAGGCATACATCCGGGGAATCTCCGAACTGTCGGAACGGGAGGCGATTCAGCTGGCGCTCAGGGAGGCCGACTGGAACCGCACCGAGGCGGCGAGACGGCTCAAGGTCAGCCGGAAGACGCTCTTCAACAAAATGCGTCTCTACGGCCTCGGACCGGATCACGGGAACAGCCATACGGAGACTCCGTAGGGCACCCACAGTGATGTTGTTCTTCCGTGCAATCCCTTTCACCTCCCTTGTGTAACCTCTTACCCATCAGGTAAGACCACTGTGCCAATATTCCATCTTTTCCGGTAATCGGCAGCGGGCACGAAGTTTGTATTATTTCCTGTAAATCTGCTTCGGAAAGGAAATGACGTGACCGGCACGATCATCCGCAAGGAAATTCTCGAAAATATCCTCAGCTACCGGTTTCCCCTCTTCCTGATCATCTGCGTCCTTCTGATCGTCTCGGCATTCTATGTCAATTACATCGACTACAGCAAGCGGCTGAACGATTATAATGAACAGAAGCGCCTTTCCGCGGATGCCATTGCCGCATCCCGGATGTGGGATGTGACCTCCGGGAGCGTTGCACTGAAAGCGTTCCGGCCGCCGGCGCCGCTCTCGGTCGTCGCCTACGGTTTCGAACGTTCGCTTCCATTGTACTACGAATTTCAGACGGACGGGTTCAAGGCGGGGGAGACGTCGGTCGGAGACGAATCAATCCTGTCGATCCTCGGCAGAATTGATTTTGTCTTTATACTCGAAATGATCCTGAGCCTGATCGTCCTCCTTTTCGCTTCCGACATGGTCTCCGGAGAAAAGGAGATGGGGACATTGCGCGGCACCCTGTCGAACAGTGTCCCGCGTCATGCTCTCCTCCTCGGCAAGCTCATCGGCGGCAGTATCGCCGTCTGGATTCCGCTCCTGATCGCCATCCTCCTGGGCATGCTCCTCCTGGATGTTTCGCCGTATCCGCTGCTGACGCCGCCGATTCCGGTGAACCTCCTGCTCATACTCGGCTCCGCCTTCGTTTTTATTTTTTCCTATTTTACGATCGGGATCGCGGTCTCTGCGAGTACGAGCAGGGCGCGCACATCGCTCATCGCGGTCTTCCTCACCTGGATCGTCCTCCAGCTCATCATTCCCAAACTGACGGACGTCATCGCCTCGGCGGTCCGTCCGATCAGGACAGAGACGGTCGTCTCGATGCAGAAATCCCTTCTTCTGAAATCGCTGGATGAGGAGCGGGGTAAGATTCTGGGCGAGCGCTACGAACACATTTTCGGCGCCGGTGCGAAGATATCGACGGAACCGGGGACTCCGGAGGAACGGGCACAATGGGACGCATTCAAGAAAGAGGTCGACGAACGGTATAAGGTCCGGAAAGCCCGGGAACTTGCAGGAATCGATGAGAAGTATGAGAAGGAAAAAGAGGCTCAGCGCGCGATCGCGAATTCCATTTCTCTCGTCTCCCCGAGTGCGGCGTTCTCCCGTCTCGTCACCGACCTTGCGGGAACCGGGGAGCTTGCCAAGCTCGGATATCTGGATGCCGTACGGCGGTATTCGACCACACTCCAGGAACAGCTCTACAGCCATGTCGACCGGACGACCCTGATACTGCCGAGCGGCGGGACGGCAAGCATGTCGAGCATCGATAAAATGGTCGACCTTCACACATTGCCGGCGTTTACGGTAAGCCCGCAGGGGGCGGGAGAGGTATTCGCCGCCGATGCGGGAAGTCTTATTTCACTTGCATTCTGGCTCGTCGGCCCTTTCATCGTGGCGTTCGTGCGGTTTCTCAGGTATGATGTACGGTGACGGCAGGATAAAGCGGCGCGAAGCAGTGGTTGTATTCCAACATGATAATCAGGCAGGAGGTAGACAGCATGATACAGGCACTTGATCTCACAAAGCGATACGAGGACGGACACCTTGCCCTCGACCATCTGAATCTCTCGGTTCAGCCCGGCCAGATTTACGCGCTCCTCGGGGCGAACGGAGCGGGGAAAACCACAACGATCAACCTCTTTTTCAATTTCATCGAGCCGACAAGCGGGACCGCAACAATCAGTGGGATCGACTGCACGAAGAATCCCCTCGACGCCAAACGGCATGCCGCCTATGTTTCCGAAAATGTCATGCTCTACGGCAATTTCACCGCGCGGCAGAATCTCGATTTTTTCACGAAACTTGCGGGAAGAAAAGATCTGAAGCGCGAGGAATATTACATGACCATGCGCGAGGTCGGACTTCCCGAACGGGCCTTCGAACAGCGCGTGAAAACCTTCTCGAAGGGAATGCGGCAGAAACTCGGCATCGCCATCGCGATCCTGAAACAGGCCGAGGCGCTCCTGCTCGACGAACCGACCTCCGGACTCGATCCGAAAGCCGCCGCCGATTTCATCGACCTGATCGTCCGGCTGAAAACGGAGGGGAAAGCGATCCTGATGTCGACGCACGACATCTTCCGCGCAAAGGAAATCGCCGACTGCGTCGGGATCATGAAGGAAGGTGTCCTCATCATGGAGAAGACAAATCAGGACCTGGCGGGGGAGGACCTCGAGAAAATTTACCTGAAATTCATGGAAGTGAGCTGAGCCCGGAAAGCATGCCATGATCTGGACGATCGCGAGGAAGGAATTCTTTGAAAAAATGCTCGATTTCCGGGTGATCGTCTCCTTCGTTATTGCGATCGTGCTGACCGCGACGGCAACGTACGTCGCGGCCGATTCGTACCGCGTGAAAAAAGCCGAGTACGATCAATTACTGCGGAACAATCAGGACGAGCTGAAGGAGGCGAAGGTCTACTCGCAATTCAAACCTGTCGTGTGCTATCCGCCAAGCCCGCTCAGTATCTTCAGCCAGGGCATCGACGTTCCGACGCCGATCACCGTTCCCATCGCGCTGGATGAAGTGCCACAGTATCGTCCCACCGCCGCCGGTGCGAATCCGATCATGAGTATCTTCGAAAAACTCGATATCGCCATCGTGATCAGGGTGCTGTTCAGCCTTCTCGTCATCCTCCTCACGTTCGATGCGTTTTCCGGAGAAAAGGAGAGCGGCACACTCCGCCAGACACTCTCGAATCCGGTCACGCGAGTCGCTCTCTTCGCCGGAAAACTGGCGGGAACCATTCTCGTCCTCGCCGCAGTGGTCGCTCTGACGTTTCTGACCACTCTCCTCGTCCTGCGGTTGTCGTCCGAGGTGAGCTTCGGGATGAGTGACATGGTCCGGATCACCGGGGTCGCGCTCGCTACGATGATCTACCTGGCGTTTTTTGCACTCCTCGGAATGCTGATTTCCCTGCTCTTTCAGCATTCATCGACCTCGCTGGTGGTTCTCCTTTTCAGCTGGTTCTTTCTTGCGGTGTTCCAGCCAAATCTGAACACCTATGTCGTTTCAGAAGCGGGGGGCACGGGCTGGATACAGACCGCGCAGGCGGGCATGGCGTCTGCCGACTGCGGCGTCTATGACGAGCTTGAAAAGTATGAAAAAGACCACGGCGATCCGCGGTCCGACAGATCAAAACCTATGTATTTCGGGGGACCGGGGGCGTCCAAATCACAGTACTACGGAACGTTTTCTCTTTATCCGGAAGTCACCGATGCGGATTTCGGCGTGCTCCAGTATCTGATCGGGCAGATTCAGATCTACAGAAAGTTCGGCGACTGCGCAGAGCGCTCATTCAACGCATACCGGACCTATTACCGGTCGCATCTGGAACGACAGCTGAGGTTCAAACGGGCGCTTGATCTCTTTTCGCCCGCAGCGCTCTATTCCCGCTCTGCCGCCGTCCTGTCGATGACGGATGCCGATAATCTCGAGAGCTTCCTTGACGCGGCGCGGCAGTATCGGACCGCATACGTCGGCTTCCTGGACCGCAAGGGTCTGTTCAGCAGTAACGCTCAGCTCTATTTCAGCAGATTATCCCGCGATCAGATCGACAAAACGGCGACGGACGAGCGCATGGCCCGGTACCGGCAGGATCCTGAATCGGTGCCGTATCTGTCGAAAGCTCCGCCGCTCGATCTTTCCGATGCACCGGTCTTTGCCTGGCGCCAGACCGATCCCGGCGATGACGTGCGGGAGGGCGCACGGACGCTGTTCCCTTTGTACGCGCTGATCATGGCCCTCTGCGCACTTACTGTGTGGCGTCTGAGGTCATATGATCCGCGCTAGCCGAGAAAAATGACATGCTCGCGACACTGATCATATCGGAAATAAAGAGGAACCTGCTGAGTCAGCGCTCTGTCGTCGGGTTGATCTTCGTGATCGTTGTCTACGCCGGGTCCGGCGTCATCTTCACAGGAAAATACCTGAACGAAAAGGCGAAGGATGTCAAAAACGCCGCGACGCTGAAGGATAATCTCGACGAGGGGGCAAAGAGCCTGGACCATCTCTACGACCAGTGGTTCTCCTGTACCAAATACCAGGAGATATCGGGGTACCTCGCTTCCGGGAACGAAACTGCTCTCCCCAAAGCGCTCGTCGTCAGGGCGTCGGCGCCGCAGGGCGCCGCCACCTTCGGCGGCATGATCATCAGCCCGGGAAGTTCAAACTATATGATCGAACGGTATGCCGACTACGATCTCGCGTTCGTCATCGGAGTCGTGCTGAGCTTCCTTGCGATCGTTTTCAGTTACGATGCGGTGTCGCGCGACCGGGAAGAGGGATCCCTGAAACTGCAGCTCTCGAACAGCCTTCCCCGTATACAGCTTCTTTTCGGAAAATTCTGTGCGATTCTTATTCTCCTCGGGGTGATCATCGCGGTCGGGTCGGTGCTGAATCTGATCATATTTCAGATTCTCCTCGGCGCCTCAATTCCGGCCGCCTATCCGTTCGAAACACTGCTGAGCGGAGTCCTGGCGATCGTCTATCTCGCGGTCTTCATCTGGCTCGGACTCTGGTGCTCGGTAAGCGTCCAGAAGTCATCGACCGCGCTCGCCATAGCTCTCCTCGCCTGGACCGCTCTGGTGATCCTGAGCCCGTTCATCGGAGGAATGCTCGCCCAGCGATTCACCCGCGTGGCCTCGCGCGAGGAGGCGAATCAGGTCTTTCAGAAATCGATTTCCGCGGAACCTTATCCGGTCGAGATGGGAAAATTATATAACGGGAAGGGGGACGAGGAGGACTGGAAGGTTGCGGCCGCGTTCGACGAACGGATGAATGACCGTTTCGAGCAGGTCGTGGTTCATCGCTTTAACGAACTCACCGGTCAGGCGGAACAGGCGCAGGCAATCAATTTCTTTTCCCCGTACGGCGCGTTCAGGCAGACGATGGAACAGATCGCCGGGACAGGTCTGGCCTACCACAGGAAATTCTTTCTTGCCGCGAGGCGATACCGCGGGGACATTGCCGCATTTGTGCAGTCGCAGGACCGCCGTGATCCGGAGAGCAGGCATCACGTTGTTTCCGATGCGCGGATTCGGGCGATGTCGCAGAAGCCGGTCGACCCGGAAATTGTACCCCGTTTTGAACCCCCTGCGAGGCGTGTTGCCGTCAGCGATCTGCTCACAACGCTTCCGGCCCTGGGCTATCTTGTTCTCCTGAATTGCGTCGTGTCCGGACTGACCTTTGTCCGCTTCGCGCGCATGGATGTCCGCTAACCCACATTCAGCCGGCCACCGAAATGATCCGGATCATCGCCAAAAAAGAAATCCTGGAGCAGGTCTCCTCGTATCGTTTTGCCATTCTTTCCGGGATGCTTCTTCTCATCATCGGCGTCAGCATCTTTGTTTCGTACGGGGATTTCCTCGCGCGGAGTGAGAATTACACGCTCAACCATCCCGAGCCGCATTCGTCCAACATCATGATCAGGCCGACGCCCTTCTCCCTTTTCGCCAAGGGAATGGACACCTTCCTCGGCAGGATGTATTACCTGAAATACAGCGGGATCGAAGTGCAGGGCGCCGAGCAGTCTGTCGACCGTCTCTTCTCTCTCTTCACTCAACCGGATATGCTCTTCATCGTCCGGGTCCTTCTGTCGCTCATCGCCCTCCTCTTCACCTTCGATGCGATAACGGGGGAGAAGGAGATGGGAACGCTCCGGCTTGCCGCAATTGCGGGAGGGGAGAGGATGAGCCTTCTTGCCGGAAAACTGACCGGAAGAGTGCTGGTCGTCGTCATTCCGTTTTCGTTTCTCTTCGTTGCTGGTGCGCTGGTGGTCTCCCTGCTGGCCGGCATTCAGGTTTCGGCCGATTACTGGATTCGTATGGCCGCCTTTCTCGCCGCCGCGGATGAATACATCGTGGTATTCTGCGCAATCGGCATCTTTCTCTCGACCATGGTGCATCGCAGTTCCTCGGCGCTCGCGCTTTGCCTCGGTGTCTGGGTGACGTTCGTCTTTATCGTTCCCGAAAGCGGCATGCTCCTCGCGCGCGTCGTCTCCGATGTTCCGCCGGGAGAACGCGTTGAAATGCAGGGACGGCTCGCCACCATCAGAGGCATCTACGAAAAAATACAGCGGGAAGGGGACAATGGATCTCCGGAAGGGTGGCGGCGGCTGGTGGCGGAAGCGAGGATGGCAAACAGCCAGCTGATCGACTCGTACGCACCCAAACTCGAACGGCATGTCGACATTACAAAGGATTTCGAACGCTGTTCGCCGGCCGGGTGCGTGACCATGGTGCTCACCGACCTGATGGGAACCGGGCTCTTCGAGGAACGGCGGTTCAAAAATTCAGTTTCCTCCTTCTTCGAACGGAATTACGACATTATCAGCGAAGTGAAAAACGGTGAACTGGAGGAATATCGCTATCCGCGTGCGCCGGTCGACGAGATTTTCACTTCGGGGGCCCTGACCGATCTGTTCATTCTCGCATGCTTCGGTCTCCTCTTCATCGGGGGCGCCTTGTACGGATTTTTCCGCTATGATCTCCGGTAGAGGGAATACAGCATGATCCTGCATATTTTACAAAAGGAACTGCGGGAGAAACTCCTCGATCTTCAGTTCCTCACGGCGTCGCTTATTTCGATCGTTCTCGTCGTTCTGACGATCGTCGCCCTGGCCGCCATCTACCGAGCGCAGGTCGCAGATTTTCATGACCGGCAGATGACCCAGGAGGATTTTATCGCTCATTACGGCCATCTGAACAGGGTCGGGTGGATGGCCCAGCCGATTCGCCCTCCGTCACCGTACGGGTATCTCGTCGAAGGGTATCACCCGGAAGCAGGTCAGGAGAATTACCTCAGCAACCCGATGATCGTTCTCTTTTCCGGCATCGACCTTATTGTAATCGTCACCATCATCATGAGTCTCTTCGGCATTCTTTTCTCGTACCATGCAGTGAGCGGGGAACGGGAGGCAGGCGTCCTGCGGTTGCTGCTGTCCGCCGGCGCGCCCCGGTCGACCGTTGTCCTCGGCAAATATATCGGTGGCTGCATCAGTCTGATGCTGCCGTTTCTGATCGGGCTTCTCGCGGGCGTGGCCGGTCTTGCGCTCCTCCCCGGTGTGCGCCTCGTGCCGGGCGACGCCGCCGTGCTGATCCTTTTGTTCATTGTCTCCTGGATCTACATCTCCTTCTTCTACGGCCTGGGGCTCTATTTTTCGACCAGATCCGCGAACTCCTCCGTGTCGGTCCTCAAGTCTCTTTTCGCATGGGTCGTCCTCGTCCTGATCCTGCCCAACATCAGCCCGTTTCTGGCTCAGCGGGTCTACCAGATCCCGTCGAAAACGAAAGTCGACATGGAGGCGTGGCGGATCCGGGATGAAGAGCGCGACAAGATCGTGGATACAAGGGCGAAGGAGCTTCGCGCAGTGAAATATGCTGATATTGCCTCCGTGCTTGAGAGGATTTCCCTCAAGCAGATCGACGAGGATCTGCGGCGCAGGATGGCGGGCGACGAAACGCTGAAGCTGAGGCTCGCTCAGTACAAAAAGGACTGGATGGACATGGTTGACGAGGTGAATAAGGAACAGCTGGAAAAGACCCGGCCGCTGTATGAGGACCTCGAACAGCGGTCACAACACCAGGAAAAACTCGCAAAAATATTCGCCTCGGTTTCGCCGGTGGGTAATTATGTTTTTCTGGCAACCGACCTGACTGAATCGGGCATCCAGGCCGACGATGCGTGGAACAGGCAGAAGGAAGAGTACTTCACGTCGATGAGCCCGATTCTCATGGCGATATACAATAAAGCACTCAAGCAGAATCCCAGGCTCGGTGTCAATGATTACATCGATCTCAGGGAATTCCCCCGGTTCGTCTGGCGGGAAGTCCCGATCACCGAGAGGATATCGGAGTGTCTCTGGCATCTTGCGGTATTATGCCTTTTGAACGTCGTTATCCTGGCGGCCTCGTTTTTCAGTATCCAGTATTATGATGTCAGATAACCATGCGCCCCACGTCGACCCGCAGAAGATGATGAGAAAACTATCGATAGTCGTCCTCGTTTTCTGGTTCGTATGCCGATGGACGGTGACTGCCCAGATGCTCTACAATCCGAACGATGAACGGTTCAAGCCGTTATACCTCGAGAAAGTACAGAACGATTACAAAGTTCAGAAGGACGATTTCGAACGGCAGAAGATGCTGTTCGAGAAAAAACTCATATCCGAGCGTGAATTTGCCGCTTCCGAGGCGAACTTCAAAAATGCCCAGATCACGTATCAGCAGGCGATCCTTTCGCTTGCGTTCGAACAACCGCATATCACGATCGACAAAGGGATCAAATATCAGTCGAGAGACGGGAAAAAGCGGGTCAAACTGGTCCTCCGGAACACCACGGGAGGCCTGATCGAAGGGCGCAAGGTCGAACTTCAGGATTTTGAGGGGATCCGGACAGACCGGATCTCGAACGTGTACATCTCCCTTGTGAACGACCAGAATTCCATCATCAGCGATCCGTACGAAGCCAAGATCGCAACCATGCCGGTCAACGAGCCGGTTCCCGTCGATTTCGTTCTCCTGCAGGATCTCGATAATGTCACCGTCAAATGCGTCTATGGCGACAAGTCCGAGGAAAAAAAGATATACCTCCAGAAGGACGAAAGCGCAAACAAGATTCTGATCACCTCGGAGCAGTTTTCGCAGGAATGCGATCTCGGCGCCAGGGCAAATTACGACCTTACACTCGATCTCTTTTCCAGCGTCGGCAACGTGTATCAGCTGGAAGTCTTCAATCTCCCTCCGCAGGTCACGCATGACTTTTTTGAAACCCAGACGAATGCACGGCTCTCACAGGTCAAATTTTCCCAGGATGTCAATACGAGGAAACTGACCCTTGCCGTCTACCTTCCTGACCGGTATGACAGCACGACGCTCCTGATCGACAGACCGATAACGTTTTATGCGGTAGCACTGCCGCCCGGCTTTGCCGAACCCGCCCGGGAAGCGAATCAGAAATACACCATGAGCGACCTCACGAAGCTGAATGTCAGTTTCGTGCGCCTGGAGCTTGTCCCGAGAGGGGTCGGCAAAATCCAGGTCCGCGCCACGAACTTCTACCAAGAAATCAAGCCCGGCGAACAGGTCCGGATGAACCTCTCCATCTTCAACGACGGCACCCGCCGGCTGGATAATATCAAGGTTCAGGCCGAAGTGCCGATCAACTGGACGTCGACCGTCGTTCCCGACCTGCTCGCATCGCTCCCTCCCGGAAAGGAGGAAACAGTCTCCGTCACTATCGTGCCTTCCGCCGATGCCAGCATTGGCGATTATGAAGCCACCATCAAAACCGAATCGTTCGCCAGTAACCGGAAGGTCGATTCAGAGGACAAGAAAATCAGAATCCATCTCGCTTCCGCTGCAAATATCTTCGGCACGATCCTTCTCATCGTTCTGCTCCTTGGAGTCCTTCTCGGAGTCGTGATTTTCGGGGTCCGCCTGAGCCGGAAATAGTCTCTTCCTGATAAAATCTCTTCATTCCCGCCTTCCTCATGCCGACACCCGCAACGGCGTCTGCCCATTTCCTGCCATTGTTGCAACTCGCAGATGAATTTCCTAGGTTTCGGATCATTCTGCTCACGGTCCCAACACATGTTTCTGTCACGTAAGGTGATTCCCATGCCGACACAGCCCTCTCACTTCACCAGTGAATTGCTCCGGATCGTTATCTCTCTGGCCGTTGTTTTCCTGACCGCCTTCGCAATGGTCGGAGACCGGCTCCGCATCGTGACAGTCCTGCTTCTTGTCTGCGGCGGAATGTCCGCGGGAGTTTCCCTCGGGAGAATGATGGAACGGCGGCATGCCGGTAAGGCTTCTGGCAAACAAAACGGACCCTCGGCACCGCAGATCTGAGGACGTTCTGCCTGCGGAACCCTGCCGCTTCGCCGGAGGATGCTTGATAATCGGGAGGCAAATGAGTAGATTATCTCCCGTCCTGTGCAGGATACCGCATATGCTCATGCCTGCACCCGAGAACTCACTATCGCTGGCTCTTCATGTCAGGAGCGGAACATAACTGGTATTATACGACCGCGAGACCGGTTCTGGAACTCCGGGGTGAGGGAATTCTCGATTTCCTGAACAGGATCTCCACGAACGATCTTGCGGCTCTTCCGGCCAGCCGCATGCTCGGGACCATATTTTTGAATGAAAAGGGGCGTTACATCGACGGTGCTGAGGTGATTCCTCTCGGATCATCTGTCCTGCTCGTGGGAATTGGAACGAAGCGCGGGACGCTTGCATCATGGCTCCGGAAATTCATCATCATGGAAGATATCTCGGTGACCGACGCGGCGCAGTTCTCTGCCGTTCACACCGTTTTTCGGGAATCTGCAGAACCTGCCGCCGGCGCGGTCGCAGGCGCATCCGAACCGGTGAATCGGACAGATGGCCGGCTTGCCTACCGAACCCCGATCTGGCCCGGCACGGAAATCGTCGTCACAGCGGACCCGGCATCTGCGGCAGGAATGCTCCCGGGAAATCCTCTGACGGCGGAGAAATACGATCAGATGCGCATCGAATCGGGCATCCCTTCGCCCGGCGCGGAACTGACGGAGGAATATAATCCCCTCGAAATGTCTCTCCAGAGATTGATTTCGTTTACGAAGGGCTGTTATACCGGGCAGGAGGTCATTGCACGGATCGATACCTACAAAAAGCTCCGGCGGAGACTGACCCGGATCATTTCTGCCGATCCCGATCGGGAGCTCCGCCCGGGAATGATTGTATTCGACGACGGCGGGATCTACGGAAAAGTGACAAGCGCGTGCCTCTCTGCGGTATCTTCCCGGTGGATCGGTCTGGGGTACCGTGCGCTGACACCCGATCAGGGTGCCGGCGGAGACGCCGTGCCGGTGCGCTTTACCGATCTTCCATATTCCCAGCCTGAATGAAAAAAGCCGTCGGAAAAATCGCACTGGTGACCGGGGCCGGACACCGTCTCGGGAGGGCGATCGCTCTTGCGCTTGCGCGGCAGGGGTTCACCGTTCTGGTCCATTATCACAACTCGGGCCGGAAAGCGGCACAGACGCTCCGCCTCGTGCGGAAGGTAGCGCCCGGATCGGCGTCGCTGAGGGCGGATCTTCGCCGGCCGGCTGCAATTCGCCGGATGGTCGGGGCCGTCGTCCGGCGATTCGGCCGGATCGATCTGCTGGTCAACAATGCAGGAATCTTCCGGCCTGATACGCTGATGTCCGTCACGGAAACGTCGTGGGACAGTGTGCTGGATGCGAACCTGAAGTCCGCATTCTTCTGCACCCAGGAAGTGGGGAAGGTCATGAAAAAACAGAAAGGGGGGAGGATCATCAATATCGGATCCGTCGGGGCGGAGGAGGCGTGGACCGGCTATATTCCGTACAGCGTTGCGAAAACGGGTGTCCATGTCCTGACCCGGGCGGCGGCGAAAGCGCTCGCGCCGGAAATTGCCGTCAATGCGATTGCCCCGGGCTTTATCCTTCTGCCCGGAGAGGAACGGGCTGGCGCAGTGCGTATGCCGCTCGGCAGGATTCCTCTGGGGCGGTACGGCACGCCGGAGGACATCACATCGATGGTTGTGTATCTTGCGGTCACATCACAGTATATCACAGGACAGATAATTGCAGTTGATGGAGGCAGATCTCTGTTATGAAAAAATTGAAACGCGTTGCGCCGCCGAAGGCGTACAACAACACAGAATTCATGAACAGTCCGGATGCCCGGACGATCCGGATACTTTCGGAGTTTCTGGAACCGCGGAAGCGATTCCGTGAGGAGCACATATATGACACCATCGTGTTTTTCGGGTCGGCGCGGATCCAATCTGCGGCCGAAGCGGAGACCCGGCTGAAGGAATTCGTCCGGACGTTCAGGCGACGGCGGCGCCCCGATAAAACGCTTCTGGCGAAATACCAGGCGTTGAAGAGTGCGGCGGAGATGTCGCGGTACTACGAAGACGCCGAGAAATTAACCTGGATGCTAAGCAAATGGGCGCAGAATTTCGACAAAAAACGGCATTTCGTTGTCTGCTCCGGCGGCGGTCCCGGGATCATGGAAGCCGCGAACAGGGGAGCACACCGTGCGGGGGCAAAATCGGTCGGATTGAATATCAGTCTGCCGTTCGAGCAGTCTCCGAACCGGTATATTACGCAGGGTCTCTCGTTCGAATTCCACTATTTCTTCATGCGCAAATTCTGGTTCATCTATCTCGCGAAGGCGCTTGTCATGTTCCCCGGCGGTTTCGGAACATTTGACGAAGTTTTCGAGGTTCTGACCCTTCTGCAGACCAAAAAAGTGATAAAACCGCTCCCTGTCGTCCTCTATGGCCCAAAATACTGGAAAACAGTAATCAATTTCGATGCCATGGTAAAAATGGGTACAATTTCAGAGGCCGATCTGAAACTCATCAAGTTCTTTGATACACCGGAGGATACATTTGCTTATCTGAAAAGGGAGTTAACCCGGATATATGCTAAAGAACATAAATAAAAATCGAATGGGGGGATGGTCTTGATCTGCGGATCAAAAATGCGTATATTAAACAAGATGGGGATGACATGGTTTCGACGGAGATGAGAATGGTCGGAACTGCATCTCGTGCTCTCCGCGTCGCACGATAATAAAGCGGAAAACTGATAAGTGCCAGCTACAACTACGCACTGGCGGCTTAATAATTAAGCTGCCCATCCTGCCTGTTCCCGCCTGACGGTGCGGGTAAGGGTGTCGACTCAGTCGGGCTAGTCGGCGATCAACCCCGGTGGTAACCGGCGAATGTACACGGGGTAGGGTTGCGGTACCGCGTCTGTTCCGGGTACACAATCTGAGTTCTGCCAAGGACGGACTACTGATGTAGACGTTCCGGTGGTTTTCTCTTCGGACCGGGGTTCGATTCCCCGCATCTCCACTTCGAGAGCCGTTGCACTGTAACGGCTCTCTTTATTTTACGGAAGATGATCGCGTGTCACCGGACAATCGACTCATAGGACCATAACTTATGCGCATTCCTTTCGTTAAGATGTCGGGGGCCGGGAACGATTTCGTTCTGATCGATACCCGGACAGCCAGATACCCTGTTGCATGGCCTGATTTCGCCCGGAGAGCATGCGCCCGGCGGATGGGTATAGGGGCCGACGGTCTGCTGATCGTAAAAACCGGCAACGATACACCGTATGCAATGGAATATTACAACGCCGACGGGAGCACAGGGAGCATGTGTGGAAATGGCGGCCGGTGCGCTGCGGCATACCTGATGAATCAGACGAATGCCCGAACGGTCAGCTTCTTTGCCGTCGATTTTCTCTACCGGGCCGACAGAGAGGGACATTTGGTCCGGCTCGGAATGAAACCGATTGAACTCATTGATAGTAGAAAACAGATTAAGATATTTGATCAATCTATCAATTATTTATATTGTAATTCCGGGTCACCTCACGTGATAATTCAATATAGAGACCTCCCAAAAGAGTGGCGCGATGAAATAGTGGCGGAAGGTCTCTCCCGGATAGGCGGGGCGATACGCCGCCATGAAGCGTTCGCGCCAGGTGGCGTGAATGTCAATTTTATCGAACCAACAACCGACGGCAGGCTGAGTATGCGTACCTATGAACGCGGCGTGGAAGACGAAACGCTCGCCTGCGGAACGGGAGCAGTTGCCTGCTCCGTCGTTGCATCACACCTCGGCCTCTTTTCGTCGCCCGTCACTGTCCTGACCAGAAGCGGGGAGGAGCTGACGGTTTATTTTTCGCAGGATTCGGGACGTTTCACCGGTATACAACTAGAGGGTTCAGCACGGACGGTCTATGAAGGAAGCATCGAGTATGCCTGACCAGCCCGGGCCGGAACTCCCTTCTCCAGCCCGGATATCCTCACGCAGACACCTCCTCCAGGCGATGCTGGCCGGATGGGGCGTTATCCTGCTTGCTCCGGCGCTCTATATCCTTGAGCGGTATCTTGTCCCGGCGGAGGAACCCGATCGGCAAAATGAGCGGATCGATGCCGGCAGATTTGACCTTCTGCCGGGCCCTTCGGAACCGCCAAAGCTTTATCGTTCAAAAGGGAAGGCAATTTATATTTGCAGGAACGGCCAGAATCAGGTTCAGGCAATCTCCGGCATCTGCACCCACCTCGGATGTCTCGTGGAGTATAACCGGGAGCATAAAAACTTCCGGTGCAACTGCCATGGGAGCGAATTCGACCTGAATGGGAACAACCTATCCGGCCCCGCGTTACGCCCGCTCCAGCCGTACCGGGCCGAGGTGATTCACGATGAAGTATATCTCTCTCCGGGGGCCCAACTGTGAAGAATTTCCTTGAACGGTTTATCGACAGTGCTTTGATCAGGAACTTCTTCGATGCGTTGTCTCACAAAAATATTCCGGCAACACGGAAAACGTTCTGGTACTTCTTTGGCGGGTTGACGCTCTTCTTCTGCGTAATCCAGGGAATCAGCGGGGGATTGCTGTTGATTTACTACAGTCCGACGCCGCAGACAGCCCATGAGAGCATTCAATCGATCCTGACAACGGTTCCATATGGCTGGCTGATCCGCTCAATCCATGTCTGGTCTGCGCATCTCCTGATCACCTCTCTCTTCATCCATTTCGGCGCCGGTTTCTTCATGTCAGCATACAGAACGCCTCGCGAAAGTGTCTGGATAAGCGGGATCCTGCTCCTATTCCTCATACTCGGCTTTGCATTCACCGGATCCCTGCTCCCGTGGGATGCCCGGGCCTATTTTGCCACTCAGATCGGAACGGAAATTCCGCGCTCATTCCCGGTTCTCGGCCCGTTTGTGGTCAGACTTCTCCGCGGGACATCACTTATCGGCGCGGAAAGCCTTAAACGGTTATTTGCACTACATGTTACTATTCTGCCTGTTATATCAATATTACTGATTTTATTTCATCTGATCGTTAACCATAAACATGGACCGAGTATCGCTGATACCGCCGACGGGCGAAACGCCAAACAGATTCCGTTCTTCCCGGAGTTTCTCCTGCGGGATTGTATCGCATGGTTAACGGGGCTCGGGATCCTCCTGGTTCTAGCGCTCAATCTGCCACCGCTGGTCGGCGCGAAGGCCGATCCGTTCGTTTCTGCTCCCGCCGGCATTAAACCGGAGTGGTATTTTTTCCCACTTTACGTTACGCTCCGAATGCTCCCGGGGGCGATTATGGGATTGAATACCGAGACGCTTATCAATATCCTGGTGGCCGCGCTGGGCTTCGCATTCCTTCTGACACCATTTATATCCCACAGTTCAGCTGACCGAGGCGGGATATCGTTTCCGAAAATCGCCGGCGCAGGCATATTGCTGTACCTGCTCGGAACAACGATTATCGGTTGGATTCTTTATTAAACCGGGGACAAGCATGTGGAATGAAGCAGGAATACCGCCGGCAGAGATGAGGATGATCGCCACCGTGATTATTGTATTCTGCCTGGGATTGGGAGGACTACTGATCTATGCAAAGATAATGGGAAACGGCAAAAAACAGAAAGAATAAATGCCGTATAATAAATATTATGTAAAGTATTGCCGGGGGCTTTTTAGGCGGTGATTATCTGCTCCAGCGATCCGTTGTATGCCGTCACCAGATCCTCCACCCTGAGGTTCACCACGCTCCCGATGCTGAACATTTCCGGTCTTACCATCCCTATCTTCATGAACGGAATCCGGTAACTGGCGCAGAGCTCCGATACTTCCGGTTCCTTATCGCCGCTGTAACTTATGACAATTCTCGATTGATCTTCTGCAAAAAGCCACTCCAAAAGCGTCAACCTGCCTGATAGATCGTCTATTTTCGCACCGAGGAACCGCTCCCCGGACATGATTGACGATTCGGCGAGACATACTCCGAGGCCGCCCTCGCTGCAGTCGTGCGCTGAATGGATCAGATTCTTTCGGATCAGGCCGTGACATAGCTCCTGCAGTCGCTTTTCGAGCTGTAGATCGAGTATAAGCGTTCCCTGATCTGTCTCCGTACCGGAACAGCGATCAAACTCGCTTCCGGTCATACGTCCGTGCGTAGTGCCAAGAATAGCAATGCTATCACCAGTCTGCTTAAACTCGGGTGTCAGGATGAATTCAGCGTCCTCTATAAGTCCAAGCATCCCGATCACCGGGGTCGGGAAGATTCCACCGCCAGGATGTTCGTTATAAAAGCTCACATTCCCGCCGGTAACAGGGGTTTCCAGGACGTTGCAGGCCTCGGAGATGCCCCGTATAACCTCCCTGAATTGCCAGTATATCTCCGGATCATTGGGGTTTCCAAAATTCAAGCAATTT
>DATKPE010000057.1:0-129859 GCA_035524335.1 Bacteroidota bacterium
GGGAATACAGGCATGAGGCTGAGTGAGTTGCTGAATCTGAAATGGTCTAGTGTTTCATTTGATAAGAAGCAGATTGGCGTTGTCAATACGGAAGACTTCACAACAAAATCAGGCAAGTCAAGGATAGTGCCGATGAATGAGCTGGTCTGTACAATTCTGTCAAAAAGATTTGCAAATAAGAACGGGAGCGAATATGTGTTTCACAAGTCCAACGGGTTCAAATATGACAAAAACTTTATCAGCCACAGATTTAAGAAGTATGTCCGTGCGGCAGGGCTGAATGATAAGTACCACTTCCATACTCTGAGGCATTCATTTGCGAGTTGGCTGGCGTTGAAAGAAGTGCCGATATTTTCTATACAGCAATTGCTTGGACACGCTTCGGTAAACACCACGTTACAGTACGCACATCTGAGTTCAAGTGTTCTTCATTCGGCGGTGAATAAGATATAGGAATATTCACAGCAGGAATGTTTTTCCACCTCTTTACCCTGCCATCCGTTACCCTTCCAGCGGGTTTGTGGTTTGTACGTCATACCAGTTACCATTCCAGTGAAGTTTAAAATCAATATTCACATCATTTGAAAGGTACTGAAATGAAACAGACTGAAGTGGTGACGGTGCTGAAAAGCAGGATAGCAAATGCTAATAAAGACGGGAAGGGTTATGTTCTCCCGAAGAGTTATAATCATATCTGGGCGTTGGAATTGCAGAACTTGATTGACAAGAAGATGGCGAAGGAAATTAAATCAAAAGACAAGAAAAAAGGTGTTTGGTTGAAATGACCACAAGTTATTAATAAATAATCAGGCTGGGGTAACACCTGGCCTTTTTATTGCGGTTGCGACTACCACTTTGTATATTGCTCTCCTCAGGGAGTTGAAAATATTTTTCAAATCATTTCAGGTTTTGTTCTTTCCATACTAGAGAAATTCAAGTTTCTTCTTAAGACCAATTTGCGAGGTCAATATGGACAGAACGGATTTGCACTCGCTCAATAAATCATCACTGTTTTCTTCATTCATAATCTTCTGCGTGCTCCTTATAATACTTTTTTCTGAATCTTGTTATGATAACTCACCATTGACTGGTCCAACAATCGTCAACATTTCGCATGGTCAGGGAGTGCGTCCGGGAACACCAACCAGCACCAACGCTCATGATGCTTATGCGTTTTCGGTCAATGCGACCTCAATAACAATGCAATATCAGGATAGCCTAAATTTTGACACAAACACCGTAAGCTATTCTATAATTGTAACCGGGTACAATGAGGGATATGGTATTATCTCGCTGATTGACACTGGGGGCAAGCAAATGCTCAGAGACTCCATCATAAGTGACACCGTGTTAGCGAATTCTAATCTTATCGGGTACATACCAAAGAAATTCGCACTGAATCTAACAAAGTTTTCTGGGAGGATTATCATTGAGGTGACAAAAAAAGATTATGGAATGACCCCAACAATATTCGGGTTGTGGAATTGGCTTTATACAGGCGGGATTGGTGAGGTAACCCCCGCGACTCTGGGGTTTCATGCTTTACTTAATCTCTCAGAGGATTATAAGTGGTCAATTATTGTGGGAGATACGATTGCATTTCAGGGAACATTTTCACTTGATTATGCGAATTCTACCATGTCATGGTATGGTGATATTCTTACCAATCCGGTTGCGGCAATATTTGGAAACAATAGAACATTTGCCTTTGAATTCTTTTATCCTGATGAGTTATCAATGTGGGGATGGGGCACAACTGATTATTATGGTTATTTTTCTAGAGTGAAGTTCCTGGGGAATGGAGTGAAAATATCTCAGCCATCACATTAATATTCTATTTGAAATACATAATCAGAATATTTTTAAATTATGAATCTATTCGGTGTGCCTTTTGACAAGATTGATGCAAGCCATATCCTTGCGCTTGAAGCTAATAATTCCTCAGAATCGCAAACATTGGATTTCAAACTGACACTGCCAAGTGAGGGTCAATTCAATACTTAGGCGTGTTCGTTTGGAAAAGGCATGCATTCACGGGATGCCAGATGAGGGACCCGGGAAGAGATTCCGTCATTCTGAGAACTCTCTCAATCCTAAGAACGAAATTGCGCGATCTCTTTCCGGATTTCAGAAAATAATCGGCTGAAGTACTCCCCCCATCCGGAAATTGTCTTCGGAATATGATGAGAAACACGGATCTTCGCTGATTTCCGGACCGCCCGCAGTCTCTCAACCTAACTCCCTGCAAATCTTTGATTTTCAGACAGCGGTTTACTATTATACTTGTTTATGAAGCTTTCCCTGAAAAACGCATCCCCCCGGACGATCAGGATCACTTTTACGGTCCTGGCCATCCTGACAACCGCCATCGCGGCGGCGCACCTGATGGACCCGCTCGTCTTCAACGTCACCACCAACGACGAGTGCCTCTGGGTCAAAACGGAAGACGGACGGAATGGGATCGTCATCCATGAGATCATCCAGGGCGGCGTCACCGACCGGGCCGGCGTCCGCGACGGCGACTCGCTCCTTGCCATCAACGGCAAACCCGTCACGTTTCTCACCGCCCAGGGCACCCTCAACCGCTACAACTACGGCGATACCGTCACCTATGCCCTGGCCCGCGGATCGGCGCATCTTGAAGCACGGATCGAGGTTCTGAAACTCTTCGATATCCTCGACGTCTCCCTCTTCTTTCTCGGTTTCGGTTTTCTCACCGTCGGCTATATCGTCGTCATGACAAAACCGGAGGGATCCATTCAGCGGATGTTCGGCATCTACGGCATTCTGGCCCTCCTCCTCTTCGGCGTCTTCAATCCGGGTCTGGCCGTCGGCAACGTCTCCGCCTGGCGGGCGATTGCCATCCTGATCGGCTTCTTCGCCGGGAGAGTGATCGCGCCTCCCTACATGGTCCGGTTCTTTCTCCATTTTCCGGTCCGGAACGCCCTCGCCCGGAATCGCTGGATCAGCGCTCTCCTCTACATCATCAGCACCGGCTCGCTGGTGCTTCTCGTCCTGAGCGGACGATTCAATTTCTCCCAGGGAACGTCGCTCGCGCTTCTCGGAACCCCGATCATCTTTTTCCTCGGCGGGCTGGGAATCTTCATCTTCACCTACGCGACGGGGATCGATCCGGCGACGCGGCGCCAGCTCCGGCCGATCCTGCTCGGCGTTGCCATCGGCATCGGCGTCTTCGCCTATATGTTCCTGCTGATCTTCCTTTACTCGGTCGCCTTTTTCTTCCTGAAGCCGCTCCTCATGCTTCCGATCGTCCTCCTCATCCTGACCCCGGTGTCGTTCGGCTACGCGATCTTCCGCTACCGGCTCATGGACATCGACCTGATCGTGGAGCGGAGCCTTCTCTACGGCGCGATCACCGCGTCCCTCGCCGGCGTCTACGTGGCGCTGGTCTTCGGCCTCGGCAGTCTCCTCGGGATGATTGTGCCCGAGCTGAACAGCCGCCTCGTCAGCGTCGCGGCGTTCATCGTCATCGCGTTTATCTTCGACCCGGTCAAACAGCGGGTCCAGAACTCCATCGACCGGACCTTCTACCGGGAACGGCACGATTATCAGAAGGCGCTTCTGGAATTCAGTCAGGAACTCCCCCGGTTCATCGACGTTCATCAGATCATGGAATCGATCGTCGCGAGGATCTCGTCGACCATGCACGTCGATACGCTCGCGGTCGTCGTCTACCTCCCCGACGGCACGACGGCCTTCACCGGCCGCAATCTGACGAAGGAGGAATGCTCCTTCTCACCCTCGGACGACGGGCTCCGCTCGTACCTGACGCGTACCGGCCATCCGCAGTCGCTGGCGTTCATCCGGGAAGAAACCACGATCACCGACGAGGACGACCGGCGGCTCATCGCGGCGTCGGGCGTCGTCTCCGCCGTTCCGATGATTCTGCAGGAGAGGCTCCTCGGCATCATTCTCGTCGGCCCGAAGCGGTCCGGAAAAGTCTACTCGAAGGAGGATCACAACCTCCTCGCGACCGTCGCCGTTCAGGCGGCCATCGCCATCGAGAACGCGCGACTGCAGGAGTCGGAGCTGGAAAAACAGAAGATTCAGAAGGAGCTCGACCTCGCGCGAAGGATCCAGGAGGGGCTTCTGCCGAAAGCCGATCCGGCGCTCCCGCCGCTCGACGTTGCCGGCATCACCATTCCGGCGCTCACGGTCGGGGGAGATTACTATGATTATATCCGCCCCGCTCCCGGGAAACTTCTTACGGTGGTTGCGGACGTCTCGGGCAAGGGAATGTCGGCGGCGCTCTACATGTCGAAGATCCAGGGCATGATCCAGCTTGCGGCGGGGATGTACCAGTCGCCGAAGGAAATGCTGATCCACGTCAACCGCCTCCTCTACGGCGGCATCGAACGGTCGTCGTTCATCACGATGATCCTCCTGCTCTGGGATCTCGAGCAGAGGACGGCCCGCATCTGCCGGGCCGGGCACAACAAGGCGATCATCGCCGCCGGCGGAAAACCCCCGGCGCTCCTCAACACCGCGGGAATCGGCCTGGGCCTCGAACGCGGTCCCCTCTTCGACCAGACGCTCGAGGAGATCAGCATTCCGTTCGACCGGCAGTCGCTCGTGATCCTGTACTCGGACGGCCTCCCCGAAACGATGGACTCCTCGGGGGCGCTCCTGGGGGAAGAGGCCATTCTCGGCATCGCGTGCGACCGGGCCGGCCGGTCGTCCCGCCAGATCCTCGATTCGCTTCTCGCCGCCGCCGACGGTTTCCGGGGAAATGCCGAACAGCACGACGATATTACCATCGTCGTCCATCAGGTCGGCGGATAACCGGGGCCCGTTTGGAAATCTTCCCCGAACTCCGTTAATTTGTGTACAACGCGCCCATTATGAACCGGATACGACCACCCATGGACATCGCACGATACCTCCGCGTACCGTTCTCATTCTGCCTTCTTGTCTTCTCCCTCTCCGCCTGCAAGGACAGCACAACCGACAACACACAGCAGAACATCGTCTTCCCTCCATCCCATGTCAGCTACGGTAAACAGGTCGAACCTCTTTTTCTGGCCGCCTGTGCAATTCCGGGATGCCACACTGAGGAATCCGCCCCCGACGCGGGCGGCCTGAGTCTCGAGACATACCAGGATGCCCTCTCGGTCCCGCTGGTGATCATACCGAAGGACACGCTCGACAGCCGTCTGGTCTGGAGCATTCAGGGAGAACACGGTGCGACGATCATGCCGCCGATCGGGAGACCGCCGCTGTCGGCCAATCAGATCACCGGATTGAAAACGTGGATCAAAGAGGGAGCGCTGAACAACTGATCAGGAGGTGACGAGGTGGGGAGGCTTCACGGGAGCCGTCCGGCCCGTTGAAGGGGTGATGCGGGCTTCCAGTTCGTGTCGGAACTTGCGGATGAAACTCTGCACCGGCCACGCCGCCGCATCGCCGAGCGCACAAATGGTGTTTCCCTCGATGTTGTTCGCGACATCAAGGAGAAGATCGATATCCCCCGCCGCGGCGTTTCCCCCGGAGAATCGTTTGAGGATTTTTTCCATCCAGCCGCATCCCTCCCTGCACGGGGTACACTGTCCGCACGACTCGTGATGGTAAAAATGCGCGATCCGGGTGATGACCCTGAGGAGATCGGTATCTTCGTCCATAACGATGATCCCGCCGGTGCCGATGGAGGTGCCCGCGGCCTTCAGCGAGTCGGCGTCCATCCGGACCCCTTCGAGTTCCTCTCCCCGGAGCCACATGGTGGATGATCCGCCGGGAATGACCGCCTTGATCTTTTTGTTCCCGGGGACGCCGCCGGCGTAGTCGTTAATGATATCGGTGAGCAGGACGCCGGTCGGGAGCTCGTAGACACCCGGTTTATTGACGTGACCGCTGATTCCGATGAGGATCGGACCGGGATGTTTCGGCGAGCCGATCTTCGCATACCACTCGGCGCCCCGGCTGATGATGAGGGGGACGTTCGCGAGGGTCTCGATATTGTTGATGGTGGTCGGACAGCCCCAGACACCGTACTGGGCCGGAAAGGGGGGCTTGACGCGGGGATAGCCGCGGTTCCCTTCTATGGAGGTCATCAGGGCCGACTCTTCCCCGCAGATATACGCTCCCGCTCCGCGATGGATGTAGAGATCGGTCGAAAACCCCGAGCCGAGGACGTTTTTGCCGATATAGGATCGCGCATAGGCGTCGTCGACGGCGGTCTGAAGAAGGCCGATCCACTTCGCGTATTCTCCCCGGACATAGACATAAATCGTCGAGATCCCCATCGCATAAGCGGCGATGACGGCGCCTTCGATGAAGAGGTGCGGATTGAATTCGAAAATCTGGCGGTCCTTGAAGGTTCCGGGTTCGCTCTCGTCACCGTTTGCGCAGAGGTACTTCACTTTCGTGGTCTGTTTCGGCATGAAGGTCCACTTGAGCCCGGTGGGAAAACATGCGCCGCCGCGGCCGCGGAGGTTCGATTTCTTGACCTCCTCGGTCACTTCTTCCGGTTTCATCCCGAGCGCCTTGCGGAGGGCAGCATATCCGCCGTTCCGTTCGTACACGTCGATCCTGTGGAGGTCGGGAATTGCGGGAAGGAGAAATTTTTCGAACGCTTCGGGCATCGCTATTTCCATCCTTCCATCAGCCGGTCGAGTTTTTCCGGCGTGAGGTTTTCGGCAAAATCATTGTTGACCTGAAGCATGGGAGCGGTGCCGCAGGAGCCGAGGCATTCGACCTCGGTGATGGTGAAACGGCCGTCGGCGGTCGTCTCCCCCTCGTGGATTCCGAGCCGTTCGCTCAGGTGCTTCATGATCCGGTCACTGCCCCGGAGCATGCAGGAAACGTTCGTGCAGACCTGGAGGTGATATTTCCCGACCGGTCTGGAATTGTACATCGTGTAGAACGAAAGGACGCCGAGCACGTGGCTGACCGGAAGGTCAAGCAGGCCCGCGATGTACTTCATGACCTCACCGGAGATCCAGCCGAACTGCTCCTGCGCCATCCAGAGGACCGGAAGGGTGAGCGCCTGTTTCGTCGGGTAGCGCTTCCTCATCTCCTCCAGCTTCCTGAGATTTGCCTCGGAAAACTGCACCTGGGGTGCCTGTGCCGCGGTGGTCATTTGTCGGCCTCCCCCATCACGGGATCGACACTCCCGATCACCGCAACGACATCGGAGATCATGCCCCCCTTCAGCATGACGGGCATGGCCTGGAGGTTCACGAACGAGGGCGAGCGGATCTTGAGACGCCAAGGATACCCTTCCCCGTGGCTGACGAGATAAAAGCCGAGTTCACCCTTGGATCCCTCGATGGCGTGGTAGATCTCCCCCACCGGCGGGTTGATGCCGAAATTCACGATCATGAAATCGTGGATCAGCTCCTCCATCCTGCTGTAGGTGCGCTCCTTGCGGGGAAGCACCTTCTTCGGATCCGATGCATGAACCGGGCCGTGCGGCAGTTTTTCGAGAGCCTGCCGGAGAATCTTCACGCTCTCCTTGATTTCCTGGAGACGGACGTAGAACCGCGCGAGGGTGTCGCCGTCGTCGTAGACCGGCACGTCGAAATCGAGATCGGGATAGACGAGGTACGGCTCGTCGCGCCGCAGATCGTGCCCGATCCCGCTGGCTCTGAGGCACGGTCCCGTGACGCCGTAGGCGAGGGCGTCTGCGGGCGAGAGATAGCCGACTCCTTCACAGCGGCCGATGAAAATTTTGTTCTTGATGAGGATATTCTGGCATTCCGAGAGGCCGGTATGGAACTGGTCGAGAAACCCGCGGATCGCGGCAAGTGTTTCGTCCGAGATATCCTGGGCGATCCCGCCGATGCGGGTGAAGCTGGTCGTGAACCGGACGCCGGTGAGCAGATCCCAGATGTCCTGAATTTTTTCCCTCTCCCGGAATCCCCAGAGGAGAACGGTCACGGCGCCGACGTCCATCGCCATCGTGCCGATCCAGACGAGGTGGCTGGCGAGGCGTGCGAGCTCGGCGCAGATGACGCGGATATACTGGGCGCGCGGGGGCGCCTCGATCCCGGCCAGTTTCTCGACCGCAAGCACGTACGCGACGTTGTTGGCCAGCGGGGAGAGATAATCGAGCCTGTCGGTATGGGGAATGAACTCGTGATACGTGGAATTCTCGGCGATCTTCTCGTAGCCGCGGTGGAGATAGCCGAGATCGGGCACGGCCGAGACGATCGTTTCGCCGTCGAGCCGCACCAGGAGCCGGAGCACGCCGTGCGTGGCCGGATGCTGGGGGCCCATGTTCAGGACCATCTCGTTCTCGAGGGGATCCTCGAACGTGACCGTGGTATCCTGATCCTCGAGGGCGCGGAGAATTTTTTGCTTCGGTTCGATGACGGAAGAAGGCATGATCGGTGCGGGTGTGGCGTTACTTTCGTGGGAGCGGCAGAGAGCCCGGGATACCCATCAGGGGGAAATCCTTGCGGAGCGGATAATGCTCGAACTCCTCGGGCAGGTACATCCTGCGGAGGTCGGGATGGCCGTCGAACTGGATGCCGAACATGTCGTATGTTTCGCGTTCCGCCCAGTTGGCGCCCGCCCAGACATGGGAAACGGTCGGGACATGCAGATCGTCTTCCCCGACCCTCACCTTGACGCGCAGGCGGGTCTTGTGCGGGAGGGAGTAGAGATTGTAGACGACTTCATAGCGTTCGCCCGGCCGGTAGTAATCGGCGCCGCAGACATCCCTGAGGGAATTGAACTGGCATGCGGGGTCGTCCCGGAGGAAGCGGGCAAGATCGGCGATGCAGGTTTTCGCAGCCACGACGGTCGTTTCCCCCCGGTAGACGGTGACCGATTCAATGAGGGTGCCGAATTTCTCCGTCAGCTGCGCGCGCAGTTCGTCAGGCGTCATGTCAGGCCGTTTCCGTGATATACACTTTTTCCGCCTGCCCCGGCTTCTCGCCGCGCGCGATTTTTTTCTGAACTTCCATCAGGCCCTTCAGGAGATTGTCGGGACGGGGAGGACAGCCGGCGACGTAGACGTCGACCGGGATGAACTGATCTATCCCCTGCACAACCGAATAGGAGCGGTACATGCCGCCGGTCGAGGTGCAGGCGCCCATCGCGATCACCCACTTGGGGTCGGGCATCTGGTCGTAGATCTTCCGGACAACGTGCGACATCTTGTAGGTCACCGTTCCGGCAACGATCATCAGATCGCACTGCCGGGGTGAAAAGCGGAACGCCTCCGACCCGAACCGCGCGACATCGTAGCGGGGGCCTGCAAATGCCATCATCTCTATCGCACAGCACGAGATACCCATCGGCATCGGCCAGAGCGAATTTCTCCGCGCCCACCCGATGATCTCATCCAGCCTCGTCGTGAGGAAACCCTCCGACGCGGAGTTCATTGCCATTGAAGCGCCCCCTTCTTCCAGAGGTAAAGATAACCGAGCATGAGAATCCCGATGAAAACCGCCATCTCGATCAGGCCCGCCATGCCGAAGGAACGGAAATTCACCGCCCAGGGATAGAGAAAAACGACTTCGATGTCGAAGAGGATGAACAGCATCGCAACCATGTAATACTTGACGGAAACCCGTTCCCGCGCCGTGCGGATCGGCTCCATGCCGCTTTCATAGGTCGAGAGTTTGACGTCGGTGGGATTTTTCGGGCCAAACCATTCGCTCGATTTCGACATAAAGGCGCCGAAAACGACAGCGCAGAGAAGCATAATACCGATCGGAATATACTGTTCGGGCATTGGGATTACACCGGTTGATCTATTGAAAATGTAGAAAAAAATGGGCATAAATGCAAACATTACCGCACTGCCGATGACAACGGTGGACTCAGGGAAGGCGGATATAGCTCAGCAGTGATGCCACGCTCATGGCCACATTCAGCGACTCTGCCGAGCCGAACCTGGGAATGGTCAGGCGGATATCGGCAGATTCCACGATCCGGCCGGGGAGGCCGTTCGCCTCACTGCCGAAGAGCAGAATCGTCCTGTCTGAAAACATCCCCCGGGAAGGGGCCAGGCCGTCCCGGCTGACGGTCGCAATGATCGTATATCCGTGCGCGCGGGCCGCCGCGATCAAGTCCTCCGTCGACACGCCGCTGATCACCGGGAGGTGGTAAAGGGAACCCATGGTCGCCCGAAGGACTTTCGGGTTATAGAGGTCTACTGCTCCCGCGGAAACGACCACCGCATCGGCGCCGAACCAGTCCGCCGTCCGGATGATGGTGCCGAGGTTCCCGGGATCGGCCACGGCGTCGAGCGCGACGACCAGGGAGGCCGGGGCGCTTTTCCGCCACACCGTCTGGAGGGAAGGCTGGCTGACAGCCACCACAGCCGAGACCCCCTGCGAGGAAACCATGTCGCTCAGGCGCGCACTGATCTGGGGGGAAACGGTAAGGACGGGGACGCCCCGTTTTCCGGCGCGGCGCAGGATCGCGGGAGCATCCGGATGTTGCGAAAATTCAGCCGTAATAAGCAAAGATTGAACATTTGCGCCCGAGGAAAGCGCTTCTCCCACAAGATGTGCTCCCTCGATGAGATACTTCCCCTCCTGATCCCGGTATTTCTTCAGAAGGAGTTTCTGACACGATTTGAGAAACGACTGGCTGATCGGCGTCGGAGTCATCATCACGGACCGAATATACTGATCATCTTCACGAATTCCAAACAAGAAACCGGATAAGCCCTTGATTTTAATATGGGTTCTATCTATATTTAAAATTAATCTCTTTATCACAACAAGGTGAGCGATTGATATACATAAACGATACACGCCTCAATGAACTGCTGAACGGTATGAAGGGCCGGCGGATAGCAGTGATCGGGGATCTGATGGTCGACCGGTATATCTGGGGAAGCGTCAGCAGGATCTCGCCGGAGGCACCGGTGCCGGTGATCGATATGGATCAGGAACAGGATCGTCTGGGGGGAGCGGCGAATGTGGCGAAAAACATCAAATCGCTCGGGGGCAATCCGCTTCTGATCGGCATCATCGGGGCCGATAACAGCGGCAAGCGGCTTCACGAGATCGTGCGCGAGAGCGAGTTTTCGACGGAAGGGATCGTGGTTGACGGGACCAGGCCGACGACCGTCAAGACCCGGGTCATCGCCCACAGCCAGCACGTCGTCCGGATCGACCGAGAGCAGAAGAGCGACATCTCGTTCATCATCCAGAACCGGATTATGGATATCCTGCGTCACCAGATCGACGCGATCGACGGCATCATCATCGAAGATTACAACAAGGGAGTGGTGGTAAAGGGACTGATCAAGCAGGTGATCGATCTGGCGCGGGAGACGCGGAAGCCGATCACGATCGATCCGAAATTCAACAATTTTTTCGAATACCAGCATGTGACGGTCTTCAAGCCGAACCGGAAAGAAGTTGAGGAAGTGCTGGGCCGGCGTCTGAAGACCCCGGAAGAAATCCAGGAAGCGGGTCGCGACCTTCTGCAGAAGCTCCGTGCCGCGAACGTTCTTCTGACGCTGGGGGAACACGGCATGATGCTGTTCGAATCGGGCGGGGCGATCAGTTCGGTCCCGACGATGGCACGGAACGTCGCGGACGTTTCGGGAGCCGGGGATACCGTGATCGCGACGCTCACGATGGCGCTCGCCGCGGGAGCAGGGGTACGGGAAGCCGCGACGCTGGCCAATTTCGCCGGGGGCATCGTCTGCGGGTATGTCGGCATCGTTCCGATCGACAAGCGGGAACTCCGCGACAGCATTTCGGCGTACATGCAGGAACAACCGGAAGGAGCAGGCAAAGCCTGATGGGACGGGTCATCGACATCCGCAATCTTCAGGCCGAGCGGAGTGCTCTGCGGGAGCACGGTAAAAAGGTGGTCTTCACCAACGGCGTCTTCGACATTCTCCATCGCGGTCACGTCGACTATCTCGAAAAAGCCAGGGCGCTCGGGGACGTTCTCGTCGTCGGGCTGAACAGCGACGCCTCGGTGCGGAGGATCAAAGGGGAAAAACGCCCCGTCGTCGGTGAAGCGGACCGCGCATTCGTGGTCGCCCACCTGACGCCGGTCGATTTTGTCACGATCTTCCAGGAGGATACCCCGCTTCAGCTCATCACCGCTCTCCTGCCCGACGTCCTGGTGAAAGGCGCCGACTGGAAGGTCGACGCGATCGTCGGCAGGGAGATCGTTGAACAGCACGGCGGCCGGGTTGCGACGATTGAGTTCGTCCCGGACCGGTCGACCTCCGGGATCATCGAGCGGATCCTCGAACGGTATTCATGACAATCAGCCGATGCGGGCACTTCGCAGGTCGCTGAAAATATCCTTCGCGGTCGGCGGGGGAATCATCCTCCTCGCTCTCCTGTTCGCGTTCTTCTCCCAGACGCAGTTCTTCAAAGACCGTCTCCGCGGGATCATCATTTCAGCACTCGCCGACCGCATGAACGGCACCTTCGTCCTCGGCACCATCCGCGGTAATTTCATCACCGGCTTCTCCATCGATTCGCTCGACATCAGTTACGATAACCGGCCCGTTCTCCGGACCGGCGAGGTCAGCTTCAGGTACGAAATCCTCCCGCTGTTCCGGAAAAAATTTCACGCCCACGCCCTCCACATCGACCGGCCCTTAATTCTTCTTCGCCGGTCCCGGGACAGCGTCTGGAACTTTTCCCGGGTGATGAAGCCCGGCGCCGACACCACGGCCGGCACGTTTACCTGGTCGGGCGCGTTCGACACCATCGATCTGCGGAACGGCGTGCTCACCGTCGACGACTCGCTCAGCTCCCCTCCGTCCGAGCCCCGGGCGTTCCCCGCGCTCGATTATCACCGCTTCACCCTGACCGGCATCAACCTCGGCGTGAGCGCGACGGCCTTCCCCGGCTCGTATGAGGTCCGGATCTACCATGCGAGCTGTCGCCTCGAACGGCCGTCGTTCGATCTGAAACAGTTTCAGGGACAGTTCGCCTACGATTCCGCCGGCATACGGATCTCGCACCTGAACATCGTGACCGGCAGATCGGCGCTCGATCTGGACGTGGCGCTCAGGGGCGAACGGCTTGCCGAGCATTTCACTCTCGGCCGCCTCGAACGCGATTCCACCCGACTCCTTCTCCACGCGCACAGGGTGGACGCCGAAGAACTTGCGATGTTTCTCCCGGAACTCGCCTTTCTCCAGGAGCCGGTCACTCTCGACATCAGCGCTGCCGGAGCGTTCGGCAACCTGACGGTCCACAAATGCGACGTCGGTTTCCGCCAGACCACCCTGCACATTTCCGGTGCGCTCCGGAACCTGCATGATCCGGGACAGCTTCTCATCACGGCGGCCGTCGCCCCCAGCAGGATCGTTCCGCACGATGTCCGGAAACTCCTGCCGAAATTCAGCCTTCCGCCGTTCGACAGCGTTGCGGTAACCACCGTGACGGGCGAATTTTCGGGGCATCCGGTCGATTTTACGGCACGGGCGGCAATCCGCGGACATTTCGGTTCAGCCGAGGCACAGTGCACCCTCAACATGTCTGATTCGATTCCCCGCTACGCGGCCGATGTGACCTCCTCGGGCCTCGATCTCCGCGCCATCTTCGGACCTGCCGCCCTTTCGCAGGCGCTCACTCTCCGCGCGCACGTCGAAGGCGCCGGATTCACGCCCGGCACATTACGCACCACCCTCACCGCGAGCGCGGATTCCTCCCGCATCCGCGGACTCACGGTGGAGCATGCCGACCTCTCCGTCAACGCGGCCGACCGGCATATCAGCAGTACGCTGGCACTCAGCACCCCGGAATCCCGCGCGGACGTCAATGCACGGCTCGATCTGACTTCCCCCGACGTTCCGCTCTTTGCTTCGGAATTTTCACTCTCCTCCGTCGATCTCGCACCGCTCCTTCTTGACGACCGCTACAGAAGCGACCTCTACCTCCGCGGCACGGTCGAAGGATCCGGCAGGAAGATCGATGATATCAGCACTGAACTCGGCATCACGTTCCTTCCCTCGAAATTCAACGGCCACGACATCCGGAGCGATGAACTCCACCTCTCCCTCGATCAGCACGATCCGGGCCATAAGCACCTGACGATGACCTCCTCCATCGCGGATGCCGAGCTCGACGGAAGATTCGATCTCGACCTCATCGCAGCGTCCCTGGCCGACAGAATACCGATGCTCATCCAGGCGTTCCGGGACCACACCGCCCCGGGCGCCGTCCCTCCGCCCAGGAAACAACCGGCGATCTTTGCATCCCACACCGAGCAGCAGCAGACGATGGACTTCCGGTATCACCTGCAGTGCAAGGACCTTCAGCCGGTGACGAACCTCATCGAACTCGACAACCTCAGCACCGTCGCCGAGCTTTCGGGCAGGATCCGGATGACCCCGGCGGACCTCTCCCTCACCTGCGACGGCACAGTCACGGATTTCTTTCTCGGAACCGCCTCCGGCGGCGTTGCCTTCAGCGGCGCCACCGTCGCCGTCGCCCTCGATTCGGTGCGGCGGGACGCCACGCTCAGCCATCTCCTCACCGGCGCAACCGTCCGGCTCGCCTCGGCCGACATCGGGGATCTTCACCTCGACAATGCCGAGGGCGGATTCACCTATAAAAACGGCGCCGGGACATTTTCCGCCTCCGGGATTTGCGATTCCCTCTACGACATCTCGCTCAAAGGCCAGGTCTCCACCCAGCCGGACACCTACGTCTTCGATCTCGACAGTCTGGTGACCGGGCTCGGCTCCCACCGGTGGATCAACCGCCAGGATATCCAGTGCAGACTGAATGCCGAAGGCCTCCGCGTCATGCACGCCGAAATGGTCCATGACGACGCCGGCGTCGAGGCGGCCGGCATCCTCCGCTCCTCCGGCGATCTCCAGGGCCGCATCAGCCTCCGGCGCTTCAACCTCCAGGAACTCAATCTCTGGCTCCCCCTGGACCGGATGCATCCCGGACTGCAGAATTTTCTCGGAACCGCGGGGGCCGATATCTCGCTCGGCGGAACTTTTTCCAATCCCGTCCTGGACCTCGGCGTGCACTGCCGCCACGTGACCTATAAACAGACCCCGATCGGCACCGTCGACGCCGTGATCGGCTATCGCGACACCCTCGCCCGGCTCGATGTGACCCTCCACGGGGAGGGCGACGACAGCCTTTCGATGCTGACGCTCCGGGGGGATCTTCCGATCGATCTCACCGCCACCGACACGGCAGCGCGCTTCCCCGGACGACCCCAGCATCTGACCCTGACCTCGAAGCGGTTCGACCTCGGCATATTCGACCCGCTCATCGGTGAGGTGGACGATCTGACCGGCAAGCTGAGCGCCAACGTCCAGATCGAGGGAACTCCCGGGGCCCCCGTGTTCAGCGGTCTGATGCAGTTGAGGGACGTGAACTTCGTCTTCACCCCGAACAATGTCCGGTACCGCCTTGAAGGAGACCTCGAACCGAGCGGCGACCGCATCATCCTGCGGAATTTCCTCCTCCGGAACAATCCGGCCGAGGGCCGGCAGGGCGAGGCGCGAATGACCGGATCGCTCACCATGAAGGATTACGGCATTTCGGCGTTCGAGGTCACGGCCTTCGGCCAGCTTCTGCTCATGAGCGAGGCGACCCGCCAGACGGGCATCTCTTTTTCGGGGATTCTCCTGACGGAGACCGACAGTTCGGGCATGACGATGAAGGGTTCCTTCGCACAACCGACGCTGAGCGGAAACCTCTTTGTCCGGGACGCGAATCTCACTTTTCCTCCGACGAATCAGAACGTGCTCTCGGGCAATCAGCTGAAGGTGCATTACGTCGTCATCGACGACACGACGGCGAGGCGACCCTCACGGATGAAGACCCGGCGCCCGCCCTGGCTCAGCCAGCAGACCGACTCCTCGAAGACCGCCACCGCCGAGCATGGAAACATTTTCCTCGACCGGCTCCGGTACAACGTCACCGTCGAAACCAAGGGAACGACCGCCATCCGGATGATCTTTTTCCCCGAAAACAACGAAGAGCTCTATGCGGAGCTGGAGGGGAAGGCGACCATCATCAACAAGGAGGGCACGCCGAACGTGTACGGTGACATAACGGTGCTTCCGCACTCCTACTACAATTACATCCGGCGGTTCGATGCGACGGGATCGCTGAATTTTGTCGGCCCGTGGGATAATCCCGAACTGAAGATCCGCGCCACCTACGAAGGGTACCACACAGTCGACTCTCTCGCCAAGTCGGGAGGGAACAGTCAGCAGAAGGTGACGGTTATTCTGGACATCACCGGAAAGCGGTACGAGCCGAAGCCGGCGCTCTCCATGCAGGTCCAGCTCCAGCCGGGTGAGCCGGCGGTCGACTGGACGACGCAGGCGCGCGGCGGTGACGTCCAGTCGGACGCGATATCGTTCATCCTCTTCAACAAATTCAGCGACGAGATCACCTCCGCCGACCGGCGCTCTCTCGCCGCCGACGTCGGCTCGACGGCGAGTTCCGGCTTCACTTCGACTCTCCTCTCCGGCGTTCTGACAAATTATCTCCGGAAGGAACTTCCGTTCATCCGCGACGTCGGCGTGACCTACCAGGGGGGGAATCCGGACGTGCGCATCACCGGAGACGTGCTGAACGGCTACCTCCAGTTCGGCGGCAAGATTCTCAACAATATCTCAAGCGCGAACGTCAGCTATCAGGTCAACCTCGGCGAGTTCCTGAAAAATCCTTCGATCCGAAATCTTTTTCTGGAAATACAGCACCGGGACAGCGATCTGACCGTCGAACGCAAGACCGACGAAGCGCGCATTTACTACAGATTTTCATTCTGACATTCACAACAATGGAAGGCACTCCCATTAAGGAAAAAATTCTTCAATTTCTCGCCCGTCATCAGAACGAGGAATTCAAACTCGCCACCCTCGCGCACCGGCTTTCGATCACGGACAGCGCGGAACTCCACCAGCTTCAGAACAGCCTCAGAGAGCTTGCCGCCGCGGGACAGGTGCGGCGGGCGCGGCAGAAACGGTACGGGTACGCGACTCCCCCCTCCGGTTCCCGTCTCACCGGCGTCCTCCGCCTCGAACGGACCGGGGGCGGAACGGTGGAGCTTTCGGCGCCGGCCAGCGGTGAAGTAACTATCCCCTCCAAATTCCTCGGAACGGCGCTCGACGGCGACATCGTCAGCGTCGTGCCGTTCGGCCGCGATCTGCCGGCGGTCCCCCGCTTCGACAAACCGGTCGAGGGAGAGATCGTCGACATCGTGGCGCGCAACCCCCGGCCCATCGTCGGCACGTTTGAAAAGGGAAAGCACTTCTTCTTCGTCGTGCCCGACAACCTCAGAATCGGACGGGACATCTACATCCCGCAGGGGAAAACGCACGGCGCGCGCCCCGGGCAGAAGGTGGTCGCCCGGCTCGAAACCTGGGAATCCCGGAATCTGAACCCCGAGGGATCGGTGACGGAGGTGCTCGGAAAATCGGGCGAAGTGTCGGCCGAAATGAAAAGCGTCGTCCGGGAATTTTCCCTTCCGGAGTCGTTCCCGAAGGAGGTTCTCGCGGCGGCGGAGGAAATTCCGTCGGTCACCCCCCCTGCCGAGATCGCGCGTCGCCGCGATCTCCGGTCGATTCCCTGCTTCACCATCGACCCCGAGGATGCGAAGGATTTCGACGACGCCCTGTCGATCGAGCGCTCCGGAGATCACTGGCGGCTGGGGGTCCATATCGCCGACGTCGGGCACTTCGTCCGGGAAGGGTCGGTGCTCGACCGGGAAGCGCTCCGCCGCGGCACGAGCGTTTACCTCGCCAACGAAGTCATTCCGATGCTTCCGGAAAAGCTGTCCAACGATCTGTGCAGTCTCCGCCCCGACGAGGACCGGCTCGCGTACTCGGTTCTCATCGAGATCACCGATCAGGGGAAAGTGCTCTCGTCGGAGACCGTCAAGACCGTCATACGGAGCAAGAAACGGTTCAGCTACGAGCAGGCCCAGCAGATCCTGGAGAAAGGGAGCGGGCTGTTTCACCGGGAACTGGAGGCTCTCCGGAGCATCGCCCGGATTCTCTACGCCCAGCGGGTGAAGGGAGGGTCGCTCGATTTCGATTCCCCCGAAGTCAAATTCCGTTTCAACGACGAGGGCGCTCCGGTGGAAATCATAAAAAAAGACCGGCTCGATGCGCACCGGCTCGTCGAGGAATGCATGCTTCTGGCCAACCGGCTGGTCGCGCGCGCCGTCGGGGTTGCACGTCAGGGAGACCAGTCGAAACCGTTCATCTACCGCATCCACGATGCGCCTCCGCCGGAGAAAATGGATAACCTGGCCAGGTTTCTCGAACACCTCGGCTACCGTCTGAACATCAGCAGTGGGCTGACGGTCCGGTCACTCCAGAAGCTTCTCGAACAGGTCAAGGGGAAGGAAGAGGAAACGGTCGTCAATGAAGTGATGATCCGCTCCATGGCAAAGGCCGTCTACAGCGAGCAGAACATCGGCCACTACGGGCTGGGGTTCGATTTCTACACGCATTTCACCTCGCCGATCCGGCGATATCCAGATCTGCTGGTCCACCGGCTGACAGAGGAGTACGCCGGAAACATGACATTTCAGCGGCGGAAGCATTTCGCCGAAGCGATACCGGAGATCTGCGCCTCCTCCACCGAACGGGAGAAGGTCGCCCAGAGTGCCGAGAGGGCGTCCACCCGCGTCATGCAGGTGGAGTACATGAAGCGCCATCTCGGAGACGAATTCGACGCGATCATCTCGGGCGTCGTGAAATTCGGACTGTTTGTGGAGATCAACGACCTCCTCGTCGAAGGGTTCATCCATGTCCGGGAGCTGGAGGACGACTATTACACATTCGATGAGCGCGCCTACGCGCTGATGGGGATGCGGAACAAGCGGAGATACCGTCTGGGGGACCGCGTCAGGGTGCAGGTGATGCGGGTCGATCCCGAAGAACGGGAGATTCAGTTCCGCCTGCTCGGGGAAGAGACGACGGCAGGAATGAAAAAGGCCGGGCCGGAGCAGAGGCAGGGAAAACCGCGGCGTCAGAACGACGGCCGGCCGTCACGCCGGAGAAAACGGCGCTCATAACGGGACGTTAAGAAAGAAGGAACCTGGTGGAATATATTCGGGACATCTTCGATTTCATCCTCCACATCGACGTACACCTCGAGGCGATCATCCGGGCTTACGGCCTCTGGACGTACGGCATACTGGCGCTGATCATCTTTTCGGAGACGGGATTCGTCGTGACGCCGTTTCTGCCGGGCGACTCCCTCCTGTTTGCGGCCGGGGCGATCGCGGTCAATCAGGTTCTCAGTCCTTTGCTTCTTTTCGTGATCCTGACCGCGGCCGCCATTCTCGGAAATACGGTCAATTACTGGATCGGCTATTTCATAGGGCCCAACATTCTGCTCAGGAAGAACATCAGATTTGTGAACCGCGACTACCTCCAGCGGGCGCACAGCTATTTCGAATCGTACGGCGGGCGGACGATCATCTTCGCCCGCTTCCTCCCGATCTTCAGAACGTTCGTGCCGTTCATTGCGGGCATCTGTACGATGTCTTACGGCGTCTATATGCTGTACAACGCAATCGCCGGAGCGCTCTGGGTGGGGTCATTCGTTTTTGCTGGATATTACTTCGGCAACCTCCCGATCGTCAGAAGCAACTTCACCTTCGTCATCATCGCCATCCTCGTCGTCTCGACGCTTCCCGCCGTCATCGAGGCACTGCGGCGGCGCTCCCGCGTCCGGCAGTCAGACTGATTTCCAGACCCTCCACGCGAATAACAGCCATCCGGCGAGGAAACAGAGGCCGCCGGCGGGCGTGATCATGCCGAACCAGCGCTGGTCCGTCAGCGCAAGAAGGTACAGGCTCCCCGAGAAGAGGAGAATCCCCGCGATGAAGCAGTAGCCCGTCCAGCTGAAATCGGTGCCGGGAAACTGGCCGGCGGCCCAGCCGACAGCCAGGAGGGCAAGCGCGTGGTACATGTGGTAGCGCACACCCACCTCGAATACCGCGAACATGTCGGGCGCGAGCCGCGTACGGAGAAGGTGGGCGGCAAACGCCCCGATGGCGACGCCGCAGAACGAGAACAGGGCCCCCGCTATCAGGAAGGATTTCACGGCTCACTCTCCTTCGATCCGAATTCCGCCGAAGCGACGGTATGTACGCCGCCGCGGATGTTGTAATCGGCGGTGACGGACATCCAGGCGGGAGCGGCGAGGCGCACGAGGTCGTCGAGCACCATATGCACGATATGTTCCTGATACGCTCCGACGTTTCTGTAGGAGAACAGGTAGTATTTCAGCGACCGCAGTTCGATGAGGCGGTCGGTCGGGATATAGTGGATCGTAAGCGTGCCGAAATCCGGAAGGCCGGAATAGGGACATACCGCAGTAAATTCGGTCGTATCGATATCGATCACTGTCCGGCGGCCCGGGTATTCATAGGGAATCGTTTCGAGGACCCCCCTGTCGATCTCCGCAGAAGATGCGATATCATAGCGCCGGTCAAGACCGGTGAGGCGCTTGGATGATGTCATCTTTTTCTTCAAATTCGGCTTATTCGGCATATTTCACCTCATGTCAGTTCATCGCGCAGATAATATAGCAGATTTCGGACGAACGACAAAACCAGCGCATGGAATTTATGGATGTTGAATGCCTGCATTAAAGTAATTACTGAAGTTGATACGGAGAACGTGGAGGTTGACATTACGAGTCAATTTCTCTATATTCGACCTGTTCAAATCATCTTGGGAAGAAAGGAAAAATTTTGGCCGATTCGGAGGATCGTCTCCATTCTGAAGAATTAAAGCGGAAGGCTGAAGAGCTCAAAAAAAGAGCTTTTGAAGAGGAATCACGCCGTTTGGATGACGATATTGACGGACAGGCGTCCGAGCTGGCCCAGAAACGGCTCGAGGAGGAGCGCGAGCAGTACCGCCAGCAGATGGAAGAACGGTCGAAGGAGAAAAACCGGGAGGAACAGCTTCGAAAGGCACAGGAGGAGGAGGTCCAGCGGGTTCTCGAGCTCGAGCGGAAAAAACGCCAGGAAGCGCGCCGGAAGGAAGAAGCCGACGAAAAGCGGCGGGAGGAGCAGAAGCGCATCCAGGAGGAGATCACACGCCAGAAAGCGGAAGAAGAACAGAACCGCCGTCAGGAGGAACGACAGCGGAAGGATGACCTTTCGAAAAAAAGGCAGGATCTCGACTCTCTCCGCAGGGAACAGGAGCGGATCCGGAAGGATCACGAGCGCAGGGAACGGATAGACGCCCTTCTGAAGGTTGCCGAAAAATTTTTCCAGGCCGGCGATTTCGAACACGCCGCGATCGAGGTCGCAAAAGCTCTCGTCAACGATCCGTCGCACCCGAAGGCCCTTGAACTTGAACAGAAGATCAAGGATGCGCAGGGCAGGCCGAAAACCGCCCCCTCCGCCGGTGAACCGTCCGTTGCCGAAACCCCGAAGACACCGATCCAGCACGCCCCGGCCCAGAACCGCCAGTCGATGACCATGCGGTATCTCGTCTATGCGTTGATCCTCGGCCTGATCGTCCTCTCCACGATACTTGTCACGAAATTCAAAAAGAGGATCTTCACGACTCCGGTCCCGATCGCCATCCTCCCGTGGACCAGTCCGACCAACATCCTCGAGGACAGAATTCTGGGAACGGCGCTCGCAGACGAGGTGACGAGCCGGCTGGAGCGGACGAAGGCGTATATCACCATGGGCCGCGCTTCCGCATATTTCCTGAGCCGGACGAGTCCCAATCCCGCCCTCGCCTCCTTCCGGGTAGGGTACGCCTACGCGCTCGAAGGATCGGTAGCGGAGGCGAACAAAACGATCTTCGTGAATCTCCGGCTGATCGATTCCTCCCGGAACACCTTCTGGGAGAACCAGTACTCGGCGCCTGTGGATAACGCCTATGAACTCCCGGAAAAGATCTTCAGCAACCTCACAGAGGTCCTGCAGACCTCGGTCGGCGACGTCCAGAGTTCCGGCGACCTGCCGCACCGACGGATAAATCCGGACGCCTACATGCTTTATCTCCGTGCCTCCGAACTGATGCATCGGGGGACCGCCGAAAGCAGTTGGAACGCATTCCAGCTCTTCCAGCAGGCTCTTCAGAAGGACGGACAGTTTCCCGATGCGCTCTCCAAGGCATCGCTCGACCTGCTGATTCGGATGGAAAACGGCTGGGATACGACCGCCGCCTCCCGTCTGCTGGTGAGACAGCTCGCGGAATCGGCGCTTATTCTCGACCCCTCCTTCGGCCCGTCATTTTACATTCTGGGCGAACTTGAACAGCAGATGGGGCATTCCGACAGGGCGCTCCAGCTTCTGGATACCGCGCTCATGTATCTGCCGCGGTCGAGCGACGTCTATCTCAGCCGGGCGAAGGCGTATTTCCGGGCGGGGAAATACAATGAAGTGATCGATGCAATGACGCACGCCTACGAGCTCGATCCCAGAAATATCGCGGTCCTCTCGACCTTCGCCTGGATGCACCAGCTCATGGGGACATCCCGTCAGGGGATCATCTACCATGAGGCGGCACTGCAGGTCGTCGACGATTCTCTCGCCTATCTCATCGGACCGGTCGGCAATATGATGCTGATGGATCCGACGCTCAGTCTCGGGTACAGCCAGCGGGTGGTCTCCGCCTGTCAGAAGCGAATCGGTCTCGATTCGACGGACTACGTCAGCCTCTATAATCTGTCCCGCATTTACCAGGTCACGGGCGATCCGCTCCAGGCCGCTCCGCTCCTCTCGCGTGTCCAGAGCCAGCTCCGGAGTCAGCTCCAGAAAAACCCTAAGGATACGAAGGCCGCCGCGTACCTCGCGCTCACGCTGACCCGTCTGGGTCTCTATCCGGAAGCGGCCTCCATCGCCCAGCGGGCGCTCGAGCAGGAGCGGTTCAACCCGTCGCTCCATTTCATGATCGCACGGGTCTACTCGCTCCAGATGTATTCTTCCCTCACCAAATCGTACGACGAGAACAAACGGACCGAAGCCAATCGCCTTCTCCGGGAGGCCCTCGGTCTGGGCTACCGGTTTGATGAGATGACCGATGCGGATTTCTTCAACATGTCCGAGCACGGAGACCTCCATGCCGCGACACTTTCGCCGACCCTCCGTTACTGACCGCTTTTCCGCCGTACGCCGTCCGTGATCCCGCTCTCCGGACGCCCGAATCTTCCGCCATTATTTGGCTTTACCGCCACCGATGCGTATATTACGATGATACTGCAGAATACGCCACGATTTGATTCACAACCGCTGGAATGAAGAAAGAACAGCAGGATAACGCCGCAAAACGACAGGCCGGCGAGCATCTGAAGAATGCAGACCGGTTATTGAAGAGCGGGGATTACACCGCCGCTCTTGAGGAAGTCGATAAGGCACTTGCGATTGATCCGGCAAATTTTTACGCCAAGGCGTACAAGCACCGGATTCATGAGGTTCTTTCCAAGAAAACGGCACATCCGGCTCCCGAGCCGCAAGCCGCTCCGCCCCCCGCGCCTCAGCCCAAGGCTCCGGCCTCCCAGCAGGCTCCGGCCCCTCCGCCCGCCAAAACCGCGGCTCATCCTCCGAAGGCCGAAACAGTTCCCGCCGAGGAAGAGATGCGGAAACGCATGCTCGAACTTGAGAGTATGCAGAAGCGGGTCGAGGAACAGCGGCTCAAGGTTGAACAGGATCGCCTGAAGGCGATCGAGGTGCAGAGAAAGATCCTGGAAGAATTCCGCGCCAAGGAAACCGAATCCCAGCGGACCGTCGAGGAACAGCACCACCGCCTGGAGGATGAACGGAAGCGTCTGGAGGAGGATTTCCAGAAACGCGAGGAACAGGCCCGCGCCCACCTGGAGGAGGAGATCCGCAAGGTCAAGTCGCTCCGGAAGGGAATCGAATCGGAATTCTCTGCGAAGGAGCAGCAGCTCCGTCTCCTGGAAGAGCAGGAACAGAAACGCCTGCGGGAAGTCGATCAGCGGGAGGAAGCAATCCGCAAGCAGGCCGAAGCGGAACGAAAACAGTTCGAAGAACAGATGCGGCGGTGGGAGGAGGAAGCCCGGAAGGCCGTTGCGGAAGAGCGGCGGAAACTCGAAGAGGAGCGCCGGGAACTCGAAGTCGCCCGCAAGCGGACCGAAGAGGAACTCCGGCAGAAGGCGGAGGAGGATCGCCAGCGGACCGAGACGGAACTCCGGAAGCGCGCGGAGGAGGAGCGGAAGGAACTCGAGCTCGTCCGCAAACGGACCGAAGAGGAACTCCGCCGGAAGGCGGAGGAGGAACGCCAGCGGACCGAAGCGGAACTCCGGAAACACGCGGAGGAGGAACGGAGGAGGATCGAGCAGGAAACGCGCAAGAAACTGGAAGAAGCCGCACAGCGAAAGATCGAGGAGGAGCGGAAACACCTCGAGCAGGAAGCGAAGCTCCGGGAAGAGGCGTTCAGGAAAAAGATCGAGGACGAGCGAAAACGGCTTCAGGAGGAATGGCTCAAGAAGGCTGAGGAATCGGCTCGCCAGCAGCTGGAGGAACAGCGCCGGTCGAACGAGGAACAGCTCCGCCGGCAGGCGGACGAGGAACGGAAGCGGCTCGAACACCAGGCGATGATGCGCGAGGAAGCGCTCATGAAGAAAATCGAGGAGGAACGGCTTCGCCTCCAGGAGGAACTGAAAAAGCAGGAAGTGATCCAGCGGAAAAAGGCCGAGGAGGAACGGAAAGTTGTGGAGGCCGATGCGCTCCGGAAGGCCGAAGAAGCGGCCCAGCTGCGCATCGCCGAGCTTCGCCGGATCAACGAGGAACAGCTGAAGAAGGAGGCCGAGGAAGAGCGGATCCGCCTTGAGCACGAGACCCTCCGTAAGATCGAGGAAACCACGCGGAAGAAGCTCGACGAGGAGCGCCGGCGTCTGGAGCAGGAAACGATTCTGAAGGAACAGGCGCTCCAGAAAAAGATCGAGGAGGAACAGAAGCGCCTGAAAGAGGCGGCGATCCGCGAAGCCGAAGACCGCGCCACCAGCCGCATCGAGGCCGAACGGAAGCGGATCAACGAGGAAATCCATCTGCAGGAAATTTCCCGGAAGCAGAAAGCCGACGAGGAACGGAAACAGGTGGAATCCGAGGCGAAGCGGAAGGCCGAGGAATCGGCCGCGCGACAGCTCGAGGAGGAACGGGCCCGGATCGAAGAACAGCTCCGCACTCAGATCGCCGAAGAACGCCGTCTCATGGAAGCCGAGGCGATCCGGAGCGCCGATATCGTCATCCGGAAAAAGCTCGACGACGAGCGGAAGCGCCTCGAACAGGAGACCAGGGCGAAGGAACAGATCCTCCGCGAAAAAATCCGCACGGAGCAGCAGCAGCTCCAGGATGAAGCGGTGAAAGCGGCGGAGGAACTCGCACGCAGGAAGATCGAGGAGGAGCGGAAGCGCCTGGAAAATAACATCCAGGAACAGGAACGCATCCACCGCCAGCAGATGGAAGAGCACCGGAGACTGCTCGAAACCGAATCACTCCTGAAAGCCGAGGAAGTCGCCCGCCAGCGGCTGGCGGAGGAACGGAAGCGCCTCGAAGAAGAGTCGAAACGACGGGAGGAAGCTCTGCGGCGGCAGATCGCCGAGGGCCGCCAGCGGCTTGCGGCGGAGGAACAGCGGCTTGCAAAGGCGATCCCCCAGCCGGGCTTCAGGCAGTCCACTCCGGAAACCGGCGACGAAAGTCCGCGGACCGAAGTGAAAGGAGAGGAAGAGATCTCCCGCCCGGCCGAAACGCCCTCACAGGAAGTCGAGGCGCGCGAGGAACAGGTCAGGCAGCGGGAAGAGCTTGAACGTCAGGAGAAACTCAGACAGCAGGAAGAGCTCAGGCGCCGGGAGGAGGCCGAACGTCAGGAGAAACTCAGACAGCAGGAAGAGCTCAGGCGCCGGGAAGAGGCCGAACGTCAGGAGAAACTCAAACGGCAGGAAGAGCTGAAGCGTCAGGAGGAGGCAAAGCGTCAGGAAGCGCTCAAGAAAGAGGAGGAGGCGCTCCTCCGGGCGGCGCATGAAGAGGGGAAACGGCTCGCCCAGCAGAAAAAAATTCAGGAGAGTTTTGAAAAGGCCTCCGAGCTTTTTGACAAGGGTCAGTACTCCGAAGCTCTGGTGGAAATTTCCAAAATTCTCACCCGACATCCGAACCACAGCGAAGCGGTTCAGCTCGAGGCCCGGATCCGCAAGGAACTCCAGGCGGCCTGGAGGCAGGAAGCCGAGGAAGCGGACCGGACTCAAAAACAGGCGGCGCTGGAATCCTACCGGAAAGCCCTGCGGCAGGCCTGGATCGACGGCGCCCTCTCCAGCAACGAGGAACAGATTCTCACCAACCTCCGGAAATCGCTCAAGATCACGCCGGAAGAGCATACCGATCTGGAGGGTCTTGCAAAACGGGAGGCCTACCGCGACGCTCTCACGGAAGCATGGTCAAACGGACAACCGTCGCAGAAAACAGTTCGCGAACTTGGCATCCTCCGCCGTGAACTCGGCATTTCCGAGGATGTCCATCAGATGATCGAAAGAGAAGTGACCGGCGGCCTGAAATAGCCGCACTGTATTATCCCCTCTCCGCCGCTCCCCTTTTCCGCCATACCCCCGGAATGTCCGACCTGCACTTCGGACACGCGCCGTTCTCCATCCTGTTCGCCATGACCCTGAAACCAATCCGCTCGATCAGGAGCGTTCTGCAGAACGGACAATAGGTGTTTTCATACCGTTCGAATTGTCCGGGAAGGTTCCCGGCATAGACGAAACGGAGCCCTTCTTCATAGCCGATCTCCACTGCACGGAGCAGAACCTCCTGCGGGGTCCGCTCCCTGTCGGTCATCCGGTAATCGGCGTGGAAAGCGGTCACGTGCCAGGGGATATCGGGAGAGACGGATCGGATAAATTGCGCAATTTCCTTCAGCTCCGCAGGTGAATCGTTGAAGCCGGGGACGATGAGCGTGACAATTTCGACCCACACGCCGCTCCGGTGAAACGCGACGATCGTATCGAGCACACGCTGGAGAACTCCCCCAAGAGACCGGTATTTTCTGTCGTCGAAACCCTTCAGGTCGATCTTGTAGAGATCGATCCACGGCCGCAGAAATTCGACGACCTCCGGAGTGCCGTTGCCGTTGGAGACGTAGGCCGTCATCAGACCCTCACTCTTTGCCCGCCGGAAAACTTCGACGCCCCATTCCGAGGTGATCAGCGGCTCGTTGTAGGTGCTCGTCACGACGGCCGACCGGCTGGATCGGGCGGCCGAAATAATGTCGTCCGCCGACGCGATTTCCGGCAGGTGGAGCGCTTCGGGATCGCGGAGCGTCTGGGAGGTTATCCAGTTCTGGCAGTAGGCACAGTGATAATCGCATCCCAGCATGCCGAAGCTGAGAGTCCGGCTTCCCGGCAACGCGTGGAAAAACGGTTTTTTTTCAATGGGATCGACCTGCAGGGAGGCGACATACCCCCATGGGACGAAGAGCACTCCGTCCTCATTATACCGGACCTGGCAGATGCCGGCTTTGCCGGGACCGACCGAGCACCGGTGGCCGCAGGCATAGCATTCAACTCTGGAACCCTCCCCCCTTCGGTAGAGCGAGCCCGGCCGGGTGTGACCGGAGAGAATATCTTTCAGCGATATAGTCGCGGAATCGGGCATGAGGGCCGTCATTCAGCATCAATATACCTCTGACCGGACGCAATGGCAAATTCATCCCATCACATCCGAAATCGTCTCTATTATTTGAAAAAAGACGATAAAATTAAAATGCTGTGAACTGCATCAACATTAATAATTATTTAGTTGTTTTGATGACTGCCGTTTCGTATCATAATTCGTCGAGGCGTAGGGTGGAGGTTTTCCGTTTCTGCGGTGGAAAAGATAAGCTGTCAGACAGCTCAATTATGATGACTCTGTCAACATATAAAATTCCGGTTTTTGCGCTCCTGCTCCTTCTGTGGGCGGCGGGAAGCGCGACGGGTTCGACTGTGAAAAAGCACCATGTCCGGAAAGCGCATCGGGCGCCCGTCGCCGCATTCGACAGTACACTCGTCCGGGAGGATATCGTCGATACATGTGATTTCGATCCGTTGACCGACATCCAGCGATCGATGATTGAGGAAATGAACCGCTGGACGGAGGTGAGATACCACCGGGGCGGGCTGACGAAATTGGGAGTCGATTGTTCCGGATTTACGACGCGGATCTTCCGGGACGGCGCCGGAATCGAACTGCCGCGCACGTCACGGGAGCAGGCCCATTCGGGTGAGAAAGTGGACCGTGGGTCGCTCTCTTTCGGAGATCTTATTTTCTTCTGTTCCCGGTCAAAAAAACGGATTACCCACGTCGGCATCTATCTGGCCGATGGTAAATTCATACACTCGGCCCGGAAGCACGGCGTCGGGGTCAGTTCGCTCAGCGATGGATACTTCCGGCGGCATTTCGTCACGGCACGGAGGGTCCTGTCGGACTCGCCCGATCTTTCCGCGATCGGCACCGAATAGCATTCACTTCCCTTTTCGTTTTTCCGCGAGCCGGCGCAGGATCGACAGATTCATCCGGTCTTCCTTCAGATCCTCCCCTTTCGGCGTTTCGAGTATTTTCGGAACCCGCCGCAGTCTGTCGTCCCTCATGAGGAACCTGAAGCCGCTGAGACCAATTGCGCCCTTCCCGATATGCTCGTGCCGGTCGACCCGGGAGCCGAGGGGCTTTTTGGAGTCGTTGACGTGAATCGCGACCAGATGTCCCAATCCAACCACGCTCTCGAACTCCCGAATCGTCGCCTCATACGCGGCCTCCGTCCGGAGGTCGTAACCGGCGGCAAAGATATGGCAGGTATCGATGCATACCGCCATCCGTTTGCGGTCAGTCACCCCGTCCAGAATCTCCCGGATCTGCTCAAACCTGTACCCGAGCACGGTCCCCTGGCCTGCGGTCGTTTCCACGACGCTCTTCACCGTCATACCGGGGGTCCGGTCGTGGGCCTCGTTCAGCGCCCCGATCATCTGCTCCATGCCGGCCGCCTCGCCCCGGCCTGTGTGAGCGCCCGGATGGAAGTTCAGATACCCTATTCCGAGCTGTTCGCACCTGCGGAGTTCGTCGACGAACGCCTCCAGCGATTTTTCCCGCTGTACCGGATCCGAAGCGCAGAGATTGATCAGGTAGGAATCGTGGGCCATGACAAAGCGGATGCTTGATTTCGACGCCGCAGTTTTGTAGTTTGTCACGTCATTCGCGCCCAGCGGCGCCGCACGCCACTGATTCGTATTTTTCGTGAACACCTGAAGGGCGCGACAGTCCACCGATTCCGCCCGCTCGAACGCCCGGTGAACGCCGCCGGCAATCGACTCGTGCGCACCGATGAACGGATCGGATGAGGGTGACGGGAGAGGTTCGATGCCCGCACCCGGTTTCTTTTTCATGGCCATAATCGATAAGATATGAATATTTCCCTCTTCCGGCAATGACCACCCGTCCGGCCATACATCATCGCACGAAGGGGAAGATCATCATTGGGCTCATGTCGGGGACTTCGGCCGACGGCGTGAACGCCGCCCTTGTCAGGGTGACCGGCTCCGGCGCCGGCACGCGAATCCGCCTGATAAAGTCAGCGATCTATCCCTACCCCGCCCGGTTCCGCGCATTCCTTCTCCGCCTCGCCGACAACCGGACCTCCCGGGTCGCCGACATCACGACGGGCGACATGCTCGTGGCGTCGTTTTTTGCCGAAGCGGTGAAAAAGATCCTCCGCTCGGCCGGTCTGTCCCGCGACTCGGTCGACCTTATCGGGTCACACGGGCAGACGATTCACCACCTGCCGAAAAAACGGACCCTCTTCGGAAAAACGATCGCCTCGACCCTTCAGATCGGCAACCCCTCCGCGATCGCGGGAATGACCGGTATTACAACCGTCGGAGATTTCCGGATTGCCGACATGGCGTTGGGGGGAGAAGGCGCGCCTCTCGTCCCGCTCTTCGACTATCTCCTCTTCCGGTCGGCCGATGCGCACCGCATCCTCCTCAATATCGGCGGCATCGCAAATCTGACATTCCTCCCACGCAACTGCAGGCGGCAGGATGTGATCGCGTTCGACACCGGTCCGGGCAATATGGTGATCGACGCCCTGATGCGCCGCTGTTTCAACCGGCCCCGCGATACCGGCGGCGAAATCGCCCGTTCCGGACAGATCATTCCGGGACTGCTCTCCTGGATGGCGGCACACCGATTTCTCCGTCGCCCTCCGCCAAAATCAACGGGCCGGGAACTGTTCGGGGAACCATTCGTACGCGAGATACTCCGGCGCGGAAAGCATCACACCCCCGCCGACCTCATCACCACCGCATCGGAATTCACCGCCCTGACCATTGCGGGTGCCGTCCGCTCCTTTCTGCCGATTCGCCGGGGAACGACCGAACTTTACGCGAGCGGCGGCGGCATTTACAATCGCTACCTGACGGAAGCGCTCTCCAGATATCTTCCGGAACTGCCGTTCCGTACGACGGAAGCCCTGGGCCTTCCCCCGGACGCCAAGGAAGCGGTCTGTTTCGCGGTTCTCGCACACGAAACGCTCTCCGGCCGCCCGGGCAACCTTCCGCAGGTGACAGGAGCACGGAAAGCGCTTCCTCTCGGCGTCGTCGCCCGCCCCTGATCCCGGATCAGAAATCGCGCAGGAAAAACACGAGCAGGAAACCGGCGCCGGCGGCGAGTTGTATCGTCCGGTAGAGCCAGCGCCGTTCAGTCTTCAGATAATGCCAGCCGAGCGCGCAGACCAGCATCCCCCCCACAAACAGCCCGAGAAGACAGAACGCCGGAATAATTCCGAGCGATGCTCCGATCACCGCCTGAAGGTTGAACTCCGGATTCAGCACCGTGCCGTAGAGGACCGCAAGGTGGAGGACATAGACGAAGAGGGATTCCGCCCCGAGTACCGTGAAGAGCCGCCCCGTGAATCTGTCGCCGGTTCCGAGCGCGCGGAAGATAACGAAGAGAATGAGGAGGGAACCGAGGCGGATGATGAAGTAATTCGGACTGGTGAACCAGTAATTATAAACGGGATAATAACTGAAGGGGAGAAAATCGGCAAGCATGCCGGCGAAGACAAGGACGGAACCGGCGAAAAAGAGCCGCACCGCGAAGGCGGTTTCTCCGGCTCCCTCCGCCGACCGGAGGTATCCCCTCGCAACGAGAACGCCTGCGAACATGAACCCGAGGTACGGAAAGACCGGAAACGGCGATCCGCGGTACCCGTTGATCATCTGGGCGAACCACGGGCCGGCGGCCGGAATGTGAAGGTCCCAGATAAACGGAGTACAGAACCCGATTGCGGCGACGGCTCCCCCAACGGCGGCAAAAAACCTTGTTTCCGTTCTGAAAAGCATGACAAGCAAGTGAAGGACCAGAAGCCCAATCCCGATGCAGTGAAGGACATCGCAGGCAAAGAGCTGAAGAATGTCCGACGGCATGCTGTCGATCATGATTTTCCTGATCGAGAGGAACGGGAGGTGGAGGCCGATGCCAAGGGCATAGATCAGGAGAAGTCTGCGGATGCGGCGGGAGAGCGGCTCACCCCACCGGCGGTAGTCGTGCCACCGATGCCGCGTCGAAATAACGAAGGTGAGTCCCGCACCGAAGAGAAAGGCGGGCGCGCTCAAGCCATGGACGAATTCATGAAGATGGAAGAATGCGGATCCCTGAAGGAGCGGATCGAGGAGAGCGCGGAGAAGATGCCCTTCCAGCATGAGCAGGATCACCGCGCTCCTGAACAGGTCGATAAAAACGATCCGCCGGTTTCCCGACATTGTCCGATGGCTCAGGTGGCCAGAACGCAGTTGATGGCGACCGTGTTGACGATATCCTCGGCGCTGCAGCCGCGGGAGAGGTCGAACGCAGGCTTCTGAAGTCCCTGGACGATCGGTCCGATCGCCTCCGCTCCCCCCAGCCGCTGTGCCAGCTTGTACGCTATGTTGCCGGCGTTGAGATCGGGGAAGATCAGCACGTTGGCGTCCCCCTGCACCGCACTCCGGGGGGCCTTCGCCTTTGCGACCTTCGGCACGATCGCGGTATCGAGCTGGATCTCACCGTCCAGAATAAGGGAGGGAACTTTTGCCCGGGCGAGGACCGTCGCCTGCTGAACCTTTTCCACCAGGGGGTGCGACGCGCTTCCCTTCGTGGAGAACGAGAGCATCGCCACCCGGGGAAGTTCATCCGTCAGTTTCAGGTGATTCTCGGCGGTCGCGATGGCGATATCGGCCAGCTGGGCCGGGGTCGGATCGGGAACGACGGCACAATCTGCAAAACTGAACACCTTGTGCGGAAACACCATCAGGAAAAAGCTCGAAACGATGCTCATGCCCTCCCGGACGCCTATCACCTGAATAGCCGCCCGGAGAACATCTCCGGTGGTGGAGAGGGAACCGGCCACACTTCCGTGGGCAAGCCCTTCGCGCACCATCATCGCGCCGAAAAAGAGCGGCTGTGCCATCGTCGACCGGGCCTGGGTGATATCGACCCCTTTCGACTTCCGGAGGTTAAAATAGATGTGGGAATAATCGCTCAACTGCGCCGAGGTCAGAGGATCGATGATCCGGATATTCTGCAGATCGGCGTTTGCCCGGGTTGCCGCGGCGCGGATCTCATGTTCCTGACCGATGAGTATGGGAATGGCGATGCCTTCGTTCTGCAATGTCCGGGCCGCCTGAAGGGTCCGTTCGTCCGTTGCATCGGGGAGCACCACCGTCCGTTTTCTTTTTCTTGCCTCTTCGCGTATTGACGAGATAAGCTGGGATGGGATCATACATGTTCCTGTTGTTGGGGAGACAGATGCGATCAATTTCCCTTTTTTCCCGGCGAAAAGCAAATTTTTCGGGCTTCCCGCCCGATGGAGAGCGATCCGCTCTCTCCTCTGTCTGCATTTTGTGCCCGCGGGATTTTTCGCTATCTTAGCCGGAACAGTTTCCGCATCCTGAGCCGCATCACTCCGTCCATCATGACAAAAACCGACCCCCGGGGAAAGAGCAGGCGGGAAAGAATTTTCCTGCTCGACGGCATGGCCCTTGCCTACCGCGCTTACTTTTCGTTCATCAACAGACCTCTCATAAACTCACGGGGCGTCAATACCAGCGCGATTTACGGATTTGTCACAACCCTGATGAAAATCCTCCAGGAAGAAAAGCCGGAACATATCGCGGTCGTGTTCGATACGAAACAGCCGACCTTCCGGCATATCATGTATGATGCGTACAAGGCGACGCGACAGAAGATGCCCGAAGATCTCGCCTCACAGCTCGACACGCTGAAGGATGTCGTCCGGGGATTCAGCGTTCCCTCCCTCGAACTCCCGGGATACGAGGCGGATGACATCATGGGGACGATCGCCCGCCGGGCGGAGCGCGCCGGAATGGAAACCTACCTGGTCACCGGCGACAAGGATTTCATGCAGTTGATCTCCCCGCTCATCAGGATGTACCGTCCGGGCAAACGGGGCGACGAATGGGAGATCGTCGACGCCGACGCCGTCATGAAGAAATTCGGCGTCGAGCCGGAACAGGTGACCGATATTCTCGCCATCATCGGCGATGCCTCCGACAATGTCCCCGGTGTGCACGGAATCGGTGAAAAAACGGCCATCCCCCTCGTGCGCCAGTTCGGATCGCTGGAACGGCTCTATGATAATCTCTCCCGGATTCCTCAGCAGGGCGTCCGGGCCAAATTCGAATCCCAGCGCGAACAGGCATTCCTGTCGAAAAAGCTTGTCACCATCGACACGGACGTTCCTCTCGATATCGAGCTCAGCCAGCTCTCGGCCCGGCCCTCCAATACCTCAGCCCTGACCGCGCTCTTCGAGGAACTGGAATTCCGCGGACTCCTGAAAAAACTTACCTCCGGCGTCGCCGCCACAGTCTCCGGAGAAGAGGAGCCGGCAGAGGCCGGGCCCACAGCAGTATTGACGGATATCACCACCGACTCCCACACCTATCATCTCGTCACGACGGAGAAGGAACTCGCCGCGCTCGCGCGCCGTCTCGCAGGAGCCCGGGAATTCACCTTCGACACGGAAACCACGGGAGTGGATCCTCTGCGGGCCGAGCTGGTCGGCATTGCCGTCGCTCTCGCCCCCCGTGAGGCGTGGTATATCCCCGTCCTCCCGCCGAACGACCTGAGCACCGCGGCATCCGGCACTCCGCGGTCGGATCTCTTTTCATCCGGCTCCGCGCAGGAAGTTCACGACTCCGGAGAGACGACCGGGATCCCGTTGAAAACAGTGCTCAAATCCCTGACTCCCGCGCTGACCGATCCGGAGATCGGCAAGACCGGCCAGAATATCAAATACGATATGCTTGTCATGGCCTCTCACGGCGTCCGGATGGAGGGCATACGGTTCGACACAATGATCGCGAGCTATCTCATCCGGCCCGACGGACAGCACAACCTCGACAGCCTGGCCCGCGAGCATCTCAGCTATCAGATGATTTCCTACGATGAACTGACCGGAACCGGAAAACAGCGACGGGAACTGCGCGACGTTCCGGTGCGGCATGTGGCCGATTATTCCGCACAGGATGCGGACATCACGCTCCGGCTCGGGGAAATCCTCCGTTCCCGGCTTGAATCCCAGGGAATGCGGAATCTGTTTGAAACGGTCGAACTCCCCCTCATCCCGGTCCTTGCCGATATGGAATTTGCAGGCGTCGCCCTCGACACTCCGTTTCTGGCGCGCCTCTCGAAGGAACTCGACGGGACAATCGGCGGTCTCGTGAAGGAAATCTATGAGCTGGCCGGCGAGGAATTCAACATTAATTCCACCCAACAGCTGAGTGCGATTCTCTTCGACCGGCTGAAACTGCCGGTCGTCCGCAAGACCAAGACGGGGTATTCGACCGACGTGGGCGTCCTGGAAACGCTCCGGCACGCGCACCCGCTCATCGGCCACCTGCTCGAGTATCGCCAGCTCCAGAAGCTGAAATCGACATACATCGACGCCTTTCCCCTGCTTCTTCACCCGCGCACGGGCCGGCTTCATACCTCCTATAATCAGACGGTCGCACTCACAGGCCGGCTCTCCAGCAGTGATCCGAACCTGCAGAATATTCCGATCCGAACGGACATCGGCCAGAAGATCCGGCAGGCGTTTGTACCGGGATCGAAGGAAAACCGCATCCTCTCGGCGGATTATTCGCAGATCGAGCTCCGCATCATGGCGCATATCTCGGGCGACGAAGGACTCCGGGATGCGTTCCTGGCCGGCGAGGATATTCATACCAGCACCGCTGCAAAGGTGTTCGGCGTAATCCCCTCCGACGTCACCAGGGAAATGCGGCGGAGAGCGAAGGAAATCAATTTCGGAATCATGTACGGCATCGGGCCGTTCGGACTCTCCTCCCGTCTCGATATCAGCCAGTCGGAGGCAAAAGAGATCATCACGACCTATTTCGCACGGTTCCCGAAGGTCCATCAGTACATCGGCGACACCATCGCCTCGGCGCGCACCAGCGGGTATGTTTCAACCCTCCTCGGCCGCAGACGTTATTTTCCCGACATCGGCAGTAAAAACTTCAGCGTCCGCTCCAACGCCGAACGACAGGCCATCAACATGCCGATCCAGGGAACCGCCGCCGATATGATCAAGCTGGCGATGATCGCGATCCAGAACGGCCTGCCGGGGGCCCGCCTCCGCGCCCGCATGCTCCTGCAGGTCCATGACGAACTCGTATTTGAAGTTCCGGCGACCCAGGCCGAAAAGGCGAAAGCGTTCGTCACGGATAAAATGAAGAACGCCCTCCCCCTGTCCATCCCCGTCGAGGTCGATGCGGGCGTCGGCGGCAACTGGCTCGAAGCCCATTCATGACAGCCGGCCCGCCTCTTCGACAACCCGGAAACCGTTCACCGGCCGGCCCGCCTTCCGGAGGCACAAACGGTCTTATCCGCAGTCTCGGCACCTTCGATGCGACCATGCTTGTCATGGGAGGGATCATCGGCTCCGGCATCTTCATGAATCCCCACGTCGTGGCCGAGATCGTCCACACTCCGGGCCTGATCCTGGGAGCCTGGTTTGCCGGCGGAGCGATCGCCGTTCTCGGCGCATTCATTTATGCGGAGCTGGCGGGATATACACCGGAGGCCGGAGGACAATATGTCTACCTCCGGGAATCCTTTCACCCCCTGATCGCCTTCCTCTTCGGCTGGTCCCTTTTTCTGGTCAGCAATTCGGGCGGCATGGCGGCGGTCGCATTTACCTTCGCGCGCTATTCGCTTGAACTGACCGGAGCGGATCTGCCGGAGTCGCTGGTTGCAGTCGTCACGATTCTGGTTCTCACGGCGGTCAACTGTTTCGGGGTCCGGTCGGGGACCACCCTCCAGAATATTCTCATGGTGATGAAGATTCTGGCGATCATTTTTCTCATCCTCTTCGGATATGCGCTTGTCAAGCCCGCGGTAACTCCAGCCGGCGTACCGTCCGCGGCGGAATTCTCCGCCGACAGCCTCACGGCGTTCGGCGCTGCGCTTGTTCCGGTGATGTTCGCCTTCGGGGGATGGCAGACGGCGAATTTCATTGCAGGCGAGATCCGCGAGCCGGAAAAGAATCTCGCCCGGGGCCTCCTCCTCGGGGTCGCGGGAGTCCTCGTCCTCTATGCGGGAGTCAACATTGTCTGTCTCCGGGCGCTCGGCACGGCAGGGCTCGCCGCGAGCAGAACACCCGCAACGGAGGTCATGGCGCTGGCATTCGGAAGGTCCGGCGCGCATCTGATCGCGATCGGGATCGCCGTCTCCACACTCGGATTTCTGAGCCAATCGGTACTGACAGCTCCGCGCGTCTACTTCGCAATGGCGCAGGACGGTCTGTTTTTTCGCCGCGTCGCCGCACTCCATCCGGTCAGCCGCGTCCCGGTGTTTGCGATCATCCTCCAGGGACTTTTTGCCATGCTGGTTGCGCTCTCGGGGACATACGAACAGATTCTCAGCTATGTCGTCTCGGATGATTTCATCTTTTTCGGTCTGACCGGAGCATCGCTGTTCATCCTGAGAAAACGGTTCCCCGGCGTCGCCCGTTTCCGCACACCCGGGCATCCCTGGACGACCGCCCTCTTCGTCATCGTCTGCATCTGCATCGTTGCGAACACGGTTTATTACTATCCGGTGAACACACTCATCGGCATCGTCATCATGATCCTCGGCATACCGGTCTTTTACTACTGGCGCCGTCAGATTCCCCAACATACGACCATATGAAACAACAGAAATCCTCACCCTACATGCATTGGGCGAAAACCCGCTCCCATCTTCCCTTCAATCTCGCCTCCAGCGGCATGACAAATTATCCCCTTGCAGGGCTTCCGGTGACGATCGGGGAGCTTGAGATCACCGGCGACAGCTATTACGGCTATCCGCCCCTGCTGGACGCCATCGCGAAAAAGGAAGGAGTTACACCCGACAGGATCTTCACGACGATCGGGACCTCCATGGCCAATCATATCGCCTTCGCGACCCTGCTCGAACCGGGCGACGAAGTGCTGATAGAACAGCCGACCTACGAACTGATCACCTCGACTGCCGCATATTTCGGCGTCACGATCCGCCGTTTCCCCCGCAGGCCGGAGAACGGCTTCAGAATCGATCCGGCCGACATCCGCCCCCTCCTCACGTCGCGAACACGGCTTATCGTCCTGACGAACCTCCACAACCCGAGCAGCTGCTATACCCCCACGGACGAGCTCGCCGCGATCGGCGATCTTGCCCGGACGGTCGGCGCGCGGGTGCTCGTCGATGAGGTCTACCTCGACGCCGCTTTCGACGAACCGCACCGCTGTGCGGCACACCTCGGCCCCGGATTCCTCACAACCAACAGCCTGACGAAGGTCTACGGCCTGAGCGGGCTCCGGTGCGGATGGGTGACGGGATCTGCGGAGGATATTAAGGCGATGTGGGCCATCAACGATCTCTTCAATTCGATCCCGTCATTTCCCGCAGAACAGCTGAGCGTGATCGCCTTCCGGAATCTGACCGAGATCGGGGCGGTCAACAGACGCCTCCTGGAGGCGAACAGAGAGTCGCTGAAGGCGGTCAGGGAATCGCTGCGCGGACTCGAGGGAGAGATACCCCGTTTCGGCACGGTCTGGTTCCCCCGTTTCGGGGAAGGGAACGCGGGGGAATTCGCCGATTTTCTGCGGGAACGCTACGAGACGGCTGTGGTGCCGGGGATATTCTTCGAAATGCCGGACCATCTGCGGATCGGATTCGGAGGGGAACGGGAAATGTTTCTGCAGGCGCTCGGACGTCTTGCGGACGCCCTCAGCCGATTCCGCGGGAAGAATTAAACGGGGCCGACCGGCCCGGCCGGATCGGTTCCGGGACCTGCGGAAGGGCCCGGATCGGCGTTGACTGCCGGATGTGCGCGGGACCGCCACCTGAGCATGATGGCAACTCCCACCAGAATGAGAATCACGGGCCAGTAGGTTCGGACCATGTCGCTGACGTCCCAGGGTGAAAAGTAGCCGGCGTCGCTCAGAAGATAGGCGATGCCGGTGCCCATCAGAAGAATTGCCGGAAGGAGGAACACCCATTCCCGGAGGGCATTGAGGTACACCATGATGAAGGCGAATCCGAGAATGATGAAGGTCGCCGGGACAAAGATGTGGAACCGGAACTCAAACATGCCGGTCGACCGGAGAACGAAATAGACGCCGTAGAGAAAACAGATCGTCCCGAAGAATATCCTCCCCGAATTGTTTCCGCTGAAGCCCTCCAGCACCTTTACAAATCCGAAGATCAGAACCAGCGGCCAGAAAATCATCCAGAATCCGGGATGGTAATAGCCGAGCCGGCCCATGAGGAGGAGCAGGCCGATCACGATCAGGACGATGCCGAGCCACGGGATTTTAAACGGTCGCGAGGGAGCCATCGTGCACCTCAGGAGGAAATGGTTGTCAGCTTCTCTTCGGGCATGACGATGCCCAGGATGATATAGAGCAGGAGCCCCCATCCGAACGAGGCGAGAACGAGGACGACGTACAGGATGCGGATGATCGTCGGATCCGTATTGAAGTACTTGGCGACTCCGCCGCAGACCCCGAAGAGTTTCCGATCCGTCCTCGATTTCCGCAGTTCGCGCGGCTGGGCGGCCGCGGGCGTTCCCGGCTCGTTCGGCGCCGGAATCCGGTCTTCGGACCGGCGGATATAGGTAAAGATGAGTATCGCGCCGACACCGATGAGCAGAACGGGAAAGACGATCCGGTGTGAAAACGACCAGAAGGAGAAATCCGCCAGCCAGCCCAGGTTGATGAGGAGAATAAATCCGCCGATCAGGACGAGGGTGATTCCCCAGAAGCGCTTGCGGTCCGGTTCCGTGTACGCCATTTGAGCGTTTTCGGGGCCGGCGGCAAGGTTCTTATTCGTCGGAAGAATGATCATCGCGAGAATATAGAGGATGAAGCCCGAACCTCCGAGGAGGGTGACCAGCACCCAAACGATGCGGATGAGGGTCGGATCGAGGCCGAAATACTCGCCGATACCGCCGCAAACGCCATCGATCATGCGATTCGTGCGCGATTTCGTAAGTTTGCGCGGGGCGGTATTTAGAGGCTGATCCATGCCTTTTTCGCTCTTCACTCTGGATATACGGATGAGGTGGAAAAAATGTTTCGGATCCGGGGCTGGAAACAAAAAAACCGGTTCCGCATCCGGAACCGGTTTGCACATCTCCAACGGGTGGTTTTACACCTCCATGATTTCCTTTTCCTTGAGTGCGACCAGGCCGTCGATATCCTTGATGAACTTGTCGGTCATTTTCTGAATATCGATTTCAGCCCGTTTGCGGTCATCTTCCGAAAAGTGTTCCGCTTTTTCGGATTTTTTCAGATGTTCGATGCCGTCGCGGCGGATATTGCGCACGGCGACTTTGCCGTCTTCGGCGAATTTTTTCACCAGTTTGACCAGATCCTTCCGGCGTTCTTCGTTCAGAGGTGGAATAGGAACACGGACTCCCGCACCGTCGGCGATGGGGTTGAGGCCGAGATTGGCGGCCTGGATCGCCTTTTCGATGGGACTGACCATGTTTTTATCCCACGGCTGAATGGTGATGGTATGGACGTCATGGACGCTGACATTGGCAACCTGGGTCAGCGGCATGGAGGAACCATAGCAATCGACCTTGATCCCGTCGAGCAGTGCGGTCGTCGCTTTGCCCGTCCGGATTTTCACGAACTCCTGCCGCACGACCTCGGCGGCCTTGTGCATTTTGTCTTCCGTCTGCTTGATGATTTCCCTGATCATACGCTTCCTTCCGGAAAGTGGAACATGCTCCTTATTATCCCCGTGATCCGCCGTGGACGAGAGTGCCGATCTGTTCCCCCGCGATGATTTTCGCGAGATTGCCCGGCTTGTGCATATTAAACACGATGATCGGCATCTGATTTTCCTGGCAGAGGGTGATCGCCGTAAGATCCATGACACGGAGTTTCTTGTCGAGGACCTCCTGATAGGATATTGTCGTGAATTTTTTCGCCGCGGGATTCAGTTCGGGGTCGGCGTCGTACACACCGTCGACCCGGGTCCCCTTGATGATGACATCGGCGCCAAGCTCGACGGCCCGGAGGGCCGAGGCGGTATCGGTGGTGAAATAGGGATTTCCCGTGCCGGCCCCGAAGATGACGACTCTTCCCTTCTCGAGGTGGCGGATCGCCCGCCGTCGGATGAACGGTTCTGCAATTTCATCCATGGAGATGGAGCTCAGGAGGCGGGTGTAGACATCGTGGTGTTCGAGAGCGCTCTGCAGGGCGAGACCGTTGATGATGGTCGCGAGCATTCCCATATGGTCCCCGGTCACCTTGTCGACGCCGTCGGAGGAGTTTTCGACGCCGCGGTAGATATTGCCGCCGCCGATCACGATGCCGATCTGGACCCCGGCGGTATGGACGCTCTTGATATCGACGGCGAAGCGGTTCAGGACGGAGGGATCGATACCGTACGGGCGCTCTCCCATGAGCGCCTCACCGCTCACCTTCAGCAGAATTCGTTTGAACTTCGTCGCCATGGACAGTTCTCCTGATGGAACGAAAAAAAAGGTCTCACGGAGTGAGACCTTCTGATCATTTACGCGCCGCTCTCACCGAGGTGAAATCGCTTGAAGCGCCGGATCGTGATTTTTTCCCCGGTCTTGGCGGTAATGTCGAGAATGCAGTCCTTGATGGTTTTGCCCGCGTCCTTGATGAACGACTGCTCCAGGAGGCAGACCTCCTGGAAATATTTTTCGAGCTTGCCCGTCGCGATTTTCTCGATAATCTGCTCGGGCTTTTTCTCGTTGCGCGACTGTGTCCGGTAAATATCGAGTTCATGTTCCTGGACATCCTTCGGCACATCCTCCCGCGAAACATACAGCGGGTTCATCGCGGCGATCTGCATGGCGATGTCGCGGGCGAGGGCGTGGAAATCGTCGGTCTTCGCGACGAAATCGGTCTCGCAGTTCAGTTCGATCATGGCGCCGATTCTGCCCCCGGCGTGGATGTATGCTTCGACCACACCCTGGTTGGCGGCGCGGTCGGCCCGCTTTTCCGCGGTCGCGGCACCCTTCTTGCGGAGATAATCGATCGCCTTCTCCATGTTGCCGCCCGTTTCGGCGAGCGCTTTTTTACAGTCCATCATTCCTGCGCCTGTCTTGTCGCGCAGTTCCTTTACGGTCTCTGAAGTGATATTCATGTCGGTCTGGGTTTCTCTCAGTAGTGAACGTTATGCACCGGCTTCGACGGCGTCTTTGGCGCCCGGCCCTTCCCCGCCCTCAAGATGCGCGGCGGTTTTCTCGGATCCCTCCACAATGGCATCCGCCACCAGCTTGGTGATCGACTGGATCGATTTGATGGCGTCGTCATTTGCCGGGATCGGGTAGTCGACCGTGGTCGGATCGCAATTCGTATCAACGATCGCAAAGACAGGGATGCCGAGGCGGCGCGCCTCCCGGACGGCGATCTCCTCCTTCTTGATGTCAACCACGAAGAGGGCTCCGGGAAGCCGGGTCATTTCGACGACGCCGGAGAGCACCTTCGCGAGCTTTTCCTTTTCGCGGTCGAGCACGAGCGCCTCTTTCTTCGTGATCTTGTCGTACGTGCCGTCCGATTCCATCTTTTCAATGTTCGTGAGCCGCTTGACGCTCTTGCGGATCGTGGTAAAATTGGTCAGCATGCCGCCGAGCCATCGCTCGGAGACATAGAACTGATTGCACCGTTTGGCTTCCTCCTCGACCACGAGGCTGGCCTGTTTTTTGGTCCCGACGAAAAGGACGCGCCGCCCCTCGCCGACAATGCCGGCAATGGCGTTGCACGCTCCTTCGAGCAGTTCCTGGGTCTTTTTCAGATCGATGATGTGAATCCCGTTGCGTTCCATGAAGATGAACGGCTTCATTTTGGGATTCCAGCGGCGGGTCAGATGCCCGAAGTGGGCTCCGGCGCTGATGAGGTCGGATAATTCGACGCGAGGCATTGAACGGTGACTCCTATGTTAGTTGGTCTTCTACTCCCGTCATTTTCCTCCGGAATCCCGCTTCTGCGGGACACTGCCGTCGGAATCAGAGAGTATGCTTGATTATGAACGGTACATTGTCCGCCGCCGGGAAGATTCCGGGACGGCGGATCGTCAGAAATTAACGCTTCGAGAACTGGAACCGCTTCCGGGCCTTCTTCTGGCCGTACTTTTTCCGCTCCACCATCCGGGGATCGCGCGTCACAAGATCCTTCGAGCGAAGCTTGCTCTTCAGCTCTGCATCGACCTCGATGAGCGCGCGGGCGATGCCGAGACGCACCGCTCCGGCCTGTCCGGTCGATCCACCCCCGTCGACGTTGGCGATAATATCGTACTTCCCTGTCATTTCCGTCACCGCGAGGGGGGAGACAACATCATTCCGAAGCATCTCCTGGGGAAAAAACACCTCCAGGGGACGATTGTTGATCTTAATGACGCCGGTACCCGGCCGAAGGATGACGCGCGCGACCGACGTTTTGCGCCGGCCGACCGCTGTGACCTGATGTCCGTGAGCTATCATGTGGTTCCTGTCCGTTGATCAGTGGTTCTGCAACTGTGCCGACCGTCAGAGCGCGATCGGTTCCGGTTTCTGGGCCTTGTGCGGATGCGCACCACCCTTGTACACTTTCAGCTTCTTAATGATCCGCGCACCGAGGCGGTTGTGGGGAATCATGCCCTTGACAGCATGGACCATGATCTGTTCCGGTTTGTCCCGGAGCAGATCCCGGTATTTCTCGACGGTCGCACCGCCCGGATAGCCGGTGTACCGGAAATAGGTCTTGAGTTCCGTGCGCTTCCCTTCGATCTTTACCTTTTCCGCATTGATGACGACGACGTAATCGCCGCAGTCGGCGTTGGGCGTGAAGATCGGTTTGTGCTTGCCTCGCAGTATATGTGCGATCCGGCTCGCCACCCGTCCGAGCGTTTTCCCTTCAGCATCGACCAGAAACCACTTGTGCTCGATCTCCGCCTGGCTGAAGGAATGTGTTAACCTTTGAGCTAATGCCACAAAAAACCCTTGAAAAATGTGAAAAAAGAGGGGACTTTTGTTTCAGCAAGGTAATTTAATCAATTTTTCAGAAACTGGCAAGTACTTTTACCGGTTTCCGCTCCCCGCAACCTGCCCCTCAGCATGGTAGGAACTTCTCACCAGGGGGCCCGATTCCACGTGCCGGAATCCCATCCGGAAACCCGCATCCTTCAGCCGTGCAAATTCGTCCGGATGAACAAACCGGTCGACCGGCAGATGATTTTTCGTCGGCTGGAGATACTGACCGAGCGTGAGAATGTCGCACCCGACACCCCTGAGATCCCGCATCACTTCCATCACCTCCTCCTCGCGCTCGCCGATCCCGAGCATGAGGCCGGTTTTGGTCGTGAACCCGCGTTTCTTCGCACGGTCCAGGAGCTGGACCGATCTGCCGTACACCGCCTGCGGCCGTACTTCGTGGTAAAGCCGCGGAACCGTTTCGGTGTTGTGATTCAGAATATCCGGAAATGCCGCGAGCACGATCTCAAGCGCGGTCTCATCCCCCTTGAAATCCGGGATCAAGACCTCGACCGTCGTTCCCCGGTTTTCCTCCCGGATCCTCCGGATCGTCTCTGCAAATATCTGCGCACCCCCGTCGGGAAGCTCGTCCCGGTTGACCGACGTGATGACGGCATGACGGACGCCGAGGGTTTTCACTGCCGCTGCAACCCGTTCGGGTTCCCTGGCATCGAGTCCCTCCGGCCGTCCGGTCTTCACCGCACAGAAGCCACAGCTCCGTGTGCAGACGTCGCCCAGGATCATGAAGGTCGCCGTCCCGTGATTCCAGCAGTCGCCCATGTTCGGACAGCGCGCCTCCTCGCAGACCGTGTGAAGCCGGTGCTGTTCGACAAGGCCGCGGATGCGGGCATAGTTGTCACCTCCGGGAAGCCGGGCCTTCAGCCATTCCGGTCTCCGCCGGATCGCCGCTCCCGCGGTTTCCGGTTCACCGGCCGCGGGAGATCCCCCCTGTATTACCGGGACGCTCATATGACGAGATCTTCCGGCAGGTTTTCAAGATGTGTGACGATCGCATTCATGAACGATCCCCCGAGGGCGCCGTCGACGATCCGGTGGTCGAACGACAGCGTCAGATAGGCGACCGACCGGATCGCGATCGCATCGTTGATGACGACCGGCCGTTTTTTGATCGCGCCGGTGCCCAGAATCGCTACCTGCGGCTGGTTGATGATCGGAATCCCGATCGTGGTGTTGAAAACGCCGAAGTTGGTGATTGTAAACGTTCCCCCTTCGATTTCCGAGGGAACCAGGCGCCTGGTCCGGGTCCGCGCGGCAAGATCGTTCACGGCACGGGCCAGTCCCGTGAAATTCTTTTCCTAGGCATTTTTCACCACCGGCACGATCAGTCCGTTTTCCGACGCTACGGCGATACCGAGGTTGATGAACCGCTTCAGGATGATCTTGTCCCCTTCGACAGAGGAATTGACCAGGGGATACTGCTTGAGGGCCTTGATGACCGCATCGCAGATAAACGGCATGAAGGTCAGCTTGAATCCCTCCCGTTTTTCGAACGCGGCGGCGTTCTTCCGCCGTATCCGGTCGACCGCGGTCATGTCGCATTCGTGAATCGCCTGAACGTGCGGCGACGTCTGGACGCTCCGCACCATATGCTCCGACATTTTCATGAGGATGTTGCTCATCTGCAGGATTTCATGCGCCGGGGCCGGATATTTTTTCACGAGATCGCCGGAGTCGACATGCTTCAGAGCCGATTCGATCCGGGGCGCGGAGGCCTGGTGCGCCGGAGCGGACGCCGACGGGGTATCCTGCACCGGCGGGACCGTCCCGTGTTTCCGCGCATCCAGATATGCGAGAAGATCCTTCTTGGAAACCCGTCCTCCTTCCCCGGTCCCGGGGAGACGTTCCAGCTCGCTCATGCTGATCCCTTCCTCGCGGGCGATGCTGAGAACCAGCGGAGAATAAAATCGGCCGGGCGCGGGAGCAGGCGCGGGAGGTGCCGCCGGCGCAGGGCGCGCGGGCGCCTGCGGAGCCTTCTCCGCGGCGGACGGCTTATCCTTCCGTACGTCGGGCGGAGGCGGCGCGGACGCGCTGACGACAGCTGATGCCTCATCCGTCTCGATCTCCGCTATCACCGTTCTGACCGCCACCGTTTTCTGCTCGTCGAACAGGATTTTTGTAATGACCCCGCTCGCGGGCGAAGGGATTTCCGAGTCGACCTTGTCGGTACTGATCTCCAGGAGCGTTTCATCCTTCCGGATTTTATCGCCCGGTTTCTTGTGCCATTTGACGATCGTTCCCTCGGTAAGACTTTCCCCCAGCTGGGGCATCACTACTTCAATTTTCGACATGACGATTTTCCCTGATTATTCCTGATTTTGAGAGTGGAGACGGATATCCGGGTCTGTACGGAGCATAATGTATGAACATTTTCCGATTTATCAATATGCCAGGAGGCGTTCTGCGGCCTCCCGGACCTTTGCGACATTCGGCAGAAATGCCTCTTCCAGCGGCGCGGCATAGGGAACCGGCGTATCGGGTGCGGCCAGACGCCGCACCGGCGCATCCAGATGCTCGAAGGCGCCCGCGGCGATGATCGCGGCGATTTCCGCCCCCACACCCCCCGTGATATTCGCCTCGTGCACGATAAGCGCACGCCCCGTCTTTCTGACCGAGAGGAGAATGGTTTCCCGATCGAGGGGAACAAGCGACCGGAGGTCGACGACCTCGCACTCAATGCCGTGTTCCGCGAGAGCCGATGCAGCCTCGAGCGCCCAGTGAACGCCCGCATGGTAGGTGATGATCGTCAGGTCGGTTCCCGTCCGCTTCACATCCGCTTTGCCGATCGGAACTTCATACAGTCCTTCCGCGACCTCCCCCCGGCTGTGCCGGTAAAGGAACTTGTGCTCAAAATAGAGGACGGGGTTCGGATCCCGGATCGCGCTCACTAGGAGCCCCTTCGCATCAGCGGGCGTGGAGGGGGCGACGATCTTCAGCCCCGGCACATGGAGAAACCAGGCTTCCGGGTTGACAGAATGAAACGGGCCACCGCGGATTCCCCCACCGGAAGGGAGCCGCACCACCATCGGGACCGGGACAAAATTCCGGTAATGATACTTTGCGGAGATGTTGACGATCTGGTTAAAACCGTTTGAAATAAAATCGGCGAACTGCATTTCGGCAACGGGGCGCAGGCCGGCCAGGGCGGCTCCTGTCGCCGCACCGATGATCGCCCCCTCCGCCAGAACGCTGTCGATCACTCGTTCGGCGCTGAACTCTTCCAGGAAACCCCGCGTCACTTTGAAGGCGCCGCCGAATTCGCCGATATCTTCACCGATCAGAAACACCGTCGGGTCGCGCCGCATCTCCTCCCGCAGACCCTCGCTGATCGCTTCGATGTATGTCAGTTCACGTGCCATCGCTATTCCGCGTAGACTCCCTGCTCCACCTCTTCTCCCGGGGCATACGGTTGTCCGAGAGCATATTCCGCCTCCGCCTCGACCTGCGCTCTGATCTCCGCCGCGAGAGTTTTCCGGGCGGACGGAGTCAGGACCCCCCGGTCCTGAAGATAGCGTTCGAATGTTGCCAGCGGATCCTTCTTTTCCCACGCCTTCAGTTCGGCCTTCGGCACATACCATGCCGTATCGTGTGCGGCATGACCCGACATCCGCATGGTGACCGATTCGATGAGCGTCGGTCCCTTCCCTTCGCGTCCGCGGTCAACAGCCTCACGGCACACCCTGTAGACCTCCAGAACGTCCGTACCGTCCACGGTCACTCCCGGAATTCCGTACCCTGCCGCCCGGTCGGAAAGATGACTGACCCGGAACTGCCTGCCGATCGGCGTGGAATAGGCGTACTGATTGTTTTCAATGATCAGGATGAAGGGGAGATTCATGGCAGAAGCCATGATGAGACCCTCGTGGACCTCACCGATGCTGGCGCCGCCGTCGCCGATGTAGGTCAGGGTGACCGTCTTTTCCTTTTTGATGCGCGCGGCCAGGGCAACGCCGCAGGCGACGGGCACCATCGCGCCGAGATGGCTGATGTTGCCGTAGATGCCGAGAGCCCTGTCGGTGTAGTGGCCGGTGCCGTCTCGTCCGCGGGTCAATCCGCCCGCCCGGCCGAGATAGGTGAGCATCATTGCGCGGACCGACTGCCCCTTCACGAAATGCGCGCCAAGATCCCTGTGCATGGGGAAAATGGCGTCGGATGCCCCGAGGGCAAATGCACTGCCGACCGCGGTGGCCTCGTTTCCCCTTCCCGAATAGGCACCGCCGATCATCTTTCCCTGCTGATAGAGCCGGAGGATGACGTTTTCGAATTCACGCATCAGAACCATGTACCGGTACATTGCGCGGAGATCGTCAGCGGAAGGCTGATGTGAGACCGGAGTTTTCCGGCGGGGAGAAGCGGTTCGGGGCATGTCAGTACGCCGCCAGCTCTTTCATCGCCGCGAGAATATCCGATGTCTGGGGAAGCATCGCATTCTCCAGCGTCGGACCGTACGGGACCGGTGCGTCCTTCGCCGCGACCCGGATCACCGGCGCGTCGAGCCGGGTGAACAGGTCGCGGGAGATCTGCGCCGCGATCTCTGCACCGAATCCGCCGGTGAGGGTATCCTCGTGCACAATCATCACTTTTCCCGTTTTTCTGACGCTCGCGGCAATGGCGTCGGCGTCGAGAGGATTCAGCGTGCGGAGGTCGAGGACCTCTGCGTCGATGTTCTGTTCTTCAAGCGTGCGCGCGGCATCGAGAGAACGCTGGACCATCATTCCCCATGTTATGACCGTGATATCCGTCCCGGACCGTGCGATGCGGGCCACACCGAACGGCAGGAGATAATCCTCATCCGGCTCCGGAGAGGCGGCGAACGATGCGCGGTAGAGACCCTTGTGCTCGCAGAAGAGAACGGGATCGTCGCACCGGCACGCGGTCTTCAGGAGTCCCTTCGCATCGGCGGCATTGGAAGGCATGACGACCCGGAGGCCCGGAATGTGGGTGAAAAATCCCTCGATACTCTGGCTGTGGTAAAGCCCGCCGTGGATATAGCCCCCCACCGCGACCCGGATCACCATAGGACAGGACCACTCATTATCCGATCTGAACCGGAGGACGGCCACTTCGTCCCTGATCTGCATGAACGCCGGCCAGATGTAATCCCCGAACTGGATCTCAACACACGGTTTCATGCCCCGTACCGCAAGACCGAACGCCGTGCCGACGATGCTCGCCTCCGCAAGAGGCGAATTAAATACCCGCTCCTTCCCGAATCTGGCGGTCAGACCTTTTGTTGCGGTGAACACGCCCCCCTTATCCCCGGCGACATCCTCTCCATACACCAGCATTTTCGGATTATGCTCAAGTTCCTCCGCCAGCGCATGGTTGACCGCATCGACGAGAACGATCGGGGAACCCGGGGGCCGCTCGCTCTCCTCCCTTTTGGCCGGCGTGTAGGAGACCCCGTAGACATGGTCGAGAAGCCGTCCCGCGTCCTGCTGGGATTCCCGCTCGGCCGCGGCGGCGGCGCGCTCGATGCGCTCCATGATTTCCCGTTCCACCGCCTCGAGCTCTGCCTGGGTCGTCATCCCGCTTTCGGTCATGAACCGTGCGAGACGCGGAAGCGGGTCCCGGTTCCTGTCCGCAGCCAGATCCGATTCGGGTCTGTACTTTCTCTGATCGTCGGAAGACGAATGCGGCAGCAGCCGGACGGTATGCGCGACGATAAGTGTGGGTCCGCCGCCGCTTCGCGCACGGCGGACAGCCTCCAGGCCGGTGTCATGGCACGCGGCATAATCGCACCCGTCCACCTCCCGCCGTTCGAGTCCTTCGTATCCGCTCGTAAGGAAGCTCACCGATTTGGCGGCGGTCTGATCCTTTACCGGAACGGAGATCGCATACTTATTGTCCTGCACGAGGAAAATGACCGGGAGGGATTCTCTCGCCGCCCAGTTCACCGCCTCGTGAAATTCTCCCTCGCTGGTCGCCCCTTCGCCGGACGACACGTAGACGACTTCGTCGGTCTTCTCGCGAACCGCGCCGAGTGCGGTCCCCACCGCCTGCAGGTACTGCGTACCGGTCGGACTCGACTGTGAAACGATCCGCCATTTCCTGTGACCCCAGTGGAACGGCATCGCAAAGCCGTGACTGCTCGGACCCTGTGCGCGGTGAAGGGCTTCGAGGAAAATTTCCTCGGGGGTATACCCGAACCCGAGCGAAAACGCCATGTCGCGGTAATACGGATACGCCCAGTCATGCCCCGGTTTCAGCGCGGTTGCGAGGGCAACCTGTGCGGCTTCATGGCCGGACGCGCCAATGTGAAAAAACACCTTCCCCTGGCGGAGCAGATTCAGGATCTTGTCGTCACACCGACGGGACGTCAGCATGGTCCGGTACGCCGCCAGAAAATGCTCGCGGCCGGCGGCGGGAACGGTGATGCCGCCCTCTTTCCGGCCCGCGGAGGCGCGCTGACGCACCGGTTTCTCTTCAGTCACAGCTGTTTTTTTCATGAAACTCCGACTGGATGATTTTCTGATATCCGGGCCACCCGCTCCCTGAGCTGTTCATCTGCGGATTCGACGGTCGCACCGAAGACCTCGCCGAACTGCTCTCTCAGAACGCAGGCAACCTCCTGCATCCCGATTTCCCGGCCGAGCCGCTGGCTCAGCGAGGTCACGCCCCTGTGAAAAATTCCGCATGGGATGATGGCATTAAAATAGGAGAGATCGGTCGTCACATTGAGGGCGAAACCGTGCATCGTCACCCACCGGCCGACTTTCACGCCGATTGCGGCGATTTTCTCGCCGCCGGTCCAGACTCCGGTGAACCCCGGTTCACGCGTCGCGCCCACGCCGAACTGCGCGACGGTCCTGATGATGACCTCCTCCAGGTCGCGCAGATAGCGATGGATATCGCAATAATACCGGGTAAGGTTCAGAATGGGATATCCGACAAGCTGGCCCGGCCCGTGGTAGGTCACATCACCGCCGCGATCGATCTGCACCACATCAATTCCGCGGTTCCGGAGCTCGGTTTCCCCCGCGAGCAGATGATTGTGATCGCTTCCCTTGCCGAAGGTGTAGACGTGGCGGTGCTCATTCAGAAGGAGGATGTCGGGAATCTCTCCCGCAGCGCGCAGACGGAAAAGCTCCTGCTGAAGACGCCAGGTGGACCGGTACTCGGTCAGTCCGAGATCGATGGCCGATACCGCATTCCGTCCTTCCGGGAGATTATTCGTCACCGTGGCGAAGGTCAGATATGAATCGAATGCCCGTAGGCGTTTTCCGCCGCTTCCATGACCGCCTCCGAGAGCGTCGGGTGCGCATGGATTGTCGAGAACAGAGAAGCGGCGGTGGTTTCGAGAGATTTTGCGACGGCGAGTTCGGCGATCATTTCGGTCGCCTCGGCGCCAAGGATATGGGCGCCAAGCAGTTCGCCGTATTTTGCATCGAAAATGAGTTTGACGAGGCCGTCGGTCTCCCCGATCGCGCGGGCCTTGCCGCTCGCCGTAAAGGGAAACCGTCCGATTTTGAGCTGATGCCCTTCCGCGAGCGCCCGTTCCTCCGTCAGACCGATACTGCCGACCTGCGGCTGACAGTAGGTGCATCCGGGGATCGTTTCGTAATCGATCGGCGCCGGCTTACCGCCGGCGATCGTTTCAACGCAGACAACTCCTTCCCGGGATGCGACGTGGGCGAGCCAGGGAGGACCGGCGACGTCGCCGATGGCATAAATTCCCGGGATGTTCGTCCTGCCGAAGTCGTCGACGGTGATCCAGCTCTTTTCGATCTTCACGCCGAGTTTTTCGAGCCCCATCTGTTCCACATTCCCCTGGACCCCGACGGCGACGAGCGCAACCGCGGCGGAGAGTTTTCTGGCTCCCTCTCCCGTGGTGATAGCGACGGAGACCTCCTTGCCCGGTGTGACCGAATCGACTTTGGTCCCGGTGAGGATTTCGATGCCCGATTTCCGCAGACTGCTTTCGAGAAGGCGCGCGATTTCACGATCCTCCACCGGGAGGATATTGGGCATCATTTCAAGGAGCGTGACCTTTGTACCGAACGCGTTGTAAAAATAGGCAAATTCCACACCTATCGCCCCAGCCCCTATGATGATCATGGATGCGGGGAGCGAGGGAAGATTCATCGCCTCCGTGCTGGTGATGACGGATTTCCTGTCGATCGGGATGGAGGGAAATGTTCTCGGGCGTGCGCCGGTAGCGATGATGATATGGCGTGCGGTGAGCGTCTCGACCGTTTTCCCGTCGCGCTGGATGTCGACCCTGCCCGGCGCCGGAATCGATCCGAATCCGGCAATATGTTCAATTTTATTTTTCTTGAAAAGATACTCCACCCCCTTGGAGTTCCGAAGCGCCACATCCCGGCTTCGTTTGATGATCTTCGGGAAATCGACCTTGAGTTCACCGCAGGAGATGCCCCATTCATCGGCATGTTTGAAGTGGGTAAAAATCTCGGCGTTCCGGAGGAGCGCCTTCGTCGGAATACAGCCCCAGTTGAGGCAGACGCCGCCGAGTTTATCCCGTTCGACGACGGCGACCGAGAGCCCGAGTTGCGCGGCGCGGATGGCGGCCACATACCCGCCCGGTCCGCCCCCTATGATAACAATGTCAAACTGACGGTTCGGCATAGTAGGTTCTATAAAATGAAAAAAGGGTTATCACACCCTGATCTGCGGGAAAGCTATTGTTTTTGCCTGAATTAACGGTAAAAATATATAAAATAGGGAGGAAAAGTCAAAATGATCTCGCGGCGGGAGAGCAGTTCCGGCGGCGCGTGGTGCTCCATCACGGCCGGGGGAGGGCCGCAGTTGGTAAACGAACCGTCGATGAGACATTCCTGCCTGCCATGGAAGGTTTTATTGCATTTGCCTGACAAATTTGTTATCATATTTCCCACGTTACCCGGATCGTGATGACTGACGAACGTTCCAGCAATCCCGTTGTCGTAACCAACCGCAAGGCCCACCACGATTATGAGATTCTCGACCGTCTCGAAGCAGGCATTGCATTGCGGGGGACTGAAGTCAAATCCCTGAGGTCGGGCGGGGCCAATCTGCAGGACGGTTACGCCGCGATCCGCAACGGTGAAGTCTGGCTGATCGGGATGCACATCAGCCCGTTCGACAAGGGAAACATCAACAATCACGACCCCCGGCGGGACCGGAAGCTTCTCCTTCACCGGAAGGAAATCAGAAAACTGCTCGCGCGGACGAGCGAAAAGGGATTGACCATGGTCCCTCTCAGGATTTATTTCAAACAGAACATCGTCAAGGTCGAACTCGGCATCGCGCGCGGGAAGAGGTCGTACGACAAACGCGAGGCGATCGCGAAACGCGAGGTCGAACGGCGACTGCAACGCGAATATTCACAGTAATCGTCCAACATAATAGCGCTGAGGAGTACTACCCGTGTACGTTCCATCCAAGATGTTTTTCACCAAGGGGGTCGGCCGTCATAAAGACTACCTCCAGTCGTTTGAACTTGCGCTCCGGGATGCAAAAATTGAAAAATGCAATCTCGTCACCGTCTCGAGCATCTACCCCCCCGGCTGCAAACGAATTCCGACCGAAGAGGGATTAAAACTCCTCCAGCCGGGCCAGATCACCTTCGCGGTCATGGCGCGGAATGCCACCAACGAGCCGAACCGGCTCATCGCCGCCTCGATCGGCGTCGCCATGGCGGCCGACAATACGCAGTACGGCTATCTCTCCGAACACCATCCGTACGGGGAAACGGACGAACGGGCGGGTGAATACGCGGAAGACCTTGCCGCCACCATGCTGGCCACCACCCTCGGTGTTGAGTTCAATCCGGACACGGCGTGGGACGAACGGGAAAAAATTTACAAGATGAGCGGCAAGATCGTCAAGAGTTATAATATCACACAATCCGCCGAAGGCGACAAGCATGGGTTGTGGACGACGGTGATTTCATCGGCGATCCTCCTCCCCTGATTCAGATCCCTCTCCGACAGCAGGTTCACCATCCAGGAGTCAGAGCAACGACGCGGGGCGCCGTCAAAAAATAAAGTCGGCGCCTCCGACGAGCTATCGTACCGCCTCCCAAGCTGATTACAATCCCCGTCAGGGACACCGACCTTCATTCTGCAGGTTTACCGGAGATCCTCTCCCGCGACATGTTGACCCTCCCCTTCTCCCCCTTCCCGTACAGAATACGCCCTAATATAACCAAGGAGACTGGCGTTGTCAAGCAAAATATTACGAAATTACAAAAATATTATCGACGAATGCGTTAAAATAACGCAGATTTGGAGGAGTTGTAGGCGTTCATGATCTGGGCGACGTATTCTGTCGTCTGCCGGCTCGACTTGAAATAGCCGTTGGTCGGTTTTCCCGACTTCCAGACATGCTGATGGAGGGAATAGTACCTCTTTGATAAGAGCGGAAGAAGATGCTGGATCGTAGTCCAGGAATGGGGATTTTCGTTGAAGTATGCCGCAAGCTCCTGTGCATCGTAGATTCTGCCCGGTCCGGCGTTATATGCCGCAAGCGCAAGGCAGAAACGGTCGTCGGGAGCCGCATCGCGGAAAAGATCGACCAGCTTCGAAAAATAATAGACCCCGGCCCGGACATTCTGCTCCGGCAGGTCGGGGGTGGTAATGTTCAGCTCATCCGACAATTCCGAATTCGTCACCGGCATGATCTGCATCAGACCGCGCGCTCCCCTGCTGCTCACCGCATCGGACTGGAACTGCGATTCCTGGCGCATCATGGCCATGATCAGCCGCCAGTCGATATGGTATTCCTGCGCGAACCGCTTCACCACCGGGTACTGCGCCACCCCGGTTTCCGAAAACGAAGTTTTATCAGCCGGCGCCTGACGGAGAACGGCGGTCTGATCGCCCGCGGGACGGAACTCGCTTCGGAGAGGTGCCTGCAGGCATACCATCGCAAGGCCTCCTATGACCAGGAGACTGGTACACGCGCGCAGAATATGGAAAATGTGGTTTTTCACATTGTTTACTTGCATTACCGCCAGGGAGACCACAGTCTTGGTGGTATAATATATTCCCTCTGCCGCTGAGAGGCAAGTCAAAAATGTGCGTTCCATCACGTCCCTGACGGAAAGTGCCTTATTCATTCGGTTTTTTGGAAAGACGAAGTTTTTCTATCTCTCCGATTTTCTCGATTCTTTTCTGATGCCGGCCGCCGCTGAACGGTGTTTCCAGCCACACCCTGACGATCGCCTTGGCAAGCTCGGTCCCCAGAACCCTGCCGCCGAGGGTCAGCACGTTCGCATCGTTGTGCTCCCGACTGCTCCGGGCCGAAAATTCGTCCGTACAGCAGGTTGCGCGGATACAGCAGACTTTATTCGCGACGATCGCCGACGCGAGGCCGACCGCGTCGATCATGATGCCCCGGCAGGCGGTTCCCGCATGAACCATCCTGGCGACGGCGAAGGCAAAGTCCGGATAATCACACGCTTCCGCCGATGTCGTACCGACGTCGATGACCGCATATCCGAGACTTTCAATATACGGCCGTAAAACTTCCTTGAGGGCGAAGCCGCCGTGGTCGCTACCGAGGGCGACCGTCCGGACGCTCCGGTCTGCGGCAGGCGCCGGTCCCGGCGCTGATGCAGGTCCCGCATCCGGCGTTCCGATGACAATCGCAATACCGTGACGCCGGGCGGCATCGGCGGCGGCGGCGGTCACGAGCGCATCGCGCCCGGCGTGCAGTGACTTTTTCCCCTCCCGCGCGCAATCCAGAATCATTCGTTCAGTGATGCATTGACGTCCCATAGAGATCTCACTGTGCATAATGTTGGGGAATGCCTGTGGTGTCGCCGAGAGTGACGATGGTGAGGCGAACCCGCGCAGTCCCGGGACCGATCAGACGGAGCTCCTCCGCAGCGGCGAGCGACAGATCGATGATCCGGTTATCCTTGAATGGTCCCCGGTCGTTGATCCGGACGGTCACCTGCCGTCCGTTGTCCAGATCTTCGACGAGCACCTGTGTATTGAACGGCAGGGTCCGGTGGGCCGCTGTCATCTGGTGCATATCATAGCGTTCCCCGTCGGCGGTCAGCCGGCCGTTATATTCATCCGCATAATACGATGCGATTCCCTCCTCCGCCTGGAGGGAAGTTCCCCCGGGAGGGGCCGGGCGTTCTGCCGTGAAGCGCGGCGACGACACGCATCCCCCGGCGACGACGGCCAGGATACCGCACGCCACGACGGCGGAACCGCGGGTCATCAGAGATACTCCGTCATCTGTTTACGCCTGAGAAAATCGACAACTTCCTTCACATCCTGCGACGCCCCCTGCCGGCAGACCAGAACGGCGTCGGGAGTGGCGATGATGACGAGATCCTCCACCCCGATGGCGGCGACAAAGGTATCGCCCGCGTCGATGAAGGTATTGTTCGTCTGCAGGAGGTAGGTAGTCCCTTTCACCGAATTGCCGGCGTCGTCCTTGCCGCTCAATCGGACGACCTCGTCCCAGGAACCGACATCGCTCCAGCCGAATTTTCCGGGGATCACAAAGACGCTTTTGGCCTTCTCCATCACGCCGTAATCGATCGAGATCGGCCGGATGATACGATAGGCGTTTTCCAGAACATGGTCGAAATTGTCGCTCCCGATCGCGGCATCCACTCTCTGGAGTTCCTTCCACATATCCGGGAGCTGGCGTTCGATCTGGTCGAGGATGGTGTCGACCCTCCAGACAAACATGCCGCTGTTCCAGTAAAAATCGCCGCTCGCGAGGAATTTCCTGGCGGTCTCGAGGTTCGGTTTTTCTGCGAAGGTTTTGACCGTCCGGACGCCGCGGGGACTCCAGGGATTACCCCCATCCTGTTCCTCCCTCACCTGAATATACCCGTACCCCGTTTCGGGCCGCGTCGGCTGGATCCCGACGGTCACCAGGGTCTTCGATTCTTCCGCGACCTCCACAGCGAGCCTGAGGATCCTCCGGAATTCGTCGGCGTCCTGCATGATATGGTCGGCCGGAAGAACGATCATCACGGCGGCGGGGTCGAGACGCCGGATGAACAGGGCCGCCAGTGCGATGCATGGCGCGGTGTTGCGGCCGATCGGTTCGACAATGATGTTGCCCTGAGGCAGTTTCGGCAGCTGCTTTGCGATCGCCGCCTTCTGGACGCGGTTGGTGACGACCAGCGTGCGCGTCGGATCGACCAGCGATTCGATCCGCTTTACCGTATTCTGGATCATCGTTCCGCGCTCGAGTATTTCCAGCAGTTGTTTCGGCGACTTTTCACGGCTTCGCGGCCAGAACCTGGATCCGACACCGCCCGCCATGATGACCGCATACACATTCGGCATGGAGTTTCCTGTCATTCAAAATAGTACCGCGGCACCCTGGCCGCAATGTTCGTCAGCACCTCGTACGGCAATGTGTTCATCCACCGCGCAATCTGCCAGACCGTTACTTCGCTGCTGCCGTCCTTTCCGATGAGGGTGACATCGTCGCCGACATGGACCTCGGCATCCAGACCGACGTCGACCATGACCTGATCCATGCAGACGGCGCCGACCACCCGGAATTGACCGCCCCGGATGAGCACGTTCGCCCTGTTCGAAAGCTGTCGGCTGTAGCCGTCTCCGTAGCCTATCGGCACGGTCGCGATCCGCGTGCGCCTGTCCGCGACGAACTGCCGGCCGTAACTGACGCTCATGCCGGGCATGATTTCCTTGAGATAGACAACTTTGGATTTCAGGGAGAGAACCGGTTTGACATCGACCGATTCGGACGTCTCCATCGAAGGATAGATGCCGTAAATCAGGATACCGGGCCGCACCATATTCAGCAGGGACGACGGGACGTCGAGGAGTGCGCCGCTGTTGGCAATATGCCGGTACCGAATATCGAGTCCAAGCCGCTCACTCTTCCGCAGAACTTCGCTGAACCGGCTCATCTGCTCGTTGACGAACGATTTATCCCGTTCGTCCGCGGTGGCAAAATGGCTGTAGATGCCGATGACGTCGAGGTGCGGGAGGCGGGCGACGTGTTCGATGAATCGCTCCGCATGTTCCCACCGGACCCCGAGCCGTTCCATGCCGGTATCGATCTTGAGGTGAACCCGGGGACGCCGGGCGGGGTTGGCGGCCGCCTCCGCGTTTATTTTCTCGGCGATTTCAACCGAGGAGACGGTTATATCGAGCTGGTATTCGAGGAATTCGTCCACCTGACTGCCGAGAACGCCGCCGAGAACGAGGATGGGAGCGGTGATTCCGTGGTTCCGGAGGAGGATTCCCTCCTCGAGGAAGCCGACGCCGAGATAGTCGATACCGAATTTATTGAGGGCATGGGCAATTTCGATGATCCCGTGTCCGTAGGCATTCGCCTTGACGATGCCCATAACGCCGACAGATGGCCCTGCCTTCCGCCGGACAGCTTCGAGATTGGCTTTGACCGCCTGAAGATTTATCTCCGCGCGCGTTATTCGCATGCTCTCTGACCGGTTTCCGTCATCTCAGGTTGCAGAATATAGCAGTTCCGGGCAACAATGTCAATGAAAAGAGCCGCTCCCCTGAAGCAAAAAACCCATCCCGCCTTCTGCGGGATGGGTCATGAAGAGACCGGATCCGAACCCGTTCAGCTGTTGCGCCCGGCGATCCGGATGCGGTTGAGAGCCCGCTGGAGGGCAACGCGCGCCCGGTCGAGGTCGGTGTCCGGGTTCCGCCCGCTGATCCTACCGTTCGCACGCTCTTTCGCCGCCCTGGCCCGGGGGATGTCGATTTCATCCGACCGCTCGGCGGTTTCCGCGAGGAAGGTGACATGATTCCGGAGAACGTCGACAAATCCGCCGCTGGTGGCATAGAGGAATTCGGCGCCCGCGACATCCTTCAGCTTCGCCTCACCGATCCCGATGGCGGCAAGGAGAGGGGCGTGGTTATACAGCACCTGAAATCCGCCGAGAACGCCGGGAGCGCTGAAGCTCACGACGTCGCCGCTGAAGATCACCCGGCGGGGAGTGATGATTTCCAGTTTGAAGGTCTTCTCCGCCATACGCCGTCAGGCATTTTCCTTCTTGTACTTCTCGAGGACATCCTCGATCGGTCCGACCATATAGAAGTAATTCTCGGGAATCTGATCGTACGCCCCCTCGATGATCCCCTTGAAGCTCCTGATGGTATCTTCGAGCTTGACGTATTTCCCCGGGATATTGGTGAACTGTTCTGCCACGAAAAACGGCTGGGAGAGGAACTTCTGGATTTTTCTGGCCCGGTTCACGGTCAGTTTGTCGTCATCCGACAGTTCGTCCATCCCGAGAATGTTGATGATGTCCTGCAGATCCTTGTAGGTCTGGAGGATTTCCTTCACGCGTTTCGCCACGGAATAATGTTCCTGACCGACAATGCCGGGATCCAGAATGCGGGAGGTCGAATCGAGCGGATCGACCGCCGGATAAATACCCATATCGGAGATCTGACGGCTGAGCACCGTTGTTGCGTCGAGATGGGTGAAGGTCGTCGCCGGAGCAGGATCGGTCAGATCGTCGGCCGGCACGTAAATCGCCTGAACCGAGGTGATCGACCCCTTCTTCGTCGACGTAATCCGTTCCTGCAGTTCGCCCATTTCGGTGGAGAGGGTCGGCTGGTAACCGACGGCGGACGGCATCCGGCCGAGGAGCGCCGAAACCTCGGAACCGGCCTGGACGAAGCGGAAAATGTTGTCGATGAAGAGGAGAACGTCCTTCCCCTCCGCATCGCGGAAATACTCCGCCATCGTGAGCGCGGTAAGACCGACGCGCTGACGCGCCCCCGGTGGTTCGTTCATCTGTCCGAACACGAGCGCCGTCTTGTCGAGCACGCCCGATTCCTTCATTTCCAGCCAGAGATCGTTTCCTTCCCTGGTCCGTTCGCCCACGCCGGCAAAGACGGAATAGCCGCCGTGGTGGGTGGCAATGTTGTGGATAAGTTCCATGATCACAACCGTTTTGCCGACTCCCGCGCCGCCGAAGAGTCCGGTCTTGCCGCCCTTCGAATACGGCTCGAGGAGGTCGATGACCTTGATGCCGGTTTCAAACATTTCCTTCTGCGTGCTCAGGGTGTCGAACTGGGGAGGATTGCGATGGATCGGATACTTTTCCTTCGCCTCGATCTTCGGGAGCTTGTCGATCCCTTCTCCGATGACGTTGATCAGTCTGCCGAGAGTTCCGGTGCCGACCGGGACCATGATCGGTCCGCCGGTATCGATCGCTTTCATGCCCCGGACCAGACCATCGGTGGAATCCATGGCGACCGTTCTGACCCGTTCCTCTCCGAGATGCTGTTGAACCTCGCAGACGAGCTCTTCATCGATTCCCTCGATATTTTTCCGCGGAATTTTAACCGCGTTCAGAATTGCGGGGAGTGCCCCTCCGGAAAAATCGATGTCGACGACCGGTCCTATGACCTGGGTAATTTTGCCTTCGTTCATACTACTCCTCTGATTTCACCGTTATACGTAACCTTTTATCTTGGTTTACCGCCATGGCAGGCTGTACCAGAAATGCGCAACAAATATATGTATTTCGACCTTCATAAGCAACAGTTTCAGACCGCCGGTTCCCTCCTTTTACAGCGATTCCGTTCAGTTGAGATACCATCCGGTCCCCTCGCACTCCGGCATGACCGACCACCGCTGAAATTCCACTGTCTTCAATATCCGTAACAGAGTCGGGGATAAATGCCCGCCCCGGAGACCGGCAGAAAAAAAAGGATGTTCGATGGGGAACAAGCTCCGGTCGATTGAGCCGACGGACCGAGAGAATTCATATTTGAATAAAGAGACCGGGAAATTCTGCCGACTTGTCAAATCCCCGATTCCTGACAAACATTCGAATTCAGCATAATTTCATTAAAATCTTTTAAAATAGTAAATATATTTTGCCTTTCTGTCAGAATTTTGGTATAATTGGAATTGATTGAAAGTAACGCCCCCTTCAATACAGATTTTGACAGTTCCTGCTCCGTCCGACCGGACGGATGGATTAGCTTGATGACACAGCCGCTGAAAAGGGTCTACATAGAAACCTACGGATGTCAGATGAATCTTGCTGACACCGAAGTCGCCTCCAGTATTCTGGCCGGGGACGGTTTCACTTCCGTTACAACGCCTGCGGAAGCCGACGTCATTCTCGTGAACACGTGCAGTATCCGTGAAAACGCCGAACAGCGGGTGTACGGCAGGCTGGGAGAGTTCAAACGGCTGAAAGTAACGAAACCCGGACTGCTCGTCGGCGTCCTCGGCTGTATGGCTGAACGGCTGAGGGAAAAGCTGATCACGGAACAGGCGAACGGAGTCGGCCAGATCGTCGATCTCATCGTCGGGCCGGACGAGTATCGCAAACTTCCCGCGCTGATGGAACATGCCTGGCAGGGGGGCAGGGGCATCGCCGTCCAGCTTTCGCGGGTGGAGACCTACGACGACATCACTCCCCTTCGCACGGAAGGGATCAGCGCCTGGATCTCGGTGATGCGGGGGTGCGACAAGTTCTGCAGTTTCTGCGTCGTGCCGTTCACCCGCGGGCGGGAACGAAGCAGATCGTTCCATTCGATCGTCGAAGAAACGGAGGTCCTGGTCTCCCGCGGATTCCGTGATGTGACGCTTCTCGGACAGAATGTCAATTCGTACCGGGACGGTGAGCACGATTTTGCCGCTCTTCTCGACCGGGTCGCGGCCGTCGACGAACGCTTACGGGTGCGGTTCACGACATCGCATCCGCAGGACATGTCGGACAGGCTGATCGAAACGATTGCCGGCCGGAGGAACATCTGCCGGTATATCCATCTCCCCGTCCAGTCGGGCTCCGACAGGATTCTCTCCCTCATGGCGCGCAGTTACAGCGTTGCGCATTACAGGAATCTGATCGGAAAAATCCGCGCTGCGATGCCCGATGCGGCGCTGTCGACCGACGTGATTGCCGGATTCCCGACCGAAACGCCCGACGATCACCGCCGCACGCTCGATCTGATGCAGGAGATCGCATACGACGGTGCGTTCATGTTTAAATATTCCGCACGGGAGCGCACCCCTTCCTCCCTCATGCCGGATGATGTCCCCGACGCGGTGAAAACGGCGCGGGTGACGGAGATTATCGAACAGCAGACGGCGATTTCAGCGGCGAAGAATGCCGCCCACATCGGCTCCTCGATGGAGGTCCTCGTCGAGGGGGAGAGCAGAAAATCCTCCCTCGAGTGGCAGGGAAGAACCGGCGGCAACAAGATGGTGATATTCCCGAAAGACGGCATGAACGCCGGCGAATACCACTCCATCCGGATCGAGCGAGCGAACTCGGCCACGCTGTTCGGCCGACAATACCTGCGTGCAAACATCATGGAGGCGGCATGAACATGCTCTGCAGAACGGGCCTGAGTGGAGGGAGAACAATACTGCTGATGTGTGCGATGTTCCTTCTTCCCGGGCGGCCTCTGGTTCACACCCAGACCGTTTCCGACGCCCAGCAGACGGAGGAAATCAAATCCTATCTTGCCAAGATCGATCAGGGGCAGGCGGACGATGTCCGGCGGATCCTTCCGGATCTCATCGCAAAGTATCAGAACACACCGGGACTGCTGTATCTGGAGGGTCGTCTGGCGGCCGACGGCATCGAGGGGGTAAAATTTTACCAGAGCGTGGTCGACAATTTCCCCAAAAGCGAATGGGCCGAGGACGCACTCTACAGAATTTACCAGTATTATCAGGCGATCGGGCTGTACAAGACCGCCGATCTGAAATTAGCGCAGTTGAAGAACGACTATCCGAACTCCGCCCATCTGACGCCGGCCGGGGCGCCATCGCCCGACGTGAAACCGGCGGATTCCTCCCTCCAGGTGGCCCGGAAAGACACCATCGCCGTGACGGTCCAGCAGAAGACGCCTCCGCCGGAGGCAAAACCGGAACCGCCGGTGAATACGGCGCCGCCCGACACGGCGGGACGCCAGCTTCAGCCGGCCCAGGCCGGGTACACACTGCAGGTCGGAGCGTTTTCCACGCTCGCCAACGCGGAGAAGCAAAAGGCATATTTTGACGATCTCGGGTATCCGGCGGAGATCGCGAACAAGGTACGGAACGGGAAAAGTCTCCACCTCGTCTGGGTCGGTCATTTCACGACCTCGGCCGAAGCGATCAGGTTCAGGGATGATGTCAAATCACGGTTCAAGCTTGGAGGCATCGTGGTGGAAAGATACTGAATGGACCGGGACGCATTTCAGCGGCAGATGGGCATCATCGGGACCTCGATCGAGATCCGCGAGATCGTCGATGTGATCCTGCAGGTGGCGCCGACGGACATCACGGTTCTGATCACCGGTGAAAGCGGCGCCGGGAAGGAAATCATTGCGAAGGCGATCCATCAGGCGAGCGGGCGGGCCCAGAAACCGATGATATCGGTGAATGCGGGGGCGATTCCCGAGGGGATCATCGAGAGCGAGCTGTTCGGGCACGAAAAGGGAGCGTTCACCGGCGCGGCGGAGATGCGGAAGGGATATTTCGAACTGGCGGACGGAGGGACGATCTTTCTCGACGAGATCGGCGAGCTTCCGGTCGGGACGCAGGTCAAATTTCTGCGTGTACTGGAAAACGGCGAATACATGCGGGTCGGGTCGGCATCGCCCCGCACCTGCGACGTCCGGGTCATCGCGGCGACCAACAAGGATCTCGAGGCCGAGGTCCGCAACGGGAATTTCCGGAGCGATCTCTTTTTCCGGCTCCGGTCGATCAACATCCACGTGCCGGCGCTTCGCGAACGGTCGGAGGACATTCCCCTCCTCGTCACGGAATTCGCAAGGCAGGTGGGTGAAAAAAACAAAATCGTGTTCCACGGCATCACCGCGGATGCGATGAACATTCTGAAGCAGTACCGCTGGCCGGGAAACATCCGTGAACTGCGGAACATGATTGAAAGCATGATTGTGATCGAGCGGGGAAAACTGATCGACGCGGCGGACGTCCGCAAATATCTTCACACCCCTGAGGAGCCGAACCGGAACCTTCCGGTCCACACCCACAAGTCGGCGGAACAGGTCGAGCGCGAACTGATTTACCGCGCCCTGCTGGAGGTGAAGAACGACATCATGGAAATCAAGCATCTCCTGGTCCAGCGGCCCGCCAACCAGGTGCCGGTGAGCCCGCAGTATGTGGAAGCGAACATCGACACAGACAACCATGAGAGCGGCGACCGGTTCGTGCCGCTCGACGAGATGGAAAAGCGGATGATCATCGGCGCGCTCGACCGGTTCAACGGCAACAGGCGTCTGGCGGCCAAGGCGCTGAACATCAGCGAGCGGACGCTCTACCGCAAGATCAAGGAATTCGGGCTCGAAGAATGACCCGCCGCGCGCCCTTCCATACCGCGATCCTCCTGACGCTCGCCGCGGTCTGTTCCGGCGGCTGTCTCTACTCGTTCAAGGGCGGTTCCGTCCCCTCCCATCTGAAAACGATCGCCATTCCGATTCTGGACGATCAGAGCGGCTCGGGCGAAGCCAACATCCGGGAGACGTTCACCAACAGGCTGAAGGACCGGTTCAGGCAGGACAACAGCCTCCGGCTCACCGAAAAGGCAAACGCCGACGCGCTCCTGGAGGGGACCATCACCGGCGTCACCACCACGCCGCTCGTCGTCACCACAGGCGAAACGCTCTCGAAACAGCGCGTGACCATCACCGTGAAGTTCGTCTATCAGGATCTCGTGCTCAAGAAAAAAGTATATGAAAAGGAATTTTCCGACTACGGGGATTTCGACATCAGCGGCGGACCGGATCTCCGGCAGACCGCCATCGGTGCGGCCCTCGACAAGCTCACCGAATCGGTGCTCAACGAAACCGTGGCCGGCTGGTAAGATGCCATGACCGATCACAATTAGGATACTTCCCACCATGCAAGATTTCGTGATCCACGCGTATTTCGTCTCCCTGACGATCCTGTTCCTCTTCGGATCGAGCGGCTTCGTGATGATCTATTACTACATGAAGCACCGCGACAAACAGACGGACGATCCGGGCGACCTTTCGTCGACCCCCGCAGTCACCATCCAGCTTCCGGTCTTCAACGAATATTACGTCGTTGAACGGCTCATCCGCGCCACCTGCGCGATGGACTACCCGCTCGACAAACTGGAGATCCAGGTTCTGGACGACTCGACCGACGGGACCATCGATCTGATCGCCGGGATCGTGGCTGAATACAGGACCGCCGGATACAATATCCGCCACTGCCGCCGGGACAACCGCACCGGCTTCAAGGCCGGCGCCCTGAAACAGGGCCTCATTACCGCGACCGGGGAATATATCGCGATTTTCGACGCCGACTTCATCCCGAAGAGCGACTTTCTCCGGAAGACGCTCCCTTATTTTCTCCGCGACGGCAAATGCGGCCTCGTCCAGACCCGATGGGAGCATCTCAACAGCGAATATTCGTTCCTTACCCGCGTCCAGGCGATGGCGCTCGACGGACACTTCGTGATCGAACAGAACGTGCGCAACAAGGCGGGATTCTTCATCAACTTCAACGGCACCGGCGGGATATGGCGGAAGGCCTGCATCCTCGACGCCGGCAACTGGGAAGCCGACACCCTCACCGAAGACCTCGATCTGAGCTATCGTGCCCAGCTGAGGGGATGGAAATTCAAGTTCCTCAACGATGTGACATCTCCCGCCGAACTCCCGTCGGAAATCAATGCGCTGAAATCACAGCAGTTCCGCTGGACCAAGGGCGCAATCGAGACGGCCCGAAAGATCCTCCCCCGGGTCTGGAAATCGGATCTGCCGCTGGAGAAGAAAATCCATGCGACATTTCATCTCTCCAACAATATCGTCTTCCCCTTCATCCTCATCGCCGGGATCCTGAACGTTCCGCTCATCTTCATCAAGCATCAGGGCGGCTATGAGAATTATTTCACCGTGATGGCGGTTTTCGTCTTCGCGTTCCTCGGGTCGTTCATGTTCTACCTCTACTCCCAGAAGGACGTGTACCACGACTGGCAGCGCCGCATGCTTCTCTTTCCGCTCTTCATGGCCGGAAGCATGGGGTTTGCCGTCAACAACACCAAAGCGGTGATTGAGGGACTGCTGAAAAGCAAATCAGAATTCGTCCGGACCCCGAAATACTCCGTGGTCGACAAAAAGGATCACTGGCTCGACAAGAAGTACGTCATCCGCAAGGTAAACTACACCGTGATCATCGAGCTGGCGCTCGCGCTTTACTGTTTCTTCGGCGTTGCCGCCTCCATCTACTATCTCGAACTCGCCGCAGTGCCGTTCCAGCTGATGTTCTCGATGGGATTCGGGCTTGTCGCCTGGCTCTCCCTGAAACATGCCTGGCTCGCCCGGAAGGTGTCGAATACAGCGTCGTAACCTCTGACATGACCGTTTCGGATCTCGAGGACCACCTCGGCCGCAATCCCCGCTCGACCCTTTTTGCGCGTCTGGCGAACGAGTATATCGCTCTCGCCCGCATCGACGACGCCGTCGCGCTCTGCATGCACGGCCTGTCGCTCTACCCCCGGTACGGCACCGCGCACCTTGTTCTGGCCCGCTGTTACGCGGCCGAATCCAATTTCGCCCTCGCCCTGTCATCCCTCGAGGACGCACGTCAGTGCGACACCTTCCTGCCGGCATACGAACCGCTTGCACGGGAATGGAACCGCTCCATGTCCGCTCCACCCGCTCCCGCCGATGCATCTTCCGGTGAGGCAGAGGCCGGCGAACGAACGGCGGTCGCCCCTGCGGAGACGGAAGAGCCGGAAGCGACGACAGATAACAAAGCAGAGGAGACGCCTGCAGATATAGAAGTGAGGGAAAAATCTGCAGTCGAAGAAGCGCCGGAAGCGCCCGCAGAGAAACAGGAGGAGATAGCGGCTGCTGAGACGGAAGAGCGGGCGACGCCGGCGGATGCAGAGGTGCCGGAAACAACGGCAATCAAAACAGATGCGCAGAGCGCATCGCCCAGAGAGACCACGCCGGCCGTGCAGGCGCCGCTTCCTTCAATGCCGCCGGTTGTCTTTCAGCCGATGCCGCCGGCATTGCCCCCGCCGGGACCCGGGCAGGCGCCGCCTCCGGCGCAACCGGCGCCGACCGTTGAGGGAGAGTCTTCCCCCCCGGGCACGCCTCCTTCATCGCGGCCGGAGGATGTCATCTCCGACGAGGAACGGGCCCAGATCGAATCGCATCCCTACACCGAAGATGACCGGAACCGGATCGTGAGCAGGACGCTTGCGGAGATTTATGCGAACCAGGAGGAATTCGAGGAAGCGATCGTCACCTATGCGCTTCTGATAAAGCAGAAACCGGAGTTCAGGGAACAGTACGAGAAGAGAATCGAGGAACTCAGGATCGCCCACCAGCAGAAACTTCAACAGCAGACCCAGCAATAAAAAAACCCCCGGGAACTTCCGGGGGTCCGTATGTTACTTCTGTGCAAAAATCTACTTGATCTTCGCCACGTGCTTCGTAAGACTTGATTTCTTGTTGGATGCGTTGTTGGCGTGGATGATGCCCTTCGCCGCAAGCTGATCGAGAAGCTTCACGGCCCTGCTGAGGGCTGCGACCGCCTTGTCTTTCTCCTTCGCATCCCGGACCCGTTTGATCGCGGTTTTCATTTTTGAGAGATACGCCCTGTTCCGCACCCGGTGTTTCAGAGCCTTGCGTGCCTGCCGTTCTGCCGAAAGATGCTGTGCCATTCCTGCTGTTCCTTGAGTGCCTGATGAAGTGGATGAGGAATAAATATACACATTTCTCCCGAAATGAGCAATATAAAAATATCCCTCCGGAACCGCCCCGGATTGAGGATTTGCTTTGCTCGGCCGGCCGGCGTATATTCCAGCACACCGTTAGGGGTGTCCCGAAAGAAGACACAGCGGGACTGAGAGAATACCCTAGGAACCTGATCTGGGCAATTCCAGCGTAGGGAAACGGACCCTGAACAATGCCGTTGTTCGGAATCCTCTCCCCCGGGGTTCCGGAAAACGGCATTCGCAATTTATTCAGGATCCGACATGAAATCCGCAACGACCGCACTGCTCCTTTTCCTGATCTCCTCCGCCGCTTCCGCTCAGGAGCAACTTGTCGTCGACAGGGATACCGTTTTTTTTCTCTCTCCGGTCATCGTTAATCCCCTTCAGGCAACGAAACGGGAAACACCAGCGACGTTTTCGACGCTCTCCTCCGGGGAGATCACGGACCGCTACTCGGTGCAGGACATTCCGGTTCTTCTCTCCGACCTGCCGTCGACCACCTTCTACTCGGAGAACGGCAACGGCATCGGCTACAACTACATCAATATCCGCGGATTCGACCAGCGGCGTCTTTCCGTCATGATCAACGGGGTTCCCCAGAACGATCCCGAGGATCATTCCGTCTACTGGATTGATTTCCCGGATCTCCTGGCGAGCACCGGTTCCATCCAGGTTCAGCGCGGAGCCGGAAGCAGTTTCTACGGTCCTCCGGCCATCGGCGGATCGGTGAACCTCACCACGAATCCCTTTTCCTACCGGCCGGGTTTGACGGTCGAATCCGATTTCGGGTTTCAGCAATACGCCGACAGTTCCAGGGCGCTCCCGCTCACAACGAAAAAGTTCAGCATCGCCTTCCAATCCGGCCTCGTCGCGGACCGCTACATGTTTTACGGAAGGCTCGGGTCGATCGCCAGCGGCGGCTACCGGATCAATTCCTGGGTCGACCTCTCCTCCTATTTCCTCGGAGCCGTGCGGTACGACGGGAACATGACCACCCGGATCCATCTGTTCGGCGGCCCGATCACCGACGGGCTCTCCTACGGCGGCCTTCCGAAATTCGTGAACGGGAACCCGGTCCTCCGCCGCCAGAACGTCAACGACTGGACCCTCGACAGCGCCGGTTCGGGATACGCATCTCTCGACTTCCGCCGGCCGCAGGAAACCGAATACTTCTCCCAGCCTCATGCCGAGCTGATCAACGACTGGAAACTTTCCACGGTCCTGAGCCTCACGAATGTATTATTCTATTACACCGGGAGCGGGTATTACGATTACGACGCATCGTGGGCCGACACCTCCATGCTGAGAATCGGCTACCGGTACGGATTCCCCACAACCGTCAATCCGACAAACACCCTCGTCCGGGCGTTCGTCGGCAACAGCCAGTTCGGCTGGCTCCCGCACCTCGAAATCGACCACGGCGACGGCTCGCTCACCGCAGGCGCGGAGCTCCGGTTCCACCGCTCAACCCACTGGGGCAAAATCTCGTACGCAGAACAGCTTCCCCCCGGCTTCGATCCGGACTACCATTTTTATGAATACAACGGGGAAAAGGACATCGTCTCCCTCTATCTCCACGAAATCTACCATCCGGCCGCTCCGATGAGCATTCTGGCCGACCTCCAGTACGTCTACAACCGGTACGGCATCGCCAATGAAAAATATCTCGGCAATGATTTTTCCCTTCCGTACCATTTCCTGAATCCGCGGCTCGGGATGAACTACAATTTCACCGATCAGCTCAACGCCTACGTTTCCGCGGCGTTGACGTCGCGCGAGCCGACCCTCCGGAACCTCTACGCGGCGGAAGACTCCTATTTCGGCGCCACGCCCCAGTTCGCCGCCGATACCGCCGGGGGAAAAATCAGGTACGATTTCAGCCGGCCGATCGCCCAGCCGGAACAGCTGATCGACCTGGAAGCCGGCGCGGGGTACACGACACCCATCCTGCATCTCTCCGGCAATGTCTACTGGATGGAATTCACGAATGAACTGGTCGAGGACGGCCAGCTCGACATCTTCGGACAGCCTGTGACGTCCAATGCGGAACGCACCCGCCATGTCGGTCTGGAATGCGAGGCCTCCTGCCGGCCCGATCCCTCGCTGATCCTCGGCGGTAATTTCACCGTGTCGATGAACCGCCTTGTCCATTACCGCGTGCTGAACGATACCGGGATCGCCACACTCGACGGCAACGACGTCGCAGGATTTCCCGGCATCCTCGGCAACTTCCGCGTCGACTGGTCGCTCGGAAATCTCACTTCCGATATCAATATCAAATATGTCGGCTGGTTTTACACCGACAATTTCAACACCGGGGAGAACCGCAATGACGCCTTCACCACCGTCGACGGCGGCCTGGTGCTCCGCCGCCTTACCGCGGGTGATTTCGAGCTCTCCCTCCGCGCGGAGGTCCATAACCTCTTCAACGCATATTACTTTCTCTCAGGAACCGGAGGGGCGTTTTTCCCGGGTGCGGAACGAAATTTCCTCCTTGGGGCTACGCTTCACCTCTGATTGCACGGAACATCATCACAGGACAACCACCGCATGACGGCGCTCATAATCGCAAACGGCACACTCCCTTCCCGAAAGATCGTCTCCGACCTCGCCCGGCAGGCCGACCTCATTGTATGCGCAGACGGAGGGGCCAACCATGCCCTCCGGCTCGGTATCAGACCCGACCTGATCCTCGGAGACCTCGACTCGGTAACGAAGTCGACCCTCCGTGCATTCCGGCGGGTGCCCCTCGGTTATGTTGACGACCAGAACAGCACCGATCTCGAAAAAACGATCCGCTACTGCATTCACCGGGGATGCAGAATCATTCATGTGACCGGCGGTTTCGGCTCCCGCATCGATCATGCCACAGGATCGATCGGCTGTGTGCGGAGATTCATGCCGAAATGCACGGTGATCCTCCATGACGAGTCCGGCTATCTCATGCCGGTCGGAAGGAAGATCAGAGTGGCAACCCGCACAGGTGAAATGGTGTCCCTGATTCCGCTTACGAAATGCACCGGTGTGACGACGTCGAACCTCCATTATCCCCTGAACAACAGCACCCTCGAGATGGGAGTACGGGAAGGCATCCACAACATCGCGACAGGCCGGATCGTGCAGGTCTCCCTCCGCAGGGGATTTCTCCTTCTTTACCGCGTGCGGAACGCATGATCCGTCTGGCACCGGCCGATATCGCGGTCGTTTTCCTTTTTTTCGGCGCCGTGCTGTTCGTCGGCTACAGGGCCATCCGGCGCGCCCGCGCAACCCAGGTCGATTTTCTGCTCGCCGGCCGATCTCTCACCCTGCCGGTGTTCATCATGACGCTGGTTTCCTCATGGTACGGCGGGATTCTGGGCGTCGGCGAATTTTCCTACCGGTACGGACTCTCGAACTGGTTTGTCCAGGGGGTACCGTATTATGTTTTCGCCCTGATCTTCGCGCTGGCGCTGGCCAAACGGATCCGGGCGAGCAATCTGTACAGCATTCCCGACAAGCTCGCCGAATCATACGACAGAAAGACCGCTCTTCTGGGAGCGGTCCTGACGTTCGTGCTCATGACCCCGGCGCCGTACATCCTCATGCTGGCGGTTTTCCTGCAGATGCTGTTTGGCTGGAGTCTCCCGTTCAGCCTCGCGGTTACGGCAGTCGTGGCGGGGTCATATCTGTATGCGGGCGGTTTCCGCTCGGATGTGCACACCGACGTCCTCGAATTCATCGTGATGTTTGCCGGGTTCGCCGTGATCATTCCGTTCTGCATCCTGCGCTACGGGGGATTCGATTTTCTCACTTCCCACCTTCCCCCGCTCCATCTCACCTGGCACGGGGGGAATTCCCTGCAGTATATCATCGTCTGGTTTTTCATCGCACTCTGGACGCTGATCGATCCGGCGTTTTATCAGCGGTGTCTTGCGGCAAAAAACGGATCGGTGGCCCGTAACGGCATCCTCCTCTCCATTCCGTTCTGGTTCCTGTTCGATGCGATGACCGCGACCGCCGGCCTGTACGCGCGCGCGGCGCTCCCCGGCCTGGCTCAGCCGATGATGTCGTATCCGCTCCTCGCGGAGGCGGTCCTGCCGCCGGTCGCAAAGGGGATGTTCTTCATCGGCATGATCGCCACCATCCTCTCCTCGCTCAACGCCCTTGCGTTCGTCTCCGCCCAGACGGCGGGGCGTGATTTCTGGCTCCGCTGGAAATCGCCCGCTCTTCTCGAGGTCGACTCGGCATCGACGCGCGCAACGCAGATCGGCCTCGCACTCTCATTCCTGTTCTCCATCCTCCTCGCCGTCACGATTCCGAGTGTCATCGACATCTGGTACACTATCGGAACCGTCATCATACCGGGCCTCCTCGTGCCGCTCATGGCGGGATATTTCAAACCACTCCGGATCAGTTCCTCCTTTGCCTTTGCGGCAATGCTTTCGGGATGGATCACCTCGGCCCTCTGGCTGGGATTCCGCTTCACCGGTCCCGGCGGAGGTTCATATCCCTTCGGGATTGAGCCGATGTACCCCGGCCTCGCGATATCGCTGATCATCTGGGGAGTTGGAAATATTCTTTTCCGGAAGCGCAAGCACTGACACGCCGCGCCGGGTTCCGGGAAGGATGACATCTGCGGCATTTCTCCACACGGCTGTTTCAGGAAGGATGGAACCGCAGCTTCTGCCGACCTCTGTCAGGGAGGCATATGCGGAGGAGGGTCTTCCCCATCGTGACCCCGAAGCCAGATCAGGGGCAGGAGCATCGACAGCCCGATGAGAGTGGTCAGCGCGGCCATGTAGAGGAAAAGCGGAGCGTCGAAGAATGCACCGCCCATGAAGAAAAGAATCAGGAGGGGTATCAGGAGAACAGCCAGCCCGTTTGTAATCGCGATGTTCCGGGCCCAAACCTGTCCGACCCGGACACCGGCGGCGCTGTACATTGTGCTCACTCCGAACGGTATCAGGAGCATACCGACGGTGAGATGATTAAGAAGAAACGGGACGGGAAGGGATCTGAAGGTCTGTGCCGTGATGTCCCGTTCCATCCAGGCCCGGGCGACCGGCGTGGCCAGAAGATGAAGAAATCCCGCAAGAATGAGGAAAACACCATCGCCGAGGAGAATATTCGCGACGATGTGGCGTCTCCTCATCTCCGCGAGCCCCGCTTCCCGGAGACGAGGATATCATAAACATTTCCATCACTCCCCTGTGTCTGCGTATCCGGTTTTGCGAGAAATCTTCCCGGTACATCCCAGCCTTCGCGCACACCCGTGACAACCGCGTACCGCCACGCGGGACCCGGCACGCCGAGCAGTGCCGCCGGAAGGGAAACGGCGACCGTCCGTTCGGCGAACTGTGCGAGCGGATGAGCATCGTCCGCGGGTATCGGTTCGTACTCGGCTCGTATCTTTCCGTTCGGATCCTCCACGGTCAGGCCCTTTCCGATGTAGATGATTTCGTCGGCAGTGAAATCCGGGATCGAGCATCCGGCATTCCGGCCGATCGAACCGTGCCGTTTTCCCCTGGCGCCCCCTGTGTCGATTGCGATGGCGAGGAGAGCCCTCCCCATCCCACAGAGCTGTTCGGGAAACGACGCCGCCACGTTTCCAAGGCCGACTCTGAAGAAAATGCTCTGTGCATCTCTCCGGACCTCCAGGGAGGTAATATCTAAAGATCCGGGGACGATACCGCGGAGATCGGGATACGGTGCTGACTCATCCCGGGCAGGATCGCGGGCCGTGCAGAGGCTGACGGGATCGACGGGGTTCCGGGTCAGGTCGCGAGCGGATAAGATCTTCATTGCCGGTCGTGCGAGCCGGCCCGGGTCGAATCCCGAAGGAACCGGAGCAAAGCGGAGCGGATTATCTGCGGCCTGTCGTGCGCCGGATGCAACGATTGTGTTCCGGATCCGGCTCGTTCCGGTCGAATCGGTGAGCAGGACCGCGTCGCCGGTCATCCGGATGGAATATTTCCTGCCCGGTTGAACGGTGACGGTTGCTTCCCGGCTCTGAGCGAAAGAAGACCCGGGCGGCGAGACGAGGGTGATTTCAACCGGGGGGCAATTCTTTTCCGGTTCGAGGTTGATGCGGAATTCCCCATTCAGCGAGCGGTATTCGACCCGCACACTGCTGGCGCGGACCGGGACGTTGAAATCGACCGACCTCACGGCGGCGGGGAGATTCGGCCGCAATGTTAGATGCCTCCCCCAACCGGATTGGGTTACCCCAAGAAATCCCTGGTACCAGACCTGAAGGTAGCCGGCGGCGGACAGGAGAGAATTTATCTCGCCGGTGTACTCGGCCTCACCGGCGTCCGGTTTAGGACAGACGTCGAGGATTTCCGGAAAACTGCCCGGGAAGGGACCGGAGGAGACGAGGGTTTCGGTGTTTCTGATAACTCTGTAGGCTGAATCTGCGTAGCCCATCTGAATCGCCGGAATACACCAGAGAGGGGTACAGCGGAGATCGATAGGGCCGTTGAGGGCCCCGGCGGCGAACGAGGGATAGTCCGGGAGGTAACGGTACGGGACGAATCCGCTGTCGGAGGAGGCGAGTGTGCCGACGCCGGCCGGATAGACCAGAGCCGAGGTGGCGGCAAGGAAAATCCTTCGTGCGAGCGCGCTGTCGGAAACCAGATCGAGCGCCGGGAATACGCCGGGCCTGAGGCGCGCATCGCGGATCCCGCCGGGGCCGAAGGGATCGGTCATGATATTCGCCGCCGTATCGACGAACACCCGGGAAAAATTCGCCTTCAGTCTCTCCAGTGTGCTGATCCATTTTCCGACATGTGACGCCTCCGCCTGCAGTGGTGCGATAGAGCTGATGGCAATTCCGGCCTCGAGCTGACGTTTCCAGGCCGCCTGGAGACGGACCCCGGCGGTTGTTCCGGCGGGTCCGGGACTGAGAAAACCGAGGCTGTCGGAATGGAAGAGCAGGTTCCCTTCTATCGACCGGTCTATCACCGGCATCATTGACCGGGCGAAGGCAGTATCGCCGCTCACGTCGAGATACCGGCAGACGGCTTCGCAGAATTCCGGCGCTGTTTCGGCGTTATCATACGCCGGTGGTCGTTCGGCGGGTGAGACGGGAAACCGGCCGTAGGTGGACCGGAGGGGATTTGTATCCTGCACGCCGGCGTACGAAGAAAGAATAACCCGGGTCCGCGCGAGAAATCCCGCCGGAATGCAGGCGCCGGAGAGCGCGAGAAGCGGACTCACCGCGGGCATCTCCCCGGGTCCCGGGAATCCGTCCAGAAGCCGGGGCGTCCCCCATTTCGGCATCATTTGGTCGAGTGTATTCAGCGCCCACTGAATGGTGCGGAACGACACCGAATCGTCCGTGCGAAGGTATGATCTCCTGAACATCTCATCGATCCGTACGCGGCGGTCGTAGATCGAGTCGAGAAACGTCTTAATATTGGTCGCGCCGAGATTGAATATTTTCCGGGACCGGTCCGATGCGATGAAAATTGCCGCGACCTGATCGGACGGCAGGGATGCACTGAGCGCGGCCGGGGAAAATCCCCCCGAGCCGGAGTCGGATTCCATGAACCCGAACGAAAACGATGTGGCGGGGGCGAGCATCATGCCGAGCCACCCAGGAGTGGTATCGCCGGGCGTCGGAAGCTGGTGATTGGTCCTGCCGAAGATCAGCTCCCCATACCGCAGGGCGCAGAGCATTTCACTCGTATCCCGGATATCCTTGAAGTAGGGTCTGATGCGGAAAGATTTGTTCCCCGCGTTGTCGACTTCCACCGTCAGCGCGTTGATATAGTCGAGGAGGGTGACAATCTCACGAAGTCCGTTTTTATATTCACGGATGAATTGAAACGGATAGAGATAGGTCCGGACGACGTCCGATCGGTTCAGGGGACGATTGTCGTATTCGATGGCATAATCATCCATGATTTTCCTGCCGTCGACGATCCAGCCCTGGCGTACGGAGCGATTTTCACCCGCCGATTCGGTGGAGAAATAACTTCCCCGGCCGTTTGCGATCACAATTTGCCTGGACGGTCCCCGGAGGGTGATGCCAAGCTGATCGGTGGAAACAGCTGTCCGCGGATTCAGATCCTGGGCATAAATGGAATGGATCGAAAGGATTAGGAGAAGGAGGTATTTCATCGGATTCAGCAGTGAACATGTGAAGAATAACGGAAAGATACACAGATTTGCCCTGCCGCGCAAGAAAGGAGGCCGGGGGGGGAGCGAAGGGAAAGGAACCGTTTATTCCGGCTCCAGTCTTTTCCTGAGATCGTTGATGAAACTCCGCGCCTCCTCACTGTCCCGGTTCCGGACGATATGCCAGAGGAAGTTGAGTTTGTTGTTGATCCGTTCGATCTGCGCGAGCGAATGGGGGTTGAAGAGTATTTCAGAAAGGAGGAACTCGTCCTCGGAGAGAAGTCCGCGGGCGACTTCAAGATGCCGCCGGAAGGTGGTTCCCGGAACGGTCCGCGCATTGACGCAGGAGAGGAAGACCAGCGACGACACAAACGGCAGGGTGAGGGAATAAGCCATCATTCTGTCGTGTTCCTCGAAGGAGTAGTGAAAAATATGCGCTCCCAGCCGCCGGAAGAGGAGGGAAAAAAAATCCTTTCCCTCATCGTCCGAGTCGGCGATGATGACGGCGTTTTCGTTCCGGAGGTCGGTCAGATCGGCGAAGGTCGGTCCGAACATCGGATGGACGGAGACGAAGCGATGTCCTGCGGAACGGTAGAATTCCGGAAGGTCCGTCTTCACCGAAGCCAGATCGCAGAGCATCGTCGACGGTGCGAGATGCGGCAGAACGCTTCTGTAGACGGTGAGGGTGTCGCGGAGGCCGACCGCATTGATCAGCAGATCGGGGGGCGGTGTGCATGCCGCCTCTGCGGAATCAGCGACCTGCACCCCCGCTATCGCCTCCGCCTTTCTCCGCCGGACATCGCAGACGGTCACCCGGTGATCCCCGGCCAGAACGTGTGCGAGCCAGGATCCCATCCGGCCGGTGCCAAGGAGGACAATGTTCATCGCGATGCCCCCGTATAGAAACCGAGGATTTTAAAACGGACCGTCAGGGAACGGACATTGTCGAGCGCCGCGGCTACCGCCGGATCATCCGTATGGCCCGTGAAATCGAGAAGGAATCCGAACAAACCCGGGTCCTTCCGGCTGGGCCGCGACTCTATTCTTGTCAGATTGATCTTCTGCTCGGCGAAGATCCGGAGAATATCGAGCAATGCCCCGACCCTGTTCCGGGTCGTGAATGCGACCGTGCATTTATCGGTCGTTCCCCCCGCAGGCTCCCGGGAGAGGAGAACGAACCGGGTGGCATTGTCCGGATGGTCTTCGATCCGTTCCTTGACAATTTCCAGACCGTGGATCGCCGCGGCCAATCCGCTTGCGATCACCCCTGCGGTTTTCTGTCCCTCGTGCCGGAGCCAGCGCGCCGCTCCCGCCGTATCGTAAAAGGGGCGTGGCTCGAGCCTGTTCCTCGAGAGAAACGCGCGGCATTGCGCAAGGGCCTGAGGATGCGAATAGACAGCCCTGATTTCGCGGTGATCGCTTCCGGGAAGCGCAAGGAGGTTGTGGTGGATCGGAACGACGACCTCGCCCGCGATCTGCAGGCTCGTCTCGAGGAGCAGATCGTTCACCTCGTTGACCGATCCTTCGATCGAATTCTCCACGGGAACGACCCCGAAATCAAACTCCCCTTTTTCCACGCCGGCGAAGACGTCGCCGAACTCAAAACAGGGAATTGCCACCATCGCACTGCCGAATTCATGGACCGCCGTCTCACTCCACGCGCCATGCTCCCCCTGGAAGGCGACGAGCCGGAGCCGTTTTTCCTGGAGTGCCCGGCTTTCGGCGATGAGCGCGGTGAAGACGGTGCGGAGAAAACCGCTTTCCACCATCGCCGATGACATCGAGGTGACGTTCCGCAGAATGGCCTCCTCCCGGCCGGCATCGAGAACGATCTCCTTGTGTTTTCCCGCCTGAAGGGCATATTCCATCCGCTGATGGAGGAGTCCCACAATCTGCGCGTCGAGATGATCGATCCTGCTTCTGATCTCCGGGAGGTTCATGCCCGCCCCCCTTCCGCCGCCGCGGGCTCGGCCGCATGTTCGCGGCGGAACGACTCCATCGCCCTCACGTCCGCGACCAGGGAGGCAAACTGCCTGGGCGTGAGCGCCTGATCCTTGTCGCTGAGCGCCTCGGCGGGATTCCGGTGAACCTCCACGATCAGACCGTCCGCTCCGGCGGCGACCGACGCGAGGCTCATCGGATGGATGAGACTCACCCTGCCGGTCCCATGGGTGGGATCGGTGATAACCGGAAGATGGGAAAGTTCCTTCACCGCCGGGACCGCGCTCAGATCGAGGGTGTTCCGGGTATAGGTCTCAAACGACCGGATACCGCGTTCACAGAGTATGACCTGGGGGTTCCCTTCGTTCATGATGTACTCCGCGCAGTTCAGCCATTCCTCGAGTGTGGAATGCATTCCGCGTTTCAGCAGAACGGGTTTCCGGATTTTTCCGACTTCCTTGAGAAGCGAAAAATTCTGCATGTTCCTCGCCCCGATCTGTATCACGTCGGCGAATTCCGCCACCCACGAAACATCCCGGGTGTCCAGGACTTCGGTGGCAAACGGAAGCCCCGAGGCTTCACGCGCCTTCGCCAGGATTTTCAGGCCCTGAAGGCCGAGTCCCTGGAACGCGTAGGGCGATGTCCGCGGCTTGAACGCGCCTCCCCGGAGCATGTCGGCGCCCGCTTCCTTTACCGCCATTGCCGTCCCGATCATCTGATCGGCGTTCTCGACACTGCAGGGACCGGCGATGATCACGAAGCCGTCGCCGAATGTTGCACCTCCGACGGTGATCGTGGTGCGAACGTTGTTCTGCAAACGGACAAGTTTCAGATTTGTCATGGCATTTCCATCGACTGTGAGTGGGATACCGGTTCGGGTATCCGCCCGGGCGCGGGGATTCGGAGAGACGGGAGGCCGGCGGTCTGGGTTCCACCGTTTTCAGATCGGACAGAAATGAAAAAGGTGGAAGCGCTCTGATCTGCGGTTCCACCTTCGAAGTCGTGCGTTCCGGACGAACTACCTCAGGAGAATCACGCGATCGCGCTCCTCGCTAAAGTAAAGATAATAACGGTAATATCGCCGGTTGATTGTCATACTGCAGTATACTAAACCGCCGGCCGTTTGTCAAGAGAAATCTTCCGGTCCGGCATCGCGGTCATCTCAGTCGGCCGGGAGGAGAACCACCTTCACATAATTCTTCAGATTACAGTATCTTACTGCCGCAGTCTGAATCTTTTCCGCCGTCAGACCGTCGATCCGCTCTCCGATGCGGAGGACGTAATCGAAATCCTCCCCCAGCGTGTAATAGTACTGCAGAGTCGAGAGCCAGAACTGATTTTCTTTCAAATTCACTTCATAACTGCGTTTTTGGGCCTCCTGCACCTTATGAATGTACATGGGATCGACGCCGAACCGCCCGAGGCTGTCGATCCGGGAAAAAGTCTCCCGTATAAGGTCCGCCGCATTTTCGGGCGCGCATCCGAAAGCTATTGACAGCGCGTACGTCGGATGCGGATCGCGTTCGGCCGCGCCGGAAACAGTGACCCCGTAGGTTTCCCCTTTTTCCTCCCGCAGAACATCCCTCAGCTTCAGCTCGAGGACGTCCCTCAGCGAGCTGACCAGATATCGGTTCTCCCTCGACCACTCGATCGGGCCGGAGAATATTATTCTGACTGCACACTTCGGCTCCTTTCCGCGTCTGACGGTCTTTTCCACGATGCCCGCGGGAAAGCCGACGCCGATATCCTTCCAGCCGAATTGACGGTCCGCGGAGGGAAGACCGGCGAGATATTTGCGCACGAACATCTCCGCCGTGTCGGTATCGATATTGCCGACCAGAAAGAAGGTGAACGAACCGGGATCGGCAAAGAGACGGCGGTAGATGTCGTACGACTTCCGGAGATCGACGTGGCTGAATAATTCGGGCGTCCACGGCTTCCTCCGGGGATGGTACTGGGACACTGTCACCGTGACGGTATCCTCGAGCGACGACTCGGGTCTGGCACTCCGGTTTTCGAGATACTCCCCGATTCTCGATTTATACGCGAGGTATGCCGCGGAATCCGCCCGCGGAGCTGTGAACCAGAGATCGACAAGCTGGAACATGGTTTCGAGGTCCCGGGGAGAGGCGCTTCCGGTGAGCCCTTCATCGATCTCGCCGATGTACGGCGACACGCGGGCGAGCTTTCCCGCCAGCATCTTCTCCAGGTCGGTCTCGTTGTACGAACCGAGTCCCGACTGCGCCAGAATCGAGGTTGCGGTGATGGCGGGAATGAAATCGGAATCGGGGACGGTCGAGCTTCCCCCCGGGCGGACAGCCGAGAAGAGAACTTCGTCGTTCTTGAATCCCGTCCGTTTCAGAAATACCCGGGCTCCGTTGGAGAGCTGCCATTCCGTGACGCCCGTCGATGAATGCTGACGGACTTCGGTGATCGTACCCGGCGCCGGCGGCCTCTCCAGGAGGGGGCGCTGTCCCAGCGTGTCGACATACGGGGCCAGATCCTCGCCCGCAACCGAGCTGAGTGCCCCGGCAATTGCCGGTTCATCGGGGACCGCAACATCTGCCCGCGCCGGCGCGGTGACGGTGATAACCAGGTTTGAATCGGTCATCCAGCGTTTTCCGACCTCATTGACCTCCGCCAGCGAAATTTCCGGCACCAGCTGATGATAGAGCATATTTTCATACGCGATGCCCGGAAACGGTTCATCATCGAGAAAATTCCGTATGTACTCGGAGGCAAAACTGGCCGATTCGGTCTTGTCGCGCTCCGCGTAGGCATCCTCCATGGAGCGGAGCATATCCTTCTTCTCCCTCTCAAGCTCGGATCCGGTAAATCCGAATCTGCGGACCCGGTACGCTTCCCTCAGAACCGCCTTCATGCCGCGCACAATGCCGTTTCCCTTCACCCCGGCCTGGAGCGTATAGAACTCCGCCGGGCGGATGATCCTGCCGTCTCCCGACGAGGCGAACATGAACGGCGGATCTGGCCGTTTGGTCAGCTCGGAGAGACGTTCGTTCAGAAGAGAATTATAGATCGACTCGGTCAGCCCGCGGCGGTAATCCTCCACCGACGATTGCGGTTCCACCTGGTGCTTCCAGTAGAGGGTGACGCCCGAGAGCGTCGCTTCGGAATCGGTGACGACCGAGATGTAGGGCATCGCATGCCCGGGGAGGCTGAGGGAAGGACGCGGCGGTGCATCCGGGACCGTTTCGATGCCCCCGAAGTGCGCACGCACCATCTGCTCGACGGCACGCGGATCGAAATCCCCCACCGCGATGACGGCCATGAGATCCGGACGGTACCATTTCCGGTAAAACTGCCGGAGCGTTTCATATTTGAAATTCCGGACGATGTCCATATCCCCGATCGGCATCCGGTCTGCATATCTGGATCCCCTGAAGAGGACCGGAAGTTGTTTATCGCGCATGCGGGCGGACGCACCGCGTCCGAGACGCCATTCCTCCACAATCACCGGCCGCTCCCTGTCGATCGCGTCATCCCTGAAGCTGACCAGATGGGCCCAGTCTTCCAGGATGGCCAGCGACCGGTCGAGAACTCCCGCCGTATCGGTGGGAATCTCGAGCATGTAGACCGTTTCGTCGAATCCGGTGTAGGCGTTGACGTCGGGGCCGAATCGCATGCCGACCGATTCAAGGTAATTGACGATCTCGTTCCGCCCGAAATGCCGGGTGCCTCCGAAGGCGAGATGTTCGCAGACGTGGGCGAGGCCCCGCTGATCGTCCTCTTCCAGCACCGATCCGGCATTGACTACGAGTCTGAGTTCGGCCCTGTTCGCCGGTTTTGTATTGGGGTGGATATAATACCGGAGACCGTTCGGCAGTTTCCCCTGGTGCACAGCGGTATCCGACGGAAGAAGCTGGGCCGGCGCCGGTGAAGAGAAAAGAACGGGCATCAGGAGAAAAGCGGAGAGAAACCGAACACGATGTTTCATGGCGTCATGGAGAGGTCGTCAGGGAGTATGGGAACAACCGCTGTGGCCGCGGAAGAGATCCGGTTCGAACCCGCGGAATGAGAGCAATCTGTGGAGGGTAGTGCGGCGGATCAGTGGGGCGACCGGTTTTTTTTGAAAAAATTCTTCATCGGCCGCCAGTAAAATTCATCCCAGCCTTTCTGGTAGTATTTCGCCTGGACTGCGGGGACATTCGATTGTTTGATGCGGACTTCCGTTCCGGATCCCTTCGCGTGGAACGTAAACTCAAGGAGGGACGGTCCGTATCCCGCAGGCCATTCGGTGGTCATCCATTCCTGTATGATGCGTCTTCCGTTTTCCAGTTTGACGTTTTTGCCGCTGATGTATCCGTTCCAGGCGGTGAACTTCCCTCCGACATAACGTTCGCAGGTCGCCCTGGCGCCGGTAAATCTGCTGTGGGTTTTGTCATCAAGGTAGGCATCGTAGAGATCGGCGGGGGAAACCCCGATATATCGTGACTGCCGGATCGTCGTGGTTGGATGTACCTGCCGGCTTTTGGATGATTTCTTTTCCTGTGAAGAAATCTTCATGCCCAATTCTCCTTACGTCGGTGAAATGGCGTCATACTGCACAGCATCGATCGGGATGAATTACTTCATTTTGAAGATACAATCTTTCATCGCAAAGCACAAGGGGGAGAGGAAAAAACAGCGAAACACCTTCCGGCGCCGTTTCGGGCGGGGCAAGGTCGGTATTTCGAGCAATTTCAGGTCGTTAGGGAATCTGATCCAGAATGTCGGCGAGCATGTCGCTTATTTTGTCGTGCTGTACCGACCTGCCGGTGCGGAAGACGCGGTCTTCCCAGAGGACCTCCCCGGATTTGACATCGATGATATAGAACATCACCGATGCGGTCGAAACGGGATCGACGGCGACCACGGCTTCATTCCGGTCCGGGTTCCGGGTGGTCTGCAAGGCGACTTTTGTGATCGGGACGTTCATCCCTCCCGCCAGCAGAACAACGAGCGTGCCCGATCCGACGGCAGTCCCGACGACGGCGGCGGATGGAATATACAGCTTCGCCGTGTCGTCCCGCTGACCGACATTCAGAATGTTGGCATAGAGAGAGGCGAGAGCGGCCTGAAAATTTCCATTGCCGGCCAGCGACTTGTCGAGATAGAACGGGGCGCTCGCAACCGGAAGGTCCTTGTCCTTGACCCACCGGTCATCCGAGGTGAAGACCACCCGGTACGGCTGGCGCTGATTCATCAGCAGGCCGACGGAGGTCAGCATGGTCCTGTCGACCGTGTATCCCCGGGATGTCAGTTTGTCCCTGCAGGCCCCGAGCAATTCGACGGCAAGCTGTTTGTTATCCGGCACATCGATTTTACTCGTATCGCTCCGGAGACCCTGAATAAGCATGCAATCGGTAAGCACGGTAAGAGGACCGAGCGCCGGTTTGCGGGAGACAAATTCGGGGTACAACGTTTGCCTGGATACTCTGCATCCGCCGGCGAAGGCGAGCAGTGCGAAGCTGGAGCTGATCAGTATTCTCGAAAATCTCGACATGTATACCTCCTCCACCGGGGGGTGGATATGGGACTAATTCGGATCCGTTTTCTCCGTAAACCGATCAGAATGCCGGAATGTTCCGAAACACCGGAGAATTTCAGCAATGACGCCTGCGACCGGCGTATGTTCGCTGTCCGTCACCAGGTCATAATAGGGGGCGAATCTGAGCGAATCGGCGGCATTGCCGAGCCGCTCCTCGATCTGCTCGGGCGTATGTGTCCCACGGCGGAGCAGACGCTCCCGCACCGTGGCAAGGGACGCCGAGAGAAACACCCCAAACGTGTCGGGGACCACTTCCTTCACCATCCGGATATTGCCGAGGTTGATCATTGCGAGGAGATGCTCACCCCGGGCGAGGCGATCGATGACGTGAGCCTTCGGCAGGCCGTAGCACATGCCGAATTTATAGCATTTATGCTCCACAAATCCTCCCGACTCCACCATTGCCCGGAACTTCTCATGGGAGACGAAATCATAGATATCCTCGTCGTCCTCCGCGGCACGCTTTTCCCGGGTAGTGACCCGTTTTGCAAGCGCCAGCGGCACGGCAGTCTGGGCCAGGAGCCCCCGGACGATGGTCGATTTACCGACGGCGCTCGGCCCGTCGATGACGATGAGGATGCCCCGTTCCTTCACGCCCTGGACCCTTCCCCGAGCGATGATATGCAGGCGAGCATATCGCTGTACGATCCGGCGAGGAGATCTTCGTTCCGGATCCCGAACAGCGACATGTACGACAGGCACTGTTCACGCAGCTCATCGGGACTCCGATCCCCCGTCCGATCGATTGCCTCGATTTCAACGAACGATCCGAGGCCGGCGACTTCATCGAGGTGAAACTTTACATTTCCGATGAAATAGATTTCCCGCGATTTGTCGACGACGGCAAAAACGGGATAGAGCCGGGCGAGGATCTTCCTGAGATCGGCCGGTTCCGGCACGGCAGCAAGAAGGACATCCGACTGCTTCGGTTCGGGCTGATCGTCGCGGTCGTAATAAATGAGGAACTTTTCGATCGTCCCGTCGCGGAGTTTCAGCCGCCCCCGGGGAACGTCGTAGTAGGTATCGATCTGTCTGTCGGTTCCCCGGAATTCCGCGTTAAGGTTCCCGAGAATCGCACGAAGGCGGGCCGCAGCGCCGGTGCGCGCCTTGATTTCGACGGTTCTCACGGTGGAATTCATAAAAAAATATAACGAATTCCCCCCGAAGATCAAAGAAAATCGCCGTTAATCGTCCTCGCCGGTCATCATCCTCCAGCCTCCGCTGTCGGCGATTTCGATTTTCATGATCGGGTGAATCTCCCAGAGAGTGCCCCGCGTCCGGCCGATCTGCTCGGGATGCTCCTGATCGAGCAGGAGCCATCCGCTGATCCTGATCATGCGCCCGGCGCGGACGAGCCGGTGAAGCGACGCGATTGTCCACTCGGGGTGGCCCGCCCTCACACGGGGAGTGATTTCGACCACGATCGCCTTTTCCCTTCCCGCATCCGGCGACCCGGCAAGCCAGAGATGAAAATCCCTGTCGGCCGGATCGTTCATCCGGCAGTTCGGAGACTCAGCTCCCTCCTCCTTCGCCCCGAGGAGATAGCCTTCGACGGAAACCGGCAGTCCTTCATGAAGGTCGACCGCCCTCTTGTCATCCGGCGGCCATTCTGCGCGCTGTCTGCGTACGACCGAAGGGGGCCAGGTATATGAGAGAATCTCGCCCGTCCCGACGGACATGTACTCACCCTCGTCAATCCGGTTTTTCAGGAGATTGAGCTGACCGTCTCCGCCACTCCCTTCAGGCGGACAGCCGTGGAAGGTAATCTCCTTCGGCGCCTGTTTAACCGGCGGCGCCGATGCCGCCGCGGGACGGGCCGGCGGCGGCGGAGAGACGTGACCGGCCTTTCCCGCAAGCCGGATCAGAATGAAAACGACCGCCACCGCAACGACAATGAAAACGATGCTGTGACGGGGGGAAAACAAATTATTCCCTTCGCGTTTGCCGGAGGTCATCTGCCGCCCAGGACCTGTTGATACAATTCAAGACATCGGTCGGCAATGCTGGTCCAGAGATAGTTTGAGCGGATTCTCGTGCGAAGCGCGTCGGTCTTTTCCCTGTTCAGGGCGGTCACGATACCGTGATGGATCAGTTCCACCGCAGTCGGTTCCACGTAGACCGCTTCGTCGCCGAAGTACTCTCTGGTGCCCCCGTACTTTGTCACGACGATCCGTGCGCCCGCAAGACCGGCCTCGAGCGCGGCGATGCCGGGAGTTTCGAAGAGCGAGGGGAGAACGAAGACACTCGCCGCGGCATACGCCGACGCGAGTAGCGGGGAATCGTTCGGAAGCGCATCGATGAGCGTGAGCCGGGGATTCCGCTCCGCGCGCCGCCGGCATTCACGGGCATACTCGTTGTCTTCGCTCCGGCCGATGATAACGGAAGGCACATTGATGCGTTCCAGAGCGTCGATCAGGCGGAGAACATTCTTGCGCGCGGGTCCCACATGGCCGACGTTGAGCACGAAATCGCGGACGCCGTACTTTTCAATGAAATGGGCGGGGTCCGCATGCCAGAACCGCTCGTCGACCCCGTTCGGCACAACGGTGACGCGGTCCCGCGGGATGCCCATGCCGCGGACGAGGAGATCGGCTTCCATCGAGGTGTTCGGAAGTACCGCCCGTGCCCAACTGCAGATTTCTGCGACCAGCCCGTAATCGCTCCAGAAACCGGGGGCCAGCGACGAGATTCGGCGCGACACGCCCGTGACCAGGCGAACAAGCGGTTTTGAATGCCTCGTGAAAAAGATCGGCGTCACCACGAGCGGAACGCCGAGGCGGTGGAGTTCCCGGGCAAGGTGATAGGTCCCGATGTTCGCGCCGAAAATATGGACCAGATCGACGGCGCCGGGTGAAAAATCGTTCCATGATTCGAACAGGGTGACATGAGCACCCCGTTCGCGGAGACGCCGCTCGGTTTCCAGAATCTGTGTCCTGGGACCTCCCTTGAGGAGCAGGACCGACTGGTATGTGGCAAGGCAGATGTTCATATGGTCTTCGGAGATTTCTTCGGTTTGTCCCGGAACAGAGCGGCGAGCAGATCTTCCGCCCGCTGGAGAGCAACCCATGGATTGTACCTTCTGATCCGGAGGATGTCCTCCGGCAGAGGAACGGGTACCGGAGGAGGTGTCCAGGCGAGTGAAGCCGTCGCGATGGTCGGAGCCGGTGCTGTGAACGCTTCGCGACCGTCTGCCGCGGCAATCCTGAACATTGCCGGAGAACGGCCGGTGAGCCCGTCGATCCTGATCCGGTCCGCCCCGGCATCGATCACGGGCCGCTCGGCACAGCGGTCTGCCCACCATGCGGCATAGGCGGAGAGTTTTACCACCGGCACACCGGCCTCCCCGAACTGCGTGATTACCGACCGGAGGATATCGGTTCCGCCGTTCCGGGGATGATGATAGAGGAGCGCCGGCTCCCGCCGACCGATCTTGGTTCGCACTATCCATCTGAAATATTCAGCCATCGCTTCGGTACCATAACCCTGCCGGCGAAGATTTCCAATGCTGATCGGATGGACGGGAACCTGCAGAAGAGTCGACCTGTAATAACCGAGATCGGGCCAGGAGGGGAGGTTGTCGGCATCGTAGGCAAACTCGGATGAATAGCGGAAATCGAGCCGGTCAAGAACCTTGCCAAGTTCCGGGGACCACTGCCCGTAGGGAAGCGCGACACCTTCAGTCCGGACCTGCGCGTCCGACAGCGCTCCGAGCGCCTTTCCCAGATCTGCCTCGGCATCCGCCGGGGTCCGGTAGATCCGATGGCTGTAGCAATGAAGGCCTGTTTCATGGCCGGCAAGCGACCGATAGAAACCGAGATGGCCGGCCTGGGATTCCACATCGATAAACCAGGAAAAATATGTTCCGGTCGCCGCACCGAGTTCCTGCAGTGTGCGAAGTTCGGCTTCCGAGGCAAAATCCGTGTCGATCCGGAGTGCCGCGACAGAAGGCGAGGCATCAGGATAGTACCAGCGATGAATATACGGGAGACCGAGGCGGTGGTAGAGGTGCGTGAGCGCCCGGGAGACGATGGTGCGGACTTCCTGGCGTGAGACCAGGGGAACGCGTTCGTAGGGCAGGCGCGGCGACGGCGAATAGAACGACTTGGTGAGGGTCCGCCGGTCTACGACGGCGGACGCCGGATCGAACGGCAGGACAACGGCGTATCCTCCTCCGAGCTCACCGTGATACACCGTCGGAACTCCTTTTTCGTCCGGAAGAAGAGCGGACCCGGGATAGATCCGGCCCTGGAGATAGAGATCGGTCAGGCCGATGCCGCCGAAGAGTGGATCGTTCCCGGGACGGAGCGACTTCAGCAGTCTCCGTTTGGCGGCTGTGCCGGCGATGAGCTCAGCGGCCGCCGCGGTGCAGAGAAGCATCCGTCCTTCACGGAGGAGCTGACGGAGACGGTGTGAATCGTCCGGGGACGTCTGATCTCCTGCGACAATCACCGGGGCAGACTGGAACAGCTCTTCCTCTTCCCTGCGGCACCAGGGCGCTCCCTCCTGCTGGAGGAGTTGTTCCCATCCGGGATTTTCGTCAAAGACGCCGGTCAGAATTCTGCTCATACGCGGCTGAGAATTTCCCTCAGGTCATTGCGGGTCACAACCCGCAGAAGACCGATCAGCAGGACATAGACGGCCCCGCCGGCTCCGATGAGGACGAAGAGCGGCAGACCCGGCAGAAGGACAATGACTCCGCTCATCCCCGCTACGGCGAGAAGGAGCCCGGCCGCGTTGCGCGGGAAGCGGATCGGTATGAGCCGGAACGACGCCCGGCGCATCAGCAGAACGGTCACCGCTTCGGAGAACACCATTCCGCCTGCCGCTCCGACCGGACCGAGGAACCACGACCCTGCCACGATGGCGACGAGGTAGACGGCCGAACTTACCGCCATCAGTTTTCCGAAAAGCTTTTCCCGGTTGATGACGATGAGCGCCGTCGAATAGATGGTATGGAGGAGCGTGAAAAAGAAGAACCAGATCAGTACGCGGAAGGCGGGAGCGGCGGCCCCGTACTGAGCCCCGAACACGAATGGAAGGAGCCGGTCGGCGAGAAGCATGCCTCCCACGCTGAGCGGCAACGCCAGCACCAGGATCCACCGGACCGCGGTGCCGAGGGTCGCGGAAAGCTGTTCGGGGGACGACGCAAAAAACCGTGTCGATGCCGGAAGAAGGATCGTCGCCATGACACGGTCCAGAATCAGAAGAAAAAAGACCAGCTTGCTCGCCGCACTGTAGATACCGACCTCGGTATTGGACAAGAGGGCGCCCAGGACGAGCGGTGGAAGATTGACGCTCAGATGCGCCAGAATCGATCCCGCACCGATCGGAAAGGCCTGCTTCATGATCGGCATCCAGCCGTCGAACCGCGGCCGCAGTCCGGCCGTTCCGTTCCGGGCTCCGTAGACAGCCATAAGAACCACGGAAAGCGTCAGGTCCCCGGCAAGCGCCGCGCCGGCAATCCAGAGCACATGTTCGTGATCCCGGACGAACAGGAGGAGCATGCCGAGATAGACCGCGGCTCCGGCCAGCCGGCTGAGACCGATCACCCCCATCGCCTCCTTCCCCTGGAAGTACCATTCGAGCAGGAAGGCATTCAGGAAGAGCGATCCGCAGAACAGCAGAGTGAGACCGGAGGTGAGCCGGTTCGCAATCGCCACGACGGCGATGACCGCCGTCAGGCCGTAGACGATAAGAGAGTTCAGCAGGCGTGTGCCGAGGATGCCGCCGACGAGCCCGGGGCTGTCCGACCGGACGATTTCCCGCGTCCCGTACGAACTCAGCCCTCCGGAGCTCAGCATGAGACCGTAGGAAAGCAGGGTGAGGCCGACGTTCACGGCGCCGTATTCCCCGACGCTGATCGTTCTGGTGAGATACGCGACGGCGGCAAATCCGATCAGGCGTCTCCCGATGTCGCTCAGCAGAATGGAAATGAAGTTTCGCGTCAGCCGTTTCATGTCCGGTCTTCCCCCAGCATCCGGAGAATCGCCCGTTCCCGCTTTTCCGCGGGAAAAAGAGCGACGATGCGGGCTCTCGCCCTTGCACCCTCCTCGTCGCCGCGCTGGAGCGCTTCACTCAGCGCGGCAGTCAGGGATGCGGCATCGCCGGAGGGAACCAGCGTTCCGGTATCGCCAAGCGCCGTGATATTTCCGCCGACAGCAGACGCAACCGGATAACAGCCGCACAGCATCGCCTCACAAAGCGTATTGGCAAGCCCCTCACGGCGGGAAGGCTGGCAATAGACGGATGACGACTGGTAAAAGGGGAGCAGTTCCTCCCTCTTCATCGCCGGATAAAGGGAGACGTTCGGGGGAATCTCCGTCCCGGAGAACAGACGGCGGTCGACGCCGATGAGGATGAATGCCGCCGCTGGAATCTGCCGGGCCGACGCAAGAAGAAGATCGATCCCCTTGACCCTGAAGCGTGCACTGTCGTCCACCCGGGCAACGGTCAGAATCTGCGGCCGGCGTCCTCCTGCCGGCTTCCAGAATCCGGGGTCATAACCTGTCGGAAGGTATTCAATATTCTTCCCGGGGTACGCGGCCAGCCGGCGTGCGTCGTCACTGAGTGATGGATCGACCGACAGCACCCTGCCCGCGCGGCGGAGAGCCGCACCCGCCAGTTTTCCCTTCCACCCCGACCGCCAGAGCCCGTATCCGAGAGCATCGTCTTTTGCGACATCGACGCCGCCGATGACCAGGATCGACCTGGTTCCAAGGAGTCCGGCGATGAGAACCGCGGCCGATCCGTAGACCGACGCAAACCAGCAGAAGACGACATCGGACCGTAGAGCAAGCCACACAGTCTTCAGGAATGCCGTCGCTCCATTGCCCAGCTGGATCCTGACCGTATGCTTCCGTTCCAGGAGACGGATATCATCCCTGATGTAGGGGGCATCGAACGCGGCGATCACGGCGATATCGAGAGGCGTACCCATCAGGTCCGGTTCCCCGCGCGGGCATCGATCGCCTCCCGGAGAAATCCGATCGTCTGTTCGGCGACGCGATCCCAGTCGAATTTTGCCGCCCAGAGCTCCGCCTCCGCGCCAAGGGCGGCCCGTTCGCCGGCCGAGGAGAGCAGGCGGATCATTTTGGAGGAGAGATCGGTCAGATCGCCGTACGGATAGAGCAGACCGGTCGTGCCATCCTTCACGGCATCGCGCAGACCAGGGACATCGCTGGCGATGACCGGCGTTCCGCAGGCATTCGCCTCGATGACCGTCAGCCCCCAGCCTTCCTTTGCGGAGGTATTCACGAGAAACCAGACCCTGTTCAGCAGATCGACTTTGGTATCTTCGTCGACATACCCGGTAAACCTGACAGCCGTGGCGATGCCGCGCCGCCGCGCCAGCTCTTCGAGGTGGGCGCGATAGTCGCCGTCCCCGATGACGACGAGAGAAGCGTCGGGCGCCTGTTCCCGGACCCGGACAAATGCCTCCAGGAGATGATCGACCGATTTGTATCGTTTCAGCCGGCCGAAGTAGCCGACGAGCGGTGGTCCCGAGCGCGGCACTCCGGTCCGGCGGTAACGCCGGCGGTCGACGCAGTTGGGCACCAGACGGAGATATTCCTCGGCAATTCCCTGTTCCATGACTTCGCGCTTCGTGCTTTCGGAAACAATGAAGACGGGAAGACGGGCGGACCGGATGACCCTCAGCGCGAGGGACTCCAGACAATAGACATAGAGCGCGGCAGGAATTGAGGTCTCACTGAAAATGCTTTTCCGAAAAAGATGATGAATGATGACAACCGTCGGGCGGCGGACGAACAGCGGGGTGAAGAACGGTATCTTGTTCATATCGTCGACAACTACGTCGAATGTTTCCCCGCGGAATCGGCGGTAATATTCGTACACCGCCCGGAAGTTGAAGAGATATCTTCCGCCGGTTCTGATGACGCGTATCCCGTCGATGATTTCCTCGGCGGGAGCCCCGGGGAAGGCGGAACAGCAGAGCGTCACCTCATGCCCGCGCTCCGCGATCCGGCGGAAAATCTCGTGCATGTGGACCTCCGCCCCTCCGCCGAGCGGATTTTTGATATCCTGCCAGTTGAGAATGAGAATCTTCACGTCAGGCCAGCCGTCTCTTGTGGTGGGCAATCCGGTCCATGTTCACTCACTCTTCAGTGCCTCTCCCCGGAGTCCCGGGGGGCAGATCCGTGCAGAAGCGCGGAATATCTTCCGATCCGTTCCTCGATCCAGGGCGTCCGCGGATACTGGCTGTCGAGTGCACGGAGCATATCGACCGCTTTCCGGTAATCCCCCCGCATTCCATACAAGTCCGCGAGAACCGCCGCCGGGTTCGAGGATGGTTCGGCGGCGAATACCGGACCCGACTTTAGTAATGTCAGACAATGCTCCTCGACGATCCCGGCGTACTTGCGGAACTGGTCCATATCGCCGACCTCATAGAAACGCTTCGCCACAACATTGGAATATGTCCAGAGCTGTGCGGGAACGGCTTCCACCGGTATCGTCTCCTCCATTCTCTCAAGGACGCGGCGCGCTTCCCCTCTGTTGTCTCCTTCATGGAGGAAATAATCTGCAATCCTCATGAATCCAAGCCGGTAGTTCATCAGAATCCGCTGTTCATTTTCATCGAATGACGCCGCTCCGGCCATGACGTCATGGAAGATAAATCCCGGCCGGGGTCCTGCGGATGGCGCCTGAGGAGGGGTCATGTAATTCCTCTCCATCGCGGCAATATCGAGGGCGGTGCTTCCGCCCGTTCTCTGCGGCCGGAGCCTGATCGCTGCGCCCTCCATCCAGAGATACCCGTCCAGCCCGATGCGGGCACTCGGAGGACAGCTGACGGCAAAATAGACCGGTCGTTCCCACGCGTTTGCCGTGATGATATCCCCCACCATGATATCCTGCACGCGCAGATAGCGGCCGCCGCCGCTGTACGGCAGTCCCTTGAGCTCCCAGACGATCTGCCCCGACGCGCGGACGAGAGAGTCGGTGACGCCCATCATCCGCATCGTCTCCGGCGGCACCTTCAGACTCATGGTCTGTGGTTCCCACCGGGTGTTTCCCAGCCGGTCGATGTCGGCATCGCTGAGCGACATCCTCAGCGGCGCCGCGCCATGCGGTCTCTCGTGCTTGAGCTGGTGGTTGTACCACGGCACGTTCACCATGCTCAGGCAGATCACCCGCACATCCGTTCTGATCCCTTCGACATCCTGCAGATACCAGAGGGGAAACGTGTCGTTGTCGCCGTTGGTGAACAGAATCGCATCCCGCTCGACGCTTTGCAGAAGATTGTACGACGTATCCCATGCGACGTACATCGCACTCCGGTCATGACTCCTCCAGTTGGCCCGGAGGAGGTTCAGCGGAACGGCCGCCAGGAAGACTACCAGCAGAACCGGGCGCAGCAGCCGCTGAAGCGAACCGGCCGGCAATACTCCCGGGACCCTCCGGAGCACCGATGCGATCCCGAACGATATCCAGAGTGCGCAGATAAAACAGGCCCCCACATAGAAATAGTCGCGCTCACGGGGCTGGGGATCCTGCTGATTCTGATAAAGATCGAGCACGATCCCCATGATCAGAAAAATCGTCAGGAGCACGAAACCGGTTTTCCTGTCCCGCCGGAACGCCGATATACACCCGGCACAGGCAAGCACGAGGGGAATTCCCCAGGTATCGCTCCAGGAAACCCCCGCGTCGTCCCCCGTTCCGCCGACTCCGGCGAGGTTCCAGAGCATGTAGCGGATGAACATATGCTCCGTCTGATACCGCCAGAGAAAATCGAGGTCGCCGGAGTAGTTCTCCCGCGTCGGCGCGTGCATCTGATCGCTCGACCACCGGCGGGGGAACAACGCCTTCTCGAACCGGCCGGTCGAATTGTCGTACGTGACGCCGGTCAGGATCGGCGTTTCGCCATACTGCTCGCGGGTCAGATAGCGGGTCAGACCCGCGAAATCGCCCGGGCTGTTTTCCTTGATCGGGAGATCGGGGACGTTTGCCCGGATGAGAACCTGTGTGTATGTTGTGAACCCGAGCAGAATCAGGAGCAGAGCGGACAGCACCATGAAGGGGACCCGCCGGCGGTTCAGATAACTCCTCGCCGCAGCAAACAGCCCCGCACCCACAAGGATCGGGGGCAACACCCGGACTGCGTCGAATCGTCCTCCGCCAAGTTCCCCCGCCAGCATGCCGGGCAGAATCTGCGCGATACCGGGATAGACGACAAAGAATGAGCCGGCCGCCACAGCCGCGAAGAGCAGGAACGATTTCGGAGTCACCTCGTACAGCCGGAAATAGATGATCATCAGGATCGGGATGATGATCAGGAGAGCCAGAATATGGACCCCCATTGCAAGACCGAGGAGATAGGCGATGAGAAGAAGATATCTGTCGCTCCCCGGCTCATCCGCCTCCTCCCTCCACCGGAGTGCGAGCCAGAGGCATGCGGCGACGAACAGCATGGCCATCCCATAGACCTCCGCTTCGATCGAATTATCCCAGTAGGTCGTCATGAACGCAAGCGAGAGTGCGCCGACCGCCGCGCTTCCGTTGACGACGATACGGTCCCTGCCGTACACAGACCGGAGGAGGATTGTGCCGCTGAGGTAGAGGAATACGATACCAGCCGCGCTCGCCACGGCGGAAACGGTGTGCATGCGGGCGGCAATGTCCTCACGGAACGGAATGATCGAGGCAACCCTGGCCAGAAGGATGAAAAGGGGCGAACCGGGGGGATGCGGGACCTGGAGCAGTCGCGCCGCGGCGCAGAACTCCCCCACATCCCAGAACACCACCGTAGCCGACAGGGTCCTGAGATACACCGACAGTGCGGTCACGAAAACCGCCAGCGCAATCAGCCGGTGAATCGATTTTTCAGATAACTGTCTCATGAAACGGTGCTGTCCGCCGGAAGCCGGAATTTCGGATCGTGCGGCGATATTCGCATATGGTGGCTGTATTCAGGCCGTTCGGGCGTTCCCCGGCCGGCTAAGTCCAGCTAATATAGCAGAATGGGCGGTGAAATGAAAGGCGGTGAGACGCCAGACCCCGGTCGTACCCTGCCAGATAGCGGTTGCGGTGGATTGGTCCGGTTCAGACCGGCGCCGTCTCCGGGAGAAGGAGCCGGACGATTTCGTCGCAGTACAGAAACCCCCGGTCGGTCAGCCGGACGACATGGTCTTCGCGGACGAGCATACCGTCGGACTCCCACCGGCGGATCCGGTCGTCCAGGCGGCGGGTGCGTTCCTCGTCGTCCCCGGCCCCGATCGTCCTGAGATCCAGTTCACCGGTCCGGAGCGACAGCATGAGTGATTCGTCCATGATCTGGCCGGGCGTCAGATGTTCACTCCCCGCCACCGGAGCACGCCCGGACGAGAGTGCATCGAGGTAGGTCCGGAGATTTGCGATGTTCCACCACCTGCGGCGATCCCGGAAGGAATGTGCCGAGGGTCCGAAACCGAGATAGTTTTCATGCCGCCAATAAGCGAGGTTGTGCCTGCATTGATACCCGGACCGGGCATAATTCGAGACCTCATAGTGTGCGTAGCCGGCGCTTCGCAGTGCATCGATCGTCCAGAGATACATCTCCGCCTCCAGCTCGGTCGGAGGAACGGCTACCAATCCCTGGCTGACCATGCGGGCGAGCGGCGTCCCCTGTTCGACGATCAGATTATAGGCGGAGATATGTTCCACCCCGAGCCCGATCGCCTCCCGGATGTTGGACCGCCACCGCTCGGCCGTCTGTGAAGGAAGGGCGAAGATGAGATCGATGTTGACATTATCGAAACCGGCCCGCCGGGCGCGACGGACCGCTTCCCGCGCCTCCGCCGCATCATGGATGCGCGTCAGGAACCTCAGTTCGTCCTCGTGGAACGACTGAACCCCGATGCTGAGCCTGTTGATCCCGAGCGACCGGTAGGCATGCAGTTTTTCCCCGTCGATCGTGCCGGGATTCGCCTCCAGCGTCACTTCACAGGAGGGATCGATCCGGAACCGGGAGTGAAGATGCCTAAGAATCCGTTCCAGCTGTGCCGGCGTCAGGAGCGACGGCGTTCCTCCGCCGAAAAAAACCGACGTCACCGTTTCGGCACCGCCGTATTCCTCATACAGACCGATCTCGTCCGTAAGCGCACTGCAGAACTGTTCGATTCCATCGAGATGTTCGATCGAATAAAAATCGCAGTAGAGGCACTTGTGTTCGCAGAACGGAATATGGAGATAGAGTCCGGACAGAGACAGCCCCCTCACTCAACGACATGACAGATGCGATCCCATCGCACCCGGCCGTCGCCTCCGGCCGGTGAGATACCCGAACGATTGACCGACCAGTAGACCATCTCGACAGTCCCTTCAACGAGGTTTTCGGGGAGGAGCCCCCAGGCGCGGCTGTCGTAGCTGTGATCGGCATTATCGCCGAGGACGAAGTAGTAACTCCGGTCGACCCGATAACGTTCGGACGGACGACCGTCGATAAGAACGAGACCGTTCCGGAGTGAAATATCGTGCCCTTCGCCGCGGATCAGACCCGACCAGCGTCCGATATTCTCGGGCGAGAGGAGGAGCGTCTCGCCGCGATGCGGAACCGGCATCGGTTCGCTCAGGCGGGCGAGCTGGACAAACGCAGACCCGCGGGTGACGCGGGCAACGGGGCGACCGTTCACGAAAAGTGTCTGCCGGTCGGCCAGGAGCGTGTCGCCCGGAACCGCAGCACAGCGTTTGACAAAATAGGGGTGGTCCGGGTCGTCGGCGGGATCCACGGGGAGCCGGAAGAGAAGAATGTCGCCGGGGCGGACAGCCCGCAGTGCAGGCAGAGTGAGGAATGAGGCAGTCCGGGACCTTCCGTCGTCGGGCGGCATGCCGTGGATCAGCTTATTGACCAGCACATAGTCGCCCGGAAGAAGCGCCGTTTCCATGGAGGGGGAGGGAATGAACACGACCCCGACGATAAACGTCTTCAGAACGAGTGCGAGCGCCACGGAGGCGCCCGCAATGAGGATGTAATCCCTGAACCGCATGATGATGACGGACAGCGCGCCGCAGGCGCGGCGGTCCGGTTATTTCACCAGCGTCCCGAACCGGTTCCACCGGACCGAGGCAAGCTTCTCCGCGAAACGGAAAATCGGCGCGTCGGGATCCCACGACCAGTAGACGATCAGCGGCGTTCCGACGATCGATTCGACAGGGACGAATCCCCAGAACCGGCTGTCGAGACTATTGTCGCGGTTGTCGCCCATCCCGAAGGCGTACTCGCGTTCGACCGTATAGGTCGACTGTTCGCGGTTGTCGATATAAATCTTACCGTCCCGCATATCGACGGCGTGTCCCTCGCGGCGGATGAAGGTATCCCACCGGTCGTAATTGTCGGCGTTCAGTTCGAGCTTCTCTCCCTTCGACGGAATGACGATCGGGCCGTAATTATCCTCATTCCACGGCGCACCCTTCGGAAAAATGCGGGCATCGGCGTATCCCGGCGGCTTTTCCAGAGGAGAATTGAATTTGACATTCCGCGGAACCGGTATCGGCTTGCCGTTCACGGTGACGACCCGGTGGTTGATCTGCAGTGTGTCCCCGGAGAGCGCGACGCACCGCTTCAGATAGTAGGCAAATTCCTCCGGCTGGGTTTCATCGCGGTAGCCAGGGAACATGAAAACGATGACGTCGCCCCGCTCGACGTGCCAGAACGCGGGAAGCTTGAACGCCGGCAGTTTGTAATTCGTGAACGGCACGGTGCGGGGGGTCGTTCCGCCGAACACGAATTTGTTCACAAGGAGAAAATCACCGGTCATGATTTCGTTCTCCATCGATCCGGTGGGAACTTCGAACGATGCGAGAACGAAACTGTTGAGGACCAGGAACGCACCGACGATGATGCCGAATTCCTTCAGCCACGCCGTGACGCCGCCCCTCGGCTCGTCTGCTTTTACCGGTTTCTTCTGATCGCCTGCTTTTGCCATAGGATGTCCTTTGAGTTATTCATCTTCCATTGCCAGAACGGCAAGAAACGCTTCCTGGGGAATTTCCACCCTTCCCACCTGTTTCATACGTTTCTTCCCCTCCTTTTGTTTCTCCAGCAGTTTCCGTTTTCTGGAAATATCGCCGCCGTAACATTTTGCGAGAACGTTCTTTCTCATCGCCGAAATGGAATCGCGGGCGATGACCTTGCTCCCGATCGCCGCCTGAACCACCACCTCGAACATCTGCCGCGGAATGAGTTTCCGGAGTTTCGCGCAGAGCTTCTTGCCCCACTCATATGCCTTGTCCCGGTGGACGATGGTGGAGAGAGCGTCGACCGATTCGTTGTTCAGTAGAATATCGAGCTTGACGAGATCGGAATCGCGGTATTCGAGAAATTCATAGTCGAGCGACGCATATCCCCGCGAGGTCGACTTCAGTTTGTCATAGAAGTCGAAGATGATCTCCGAAAGGGGGAGTTCGTACCGCAGATCGGCGCGGGTCGGATCGAGATAGGTGGTGTTCCGGTAGACGCCCCTCCGTTCGGTGCAGATTTTCATGATGTTGCCGATATATTCGGCCGGCGTGATGATCTGCGCGGTGATGAACGGCTCCGAGATGGTTTCGATTTCGCCGAGCGGCGGCATCAGCGCGGGGTTATCGACCAGCACGACGGACCGGTCCGTCCGGGTCACCCTGTATTCGACGTTGGGAACGGTCGTGATGAGCTCCTGGCGGTATTCCCGCTCGAGCCGTTCCTGGATGATTTCCATGTGGAGAAGGCCGAGGAATCCCGCGCGGAATCCGAAACCGAGCGCCACCGATGTTTCGGGTTCGAAGATCAGCGATGCGTCGTTCATCCGGAGCTTTTCCAGCGAATCCCTCAGCTCGGAAAAATTGTCGGCATTGACGGGATAGAGACCGGCGAAGACCATCGGCTTCGCCTCCTTGTAACCGGGGAGCGGGGCATCCGCAGGCCGGTCGGCCGTGGTCACGGTGTCGCCGACCTTGGTGTCGTGCACATCCTTCGCTCCGGGAATGAGGTAGCCGACGTTGCCGGCGGTCAGTTCCTTCGTCCGGATCCGGGTCATCTCGAGGATCCCGACCTCCTCCGCGTCGAACACCTTGTCGGTGGCAAAAAACCTGACGCGCTCCTTTTCCCGCAGTGTCCCGTCAAAGATCCTGATGTAGACGATCGAGCCGCGGTAGCCGTCGAAAATCGAATCGAAGATCAGCGCCCGGAGCGGCGCCCCGGGATCGCCTTTCGGCGGCGGGATATGGCGGACGACCGCCTCCAGGATCTCATCGATGCCGAGTTTCATCTTCGCGCTGGCCAGGATGATATCCTCTTCCCTGCAGCCGATGAGGTCCATGATCTGATGTTTGACGGTATCGACCATGGCGCCGGGAAGGTCGATCTTGTTGATGACCGGGATGATCTCGAGGCCGGCGTCGATCGCCAGGTAGAGGTTGCTGATTGTCTGGGCCTCGACCCCCTGTGATGCGTCGACGACGAGGATCGCTCCCTCGCAGGCGTTCAGCGAACGCGAGACTTCATAGGAAAAATCGACATGCCCCGGCGTGTCGATGAGGTTGAGGGTGTACTGGTTACCGTCGGCCGCCCGGTATTGCATCTGGATCGCATGGAGCTTGATCGTGATCCCCCGTTCCTGTTCCAGCTCCATGTCGTCGAGCACCTGATTGGTCTTCATCTCCCGTTCGGTGATCGTGCCGGTGCGTTCCAGCAGACGGTCGGCGATCGTCGATTTCCCGTGATCGATGTGCGCTATGATGCAAAAATTCCGAAGAAATTCCATGAGGCGGAGAAATCTGACTGATCTGTGATCCGATGCGTTAAATACAAATCCCGCTGTACCGAGCGGGATGGAAAAATATACTATTAAAAGCGTAGATTTGCAACGAATCCACTGCGCCCCGGGCGGAATACCCCATATCCGTCGTCCGATTGCCGGATCTCCTGCATACCGACGCGCCGATCTTGCAGAATTCTCTTTTTTTTCGCATGTTATGCTCGTTACCCCGAAACGGACGCCTCGTTCTTTATCCGATAACGCTTCAATCGAAACCATTTCTCCAATACAACCCGGAGCATTCAGATGAAAACAACTCTGCGAATTTTACTGGCCGGCCTGTTCATCCTGGCGATCTTTCCCGCCTGGACTCCACCCGATGAAGGGATGTGGATGCCGACGCAACTCGGCAAGCTTCCCTGGAAGGAGATGGAACGGCACGGCATGAAGCTCACACCGGCACAGGTGTTCGACTCCTCCGCCACCTGCCTGACCCGGGCGATCGTCCTGCTCCCCGGCGGGACCGGAAGCTTCGTCTCCGCCAGCGGTCTCATCATCACCAATCATCACATCGCCTTCGGCGGCATCCAGTCGATCAGTTCCGTCCAGGACGATTATCTCAAAAACGGCTTCAATGCCGCCTCGAAGGATCAGGAACTCTCGCTTCCGAGCTATACCGCCGAGATCGTCACGGACATCACCGACGTGACCGATCAGATCGTCAAAGGGCTGAGCGACACGATGAGCGCCACCAGCCGCGCCGAGGCCATCCGGACAGCCTCCCGGGAGATCGAATCTGCGCACCAGAAAAATGCCGACGGCGATACGCAGTTCAGGGTCTCGGAATTTTTCAACGGTGTCAAATTTTTCCTCTTCCGCACCACCGTTCTGCGCGACATCCGGCTCGTGTACGCGCCTCCCGGCTCGATAGGCAACTACGGAGGCGAGGTCGACAACTGGATGTGGCCCCGTCACACCGGGGATTTTGCGTTCCTCCGCGCCTACACAGCCCCCGACGGCAAGCACACAGCCTATGCGAAGGAGAACGTTCCGTACCATCCGACCTCGTTCCTGCCGGTGTCCAAAAAACCGATCGAGGAAAATTCCTTCGCGATGATCATGGGCTTCCCCGGACGGACCTTCCGGTACCGCACCGCGACGGAAATCCAGCTTTCGAAAGATGAGCTCCTGCCTCTGCAGATGAAACTCTTCAAGGACCGGATGACGATCATCGAGAATGCAGGGAAAAACAACCGCGCGGTCGAAATCAAATACGCCTCCTCCTACCGGGGGATCGCAAACACGGAGAAGAATATCGAAGGAACCCTCTTCGGCATGACGCATTCCGATATCCTCGGAGAACGCCACGCCCGCGAACAGCAGTTCACCGATTTTCTTTCCCACAATCCGGAGCTCGGGAAAAAATACGGCGAAGTCCTCAAACAGATCGCCGCTTCGTACGAGAAATACAAGACATTCGACCAGAAACAGATCGTTCTCGGCCAGCTCCTGAGCGGCGTCGGGCTGTTCAGCGTCGCCGCCAACCTGAACGACCTGGCTGCCAGCTTCAAAAAAGATTCGAGCGGCGCCGACAAACCCTCGGAGGCCAAACTGGCCGAGGTTAAACGCTCCGTGACGAACACCTTCAGGAACTACGACCAGGGCGTCGACAGGGAAATGCTGGTCACCCTCCTCTGGGATGCGCTCCAGCTTCCGGCCGATCAGCAGATCGACGTCCTTCGCCAACGGTTCGGTTCGGGAAAATCGGCGGATGAGCAGAAAGCCGCCGTGAGGGAATTTGCCGATCACCTCTGGAAAGAAACAAAACTCACCTCGCAGGACTACGTCACCAGCCTGCTCCAGCGGAGCGCAGACGATATGCGCAGTGACGAGGCGGCGCGGTTCGTCGCCGACCTTCAGAAGGAAAATGCACCGGTGACGGCCTCCTTCAACAGCTTCAACGCGGGCATGAACCGCCTCCGCTCCAGACTCATCGAAGCCTGGATGGCCTGGAAGGGATCCGACATGTATCCCGACGCCAACCGGAGCCTCCGCTTCACCTACGGCACCGTCAAACCGTATCGCCCGCGCGATGCCGTCCGGTACGATTATCTCTCAACCCTGAGCGGCGTGATCGAGAAGGAAACCGGCGAGGATCCCTTCATCGTCCCGGCCAAACTGCATGACCTCTGGGCAAAAAAGGATTTCGGACCGTATACCGATCCGGCGACACACGACATCCCTGTGGCGTTTCTTGCGAACCTCGACATCACCGGCGGCAATTCGGGCAGTCCCGTCATGAACGGCAACGGAGAACTGATCGGCGTCGCATTTGACGGCAACTGGGAAGCGGTGGTCGGAGATTACCTCTTTGTCGAACCGCTGAACCGCACCATCAGCGTCGATACGCGCTACGTCCTCTTTCTCCTCGACAAATTCTCAAACGCGAAAAACATCCTCGACGAGCTGGTAATCCGATAACCTGATGTTATTGAAGGAATTCCGAACCTCCGGGATATGCTCCCGGAGGTTTTTTTATTCTCCCCGTTTACCTTCACTTGCTAGTTCATTAAATTCTGATTAATATTCTCACTGAGCTTGATTTTGCCCGCCGGCCGGCCGTATATTATATCTGCACGGGAACCGATCCCGTCGCGTCACCTCGCACATCGCAAATTCTGAACATGGCCATCATCCACCACAATCCAGAGAGGTCCGTATGAAAGCTTCCCTTACACCGTTCTTCATCACGTTCCGTCGCCGCGTTCCCGCCTTCGGACTGGTCATGCTCATCGCATGTCTGTGGATCCTGCCCGTGACGATGTCCGCCGGAACATCCGACTATAAGATCCGGGAGCGGCAGATCCGCGCCGCAGAACAACTGCGCGAACATGCCCAGAGCGTCAAAAAGGAAATCGCACGCCAGAAAGCGCGCGCACAGAACGGGTATAAGCCCGACGTCGGCATCACCCTCAATCCCAACAGCGTCACCTCGTCGCACATCTTCTTCTATGACGATTTCGACGCGAATACGCACGCATGGTCGACACAGCTTCTGAACGGCACAACCGATAACCTCTGGCATCTCACCACGACCTCCTCCACGTCGCCCACGCACAGTTACTGGCTCGGCATCGAAGGGCAGGGAAATTACAACACCGGGAGGCGGATCAGCAATGCGCTTGTCTCTCCCCCCATCAGCCTTGCGGGGGCAACCGGCGCGGTAAAGCTCCTCTTTACCGAAAACTATTTCACCGAACTCGGATGGGACTACTGCATGGTCGACGTTTCGACCGACGGCACGACCTGGACCCATCTGCGGGGCGGCTACGGGTCCGCGCCTTCCGGCGACGGCAACGGCTGGCAGGTCGCCACGCTCGATCTCTCCGCCTATGCGAATCAGACCATCAGCATCCGTTTTTATTTTGACACCGGTGACTCGATCCTCAACGCCTTCACCGGCTGGTATGTCGACGACATCGTGATCTTCGATCAGGGCGGCGTCGTGATGGGAAGAAAATTCTTCGACGTGAACAACAACAGCCAGAAGGATCCCGGCGAACGGGGCGTGAAAGACTGGATGGTCACCGCCTCAGGCCCGATCACGATGCGGGCAAAGACAAACTACCGGGGACATTACGCCATGGAACTCCCCCTCGGATCGTATACCGTCGCCGAGACGTTCGAACCGAACTGGACGCAGACCTTCCCGATCGCCGGAACCTACAATGTGAATCTTGCGACGACGGATTCGGTGATCGACAGCATCTGGTTCGGGAACTACATCCAGGCCAGCTTCATCAACGGGGTGGTTTTCAACGATCTCAATAACAACGGAGTCCATGATGCGGGCGACACGCTCCTGGCGAACTGGAAAATTCTTCTCTGCGACACCAGCGGGAACGTGCTCGACTACGATTATTCCGATTCCCTCGGGCAATACCAGCTCTACATCTATCAGCCGGGCACGTACGTTGTGCGCGAAGTCGAAAAGGCCGGCTGGCTGGAGACGCTTCCGACATCCGGATCGTACACGATCACGATCCCGAACCTCCATACAGTTTCCGACAGCAATAATTTCGGGGATTTCTATTCACCACTCACGAACTCGATCCTGGGCGAAACATTCAACGACCGCAACCGCAACCATCTGCTCGATGCAGGGGAAGTTGGGGCCGGCGGCTTCACCGTCCAGCTCTGGCGCAAAGGGAACGGCGTAAACTATTCGCTCTACAAACAGAAAGTAACCGATTCGAGCGGCCTTTATCAGTTCCTCAGCGTCCCGGCGGACACCTACAAGGTCAAGGAGGTTCCGCTCGAGGGATGGTGGCAGTCGATGCCCGATTCGAACTATCCGGTCATCCTCGCCTCCGGCGCGACGCTCGATTCTCTCGATTTCGGGAGCTATGAAATCGCCCCCGGGTCGGTGAGCGGAATGAGCTTCCACGACCGGAACAGCAACGGCATTCCGGATTCTGCGGAGGAGGGTCTTTCGGGCTGGCACATCATTCTGAACGGGACGACCTATTTCAACAAAGCCGAGAACCAGTCGGCCTATACCGACGGGAGCGGCGGATACACCATCGGCAACCTCTGGCCGGGGACGTACACCGTTTCGGAGGTGTGGAAGAACGGATGGACGCAGACTTATCCGTTCAACCAGGGGGTGAACACGGTGGCGCTCGGACCGGAGGAAACCCGGACCGGTGTCAATTTCGGAAACGTCGACAGCGTCTATCTCGGTCTCTTCCGGACTTTCACCGTCGATTCGCTTGCGTACGCGGTCGACCTGAAAGGGGCGCACAAGCCGATCGCGCCGAAGAATATCTATTCCGAGTTCACCTTCGTCATTCACAACGGGTATCCCGATTCGTGCATATCCGTCACGGCGTCGCTCTCCCTGCCGTACGTCCCAGGATCGATCACCGTTTCGAAACCGGGGAATTTCCACGATCTCGGTGGGAAGTTCAAGAAATTCGAGTTCGATTTCAGTACGGACCTCGCGGCGTCCGACAGCGTCATGATTCACGGGCGCACATTGAAGCTGAAACCGGAAACGGTCACGGCGACGCTGAAACTGAAAGACAGCGCAAAGGCCAAATCCTCCCCGCCGTCCGGGATCGTCACCGTTTACCGGCTTCCGATGCCCGATGCGGTGAACGTCCTGCAGGGACTGGGCCCGGTGAGGGTCGGCCTCGGCGGACCGCACAGCGTCGTGCAGGCGACCTACAAGGATGTCATCAAGTCGCTCTTTGATGCGCACCACGGCGTGCACACCGGCGACGCCCGCTGTCTCGACAAGTTCAGCAGCAAGCAGTCGATCAAGAAACAGCAGCCTTCCCTCCCGCCGACGAAGCAGAACAACAAGCTGTTCGCCGAGATGGACGCGCTCAGGATCAACATCATGGCGAGCGACGTCGGACTCATCCCGGGCGGCTTCGGCAATCTGGTGTATGATGAAGGAACGGGCTCTGCCAATCCGATGAATGGCCTCACGATCCGGGAAATCGCCGCGAAAGCCGACACCTTCATGTCATCCTACAAGGACACGATCGGCAAGATGGCGTGCGCGATGCCGGGCGATTTCAACATGCTTCCGGAAACACTCTATACGAAACTCCGGAACATCGACGCCGCGTTCTCGGGCGCCATCGATACGGTGCAGTGGAGCGGCAGTCTCGCGGAACTGGAACTGAAGGGCGTCCGGAAACTCGGCGACGTCGGCTTCCTCCGGTTCGATTCGGCGCGGATCCAGCCGGCGGCGTTCGCGTCACGCGCCATCGTCGAGATACCGCGGACGTTCACGCTCTATCAGAACTATCCGAATCCGTTCAATCCGACCACGACGCTGTCATTCTTCCTGGTCAACCCGGCCGTCGTCACGCTGAAAATCTATAACATGCTCGGGCAGGAAGTCGCGACAGCGATCGACCGGCAGAGCATGGATTACGGCGAGCAGGAGGTGGTTTTCGACGCGAGCCGGTTTGCCTCCGGCGTCTATTTCTATCAGTTGAAGGCGGAAGTCCGGGCGGATGCGGACAACGGTGTGGCGGCGCAGACCTTCACCTCGGTGAAGAAAATGGTGCTCGTGAAATAACGAGAGGAGTAATAACGCTGAAAGCCGGCTCCCGAACGGGGCCGGCTTTTTTTTTGCGCCTCCGGAGTATCGTCCGTCAGTTGAGGCGTTTCCGGAAACGGGCGATCGAGAGGGTGAGCACGGCCACGCCGATCAGAAAAAGCATGAGCGCCTGCGGCCAGAGCTCGGCAATGCCGGAACCCTTCAGGAAAATCGCCCGGTCGATCTCGAGAAAGTACCGGAGCGGGATGAGATAGGTCAGATACCGGATCCACCCCGGCATGTTTTCGATGGGAAAGGCGAACCCGGAGAGAAACATGAACGGCATGAAGAAGAAAAACTGCGCGATCATCATCGCCTGCTGCTGCGATTTTGCGACGGTCGAGATGAACAGCCCCAGGCCGAGGGTTGTCAGAATGAAGAGACCTGACAGACCGAAGAGAAGAGGCACACTGCCGACCAGCGGGACCTGGAACCAGTACCGGGCGATCGCCAGAACTGCCGCCACATCGACGAAGCCGATGAGTGTGAACGGAATCAGCTTTCCGAGAATCAGCTGGTAAGGCTTGATCGGCGTGACCAGAAGCTGTTCGAGCGTGCCGATTTCCTTCTCCTTCACGACCCCGAGGGAGGTGAGCGTCATCGTGATGATCATCAGGACGAGCGCGACGACCCCGGGGACCATGAAATGCGAGCTCTTGAGGTCGGGGTTGAACCAGATCCGTGGCACCGGAACGATCGCGCCGATCCCCCTGCCCGTCCGGTACGCCGGGGAGCTGAGGAGAATATCCCCGGAATAGGTCGCCACGATCTGGGTGGAATAGCCGAGGATGACGCTGGCGGTATTGGCGTCCGTCCCGTCGAGAATCATCTGGATCCGGACCGGCGTGTGCATCAGAAGATCGTTGCCGAATTTCACCGGGATCACCAGGATCACCGAGGCCCGGCCCCGTTCGATCAGCGGATCTCCCTCTTCCGGGGTCATCACGCTGTACCGCTCCGTGAAGTATCCCGAGTTGGTGAACGCCCTGACGAACGCGCGGCTGTCCGCGGTCCGGTCCTGATCGCAGACCACCATGTTGATATTGGTGATATCGGTCGTTGCGGCATAGCCCAGGAGGAGCACCTGCAGGACGGGCGCCATGATCGACACGGCCAGCATCCGACGGTCCTGCCGGATCTGGTAAAATTCCTTCCGGATGATCTCCCGGATGACCGCGATCCCGGTTCTCATACGCTCTGCTTCCTCATCCGGGCGATGCTCACCCCCAGCATGACGGCGGCAAAAAGACCCATCAGGGCGAACTGATCCCAGACCGCGGCGAAGCCGACGCCCTTCAGCATGACCCCCCGGACAACGACCAGAAAATATTTGTTGACCGCCAGGTAGGAGAGTACCTGAAGGACGACCGGCATGTTGGCCACGGGAAAGACAAAGCCCGACAGGAGAAACGACGGCAGGAGCGATGAAAAAACGGAAATCATGAACGCCACCTGCTGGGAATCCGTCACGGTCGATATGAGGAGACCCTGTCCCAGCGCGCCGACGATAATGATGAAAATGCCCGAGTAGAGGACGAAAAGACTTCCCCTGACGGAGATGTCGAAGAGGAGGTACCCGAGGATGAGGATCATCGTCGCCGCGATAAGGCTGATCAGCAGATACGGAATCGTCTTGCCGATGATCACCTGGATCGGACGGAGCGGCGAAACCATGATCTGCTCCATCGTTCCGCGTTCCTTTTCCCGGACGACGGTCATCGAGGTCGAGACGACCGCGGTCAGGACGAGGATGAACCCGATGAGCCCCGGGACGAGATACCGGGATGAAATCAGGTCGGGATTGTACCAGACGCGCGGTTCAAAATCGACGGGAAGGAATTCGGTTCCTCCGCGCCGCTGATACGCCGCCAGTGTGATGCGGGTGGAATATTCCACGGTGAGGCGGGAGGCGTTCACCACCGCCTGCCCCGCGGTGTTGGCGTCGGTCCCGTCGACGAGAATCTGCACCTCGACGTTCCGTCCGGCGAGAAGCTCCTGGCCGAAGCGGACCGGCACGACGACGGCGATCCGGGCCCGGCTGTGCAGGAACGACGACTCGATCTCCCCGTAGCCCGACACGTCCCCCTGATAGTCGAAATATTCGGAGTTCTTGAACTTCTCCAGGAACGCCCGGCTCTCCCCCGTTTTATTCTGGTCGAAAATGAGAAGCGGGACGTGTTTGACGTCGAAGTTGAGGGCGAATCCGACGAAGACGATCAGCAGGGCCGGAAGCCCGAGAAGCATGCCGAGCGATGTGGGATCGCGCCGGATCTGCCGGAGCTCCTTGATCACCACCGGCCGGAGAAGACGGACCAGGTTCATGCGGCAGCCTCCTGCGGCCGGGACCCTGCCGCCTCTTTGTCAAGCAGATAGAGGAAGACATCTTCGAGCGACGGGACGATCCGTTCGATCCGGTCGGCAACGATCGCATGTTCCGCGAGCGCCTCGCGGATGAGCCGGATTCCCTCCTCTTCCGCGCCCACCATCACATGGAGTTTCGTCCCGAACACGGAGGTTTCATGGGCCCACGGCCGGCGGCGGATGAGTTCAAGAGCGTCGACGACCTGTTCCTGAAGGAGCGACACTTCCAGGATCGGTTCGGAGATGTAGCGGGTTTTGAGCTCTACCGGACTGCCGGCGGCGATCAGCCGGCCTGCGTTGATCAGGATGATGTCGTTGCAGTATTCGGCCTCGTCGAGGAAATGGGTCGTCACGAGGACCGTGATCCCTTCCGCCGAGAGTCTGTTGATCAGCTCCCAGAAGTTGCGCCGTGAGATCGGATCGACGCCCCCGGTCGGCTCGTCGAGAAACACGATCTGCGGCTGGTGGAGGATCGCGCACCCGAGCGCGAGCCGCTGTTTCCAGCCGCCGGAAAGGGTCCGGGTGAGGCTCGACTCCCGCCCCCGGAGATCGGCCATCTTGAGGACCCAGGCGAGCCGTTCATTGAGACGGTGGTTGCCGAGGCCATAGATCCCTCCGTAGAAGCGGATGTTCTGTTCGACGGTGAGATCGTCGTAGAGAGAAAAACGCTGGGACATGTAGCCGATGTTGAGCTTCACCTGTTCGGTCTGCGAGACGATATCGAAGCCGCCGACCCGTCCGGTGCCGGATGTCGGCTGGAGGAGCCCGCAGAGCATGCGGATGGTGGTTGATTTTCCGGCGCCATTCGCGCCGAGAAACCCGAAAATTTCACCGCGACGGACGGTAAAGCTGATATGGTCGACGGCGGTGAAACTGCCGAACACTTTTGTCAGCCCGGTAACCTCGATGGCGTGTTCGGACATGGATCAGGACACCCCCGCCGTTTCCGGCTGATGTTCGAGAAGATAGATGAAGACATTTTCGAGGGACGGGCGGATGATCCGGCGGCCGTCGATCCTGATTCCCGCATCCCGGAGGAGAAGTTCGAGCGGCGGGAGATCGGCGGCGGCCCTGTCGACGATCACGTTGATGCGGTCGCCGAACGCCTGAACGTCCCGTGTGGCCGGCTGTCCCTTCAGGAGAGCGTAGGCGTCCCGCACCCTGTCGACGATCAGCTCCGCCACATCGCCGGCCATGAGACCCTTGATGTTCGCCGGTGTGTCGACCCTCAGCACCGCCCCGCGGTGCATGAGGGCGATGCGGCTGCAGCGTTCCGCCTCATCGAGATAAGGCGTGCTCATGACGATGGTGATTCCCTCCTTCTGGAGGCTCTGGAGGATCTTCCAGAAATCCCGGCGGGATACCGGATCGACGCCTGTCGTCGGCTCGTCGAGGAAGATGAGTTTCGGGGTGTGGATGAGGGTGCAGGCGAGCGCAAGCTTCTGCTTCATGCCACCGGAGAGGCGTTCGGCAAGACGGTCGCGAAACGGGGTGAGCCGGGTAAATTCCAGCAGTTCATCCCGCCGGGCGTGGTAATCGTAGACATTGTTGATCTCTGCGAAGAACTCTATGTTCTCGTCGACAGTGAGATCCCCGTAGAGCGAAAAGCGCTGGGAGAGGTATCCGATCTCCCGCTTGATGAGGTCGGTTTCCCGCCGGAGATCCCGCCCGAGGACCACCGCCGACCCTCCGCCCGGGGCCAGGATGCCGCAGAGCATCCGGATCAGCGTTGTTTTTCCGGCGCCGTCGGGGCCGATAATGCCGAACATCTCCCCCGCACGGACCGAGAAGCTCACTCCCGCCACGGCGGCAATCTGCCCGAACGTGCGGGAGAGATTCTCTATCCTGATCGATTCTTCCTGCACGGCGGGTTCAGGCTCCGGAGGCGGTGACGCTGGCATCGGCCGGGAGGCCCGGTTTGAGGAGACCGTCGGGATTCGCGATCTCCAGCCGCACACCGAAGACCAGTTTTGTCCGTTCCTCCTGCGTCTGGACATTCTTCGGGGTGAACTCGGCCGTCGGGGAGATGTAGACGACCTTTCCCTCGAACGTTTTTGTCTGCCCGTCGATTGCGACCTTCGCCTTATCGCCGAGCCTTATTTTTCCGACCGATTCTTCCCGGACGTAGATCATCAGCTTCACCCTGTCGAGATAGGTGAGGCGGAGAACGTTCATGCCGACGCCGACGAGTTCGCCCGGCTCGATGGCCTTCAGGGTGATGATGCCGCCGGACGGAGCGAGGATGACGCAGTCGTGAAGTTTCTTTTTCAGATAATCGAGCTGTGCCGCCGCGTTATCCCGCCGGTCCTTCGCCTGGCGGATTTCTTCCGGCCGGAGACCGCGTTTCAGCTTGTCGAGCGTCTGCTGAGCCAGCACGAACCGGGTATTGGCATCGTCATACTGCTTCTGGGTGGCGGTCTGGGATGCGAGAAGGCCCTTCATGCGGTTGAAATCGGTCTCGGCATTCTGATAATTCGCCTCGGCCTGAATGATGTCTTCCTTCCGGGATCCCTCAACCGCGAGGTTGTACGCGGCATCGGCGGCGCCGAAGTTTGCCGCCGCCTGGCGGAACTGCATCTGGTAATCGGTATCGTCGATGACGACCAGCGTATCGCCCTTCCGGACGCGGGAGCCCTCGTCGACCAGCAGGGTCTTCACTTTCCCGGCGACTTCGACGCCGATGTTGATATCGGTCCCCTCGATGATGCCGGACGCGGTGATATCCCTGCCGTCGTTCGACGCGCAGGAGCTGACAAGAAGGGAAAGAAAAAGGGATAGACAGCAGGAAACAAGGATTTTCATGGGATCACATCATGCAATTTGGTGAATGAATTGAGTGCGCGCCTTTTCGGTCATGATGCCGCCGAGATAGACGAGCAGAATCGTGCGGAAGGCCTCCTCGGCCGAAAAGGAATACTGGGAAAGTACATCGGGGTTGACCACCCCCTGAATGGCGGTGAGATACATGAGGATGACGACATCCTTCTGGAGATCGTTCCGGACAACGCCGAGCGATCTCCCCTCATCGATCATGCCGGAACAGGTTTCGAGCAGAATTTCGCGCCGTGAGGCCTCGATTTTCTTCCAGAGATCGGGCCGCTGGCGATGGATGTCGGTCATGAACTGCCGGCTGATCCTGCAGGCAAACCGGCCGATGGCGCCCCACATCTCCGCCAGACGGGTAATGAAATCGGAGGGGGCATGGAGGATCGACTGTATCCGGCTCCGCATCTCGATGAGCTGCCATTCGATCACCTGATCGAGAAGCCGGTCCTTGCCGGGGAAATAGTGGTACATCGTTTTCTTGCTGATCCCGAGCTCCGCGGAGAGCTCATCCATCGTCACCTTGGAAAAACCGGCGGTAAAAAAACGGTCCCGGGCATGCTCCAGGATCCGTTCCTTCACCGAATCCCCGGGAACCCGTTTCCCTTCAGATAAAACTTTATACGTTTTTACAGTTTCCATCATCAATCATAAATATACGATAATTTGATTTGAAATCAAATAAAGGAAACTATTTTACCATTAATAGTTTCCATTATTCACATTTTTCAGTCAGAATCAGTTCCTGATTACCGATGAAAAAAATCTTCAGACTTCGGATATGAAGGGAAATCGCAGAAATGGAAATGATTCGAAGACCCCCTGCAGGAATCCGGAGGTCTCAAAGGGGGGTAAACTGCGGTTAACGCGCGGCCGTCTGCCTACTGCAGAATGGCAACGACCTCCTGCTGTCGCGGTTCGCCGGGAATGATCACTTCGCCGGTTTTGCTGATGTAAACGTTGATTTCGCTCCGGATACCGAATTCCTCGAGGAAGTAGATGCCGGGTTCGATCGAGAAGGAAGTCTGGGGAATGATCTGGCGTTCGTCGCGGGTTTCCAGGTTGTCCATGTTCGCCCCGCTTCCGTGCAGATCTTCCGTAATGGAATGGCCGGTGCGGTGAATGAAATTCTCTCCGTATCCGCGATCGACGATGTACTTCCGGGCGACGTCGTCGACATCACAGCCGCGGACCGTCTTCCGCTGGGAGAACGATTCCCGCAGGAAATCGACCGCCGCATCGCGGGCCCCCTTCACGATGGAAAATATTCCGGCATATTTCTCCGGCACCGACGCCCCGAGGTATCCCACCCAGGTGATATCGTTGTAGGTTGCGCCCGGTTTGTTCTTCTTCGCCCAGAGATCGAGCAGAACGAAATCCCCCTCATGGATCTCCGCATGCACATCCTTCGTCGGTTCATAGTGCGGGTTGCCGCTGTTCGCGTTGACGGAGCAGTTGGGCGCCTCGGCGGTCACGAGCTGGTGCTGGCCGAAGAGCTTCAGCATAAACTGCTGGACATCGTACTCGGTGAGCTTCTGCTTCGACCGGACAGCATCACCCATCATGGCAAACGTCTTGTAGACGATCGAATGCATCACCGCGGCGGTGTCGAGATTGTCGAAATATGCCTCATCGCTCCATCTCGATTCGAAAATCTGAGCCAGGTCCATGGAGGAGACCACCTCAACGCCGTGGCGGCGGACCATCTCCACCGTTCCTGCGTCGACCTTCGAGATATACGGAATGGCGTTTCCGGGGGAATATTCCATGGCGACCGTTTTCATGCCGCCCAGGATCTTTTTCAGCCCCGATTCGAGCGACTGCCAGCTCAGAAAGATCGTCTTCTCTCCCGGCAGATGATCGAGATTCCACCGCTCGATGCTGTGCACCAGCTTCTGCGGGGTTCCGTTGGCCGGGATCAGATAAAAAAACCTCCGGGTATTCAGCAGATGCGGCGGGTACTCCAGAATCCTCTGGGCAAATTCGTTCCGCTTCCAGAAATCGTAGAAAAGCCATCCGTCGATCCGGCATTCGCGCAACGCGGCCTGGATGCGGTTTATCTTGGAAAGTGTTTCCGGACTGGGCGAAGGAGTAGTCATGACAGTACGTGGTATGAAATGGATGAAGGAATATACCGAGGGATGAAGGAATTTGCAAATCGGACGGGGAGGGAGCGCCGGAGCTTGCATTCCTTCGGGATTTTTCATTTCTTTGCAGGTGCTTCGGGATCTTCGGCCTGCGCCGCCGCGCCGTCGGACACCCTGCCGCAAATCTCATCACCACATGCAAAGGATCATACGATGTCACCAACTCTGCTGATGCGGATGCTCACGGCACTGCTTCTCTGCTCTGCCGGCGCATTCGGACAGGCCGCTCCCGGAACCCCGCCCCGCCCGCATCGGACGATGGCCACGGAGAGGTCGAAGATTGCATTCCTGGTCGGATCCTATACGACCACAGCCGCTATTCCTCCGGCCCCGGGAATACCGAAAGGTGGATCGGGCACCGGTACCTGCGTCATCTCCTGGGCCCTCGATTCGATGTTTCTTTCAATCAGCGAAAAGAGCGTCAATTCGGTCCTCGGAAAGTACGCCGGATACGGCATGCTCGGCTTCGATCCGCAGAGGGAGATGTTCGTGCTCACCATGTTCAATAACTTCGGGGACCGGCCGCAGTACCAGGGGAGCATGGTTTCCGACACGCTTGTGCTGACGACCAGCATCTCCGCGCCGAAAGGAACGTTCCAGCAGAAAATTCTCTGGTACCGGGACGGAAAAAAGGTTCGTCTGCAGGTGCTGAACGATTTCGGAAAAGGCTATGTGCCGGCGCTCGACGAAACGTCGACACCGGTTGCCGGAAAACGGTAGAGCCGGGCCGGGACCGGCGCCGGACTGTGGTGAGGGTTTCTTACCCGGAGTTGTGCCGGATCACCGGCTCAGCGGGGCGGATCACAGGTTACCCTGACGTACTCGAGGAGTTCGCGGAAGGTTCTGTTCGTCGACCAGAAATAGTCGAGTTCCGAGGCTGTCACGGTACTGCAGACCGGTTCGAGGGCGGCGCAGAACTCCCTGCAGAAGGCGGCCCATGCGTTCGGGTCGGGGATATGATCCCGGATCCGGAGTTCCTCGTATCCGGCACAGAGCAGGCCGGCAAGGGACGCGGTTCGTTCGAATATCTGTCGGTAGTGCTGCATGTCCGAGAACCGGGATGCCCGGTCCGGTGATCAGAAAAACAAGGGGACGTCGGAGGCCCGTCCCCATGACGTCTGCCGGGAGGGACTCAGCCGATCTGCGCGATGGCTTCGTTCACCGCCTCCCGGAATTCCGCGATGTGATCGTCGAAGACCATGACGCTCGAACGGGTGAATTTCTTCTCCCCGTCCTTCGCGCGGCGCGATTCGGCAATCGTCAGATATTTCGCCTTGTTCTTGGCCTCCTTGACATCGATGAAGTACGTACGGTCGTTCGTCTTCATCGTCTTCGAAAAGATCGATTCCATACTGCCTCCCAGGATTAGTTGGATCGAATAGTGGTTTCCTCTCACCTCCCGAGAACCGAACGGATGAACGTGTGCGGTCTCGTTACCGCCTCCTCTGCCCGGCGGTCAGGCCAAGATAAACAATACCCCCGCTGATGTCAAGTGACATTTGAACTGAATAACAGACAAATCTCTCCGAAAATTATTTACTGGCGGGAAAAATCCTGATCAGGACGCGGGACCTATGACGATGACGAACTCCCCGAGGATCTTTCGTCCGGAAAAGAAGGCAATTGCCTCCTCCACGGTGCCGCGGAAGGTCTCCTCGAATTTTTTCGTGAGCTCGCGCGATACGGCGATCTTCCTGCCGGCGAGGCGGGGTTGAAGATCGGAGAGGGTTTTGAGAATGCGGTGAGGCGATTCGTAAAAGACGACGGTTCTGGTTTCGGCCGCGATCTGGTCGAGCTTGGTCGTCCTCCCCTTTTTCAGCGGAAGGAACCCCTCGAAGACAAAGCGGTCGAACGGGAGACCGCTGACGATGAGCGCCTGCAGAAAAGCGGCGGCGCCGGGGATCGGCACGACCTCGAGTTTCTCATCGATGCAGGCGCGGATGATTCTGAACGCCGGATCGGAGACGCCGGGCGTTCCCGCATCCGAGACGACGGCGACCCGTTTCCCCTCCTTCAGCGCCCCGATGATCTCCGGAATGCGGCGGTTTTCATTGTAGCTGAAATAACTGAGCATCCGGGTGTGGATGCTGAGGTGATCGAGAAGGACTTTGGTCGTCCGCGTGTCTTCCGCGGCGATGAGATCGACCCCCGCCAGGATATCGGCGGCGCGGCGGCTGATGTCGCCGAGATTCCCTATCGGCGTGGCAACGACATAGAGGGTACCGGGGCGGAGTTCTTCGGCCATTCCCTCAGAAGCCCCAGTCCCGCGGATAGCGGAAATCGACATTCACGGTGCGGTGGGAGACCTTGGCGATCACCGGGGGACGGCGCTTGAACTGGTTGCGCCGGATCAGCCGCTCCACCTTCTCGATGAACGGTTTTTCGAATCCCGCTTCGAGCAGTTCCGTTTCGGTGCGCCGTTCATCGACCATGGCGTAGAGCAGGCGGTCGACGCGGGCATACGTAAAGCCGAGTTCCTGTTCGTCCGTCTGTCCCACCCAGAGATCCGCCGTCGGTTTTTTCTGCACGATGCCGGGCGGCACGCCGACAGCCGCGGCGAGTTCCCATACCTGCGTTTTGTACAGATCCCCGATCGGATTGACCGCACAGGCCATGTCTCCGAACAGCGTCCCGTAGCCGAGCAGTGATTCGGTCTTATTGCTCGTACCGAGGACGAGGGCGTGCTCGCGGACGGAGCGGTCGTACAGAACGATCATGCGCTCCCGCGCCATGATATTCCCCCTGCGCACATTGTCCATTCCCGGCTCGGTAGAAATGAAGGGATCGACCATGGGCGTAATGTCGACCGTTTCGGACCGGATGCCGAGCGCCTGCACGAGGAGCGCGGCATCGGAGAGGCTTTCGGGACTGCTCGTCCGGTAGGGCATCAGCACCGCGAGCAGATTTTCCTTCCCGAGCGCTTCGGCCCCAAGCACGGCGACGAGCGCGGAGTCGACGCCTCCGGAGAGTCCGATGACCCCTTTCTCGAAACCGGCGTTGCGGAGTTCATCGCGGATGAACCCGACGAGGAGTTTCCGAAGAACGCCGGTGTTCAGCTGGAGCGGATTTTTCTGGCTGGGTGAGGTTTCCATGCGAAAAAGATAGTTAAAACCGGAGGATAATTCAACTGCCGGTCTTTTCCGGACAACACCGCATATGCGCGTATATTGATTTTCCGCAAAATTCTTCGTTACATAGGGAGAAGAACTCCATACCCACCACACCATGTTCAGATCGGTCATGAAACGCATCCTCGGCCTTCTTATCCTTCTCACATCACCGCTCTTCGGTTATCAGGCGCCGCTCGGCAGGATTCTGTCCCAGAGGCTCGCAGTCATGTCTGAGACCGACAGGGAGATCGTCCTCGTCCGGCTTCACGACAGAGGACCGGACCTGCAGGTCCGGCAGATGGACGGTGAAAAACTGCTGAGCCGGCGGTCGCTTGCGCGCAGAGCGGCTGTCCGCGGAACGGCGCGGCTCATCGACGAATCCGATTACCCTCTCGCACAATCGTACGTCGCGGCGATCGCGGGTCTGGGGGTCGAGGTCCGGCACCAGCTCAAATGGTTCAACGCCGTTTCCGTCCTCGCAACGAAAAATCAGATTTCCGCTCTCCGCCAGCTTCCCTTCGTCAGCTCGCTCGAGATCGTGGGCCGGTGGAAGAAGCGACCGGACGACGAAATCCTCGTGCCGGCGGCGAAAACCGCCCCGGTGCGGCAACCGGCAGGAGTCTCCTCGTTCAATTACGGCGCATCGTACACACAAGTCAGTCAGATCAATGTCCCGGCGGTCCATGATCTCGGCATCTACGGACAGGGAATCGTGATCGGAGTATTCGACAACGGCGTGCGGAATCCGCATCATCAGGTATTCGATTCGATCAACATCATCGCGACGCACGATTTCGTCGACCACAAGGTGAGCGTCGTCCCGAACAATCCCAATCCGTCGTTCGGTTCGCACGGGGTGATGACCCTCTCGACGATCGGCGGTTTCAGACCCGGATCGCTCATCGGACCGGCATTCAAGTCGAGCTTCATCCTCGCCCGGACGGAGAACGACTCCAGCGAAACCCCGATCGAGGAGGACAACTGGGCCGCGGCGATCGAATGGGCCGACAGCATCGGCGTCGATGTCACGAGCACGTCGCTCGGGTATCTTGGTTTTGATTCCTCGTACACAAGCCTGACGTGGGCCGACATGAACGGCTCCACAGCGCTGATCACCGTCGCGGCCGACCATGCCGCGTCGCTCGGCATCGTTGTCGTGAACGCCGCCGGCAACGAAGGCGCGGGCGACAGCACCCATAATACGCTCATCGCCCCCGCAGACGGCGACAGCGTGATCACCGCCGGCGCCGTCGACGCCTCCGGCAATCGCACGGGCTTCAGCTCCATCGGTCCGACGACCGACATCCCCGCGAGGATCAAACCCGACATCATGGCGCTCGGGGCGAGCGATTTCGTGGCGAGCCCCACCGATACAATCAGCTACGGGTATGCCTCCGGAACCTCGTTCGCCTGCCCCCTCTCGGCCGGCGTCGCCGCGCTCATCCGCTGTGCAAACCCCACCCTCACGCCGATGCAGGTGCGCGAAGCGATGCGCCAGACCGCCAGCAACAGCAGTTCACCCGATAATTTCCACGGGTGGGGCATCCTCGACGCGCTCGCGGCAATCAACTATTACGGCATCCTGCCGATGGGCACGATCCGGGGAATCGTCTTCGACGATTACAATGCAAACGGCGTCCGGGACCCCGGCGAACCGGGCATTGCGGGAGTGCGGATCCGGTGCACCGGCGCCGCGGCGGAGTCGACGCTCACGGACGCGAACGGATCCTTCGTGCTCGACAGCCTTCCGACAGGTTCGGTCACCGTCAGCGAGGTCGTCCCGGACGGATACAACCAGTCTGCGCCGGGGACCGGTTCATACACAACCCAGCTCGCATTCCGACAGGATACCTCGGGGTTCGTTTTCGGCAATTATGTCTTCAACGCGGAAATTCATGGAATGGTCTTCAACGATCAGAACACGAACGGCATCCCGGACTCCGGTGAAACCGGCATCTCCGGCAGAACGATCACTCTTCAGGGCCCGATGTCGCGGTCGGTGACCACCGATTCGGCGGGGAATTATGCGTTTACCGGACTGGAGGCCGGGCAGTACACCGTACGGGACAGCATTCCTCAGGGGTGGGCGCAGACCGTCCCGCCCGGCAATGCGCCGTACTCATTCATATTGGGAACAAACGTCGATACGACCGGAATCAATTTCGGGGTCGCGCTCCTTCCTGCATTCACCTATCCCGTTTCCGAGGGCTGGAACCTTCTCTCGCTCCCCCAGGATCCGGGAAATCACACGGTCGCGGATCTTTATCCGGGTGCGATCTCGCCCGCGTTCGCTTATGAAGGATCGTATCAATCGCTTCTTTCGGTTCCGAACGGAGTCGGATATTGGCTGAGATTCGGATCTGCGCAGACGGCAACCATTCCCGGCACCGTGAGGCTGGGCGACACGCTGAGCCTGTCCCAGAACTGGAACCTGATCGGCTCTCTCTCGTACCCGTACGCACCGACCTCGATCGTCGATTCCGGGGGAATCCTCAGTTCGCAGTTCTTCGGGTATTCCACCTCGTACGCAGTGACAGATTCACTGCGGCCGCACCAGGGATACTGGGTGAAGGCAAGCGGACCCGGCAAAATTTCCGTCCACATTTTCCTTCCCCCGGCCGCCCGCCGGTATGCACCCGTCCCACTGCCGGCCCGGAAGGGTGAAATTACGTTCACCGACGCGGCGGGACACCATCAGACACTCTATTTCACACCGATGCGGATTGCAGAGAACGCGGGGGCGTTTTTCGAATTGCCGCCGCTTCCTCCGCCGGGCGGATTCGATGCGCGGTTCGCAAACGGATCGATGCTGTTCTCCCTCCCGTCCGGCGCAAAATCGGCATCCTCCAATCTCCAGATATCGTCCGGGGCGTATCCCATCCGGATCGACTGGAAAAATCCCGACCGGACAAACCAGGCGTCTCTCATGACGGACGGGCGGTCCATCCGGCTGGCGAAGGCCGGAACGGCGACGCTGACGGCACCACCGTCGTCGCTCGCACTGCAGGTCTCCACGGGCGACATACCGGAGTCCTTCGCGCTGTCGCAGAATTATCCGAATCCGTTCAACCCGTCCACGACGATCCGCTATCAGATTCCCGAAGTCGGCGGAACCGGGAGCGACGCGCCGGTCCGGGTATCTCTGTCTGTCTACAACATGCTCGGCCAGCAGATTGCGAAGTTGGTGGACAGTGAACAGAGCCCCGGATATAAGAGTGTCGGCTTCGATGCCGGAGCACTGCCGAGCGGAATATATTTCTACACGCTGACCGCCGGGACGTTTACGGAAACGAAGAAAATGGTCGTGATGAAGTGACGGGGCGGGATGTCCGTCCGAGTCCGCAATTTTCCGCCGGGCTCAACGATCTGATATTTGGGGAGACAGATCAGAAGGAGATTCTTCTCCCGATCCAAAAAAGGATTGGGAGAAGAATGACGATGAAGAAAATAAAAGCCCCGACAGCATAAGGCCGTCGGGGCTTCTCGTTCACGGCCGCCGGAACCCACCGAACCGGCAACCGGTGTGCACGAAATATTACGGTTTCATTTCCTTCAGCGACTGGCGGATCATCTCGATTCCCTCATCCACCTCCGCAGTCGTAATGATGAGCGGCGGACGGAACCGGAGCGATTTTTCCCCGCATCCCAGAATCACGAGACCGCGCTCGAACGCCCGCTTTTTCAGCTCGTTCCGCTCCTCCCCCGTCCGGAGGTCGAATGCGCAGAGGAGACCCCGCCCGCGGACATTGCTCACGATCCGCGGGAACTCCGACTGGAGTTCGTGGAGGCGGACATAGAGATGCTCACCGACGGACTTCGCGTTGTCGACGAGGTGATCCTCCTCGATCACTTCCAGGTACTTCTGCGCCCGGACCATGTCGACCAGACTTCCGCCCCAGGTTGAATTGAGACGGCTGGAAACGCGGAAGACGTTGTCGGGCACTTCCTCGATCCGTCTGCCGCAGAGGAATCCGCACACCTGCATTTTCTTGCCGAATGAGATCATGTCGGGTTTCACGAAATGCTGGTGCGCCCACATCTTTCCGGTCAGGCCGATGCCGGTCTGCACCTCGTCCAGAATCAGCATGATATCATTCTCATCGGCGAGGGTACGGAGTTCGGCGAAAAATTCCTTGCGGAAATGGTTATCGCCCCCTTCTCCCTGAATCGGCTCCAGGATGATTGCGGCGATGTCGTCCGGGTTGTTCCGGATCGCATCCTTCATCTGGCCGATCGCGCGGCGCTCCGCTTCCTGCACGAGCCGGAGGTTCTCGTCGTTCAGCGGGAACCGGACGGCGGGCGTGTCGATCCGCGGCCATGCGAATTTCGGGAAGTAATCCGTCTTCACCGGATCGGTGTTCGTCAGCGACAGCGTATATCCCGACCGGCCGTGGAACGCCTGGCGGAAATGGATCACCTGCCGGCCCCGCTCCTCCTTGTACCCCTTGGCAAAATTCTTTCTGACCTTCCAGTCGAACGCCGCCTTGAGCGCATTCTCCACGCCGAGCGCCCCGCCTTCCACGAAAAAGGCGTGGGGCAGGTATTCGGGAATGGCGACGCGCGAGAATGTTTCGAGAAATTCAGCCATTTCGACGGTATAGACGTCGGAATTGGTCGGCTTGTTGACCGCCACGTAGGCCAGTTTATCCATGAACTCCGGGGTCGTGAGAGCCGGGTGGTTCAGTCCGAGCGGCATCGATGCGACAAAGGAAAAAAAGTCAAGCAGACGCCGGTTCGCTTTTGAATCGTAGATGTACACCCCTTCGCTCCGTCTCAGATCAACCACGAAATCGAACATGTCGACCAGCATATGCCTGGCGAGAATGCCCGGAACGTCCGTCGGTTGAACGGAATTCAGGGTGGCAGAATGTTTGGGAATCATAAAGCACCTTTCGGAAATTCGTTCAGAGATCCGGTAATTTTCAGACAGCGAACGTTACCGACTCAGAAGAATTCCTGGTGCTCGTAGAAGGAGATGATGTAGGGGCGGCCGACAACGGGCACCGGCTCGGCGGTGCAGTAGGAGGCGTTATGTTGCCGGAAGAACTTCATGACATAATATACGAAACCGGGGCCCGAAACACAATAGCCAGGGGAGCGTTTAAACCGCAATTCCGTCCCGCGGGGGAGGTGTTTTGATCGCCATCACACAGTTTCCACATTCTCTCTCCCTTCCGCGGATGAGAACGCCGGCGTGAGCCGATCATTTCAGAAGCATCAGTTTTCGCACCGCACTCTTCCCCCCGCTCTCGAGACGGCAGTAGTAGACTCCCGTCGGGAACCCGGAGGCATCCCATACCGCCCGGTGCTCTCCGGCCTGCACCATGCCGTCGATCAGAGTTGCGACCGGTTCGCCCAGGATATTGTACACCGTCAGGCGCACATAGCCGTTCTCCGGCAGGGAATATCCGATCGTCGTCGAAGGATTGAACGGGTTCGGAAAATTCGGATCGAGGGAAAAGTATTTCGGCGACTGCCGGCGGCCGGAGGTTCCCTCCGGCGGCGGAGGCGGCATATCCCCCGTCGCAACGACGCGGACGCGGTAGCCGCGGCTGTTCCGCGGAGAGGCGGCGAGATAAAGCACCCCCGCCCGTCCGGTCTTCACCCAGTAGCCCTGCATCGGGCGGAGGCTGTCGGTAATATCATAGCCGGAAGAATAGCCGAACACGTTCGAGATGACCGTGCCGTCGGAATCAGCGGTGATATCGGAAACGGCCACAGGCGCGCTGATCGATCCGATCAGATTCCAGCCTGCCGCGACCGCGACCGATTCGCTCGCAATCGATCCGCCCGAAAGAAGGACTTTCTGATCGGCGTCGAATTTCAGCCAGTAGCCGGTTCCATAGGCGAGGGTCTCGGCCGCGACATAACTTCCGCTATAGGCGAACGGCGGCGAGCTCGCCGTCGGGAAAAGGTCTGCCGCGCTCAGATCCGCCAGCCGGTACGGGACAGAGACGATGTTCCACCCCTTGGCGACCGGAATGCCGGTGGCGGGCAGGATCATTTGCCCCAGACGTCGCTGCCAGACGCCGCCGTAAGCGGTTCCCACAACGAGATCCGGCGTGAGGAGCGTATCGGGGCCGGTTTCGATGGCGCTGACGGAGAGATTTCCGAGGCCGGTATTCACCGCGTTCCATGAATCGCCCAGATCGGTGCTGAGGTAGATACCGAGGACCGGGCCCGCGGCGAAAAGATCCGATCCGACGGTTTTCAGAGCACCGACATAATTTATGGGGAATCCGTTATTGACCGCGGTCCATGTCGATCCGTTGTCGGTCGAACGGAACATCCCCTTTCCGCCGGTTCCGGCAAAAATATTGGTATCGCCGCCCGGTCCGATCACGACAGCGAGGGCGAAGACCACATTCGTGGTCAGGCCGTTGTTGATCACCGTCCAGCTGTCCCCGTTGTCGGTCGACAGGAACGCCCCGCCCCCCGAGGTCCCGGCGAAGAGATTCTGGCCGCTCACCGCGAGGGCGTAGACGTTCGGGTTGGTGAGACCATTGTTGATGACCGACCAGCTGGTCCCGTCGTCGCTCGACCGGAGGACCCCGCCCGATGTCCCCGCATAGAGATAAGGCCCCTTGACCGCGAGCGAGAGCACGAACTGATAGATCATGCCGCCGCTGACGTTCGTCCAGCTGTCTCCCGCGTCGGTGGAGCGGAAGACGCCGTAGTATGTTCCCGCAAAAAGCTCACCGCCCTTCGTGACGAAAGCCCTGACATTTTTCTGCGTCAGGCCGCTGTCGACCGGCGCCCAGGTGCGGCCGTTGTCCTCAGACCGGAATGCACCCGCTCCGTCGGTACCGCAGAGCATTCTGTTCCCCACGGAGACGAACGAGACTGCGGTGAGATTGTTGATACCGCTGTCGAGCTCATGCCATGTCGTGCCGCCGTCGGAGGAGCCGAACAGACCGCCTCCGTTGGTTCCGGCGAACAGCCAGGCGCCGCTCCGGATCAGCGAGCGGATCTGCAGGTTCGCGAGACCGCTGTTCATCGCGGACCAGTGGCCGCCGTTGTCGGTCGACAGAAATACGCCGTCGTCACTGCCAAGATAGAGGTTCGATCCGTCAGCGATCAGCGCGCGGATGTAGAGATCGGTCATCCCGGTATTCACCGGATTCCAATGGGCGCCATGGTCGGTTGAGAGAAAGACACCCGAGCCGAATGTGCCGGCGAAGATGCCGGCGCTGTTGACCGCAAATTGTTCGACGTACTTGTTCGTGATGCCGGAATCGGATTCGGTCCAGCTTGTCCCGAGGTCGGTCGAGACATAGGCGCCCCCGCCGTAGGTTCCGGCCAGCAGGTTTCCGCCGTCGGCGGCGACGGTCCAGACAGAGGTCGTCCCGAGGCCCGCATCGACCGGCGTCCAGTACGCGCCGTTGTTCGTGGAGAGAAAGATGCCGCCGTAGAGGGTGGCGGCGAAAATGCTGGTATCGATGGCGGCCAGCCCGTAGACTTCAGTACTGTAGATTCCCGTGCCGGACGCCGTCCAGGTGCCGCCGTTGTCGGTCGACGCCCAGACGCCGCCGCCCGTGCCGGGACAGCCGGCGAAGAGGGTCGATCCCACCGTCAGAAACGCGTAGACATGGGGCGTGACGAGCCCCTGGCTCGCCACACTCCAGCTCTGACCATTATCGCCCGACCTGTAGGCCCCCGCGCCGTGCGTGCCTGCGAGGAGATATCCCCCGCTCGTGCCAAGCGCATAGATATAGCCGCCGTACGGGCCGTTCGTCTGGGACCATTGGGACCAGAGGTTCGCAGTGAAGAAAACGCATGGGAGAAGAAGGACGGCGATGCGACGCTGAAAGGTTTTCATACAACCCCCTGAATGAATGAACGGTCGGCTGGTGCACGTGTTAAGCGCTTTCGCTGTCCGTTTCATCGGATGCGGAATTACGCTCTGATCAATATACAAAATCCGATCGATTATCAGGATCCGGCGGTGAGATTCATGCAATCCCGGAACTGACGATTTCCGAAGATGTTCCACCGGATCGAGCTCCGGCCGGAAGAATCGCGTGATCGCCTCCCGGAACCTCCTCCTGAATTCTACCTAATTCCCGTCCAGCCCTCAAGGCGGCAGTGCCCGGGATCACTCACCGCTTCCGGATTTCGATTCCAGTCTGAACATCAGGCCGCGGTTCCCCATAAACAGCAAGGCCCTCTTCCGAGGGCCTTCTGTCCGATCCGGCATTTCCCGTATCAGGCTGTTTCCGTATCGATCTGGGCCCGCTGGAGCTTGCCGCTGTAATCGACATAGACCGCTTTCCATTCGGAGAAGAAATCGTAGACCGTCCATCCCCCTTCCCGATGACCGTTTCCTGTCTGCTTGACGCCGCCGAACGGCATATGGGCTTCCGCACCGATCGTCGGCCCGTTGATGTACGTGATGCCGGCCCTGATGTCGCGGATGGCGCGGAATGCGTCGTTCACGTTCCTCGTATAAATCGACGAGGAGAGACCGTAGACGGTGTCGTTGAGAACATTCACCGCTTCGTCGAGCGAACGGATCCGGAGGACGGAGAGCACGGGACCGAATATTTCCTCCTTCGCGATCCGCATGGAGGGCTTCACGCCGGTAAAGATCGTCGGCTGATAGAACCATCCGTTGTCGAGGCCCGGTCCTTTGGCGATGGAGCCTCCTATCATCAGTTTTGCCCCCTCGGCAAGGCCGATCTCGACATATGAATGGTCGGTGGAGCGCTGAGCCTCGTTAATGCAGGGGCCGACGTCGGTTGTCGGCAGAAGCCCGTCGCCGAGGCGGAGTTTTTTCGTCCGTTCGACGAGCATGCCGACGAACTCGTCATGAATTTTCTCATGGAGGATCAGCCTGCTGGTGGCGGTGCATCGCTGGCCGGTGGTGCCGAACGCGCCCCAGAGGACCCCCTCCAGCGCCAGCCCGAGGTCCGCATCGTCCATGACGATCTGGGCGTTTTTTCCGCCGAGTTCGAGAGAGACACGCTTCAGATTCCGGCTCGCAAGCTCCGAAATCTTTTTTCCCACCGCGGTCGAACCGGTGAAGCTCACCAGATCGACGTCGGGGTGGTCCACAATGGCCATACCGACTTCCCCTCCGCCGCCGTGCACGATGTTGATCACCCCCGGGGGGACGCCGGCTTCGAGGAGGATCTCCACCAGCGTCGTGGCGGTCGCGGGCGTATCGGACGCCGGCTTGAACACGATGGTGTTCCCGCAGAGCAGGGCGGGAAAAATCTTCCAGGTCGGAATCGCCATCGGGAAATTCCAGGGCGTCACGATTCCCGCCACGCCGATCGGGACCCGGATCGCCATGTTGAACTTGTTCGGAAGCTCGGAGGGGACGGTCGCGCCGAAGAGCCTGCGGCCCTCGGACGCGGCATAATAGGCCGTATCGATCCCTTCCTGAACGTCTCCCCGGGTTTCCACCAGAACTTTTCCCATCTCCCGGGTCATCTGGGCGGCAATTTCCTCCTTGCGCCGCACCATGATGTCGCCGACTTTCTTGAGGATATCGCCGCGGAGCGGCGCCGGCATCAGCCGCCACCCGTCGAACGCCTTCCGGGCGGACGCCACCGCTTCGTCGACATCCTCCTTTGCCGATTTCGGGAACGTCCCGACCACCTCATCCCAGCGGGCGGGATTCCGGTTCTCGAACGTTCTCCCTGATTTTGCGTCACACCACTTCCCGCCGATGAAATTTTGAAATTTTTTCATACTTCACTCCTTATTCGATGCCGCAACGGGCGAATATTTCGTTCACGTGTTTGAGACTTTTCCTGAGGTCGAACAATTCATCAAAATCCTTCGCGCTGAGGTACCGGGTCACCTCCGGATCCGCCGACAGCAGATCCCGGAACTGGGCATCGGAACTCCAGGTGTTCATCGCATGTTTCTGCACGAGCGCATAGGCCGCCTCCCGGCTCATTCCCCGCCGTGTGAGCGCGAGGAGAACGGATTGCGAAAAGATCAGGCCGCGCGTCAGCCCGAGGTTCCGGAGCATCATCTCCGGATAGACGTGGAGCTTGTCCATGATCCGGGTGAACGCATCGGTCATATAATCGAGGAGAATACAGCTGTCCGGGACGATGATGCGCTCCACGGAGGAATGCGTGATATCGCGCTCGTGCCAGAGCGCCACATTTTCGAGCGATGCATGGGCGTTGCCGCGGAGGATGCGGGCCAGGCCCGCGATTCGCTCGCAGGTTATCGGATTCCGCTTGTGCGGCATGGCGGAGGAACCTTTCTGCCGCTGTGAAAAGTACTCTTCCGCCTCCCGGACTTCCGTTTTCTGCAGATGCCTGATCTCGGTGGAGAATTTTTCGAGCGAACAGCCCGCAATGGCGATGGCCGTCAGGAACTCCGCATGGCGGTCGCGCTGGAGGACCTGCGTCGACACCGGCGCCGCCGCGAGTCCGAGCCGGCCGCAGACGTACTGTTCGACGCGGGGATCGAGATGTTCGAACGTGCCGACGGCCCCCGAAATCTGACCGACGGCGATCGTCTTCACGGCATGTTCGAGCCGCTCGATGTTCCGGCGCGTCTCGTCGTGCCAGAGAGCGAGCTTCAGACCGAACGAGGTCGGCTCGGCATGCACGCCGTGGGTCCGCCCGACCATGATCGTCGACCGGAACTCCTTCGCCCGCCGACGGAGAACCGACAGAAGTTTCCTCTGCCCATCAAGCAGAAGCTCTCCCGCCTGCTTCATCTGGACCGCCAGTCCGGTGTCGAGCACATCGGACGACGTCATGCCGTAATGAATGTACCGCGCTTCCGGCCCGACGTGTTCCCCCACGGCCGTCAGAAACGCGATGACGTCGTGCTGTACCTCCGCTTCGATCTGCGAGATCCGCGCGATATCGAAGGCCGCCTTTGCGCGGATGACGGCGACAGCTTCCGCCGGAATGACGCCGAGCTCGGCCTGCGCCTCGCACGCCAGGACTTCGACCTCGAGCCAGGTCCGGAACTTGTTCTCCTCCGACCAGATGCGCCCCATCGCGTGCCGCGTATACCGGGGAATCATTGCGGACCCTTTTCGAGCCGGAGATCAAGCGCAATGGTTTTCCGTTCCCGGATAACCTTCATTTTCATGATGTCCCCGGCGCGGGCATCGATGAGAAGCGAGGTGATGTCCTGATCGGTCGCGATCTTTTCGCCGTTCGCCTCGATGATGATGTCGCCCGGCTTGAACCCTGCTTTTTCGGCGGGGCTTTCCCTCACGACGTCGCTCACGATCACCCCCTCCGCTTTCGGCAGCCCGAAATATCTCGCCACGCGGACATCGACGTTCTGCACTTCGAGTCCGGTCCAGAGATTCCGTTCGATCTTTCCCTTCTTTTTCAGTTCCTCCACGACGTTCTTGACCCGGTTGATGGGGATGGCGAAACCGAGGCCGATGTTCGTTCCGACCCCGCCGTTGTTCTCGCTCGGATTCAGGATGATCGCGTTTACCCCGATCACTTCCCCGACCGCATTCAGAAGCGGGCCGCCGCTGTTGCCGGAATTGATCGCCGCATCGGTCTGAATCATCCCCCGGTAATAACGGCCCTCCTGCGCGTCCAGGTTCACACCGGTGGCGCTGATCACCCCGACCGTGACGGTCGGCTTGTCGTTGATGTCGAAGAGGCCGAACGGATTCCCCATCGCGATGGCCCATTCCCCGATGATGACGTCATCCGAGTTGCCGAGACGCAGGTACGGAAGATTGTTCCCCTCGATCTTGAGAAGGGCGATATCGGAGACGCGGTCCGTTCCGACCAGCTTCGCCTTGAACTTTTCCTTGCTGGTCAGGGTGACGGTAATTTCCTTCGCGTTCCCCGCGACGTGGTCGTTCGTCAGCACGTAGCCATCGGAGGAGATCAGAAATCCGGAGCCGAGCCCCTTCACTTCCTGCTGGTAGACCCTGTTCCGGCCGAACAGCTGGCTCCAGAACGGATCGCCCCAGGGATCGCGCGCCGTATAGGTATAAACCTCGGTGACGTTGATGCCGACCACCGCGGGAGTGGACGCGGCCACAACCCGGGTAATCGCGTTCCGGCGATGGGAACCGACTGCATCCGACACGCTGTCCCGTTCATCCCCCGTGCTGAAGGCGGCGGTCATGGCCGGCGTCGACGGATGTTCCCCGGGCTGATCATTCGCAGACTGCCTGTGACCGATCGAATAACCGGCGAGAACCCCGACCGCCAGCGGGATGGCGAAGATGAGAAACAGAAGGAAGTATTTTCTCTGCATGAGTGACAATCTCCGGCGTGTGGGTGTGACTTATTTCTTGCGGAGGAGCACTTTCCGGACTGCGCCGACGATCGCGGTGCGGTCGACCCCGTATTTTTTCATCAGATCGGCCCCCGGACCGGACTCGCCGAACGTATCGTTGACCGCAACAAACTCCTGGGGAGTCGGCAGTTCCGCGGCAAGGTACTCCGCGACCGCTCCGCCCAGTCCCCCCTGCCGCTGGTGATCTTCGGCCGTCACGATCGCCCCCGTCTCCTTTGCGGCGCTCAGGACGGCGGCCGTATCGAGCGGCTTGATCGTGTGCATGTTGACGACCCGGACGCTGATCCCCTCCTTTGCAAGGATCTCCTCGGCGAGGATCGCCTCCCAGACCTGCAGTCCGACGGCGATGACGGTCACATCCGTTCCCGCGATGAGCGTATCCGCTCTGCCGAAGGTGAAGGACGCCGACGGATCGGTGAACACCGGCGTGTTATCGCGGAAAAACCGTATGTAGATCGGCCGGTTCCATGCGACCGATCCCTTCACCATCTTCCGCGCCTGGTGATAATCGCACGGTGAGGCGACCGTCATGTGCGGCAGGGCGCGCATGATCGCGATGTCTTCGAGCGATTGATGCGTCGCGCCGTCGGGGCCCACGGTGATGCCGCAGTGGGAGGCGCAGATTTTGACGGGAAGGTTGCTGTAGGCGATCGACTGCCGGATCTGATCGAACGGTCTGCCGACCGCGAATTCCCCGTACGTCGATGCGAACGGAATCTTGCCGGCCACGAGGAGACCGGCCGCCGTGCCCATCATATCCTGTTCCGCGATGCCGACGCTGAAGAACCGGTCCGGGAACTCCTTCATGAACAGGTCGGTGCGGACCGAACCGCTGACGTCGCCCCCCAGCACCACCACGTCGGGATTCTCCCTTCCAAGTTCGACGAGGGCCTCGCCGAAACCGAGCCGCGTTGCTTTCATTTCCACTGATGTAAATTTCGCCATGTCGTATCTTCCTGTTGAGTCGGTGATCTGTCAGTTGTGGGCAAGCCGGACCGACTGGTCCTCCCAGGGGAAGCGGGTAAAATCGCCGAACCGGGTCGGGGCGAGCTCGGTGAGCGCCTGTTTCCCCTGTTCGTCGTTGGGCGGAACCCCGTGCCATTTATAATCGTCCTCCATGAACGATACGCCCTTGCCCATATATGTATGGGCGATGATCACCTTCGGTTTTCCCTGAAGATTCCGTGCCTGCTGTGCGGTCGCGATGAACTGTTCGATGTCGTTGCCGTTGCACTCGAGGACGTCCCACCCGAACGATTTCCATTTATCGGCAAGCGGCTCGATCTCCATCACCTTCTCCGTCCGGTTGTCGATCTGACAGTGGTTCCGGTCGACAATGGCGATGAGATTAGAGGTTTTATGATGGCCTGCCGTCATCATCGCCTCCCAGACCTGGCCTTCGTCCAGTTCACCGTCGCCGAGAAGGACGTAGACGTAATTCGGCTTGCCGTCGAGTCTCAGTCCCAGCGCACAGCCGACAGCGGTCGAGAGACCCTGTCCGAGTGCGCCGGAGGCGATTTCAATGCCGGGAAGACCATGCGTATGGGCGGGCGCCGGATGCCCCTGGAGGCGTGTGTTCAGCTTCCGGAGCGTTCCGAGTTCCGCCAGCGGGAGATAACCGCGGCGGGCGAGGGTTGCATACCAGACGGGACAGAGATGCCCCGCCGAGAGAAAGAAATAATCCCTTCCCTCCATTTTCGGCTTCGCGGGATCGATGTTCAGGAGATGAAAATAGAGCGCGGTAAAGATATCGGCGAGTCCGAGGGGACCGCCCGAGTGACCCGATTTCGAGGTCAGGAGCATCTTGATGATGTCGCGCCGGATCTGGCGGGCCATTTCTTTCAGCTCCGCAATGGACAATGATGTCATGATGATGTCGATCTGTTATGATGGGATTGAAGGAGTTCTCTGAAAGGCCGGATATGACGTATGATGATGATCGATGAAAGCACGAGCACGACAAGCATGAGCCGGGCCGGTGAAAATCCAGCGGTCAGAAGCGACGATTCCATCCGGCCGGGCATGAATGCGAGCACGACCGGTCCGCAGATCGTTGCGATGCCGTTTGCAAGATGAATGTTTTTTGAATAACCGTAACCGATGGCCCATGCCGCGAGCCAGATGACGACGACGAACCACCCGATAACCAGCAGAACACCCGCCGCTGTCGCGAGTCCCCGGCCGCCGTGAAAGCCGATCCAGGGGGAGTACGTATGCCCCGCGACCGCGGCTACGCCGGCAGAACCGGCCGCGACGGGATCGCCCCCTGTTAATAAGGAACCAAGGAGCACCGCCGCAATTCCCTTGCCGCAGTCGACCGCGACAACCAGCACTGCGAGGGGGACGGAACCGGTGACGTCGTAGGTGTTCATTCCACCGACATTTCCCGTACCGGCAGACCGGATATCGATCTTCGCCTTCCGTTTCACCGCAAGGTACGCCGTCGGCACAGACCCGACGCAGTACCCCATAAGAACGGCGAACAGAACGCTGAAGAGACCGGATTCCGGAATGAGTGTCATGGGTTTGCGCTTATAACGTACGAAAAAAACGATAATTACGCAATATTTCAGGGGATACGGGGAAAAAGACCAGCCACTCACCTCGCTGGAGTTTTGAACAGCCCGG
>DATKPE010000058.1:0-32545 GCA_035524335.1 Bacteroidota bacterium
GGGTGCCGGAGGAACCGCATCACCTCCCGCGCAGTTTTCGCCGGAAGCAGAATGGCGACGATCCCCCTGCCGTCGAGCGGCGGTACGGGAAGAAGGTTGAAACAGCAGAGAAGTATATTGAGCGAGAAGAGGACGCTCAGAAACATCGCCGCGGGACCCGCAAGACCTGATTCATTAACCGCTACCGCAGTCCTGATGAACGAGACCGATTCCGGCTGGCGCAGAACTCCGGCGGCCAGTCCCCCTCTGAGTATGCCGAAGGCGAGGAAAAAAAGGAACAGATTCGCAAGCGGTCCGGCCAGCGACATCGCCCCCATCCTCCGGGGATGTTCATCCGACCAGACGGGGTCGTACGGAGCGCTCGCCCAGCCGAACATCCATCCTCCCGAAAGATAGGCGACAATCGGGACGATCACCGTTCCGAACGGTTCGCGCCGGATATGCGGCAGGGGGTTCAGGCTCGCCTGGCCTCCGCGATAAGCGGTCGAATCTCCGAGCAGGTGCGCGGCATAGGCGTGGGCCGCCTCGTGACAGGTGACCGAAAGAAGAAAGACGAGGTACCAGAGAACACCGTTGCCCGCAGTTTCCGCGTTCATCGTGAACCGGTCAGCGGAGCAAAACTATTTTTCTGACCCCGGAAAAATGATCGCCGGGGCCATCGGCCGACACGGCATCCAGGCGGACAAAGTAGATGCCGCTTCCCGCCTCGGCGCCGTTCCCCAGCTTGCCGTTCCATACGACCTGGTAGTAACCGGCGCTCCGCTCATCGTTCGCCAGTTCCGCCACGAACTGGCCGAGAGTGTTGTAGACGCCAAGGCGGATCTGCGACCGGACCGGAAGATCGAAACCGACGGTGGTGCTGGGATTGAACGGATTCGGGTAATTGTCGTACAACCGGTACGCCGCCGGGGCCGATGCCTGCTTCCGGATGATCAGACTCACCGACCGGACGGACGGATCACCGATCGTGAGGCTGTCCAGCGGAGTTCTCATCCGGCGCTCGTCGGCGCCGGCGATGCGGAGCGAGAGGCGGGATGTCCCCGGGGCCGTGCGCGCGACCAGCGTCAGCGGGTAGTGTTCCGACTGCAGGAACACCGCCTGCACGACGGTCGCGGCGCCGGAATCGATATCGGCCGTCTGCGAACCCGTACTGAACCGGACGTCGAATCCCCCTCCGGGCGGGAGCGGCGGCAGACTCAGGAGTGCGCGCTCCGCGGGGCTGAAGCGATAAACGGCCGCGGTCAGCGTGGCGGATCCTCCTGCGGCGTCATGGATGATAAGCTCATGACCGGGAATGGAGCGAGTGGCGGAAAACGGAATGCGGGCTTTGCCGGGAACGCCCGACCCCGCCGGGGGAGCGAGCACGCCCGGCCCGTTGCATTTGATCCAGTATCCTCCGCCGGGTGCGATGGTATCGACCGGCTGATATCCGTTCCGGTATTCGTACAGGAGGGATCCGATCGAGGTGCCGACGCCCTGAAGCGCTCCGAAAGGGGCCGCAGAGGAAAAGGAACCGATGAGGTTCCATCCGTCCGCGACGGCGATGGAATCGTTCTGAATCGGCGGGCCGATCAGGTGGACCGCTTCGGAGGAATCGAATCGGAGCCAGTACCCGCTCAGCGGCGCCAGGATGTCGGTCACATGATACGCTCCCCCGCCGTAGCTGAACGCGTCGCTGATCGCGGCGGGATAGATGTCGGTAATCGAATCATGCGGTCCGGCAAAGGGATCCGATACCAGATTCCAGCCGTTCAGTACGGCTACCGACGCCTCCGCAAGCGAGAGCGTATCGATCCAGAGTGTGAGTGCGGCCTGAGCGGTACATCCGATCGAATCGGTTGCCGAGACGGTAATGACACTGCTGTCGCCGGTCTGGGGAATACCGGTGAGAACCCCCTGCGGGGTAAGAGTCATCCCCGCCGGAACTACTCCGGAAACAAGATTCCACGCGACCGGCGGAAACCCGCCGGGCAGATGAAGCGATTCAGCATAGGTGATGTGGATGTTTCCCTTCGGCAGAAGAGCCGGTACCACGGAGAGGACCTGGCATGCACTGCTGATGCTGTCGTGCAGAACGGCGGTACATCCGAGTGAATCGGTCATCGTAATGTCGAAAACAAAAGTCCCTTGTCCTGTCACCGTGCCGTCGACCGATCCGCCGGCCGAGAGCGCCAGCCCCGGCGGCAGTTGTCCGGCCGACCTGGAGAAAAGATAGGGACTTTTCCCGCCGCTCCCCGTAAAGAGAACGTGATACGGCAATCCGGCGGAGGCGCCGGAAAGAACGGTCGGAGCGATCGTCAGAACGGGACAGACGACCATCAGCGTCTCAGGCACAGCGGCGGAACAGCTGTCCGAATCGGAGACCGCGACGGTGAATATCGATGCGCCATGACTTCCGGGCCGGCCCGATATCAGGCCCGACGATGAAAGTGCGAGACCGGATGGGAGTGTCCCTCCGCTCACGGTGAATGTGTACGGCGGGGTCCCGCCCGATGCGGTCAGAAGCTGTGAGTACGATGCATTTGAAACCGCCGTCGGGAGCTGGAGAGGCTGGACCGAGATTCCCGGACAGGCCAGCATCTGGAGCGAAAAGGAACTGTTCCCGGTGCACCCGAGCGAATCGGTCGCTGTGACCGTGAAACCGAACATCCCGATCGACGAACTCTTTCCGGAGATCAGACCCGAGCCGGAGAGAGCGATGCCCGGGGGCAACGATCCCGATGTGACCGCATAATGGTAGGGGGATGTGCCTCCTGAGGCGGAGACCTGCTGCCGATACGTCGCCGACACATATCCCGCAGGGAGAACTCCGGGGGAAAGCGATATCGGACTGCAGTTTGCATTTATTGTTATGAGCGGTCCACTGCTCGTGGCCGACTGGCCGTCCGGATTTGTTATCGTGATGGTTCTCCCGCCGCCGGCCGCATTTGCGGCGATACTCACATGGAGTGTGACGGAAGAAGGTCCTGAATAGGTGATGGAATTCACCGTCACCCCTCCCCCGTTGACGACCGCGGTGAGATGGTGCGGAAAAGCCGCACCCGGCTCGAAAAATCCCGTCCCTCCGGAGGTTGTTCCCGTGACGACGATGGAAGTATCACTGCCGACCGCCACGATCTGCGGAACCGCCGCGGCGGGCGCAGCGGGACCCGGAGCGAGCAGTTTGGCGATCTGAACCCCGTACGAATTTGTGCTGTTGCAGAACTCCGCGATCGTCCACATGGTCATGTCGTCATCCGGATCGACGCTGACATACGAATAATCCCCCCAGCGGCGCGCCCCGGAGGTGCCGGTGTCGAATGTCGGATTGTATGCGGTGGTGCTTGATGTGTAGAGATACGCACTCTGCATCGTTCCGGCGGCATCGCCGGACAGACGTCCGTTCGTTCCGGCATTGGCATATTCGCTGGCTCCCGCGGTCGTAAACGCCATTGCCGCATGCCCCTGACCGGAGATCATGATGGACGGCATCCAGTACGATCGTTTTGTCCCGTCGTTCGGAAGCGACGGATCGTACACCGTCCCGGACTGTGCCAGCGACGGGGTTGCATCGATGTTCTGTATCTGATACCAGCGGATGCCATCACGCGTCCCGGAAGCGCCCGCCACACCGGTGTTGGACACCGCAAGATTCTGGACCGTCCAGAGAGATCCGTTCCGTATCACCGCCATGAAGCACCGGTCGTCGATGGCGTCAAGCTCTCCCTTGGTGCCGTAGGTATTCCCGAGATGCGGAACATTGAGCGGCGTGTAGGTGTTCGGGACGGTGAGCGGAATGTTGGCGGAGATGGTCGGCGATCCGCTTCCCGGATTGGTGATCCGACGAATCTGAAGAAGTCCGAAGGAGGAATTATCACAGCCGATGAAATAGCCGTAGGACGCCGTCGTATCGAAGTTATCAGCGCCCTGCGGAGTGTACGGACCGCTCCCGCCTGCGGTCGTCAGTGCGGTGAATCTGGTCGAGACGATCGGTCCCGATCCCAGAATGGAGCTTTTCTGCACCACGTAGCCGTTTGTGCCATCATAATTTCCGCCGGAAAGTTTGAAGAGATTACAGCCGATATAGAGCGCATTCCTGTCGATCCCGAGGGTCGGATAATCGGCGAAATCGGTCGTGCTGGCACTGATGTAGAAAAAGCTCCATACACTGGAGGATGTGATCGTGCCACTGTCGCTCACCGCGATCATGATCCTGTTCGCCTGTGTCGCCTTCCCCCCCGGAATGTCGAGCATGATAACGAACCATTTTTTCGACAGCCGATCGTAGCGGATCCTCGGATCCGAGGTGTAATTTGATGAAACCGGGGGCGTCATCACCGACTGGAAGAAGGTATCCATATCCTTGTCGAGGACTCCGTCCGCCGTTCCTGTGCTTTTGGCGAATGTCCGGATGCGCCCGTTCACCGCGACGATATACTGCGTCGGTCCGATCGCACCCATTGCGTCCGGTGGTACCGAATAGGTTTCAGAGACCTGCGTTCCGAGAAAGGAGAGCGCAACAAGCTGCGGGGAGTAGAGCGATCCGCCGGCCGGCGGTTTGAGCGGGGATGTCAGCGGAGGCCAGACTGCGGCCGCCGGGGAAGCCGGATTCTGCGGAAGATGCTCGCGATCGACGTCGAATTCGAGGGAGAGCCGGATCGCCCCGGTTCCGCCCGATGGGGTAGCCGGAGAGGCCATGATCTCTGCGGTGGATTGCCGGATGGCTGCCGGTCCGATTGTCGTCTCACCGGCGGTTTCGCCGCCACTCCCCTGACTGAACATGCTGGTGCGGCACCACAAGACACAACACAGGCATCCCGCGACAATGAACAGACCCCTATTCCGCATAATACTCCAATGATTATGGAATCAATCGGCAGTACCCTGGCACACTGTCACCGTCAGTATAGGGATTTACGGCGGGATTTACAAGAAAAGATTGACGGCGGGCACCGGTACCTATTTCAAAAGGAGGATTTTTTCGGAGGCAACGAAGGGTGAAGCTCCGTCGAATCGTTCGGCACGCATTCTCACGAAATAGACGCCCGATGCGAGGGACCCGGCGGTAAAATTTTCGCTGTACAGACCGGCAGGCTCCTCCCTGTCGACCAGGGTCCGGACCGCCTGACCGAGCATGTTGCAGACCTCGATACGGACACGTGATCTGACCGGAAGGGCGTAGCCTATGTTCGTCGATGGGTTGAACGGATTCGGATAGTTCCTGTCGAGACGGAATCTGGCTGGAAGAGATGCGCTTCCCGGAACTGCGTCGGTGCCGTGAAGAAGATACCCGATCGCGGTGATGACGCTCCACTGGCTTCCCTTCGTCGAGGCCGCGATGACCAGGTTCCCGGCGTGATCGATGGCCAGACCGGCAGGAGTGCATGCGAGACCCGACGACTCGCGGTACCGCGAGGACCAGAGAAGTGTGCCGTCCGGGGAGAATTTAAGCGTGATCACGCCGCTTGTGGAGCCGGGATCGGTGAACGAGGCTGTGAGATACCAATTGCCGGCCGTATCGAGCACCATTGCCGCGGGGATATTGTCCGAACCCGTATCGGCCGCGAACCTGCGGCTCCATTGGAGCGTTCCGCCCGGAGAATACTGCAGAAGAACAATCTCCGGGGTGCTGAAGGAGGCATCATAACTGATACCCGCAACATCCACGAAACCGTTCCGGTCGACGGCGATCGCCACCGGCTCGTCCCGATCGTGGGCGGGGCCGTCGTATCGCGCATCCCACAGCTTCTGCCCGCCGGAATCATACTTCACGACGGCGATGTCGTGCTCAGTGAGGGCGCCAGCGGACCAGCCGGTGACAAACAGCGATCCGGCGGAATCGCGGGCAATGGCGACCGCACGGTCATCGAGGTGGTCCGGACCGTCATACGTCACCGCCCAGCGGACGGTTCCGCCGGAGTCGAACTTGACGGTTTCCCAATTCATCGGAATCCCGCCGCCCGAGACGAGACCCGTGAGGTAGGTATTCGCTCCGGGATCCGTCACGGCCGCGGTAACGACATCGTTGCCCCCTCCCGGATCGTCATAGGTCGAGTTCCATCGCCGGGATCCGTCGAGCGTGTAGGAGGCAAGCGCAAAATCGTACTGCGCGCCGTTCACGAGCGTGTATCCTGCGATGCCGATGGTCTGATTCGGTGCGCAGGCGATTACGCTCGGGAAATTGATCCCGTTCGTCGGTCCGGTATAGAGCTGAATCCAGCGCACGGTCCCGTCCTGCGTATAGGCGATCGTTCCGAAGTCATAATTTGAGAGCCCCTGCTGGGTCAGACCGGTGACGACCGGTCCCCCGGTATTGTCGACCGATATTGCAACAGGCACATTCACCTGGGAACCGCCGCCGTTGTACTGTGAGTGCCAGTGATCTCCCCCGTCCGGTCCGTACTGCATGATTTCGTAGAACAGGCTCGCATAATCTCCCCCGCCCGTGGCCGCGATATCGGCGTTCCCGGCCGGATCGATGGCCAGATCGACCGGACTGTCGTTGCTGGTTCCCGGTCCGTCATACTCCACCGGCCAGTATTCGATGATCGGAGAGGAATACTTGAGGAATACCGCGTCGACGCCGCCGGAATCGTTCTCGCTCGTTCCGCCGAGATAGACATTGCCGATCGAATCGTTCATGATCCCGACGGTTCCGTCATCCAGATTCGCCTCGCCGTTGAAGCGCTGAACCCAATCCAGCCAGCCGTCGGATGTGTACCGTATCGTGATCATGTCGTTCCCCGTCCCGACGCCAAGGCTTGTGCCGCCGACATAGACGCTTCCGAGGCGGTCGATCGTGACGCCCTGGGCGATGTCATTGCCGTGGGTCGGCCCGTCGTACTCCGCCTCCCAGATGACGGTCCCGTTCGGATCGAATTTGATCGTGATGCAGTCGATGCCCGTTGTCTGGTGTGTGGAGACCCCGACAACCACCGGGCATCCGGTGCTGTCGATCGCAAGTCCGGTCGGCTGGTCGGAGTTCGACCCGCCCCCAGAATAGCGGGATACCCATGCCTGCGTTCCGGCGGTATCGTACTTCAGCAGAACGATATCGGTACCCGTCGGCCCGCTGTAGCTGTTTCCGACCACATACAGGGAATCGTACCGGTTCAGCAGAACTGCCTTCGCCTGATCGATCCCCCCTCCCGTGCCGTTGTAGAATCTCACCCACCGCTGGCCGCCGAGCGAATCGAATTTCAGCAGTGCGATATCGTAGGAGCTTACCGGCCGGACAATGGTCGCGGCCACATAGCTGTTGCCGGCCCCGTCGATTGCCAGATCAACCGGATCATCATCATGATCATAGGGAAAATTGTAGCGTGACACCCAGCGGAGGGTGCCGTCGGGTTTATAGCGCAGAAGGACGATATCGTCAAGTGTCGCCGGGGAATGACTCGACCCGGTCACCAGCACATTGCCGGTGGAATCGAGCCCGATGGCCACTCCGGCATCATCCCCCGCATCCGGCCCGTCGTAAGTGCGGGTCCAGAGAAGCTCCCCCAGCGGGGAAATTTTGACGGTCAGAATATCCAGGTTTCCGGCTGTGTTGCGGATCGAACCCGCAAGGTAGAGATCACCGTTCGGGTCGAGCACCGATCCGACCGTCCGGGCGTCGACGAGACCGGGAACGGTCAGCGCCCAGACCGGATGGGAGATATTATCCGCCTTCCTGGCAAACAGCGCGGTCCCGTCCCAGCCGCTCATGTATGAATTTCCCGACCGGTCTGTGAGGAAGGTCCCCGGAACGGCCCGGTTCTCCCCGTTGCCGAAGACCGCCGACCAGTCGCCGCGGAGATTCGAACGGTACTTCAGGATGAGAATGTCATAATTGCGGCCGACGGCCGCACCGCAGACATAGACGTTTCCCGTATTGTCGGAGACGATGTTCGATGTATACACATCGTTTCCGCTGATATTATACCGTGCCACGAACAGTTCATGTCCGGTTGAATCATATTTGATTGTCAGAAAAGAGAAGGGGTCCTGGGAACCGTATCTGGAAGTACCGGTCACATAAATGGATCCCTCCGGGGAGACGACAAGCCCGATCGGATAATCGGACCCATGATTGGTGTTGTCGTATTTTATCTCCCACCGGATCGCGCCAGTGGTATGATCGAACCGGACCGTGAGATAATCCGGATTCGTGGAGGGAGTCAGCACACCGGTGACGATAATGTCCTCGACCGCGTTCAGCGCCACTCCGGTCAGTATTTTTTCTCCCGCGTACTGTCCGGCATAGAGAGACGTCCAGAGCTGACTGCCGTCCGGGGCATAGCGGACCAGGAGGTACTGTTTCCTCTGGCCCGATTGGTCGGATATCCCCGCAACCGTGAGTGTATCGCCTTTGTCGGAGACGAGGCCGAAGGCCTGGTCGTTGCCCGGCGAAGCATAGAATGAATGCCAGATTTCGGATCCGGCGGCGTCATATTGCGCCGTGACGATGTCGAGATCGCCTCCCGCGCCCTGCGTGGTGCCGGTCACGGCCACCCGTGTGCAGGAACGGTTCAGGACGACCGCCGCGGGGAGATCGGTACCGTGGGCGATTCCATCGAAACGGCGGATCCACCGGAGATCCCCCGCCGGGGTGTATGCAAGAAGGACGATGTCGTAATCGGTCTGGCGTGAATAAGAGTATCCGAGGATATAACTGTTACCGACGGGGTCGACGACGATCCCGATCCCGACATTGTCGCTGTCGCTTCCTCCGCCGTTTGTGTGCATCCACTGCTGATGTCCGAGCGAATCATATTTCAGAAGAACGAGAATTCTGCCCGCGAGCGGATCGGTCTGAAAGCCGGTGACGTAGACATTTTTTGAGGAATCGACGGCGAGCGCAAACCCTTCCGCGTAGGAACCTCCGGGCGCTGTGTACCGGGCTTCCCACCGGAGAACGCCCGCCGGGGTGTACTTCAGCGTTACGATATCGCCGTCACTGTAGGTGCGGTCGCTCGATCCGGTCACGTAGAGATTACCCGAGGAATCGGCCGCCATGGCATCGGGATAATCGGCGGAGGGAATGGCATTCGATCCGTAATGCCGGACCCATGCAACGGATACGCTCTCCCGTGACGATTGCGTTGCGGTGAAATTGCCCGGGGGAAGAGACGGCGCCGTTCCGTTCCGTCCTGCCGTCGTCGGGTGATGGGCAGTGACGGATGGGCGGCTCTCGCCAGAGGGAAACGGGATGTTCCGCAGACGATAGGAGAGCGGAGAAGGGCGAACACGCGAGCGGACCAATGACCGGACGGAATCGGCAGGAGCATGCACTCCCGCCTGCGCAATCGAGACCCAGAACGTGAAACCGGTAAGTATGAATGCGAGACGCCGTATCATCGCTCCACCCGGGGCATCCTTTCCGTTCAAGTGACCGACCTCCCTCCTTCAATATACTACTTTTCCCGGAGACGGTTTGTTCCGGATTCAGGAAGAGCGGCCGAAGCGTCTGTCGAGTTCGGATAGCGCAATCTTGATGCTTACCGGCCTCCCGTGGGGGCAGACATACGGGAGCCGGGTGGCGAACAGCTGATCGAGCAACCCCTGCATCTCGGCCTGATTCAGCGGATCGCCCGCCTTGATGGCCGCCCTGCAGGAATACGATTTCGCCAGCCGTTCTTTGGGCGGGAGTCCGACCGAGTGCTCGTCCTCCTTGTAGAGATCGAGAAGATCCTCCAGCACGGATTGTTCCGTTCCGGGTTTGATTTCGGGGGGAACCCCGTCGAGGATGACGGTATTCTGCCCGAAGATTTTCACCTGAAAACCGAGCTCGCCGAGATGAGGAAGGAGGAGCCGGACGATCTCCATATCGCCGGGATTCATTTCGGTGACGATCGGAAAAAGGAGCTGTTGGGTGGTCGACTCCTGTTTTCCGAACCGCTCCTCCGTCTGTTCATAAATGACCCTCTCATGGGCGGCGTGCTGATCGATAAGGAGAAGGCCGGCAGAGGTCTGGAGAAGAATATATTTATTGTGAAGCTGGACAAGGCCGCCTCCGGTAAAGCCGGAGGGAAGTTCGATCGGGGAGGGAACATTTCCCTCCCCCGGGACAGGCGGCGGTGATCCGGGAAGATCGGCAGGAGACCTGCTCTCACCGCCCGGCGAACCACCCGTCCGGATCAGCTCACGCCAGTCGACGATTCTCCCCGCCGTCGCGGGAACCGCCCCCGGTGTTGAAAATACAGGCCGATCCCCTGCTCCACCGGCCGGCTGGACGATCATTTCCGGTACCAGATCGTGCGCACCGAGCGCCTTCCGCACCGCATGAAATACCTGGCGGTAGACGGCGGATTCATCCTCGAATTTCACCTCCATCTTCGCGGGATGGACATTCACATCGACCCGCGCTGGATCGATGTCGAGGAAAAGAATGAAGAACGGATGCGTCCCCTTCTCAAGGAGATGTTCGTATGCTTTGACGACGGCGTACGAGACGCTCTTGTTCGTGATTGAACGGCGATTGAGATATGTGTACTGCTCGAATCGGGTCTTTCTGAAAAACGCCGGTTTTCCGAGATACCCCCGGACCGCGAGAAAGGAGTTCACCTCCTCGAAGTAAAAGACCGAGTCGGAAAGGCGTTCGCCGAACAGAGTCCTGAGACGCGGGAACAGTTCCCCCGACGGGAGTGAGATGATTTTTTCACCGTCACTGTACATCGTGATCGACAGACCGGGATACGCAAGGGCTGTCCGCTGGACAACCCCCAGACAGTGGTGAAATTCCGTCGTATCGCTCTTGAGAAAGTTTCTCCTCCCCGGCGTATTGTAAAAGAGATTCTTCACGGCGACCGAGGTCCCCGGCGCGGCGGCATCCTCTCCCGATTCCACCAGCGTGCCGCCGTGCAAAATCACCTTTGTACCCACCGGTGTACCCGCCGGGCGGGTTTTCAGCTCCACCTGGGCGACCGCCGCTATCGCGGCGAGCGCTTCCCCCCGGAAACCGAAGGTGCCGATTTTCCCCAGGTCTTCATAGGTCGAGATCTTGCTGGTGGCATGCCGGCCAAAGGCCTGCCGGGCGTCCTCCGGCCCCATACCACTTCCGTTGTCGACAACCTGTACCAGTCCCTTCCCGGAATCCTTCAGAATGACCGTGATCTCGGAGGCCCCGGCATCGAGGGAATTCTCGATCAGTTCCTTCAGGACGGAGGCGGGCCGCTGAACCACCTCCCCCGCCGCGATCTTGTTCGCAATCTGTTCGGGAAGAACATGGATGATGCCGTTCACGACAGTTTCTCCACTCCGATACCGGGCAGGTTCCGGAGAACCAGTTTCCCCGTCTTCACTTCGACACCATGATAGGGATCATTGATGATCAGCAGGTTTCCGTCAAGATCGGCGTAATCAACAAGGGGGGAAAGCTGGGCCGCGGCTGAAATGGCGACCGAACTTTCAATCATGCAACCGAGCATCACCTTCATCGAGAGTGAGCGGGCGGTATGAATCATCCGGAGGGCTTCCCGCAGGCCCCCGCATTTCATCAGTTTGATATTGACGCCGTCGAAGGCCTGGCTGATCAGCGGAATGTCCGCCGCAGTCTTGACGCTCTCATCCGCAATCAGCGGAATATGGACCCTCTCCCTGAGCCAGACGGTATCGGCAAGATGGTCGGCGGGCATCGGCTGTTCGACGAATTCCACTCCCAGTTCTTCCAGCCGCAGAATCGCCTCCAGCGCCTCCTCGCGTGTCCGCCATCCCTCATTCGCATCGACCCGGAGGCGCTGGCGTGATGCGCCGTGCAGGAGCGCGATATATTCCCGGTCGTTCGGCACGCCGACCTTGACTTTCAGGACGGGATATGCCGCCGCCTCCCGCGCTTTTGCGAGCATCTTTTCCGGTGTGTCGATCCCGATCGTAAAGGAGGTTACGGGGGCGTCTTCAGCGGCGCATCCCCAGATTCTCCAGAGAGGAATGCGGAGTTTTTTCCCGATCCAGTCGTGCAGTGCTATGTCGACGGCGGCTTTTGCGGAGGCATCGCCGTGCGACAGACCGTTTACCTCCCGCAGGATCGGCTCCAGATCGAACGGATCGTTGAAGCGGGAGAGATCGATACGGTCGAGGAAGGCGGTGACGGTTCCGGTATTCTCGCCGTAGCGCTGGGAGGGCGACGCCTCGCCCACTCCGGTGATGCCGTCATGTTCGATGGCGGCGATGACGACCGGCACGGTGTCGCGGGAGCCGCGCGTGATTGTGAAGGCGTGTCTGAGCCGGAGATCGATCTGTTCGTACCGGAGGCGCATTTATTGTTTGTCAAAAAGGGCGTCGACAAAGGCCTGTTTGTCGAACGGCTGGAGATCGTCGATCTGTTCACCGACGCCGATGAACTTGACCGGGAGGCGGAGTTCCTGGTTGATCGCCAGAACCACGCCGCCCTTGGCAGTGCCGTCGAGTTTGGTGAGGATCAATCCGGTCACGCCGGCGGCAAGTTCGAACTGCTTCGCCTGCTGGATCGCATTCTGACCGGTACTCGCGTCGAGCACCAGGAGCGTTTCGTGCGGGATTTCCGGCGATATCTTCTGAAGCACCCGTCGGATTTTTTTCAGCTCTTCCATGAGGTGAACTTTTGTGTGGAGTCTTCCGGCGGTGTCGATGAGAAGGAGATCGGCGTGATGTGCCTCCGCCGACTGGTACGCGTCGTACGCAACCGCGGCGGGGTCCGCGCCGTGGGCGTGCTTGATCATGTCGACACCGGCGCGGGAGGCCCAGATCTCGAGCTGTTCGTTGGCCGCTGCGCGGAAGGTGTCCGCCGCTCCGATGACCACCCCTTTGCCTGACTTGCGGTAGTTATGCGCCAGCTTCCCGATCGTGGTCGTCTTGCCGACACCGTTGACACCGACGATCATGATCACGTGAGGCCGGTGCCCCGCAGGAATCGTAAAGGGATCGCTTTCCGCCCCGTTGCCGGATCCAAGCAGGGAGCGGATCTCCGACCGGAGCAGAGGATCGAGCTCGGACGCATCCTCGTAGCGCTCTTTTTTCACGCGCGCCCTGATGTTCTCGACGATCAGCGTGGTTGTGGCAACACCGACGTCCGCTCCAAGCAGGATTTCTTCCAGATTCTCCAGCAGGGTGTCGTCGATCTTCGTTTTCCCGAAGATGAGCTTCTGGACCTTGCCGACAAGGGCCTCCCGGGTTTTGGAAAGCCCCTCCGTAAGACGCGATAATTTGAATTTATCGAAAAATCCCATAGATCCTGATCCTGGACCGGAGCGGGCCCGCCGTTCATCGGGCGGAAACGGGCTTCCGGCAAATTGAGGTGAAACGACCGAGATAGAGAACGAAGGACACCGCCAGCATGACCGAGGCGATGATCAGAAGCGCGGCGCCGATCCCGCCGGGGTCCCCGGAAAGAGCAACCCGTTCGACGAGGTAAACGGTGACTGCCGCCGCGGCCCATTTCCCCGGGTAGTTGGATTGCAGGAGGAGTCCCCGCGTTTTCCGGACGTAGATCCCGCCGAGGAGAATCAGAACGTCCCGCACGATGACGGCAAGAAAAAACCACGCCGGAACGATGCCCCGGGCGGCAAGAGCGGCACAGACCACACCGATCGCGAGCTTATCGGCGAGCGGATCGAGGATTTTCCCCGTCTCCGTGACCTGTCCGAGCTTCCGTGCAAGCCACCCGTCGAGCAGATCGGTTGCGGCGGCGGCTACCATCAGCCCCAGCGCCGCGAGCCTCGCCTCCTCCGCATCCGACCGGAGGAGGAGCCAGACCGGCAGAACCAGAATGAGCCGGAGGAGACTGAGAACGTTGGAAATCGTCCATAGCCGGTCGCTCATCGGACTTCAGGATTCGTGTTCTTCCTTCGCCGGCTGTTCATCCACGGGTGTAAGATAATTCCCGCTGAAACAGGCCGTGCAGTAGGAAACGCCTTCTTTTTTCGGCACAGAGTCGAGTAAACGTTCGAGCGAAAGATACCCCAGGCTGTCAACATCGAGCTCCTGCCGTATTTTTTCAACATCTCCCCCGCATCGGTTCGCTATCAGCTCTTCCCTGCTCGGGAAATCCATCCCATAGTGGCACGGGAACCGGACGGGCGGGGATGTCACACGGAAATGAATTTCCCGGGCTCCCGCCTCACGCACAAGGCGGATCAGCTGGCGCGAGGTCGTCCCGCGGACGATCGAATCGTCCACGATCACGACTTTCTTTCCCTTGAGAACGGTTTTCACCGTATTGAATTTGGTCCGCACCTTGTCGACTCTCCGGTCCTGCATCGGCTGGATGAACGTTCTGCCGACGTAGTGACTCCGGATCAGTCCGAGCTCAAACCGGGTGTGGGCGGCGTACGCCTGATTCCCCGCGACGTACCCGAGCGTTGCCGTATTGCTCGAATCCGGGACGTTGATCACCACGATTTCCTCGTACGGAATTTCCGCCCTGGTGGGATGCTCATCCGCGAGCGATTTCCCCAGCTGACGGCGCACCCGGTCGACGTTCTCTCCGAAAATACTGCTGTCGGGTCGCGAAAAATAGATGTACTCGAAGATACAGCGGTGGGGCTGTACCGGCGTCTTCGGAATGCGGTAGGAACGGGCTTCACCATTCTCGATGGATGACCGGTCGAACACCAGAAGCTCCCCCGGTTCCACTTCGCTCACATATTCCGCATTGATGATGTCGAACGCACACGTCTCGGAGGCGACAACGAAGGCATCCCCAAGCCGTCCCACGGCCAGAGGCCTCCAGCCGATCGGATCGCGGGCGGCGATCAGCGCCGTGTCTGTCAGGATCACGAGCGAATAGGCCCCCTCCACACGCCGCAGGGCATCGAGGATCTGGCGGACCTGATCCGTTTCCCGGCTCCGCGCGACGAGGTGAAGGATGATCTCCGTATCCGAGGTTGAGAGAAAAATTGTTCCCTCGTCCTGCAGTTCCTTCCGCAGTGCGCTGAAATTGGTGAGATTCCCATTATGGGAAATGGCAATGTTGCCGCCGCGGTACAGGACCGTGAGCGGCTGGATATTCGTCCTGTTGTCGTACGCCCCGGCGGTCGAATAGCGGTTGTGACCAATCGCCGCCGTTCCGCAAAGGGTTTGCGACAGCACTGAGTCGTCACGAAAGACATCGTTGACGAGTCCGAAATCCTTGTGGATATGAAAGCGGGTCTTGGCGCCGTCTTCCCCAACCTCCCGGGCAACAATGCCCGAGCCTTCCTGGCCGCGGTGCTGGAGCGCCTGAAGGCCGTAGTACGTCAGCCGTGCGGCATCCGGGTGGCCGAAAATTCCGAAAATACCGCAGTGATCCGCCGGCTTGTCGGGTCGTTCAATGATCAGTTCGAGATCTCGGGAGTCATCCATAGGGAAGAAAATAGTGAAATTATTGTCATTCCTCAAACTGCACCGCGCGTCAGGACCGTATCATGCAGGTAGCGCTGGTCATCGCGCCCGGGATAATCGGTGGTGTAATGAAGTCCGCGGCTCTCCCGGCGGAGCAGCGCCGACTGTACGATGAGCATCGCGACGGTTGCGAGATTCCGAAGCTCCACGAGAGGCTCGACGACTTTTGTCCTCCGGTAAAACGCCTCAACTTCGGTCTGAATCATGAGAAGACGGGTCCGGGCGCGCTCCAGCCGCTCATCGGATCTGACGATGCCCACGTAATCCCACATCAGCTCCTGGATTTCACGCCGGTCATGCTCGATGAGCACCCACTCCTTTGCATCGAATGTGCCGCTGTCATCCCAGGACGGGACATCCGGCATAGCTTCGTTTTTGCTGAGACCCGCACCGATGTCGAGTGCCACCCGGTGGGAAAAAACGACAGCTTCGAGGAGCGAATTGCTCGCCAGCCGGTTGGCGCCGTGCAGTCCGGTCATCGCCACTTCGCCGCAGGCGCACAGATCCGCAATGGAGGTCCTCCCGTGGAGATCGGTGACGATTCCCCCGCATGCATAGTGTGCGGCCGGGACGACCGGGATCGGCTCCTGGGTGATATCCAGCTTCGCCCGGGTTCTGCAGGTTTCATAGATGTGCGGAAAACTCTTCCGGATGTTCTCCGCGGGGAGATGCCGGAGATCGAGGAGAACAAAATGATCCCCCCGCCGCTTCAGCTCGGCATCGATGGCCCGGGCAACGATATCGCGCGGCGCCAGTGATCCCCGCGGATCGTATCGCTGGACGAACTCCTGACCGTCGCGGGTTTTGAGCACGCCGCCGAATCCCCGGATCGCCTCGGAGATCAGAAATGCCGGCGAGCCCGAGTCGTACAGCGAGGTGGGATGAAACTGGATGAACTCCATGTCCGCAATCTGCGCCCCGGCGCGATATGCCATCGCAACCCCGTCGCCCGTCGCAATGGGGGGATTCGTCGTATGGAGATAAACCTGTCCGAGGCCCCCGGAGCAGAGCACGGTCTTCCGTGCAGTAAACGGCACGACGTTCCCCTGCCGGACATCCAGGACGTACGCCCCCCAGCAGTGCACCGATCTGTCGTCCGGCCTGCGGATCCCCGTCTGATGCTCGGTGATCAGGTCGACGGCAAAGTGATGTTCATACACCGAGATGGCGGGGTGCGAGGCAACGGCATGAAGAAGCGCCCGTTCTATTTCCGCGCCGCTCCGGTCGCGAACATGGACGATTCTGTTCCGCGAATGTCCCCCCTCGCGCCCGAGATCGAGTCCCTCCTGCGATCTGGTGAAATCGACCCCGAGGTTCATCAGTTCGCGTACCCGCGTCGGCCCCTCCCGGACGACCGTCTCGACGGTGTCGCGATGGCAGAGGCCGACGCCGGTATCGAGCGTGTCGGCGATGTGCAGATCGAAGGAATCGGCGGCACTGATCACCGCCGCAACGCCTCCCTGGGCATAGTTCGTATTCGATTCGGCGCTCTGCTTTTTGGTGACGAGAGCGACCGATCCGTACTCCGCCGCCTTCAGCGCGAGCGAGAGGCCTGCGATGCCGCTCCCGATGACGAGAATATCCGACTGCCGGCCGGTCATCGTCTCTTCTCCCTCACCTCCGCCAGTTCCCGGAGGATCAGCGCGAGGAATCTGCAACGCCGCGTCAGAACGTCGGCGCCCGCATCGTTGCGGAGAACGATGTCGGCCCTCCGCACCTTTTCCGCCTCCGGCATCTGCGCCCGGATCCTGCGCATGACCGACGCCCGGGATACCCCGTCCCGCCTGCAGACCCTGGCAATCCGCACCCGCAGGGGAGCCGTGACCGCCACGACAATGTCGCACATCCGGTCCCACTCCGCTTCGTAGAGAAGCGCGGCCTCGATCACCACCATCGCGGATCTGCCGTTCAGCCGGCGGATCTGCCGCTCGGTTTCACGTCGTGTCCGGGGATGGAGAATCGCATTGAGGCGCGCGAGGGCTTCGGGATGGCCGAAGACGGCAGACGCGAGTTTCCGTCGGTCCGCCCTGCCTCCCTCCGGATAGATATCCCTGCCGAACGACCGGATCACCAGCCGCCGGACGGCGGGATCTCCGTCGAGCAGTTGCCGGGCCACTTCGTCGGCCCGGATCACCGGGATTCCGCGACGGGCAAGATGCCGGACCGCCGAGGATTTACCGCTTCCGATGCCGCCTGTGAGACCGATCACCATCATACCGCCTCACCTCATTCGACAGAAAAGCCGGTATTCCGTCCCTGGAATACCGGCCTCGTGTACAGTGCTCTCGTTATCATGTTACTTGGCAAATGCGTAATGCCGTGTTTCGCGGACGACCGTCACCTTGATCTGCCCGGGGAATCCCATTTCCTCCTGGATCTTCTTAGCGATATCGTGCGCGAGCTGGTCGGCCATGACGTCATCGATTTTTTCGTGTTCGACGATGACGCGGATTTCGCGTCCCGCCTGGATCGCGTAGGTGGCGGCGACGCCATTGAACGACTTGGCGAGCGATTCGAGCTGTTCGAGCCGTTTCGTGTATGCCTCAATCGATTCGCGCCGTGCCCCCGGCCGGGCGCCGCTGATGGCGTCCGCCGCCTGGACGAGCGCGGCGATCGGCGACTCCATCGGAATATCCTCGTGATGCGAACCGACCGCATTGACGACGACCGGATGCTCCCCGAACCGTTTCGTCAGATCGAAGCCGAGAAGAGCGTGCGGACCTTCGACACTCCGGTCGACGGTCTTGCCGATGTCATGGAGGAGGCCGGCCCGCTTGGCGAGCGCCGGATCGAGCCCCAGTTCCGAGGCCATGAGGCCCGACAGATGGGCGACTTCAAGGCTGTGGGCGAGGAGATTCTGTCCGTAGCTCGACCTGTATTTCATTTTCCCGATGGAGCGGAGGATTTCCTGGTGGGCGCCGTGGAGCCCGATTTCCAGAATCGCATTCTCTCCCGTGTGGAGCAGCTCCTCATCCAGTTCCTTCCGCACTTTTTCCACCACTTCTTCGATCCGGGTTGGATGGATCCTGCCGTCGGCGATGAGGCGTTCAAGGGCGATGCGTGCGATTTCCCTCCGGAGCGGATCGAACCCGGAAATGATGACGGCCTCGGGCGTGTCGTCCACGATCACGTCGATTCCGGTAGCGGCTTCGAAGGCCCGGATGTTGCGTCCCTCCTTTCCGATGATCCGTCCTTTCATTTCGTCGTTCTGGAGGTGGAGGACGCTCACGGTGGTTTCGACGCAATGGTCGGTGGCGGTCCGCTGGATCGCCTGGATGACAATTTTCTGTGCTTCCTTCTTGGCCTCCAGCCGGGCGTTTTCCCGGAGGTCCTTCAGCATCTGGGCGGCTTCGGTCTTCGTCTCGTTCACCAGGTTGTCCAGGAGGAGCTTGCGGGCTTCATCGCGGGTAAAGCCGGAAACCCGTTCGAGCTTCTGGTTTTCCTCCTGGATAAGGCGGGTGAGGGTGGTCTGTCGTTCCTCGACCTGTTTGACCCGCTCGTCGTGCTGGCGGCGGAGCTCTCCGAGTTCGCGTTCCTTGCGGTTGATGAGTTCCACCTTGCGCTCCAGGTTTTCCTCGCGGGTCTGGAGCTGCTTTTCGAAGGACTGAAGCTTGTTCCGTTTGGAATTTGCGTCCTGGTCGAACTCCTGTTTCTTCTTGTACCACTCGTCCTTGACCTCGAGGAGTTTTTCCTTTTTGATGTTCTGAGATTCCTTCTCGGCGTCGGCGATGATTTTTTTTGATCGTTCCTCGGCGCTGGAGATCTTGTTCTGGCCGATGCGGGAATTGATGAACCATCCGAGAGCGAACGAGCCGCCGACAAAAAGGATGACAATCGGTATGATGAGTGAAAATTCCATTCTCTGTTCCTCCAATAACCGGGACCGCCGGATATAGCCGCCTGAAAATAAAAAACCGCACGCAGCCGACTGAGTCGTGTCTATTGAAGAATCTCTTTCTAGACACAGTGGGTACTCCCCTGATCGTTTCTTACGTCCACCGATCCTCCCGCCGCGCAAGGCGGCCGGAGAATCCCATTCACATGGGTGAGGCCTGTAATATGACGGTCATGAGTCGAGTTCCCTATTAAAGTTACTTGTCAGATTCTTTAATATGTTTGACTCAGTCACCGGAAGGTCGATACCGGCGTAGGCTGACGGTGCGGTTGTGCATCGTAGACATTGCACCATCCTCTATGTAAAAGAACAGGAAGAAACTAATCAGCGTCAGTGTTCAGCGACCGGTCCAGGAACTCGCCGATCCGCGTCGTTTCATTTTCGACATACGCGGCGACTGCGCGGGATTTCTCCCGTTCCTTGAACAGGTCTTCGGTGATATTCAGCGCCGAAAGCACGGCAACGGTAAGCGGCGGCTGCTCGGGTATCTTCTCGTGGATGGAATTGATCATCTGATCGACGTAACTCGCGACCTTCTTGGTCAACTCCTCGCTCTCGCCCCGGAGAGGATATTCCGAACCGAAGATTTTAACCTTTATACTTCGACCGTCTGCTGGCATATATCATCGTGGAAAGATGCGTAAACAACTGTGCGAAGCCGCTTCCTCAATCAAGATGTCAAACATATTACTATAATCTACAACATTACCCCTGAAAATTCAAGATTACAGGTACGAATTGATCTTCGCAATGAGTTCGCGGACCCGCTCCTTCAGGATATCCCGCTCGCTGGCCGAAAACGCCTGCTGGCCGTCAGCCGAAGACAACTGGGCATTCTCAATCCGGAGCCGTTTGATCTCCTGCTCCCGCACGACAATGTCGTTCTTCAGAGCCCGTACTTCCCCTTCCAGATTCAGTATTTTTTCCCGGGAGGCACGCTCCGCTTCCTGCAATCGCCCCGCAAGTCCCGTCTTCTCCGCGCGTAACCGCTGAATCGTCTCCGTTGCCTGTCTGACCCTCTCCCAAACAGGTTTGAATAATTCCTCTAAGTTTTGCGGGTCACGCGCCATAGCGACGTCGAACTCAGAATTCTGTTGAGGGCTCACCTTCGACTCCTATTGTCGTACCGAGAGGTGTAGTGTTTCCGTGCATCGTCTAATAATTGAATTCATCTGACGCTCGATCTCTTCCTGTGTCAACGTGTGGTCATCAGCTGAAAATTCGAGCTTGTACGCGTAACTCTTTTTTCCCTCCCCGATCTGCTCCCCCTGAAAGACATCGAACAGGTCGACAGATCTCAGATACGCCGCGCCCGAACGGAAAATCTCTTCCACCACCGCCTGATGCTCTATCTGACGATCCATGATGAATGCCACATCACGCACGACCACCGGAAACTTCGCCAGCGGTCTGAATTTCTCCCGCCCGCGACGCGACCGGCTCATCGCATCCATCGAAAGCTCCGCCACATATACTTCCTGCTCAATTCCGTACTGTGCTAAAATCTTTTTATGTACAGAACCAAGTAAACCGATATACGTTCCATGTATTTCAACACGCATACCGGTTTGAGTTAAAGCATCGGTACTAGAATAAGGAATAAATTTACTATTGTCAAGCGAAATTTTGGCGAATACCGTCTCCAGCTCACCACGGAGGTCGAAAATATCCGATTTTCGCTGTTTTCGATCCCATGCTACCGGATCGGCCATTCCCGTGACCACAGTGATCAACCGCGACTCCTCGCGGTAGTTTGACCGGACCGCATTCTCGCCTGCTCCCTCAGCCACGCCATAGACTTTTCCGAATTCGAACAGACGGAGATCCCCTGCCCCGTGAAAGATATTGTGCCGGACAACCTCCAGAAGGCCGGGAATGAGCGATTGACGCATCGAACTCATTTCCTTCGTTATCGGGTTCGCAATTTTTACGAACTCCCGGCCGCCAAGTGCCGACACCGCAATATCCTGCATGCTGTTGGTGACAATTTCCATGAAACCCCGCCCGATCAACAGCGGACTCACTTCCGTCCTCAGATCGACAGGCGGAACTGTTTCATGAAGCCTGATCGCTGATATCTCCTTCTGCGGGACACGATCGTACCCCGAAATACGTGCCACTTCCTCAATGAGATCGATCTCTTCAAGAATATCGGGACGATATGTCGGAATCGTACACCGGAAGGATCTCCCGATCCGTGACGACGTTGTCATCGGAACAGGTTGAAATCCCAGATTGACAAAAACCCTGAACACCTGCTTGTCACTGAAGGTTGTCCCCAGTATATCATTTATTTTCTGAAGCCTGGCGGTCACCTTTTTGGGCTTGATTTTTTTAGTATAGACATCGATCGTTCCCCGGGCAATCTCCCCTCCGGCCACGCTTTGAATCAGCGACGCGGCCGCGTCCAGCGCGCTCAGCGTCGCTCCGGGATCTGCTCCGCGCTCGAATCTCTGTGAGGCGTCGGTCGACAACCCGAACGCTTTTGACGTCCGCCGGATAAACGGCGGATTGAAGTATGCTCCCTCCAGGACCACATCCGTGGTCTGATCGCTGATCTCCGAATCCAGCCCCCCCATCACCCCGGCAATCGCAACCGGTTTTTCACCGTCGCAGATCATCACCATCCCCCCGCCGAGCGTCCGCTCCCTGTGATCGAGCGTGATGAACTTTTCTCCCGGTACAGCCCTACGTACGACGATCTCACTCCCCTTCAGCATCCGGTAATCAAATGCATGAAGAGGATGGCCTGTATCCATGAGGATATAATTCGTTACATCGACGATATTATTTACAGGACGAATACCAACGTGCAGAAGGGCATCGGCCAGCCATTCGGGGGACGGACCGACTCTGACATTGCGGATAAGGCGGGCGGAATAGCGCGGACAGCCTTCCGGGTCGTCCACCCTCACCTTCAGGTAACTCCCGATCGGTGCTCCCGTTTCCCGCACTGCGGCGGGCCTGTTCCGGAGACGTTTTCCGTACAGAGCGGCAACATCGCGTGCCACGCCAATGTGCGAAAGCGCATCGGGACGGTTGGGAGTGACCCCGATTTCAAACACGGTGTCGTTCATGCGAAGATAATCGGCAAGAGGCGTTCCTGCCCGGTACCGGTCCGGGAGGATCATGATCCCGCCTTTGTCGTCGCCGAGCCCCAGCTCGAACGCCGAACAGATCATCCCGAACGATTCGACATTCCGGATCTTTACCTCTCTCAAAACGAACGGAATGCCTTCCGGGCTGTGCTGATCGTGCGGAACGACCGCTCCCGGGAGGCCGACGATGACGGTCTGCCCGGCCGCGACATTCGGCGCCCCGCAGACGATTTGCCGCTCTTCCGTACCGCAATCAACCCGGCAGACCGTGAGCCGGTCTGCATTCGGATGCTTGTCGGTGGATATCACCTTCCCGAGGAGAAAACCATTGAACCGCGCGGCGAGTTTCTCAATCGATTCCACCTCCAGACCGGCAAGTGTAAGTCGCTCGGCGAGCGACTCCGGCGATTCGTCGATAGTCAGATACTTATTTAACCAATTCAGCGAAATCTTCATGATATAGACTTTTAGCGGAATTGCCTGAGAAACCGAATATCATTTTCATACAGAATACGGATATCATCGATGCCGTATCTCAGCATAGCGATGCGTTCGATTCCCATGCCGAAAGCATAGCCGGAAAGCCGTTCGGGATCGTATTTCACCGCGCGGAAGACATTGGGGTGGACCATGCCACAGCCGAGAATTTCCAGCCAGCCGGTCTGTTTGCAGACCCGGCATCCCCTGCCGGAGCAGAGGAAGCATGTGATATCCATTTCGGCGCTCGGTTCGGTAAACGGGAAATAGCTTGCGCGGAACCGGTATCTGATACTGCTCCCGTAGAATTGCCGGGCAAAGGCAAGGAGGGTCGATTTGAGATCGCTGAAGGTGACGCCGGTGTCGACATAGAGTCCGTCGACCTGATGAAAAAGGCAATAACTGCGGGCGCTGATGGCTTCATTCCGGTAGACCCGCCCTGGCATGATCACGCGCACCGGCGGTTTCTGCTGTTCCATCACACGGATCTGAACCGGCGTCGTATGGGTCCGGAGGAGCACATTCTCCGTAATGAAAAATGTGTCCTGCATATCTCGGGCGGGGTGATCGGGCGCGAAATTGAGGGCTTCGAAATTATGGTAATCGTCCTCGATCTCGGGGCCGGTGGCGACCTGGAATCCCATGCCGGCGAAGATTCTCCCGATCTCGGCCATTGTGGCGGTGATCGGGTGTTCAGAGCCGACCCAGCCCCGGCGTCCGGGGAGAGTCGGGTCGGATTCCGCCGATGCCGGCGCCGCCGGCGCCGACAGGCCGGCCAGCTTCGCATCGAGTGCGGTCTGGACGGCTGTGCGGAGATCGTTCAGCAGTTTGCCGATGACGGGACGGTCCGGTGCGGGAACGGTCTTCAGCCGGTCGAACAGGTCGCCGATGCTCCCCTTGCGGGCAAGGTACGTGATCCGGATCTGTTCGAGCTCGTCAGAAGTGTGCGCCCGTTCAATGGCGGAGAGCGCCTCCGCCCGGAGAGATTCAATATGCTGTACCATGGTGTCCGGTAACGATGATCGTGAAACAGATCAGGGCGGGAATGACCCGCCCGGGGAAAACGCGGACAGCAAATCAGCTTTGCGCCATCTTGACGATTTCGGCGAATGCGTCCGGATTATTGACGGCCAGATCGGCCAGCAGTTTCCGGTTGATGACGACCTGTTTCTTGGCCATGGCGTCGATCAGACGGGAGTAGGTCGTCCCGTGCAGACGTGCCGCGGCGTTGATCCGGGTGATCCAGAGACCGCGGAAGGACCGCTTCTTCAGACGCCGGTCGCGGTAGGCATGCTGACCTGCCTTATCGATGTGATGTTTCGCTACGGTGAGAACTTTACTTCTCGCACCCCAGTAGCCTTTCGCGCGGGCCAGTATCCGCTTGCGACGGCGATGGGAGGCAACTTTATTCTGCGAACGAGGCATAGTTGCTCTTAGCTCCTTTTGTTCTGTGACTGACTGCGGGAATTACGACTGCATTAAAATCCTGATTTTTTTCTGCTCCTGTTCGGACACCAGCGTCGCCTTGCGGAGATGCCGCTTGCGTTTCTGGGTCTTGGACGAGAGAATATGGCTTCGGTACGCCTTGTGGCGCTTGTATTTTCCGGTGCCGGTTTTCCGGAAACGTTTTTTGGCGGCCGAATTGGTCTTCATTCTGGGCATGACCGGGAATCCTTTTAGGATGGTTCTACAGATTTGGGTTTGCTTTCTGGTTTTTTCCTGCCTGTGCGGTCGGGGGCAAAGATCATCGCCATACTGCGCCCCTCCAGCTTCGCGACCTGGTCCACCTTGGCAACGTCGTCGAGCTGTTCGGCGAGCCGCTGGAGGATCTTTTCACCATGTTCCTTGTACGTGATTTCCCGCCCCTTGAAGACGACGGTCGCCTTGACCTTGTGACCCTCGTCGAGAAAGCGGCGGGCGTGTCTGACCTTGAAATCAAAATCGTGATCGTCGGTGTTCGGATGGAACCGGAGCTCCTTCAGCTGGGTCACATGCTGGTGTTTCCGCTGGAGCTTGTCCTTCTTCGTCTGTTCGTACTTGAATTTGCCGAAGTCCATGATCTTGCACACCGGGGGGGTGGCATTCGGCACGATCTCGATGAGATCGAGGCCCCTCTGCTGTGCAAGCTTGAGTCCCTCGGCGGGGGTCATGACGCCGAGCTGACCGCTGTCGTCGATGACCCTGACCCGGACGACGCGGATTTCCTCGTTGATGCGGACGCGTTCTGTTCCTTTAATGGCGTGTCTCCTGCGTTGGTAATGTGCGCTGTGTGATTTCTGCGAGCAGACGTGTGCGGAATTCGGAAACCGGGATCGCCCCGAGGTCTCCCTTCCGGTGCTGACGCACGCCGACGGTCCCGCCCGCTTTTTCCTTTTCTCCGACCACGAGCATGTAGGGAATTTTTTTCAATTCCCAGCCGCGGATCTTCGCTCCGATTTTTTCGTTGCGTTCATCCAGTTCCGCCCGGATCCCCGCCGCGCGGAGATCGTCCAGCACGGTCCGCGCGTACGGCAGTTGTCCGTCCGTGATCGGCAGAACAACCGTTTGGACCGGAGCGAGCCAGAGGGGAAACTCACCCGCAAAATGCTCGATCAGAATACCGATAAAGCGTTCCATCGATCCGAACGGCGCCCGGTGGATGATCACGGGCCGGTGCTTTTTACCGTCACTGCCGGTGTACTCGAGCTGAAACCGTTCGGGCATCACATAATCGACCTGAACGGTCCCGAGCTGCCAGGTGCGTCCCAGGGCGTCCTTCACCATGAAATCGATCTTCGGTCCGTAGAACGACGCCTCGCCGATGCCGACGAAATAATCGACCTTCATCTCGTCGACCACTTCGCGGAGCTCGCGCTGTGCCTGATCCCAGTACTCGGTGTTTCCGCCGTACTTCCCGACATTTTTTTCGTCCCGGAACGAGAGCCGGATCCGGGTCGTCATCCCGAACGTCGAAAAGACAAGCTGGGTCAGTTCCACGACGGAGACGATTTCCTGTTTCAGCTGGTCATGGGTGCAGTAAATGTGCGCGTCATCCTGCGTGAAACCACGGACGCGGATCAGCCCGTTCATCTCGCCCGACTGTTCGTACCGGTAGACGGTGCCGAATTCAGCGAGGCGGACCGGCAGATCCCGGTATGACCGCGGCTTCACGGCATAAATCTGATGATGGTGCGGGCAGTTCATCGGCTTCAGCATGAACTGTTCGCCATCCTCAAGCGTCATCGGGGGAAACTGCGAATCCTTGTAGTAGGGATAGTGCCCCGACGTCTTGTACAGCTCAAGATTTGCAATATGCGGGGTCATGACGACCTCATAGCCCCGTTTCCGCTGTTCCGTCCGGAGAAAATCGGTGAGGGTCTCCCGGATAACGGTCCCGTTCGGGAGCCAGAGCGGGAGGCCGCTGCCGACGGCCGGGGTCAGGAGGAATATTTCCAGTTCCTGGCCGAGCTTCCGGTGGTCGCGCCGCTTTGCCTCTTCGAGCCGGAAAAGATATTCGTCGAGCTCCTTTTTCGACGGAAACGTGATGCCGTAGATCCGCTGGAGCATCTTGTTCTTCTCACTGCCGCGCCAGTAGGCGCCGGCGACGCTGAGGAGCTTGATCGCCTTGATTCTGCCCGTGGAGGGAATGTGGGGACCATAACAGAGGTCCGTAAAATTGCCCTGATGGTAGAAGGAGATCGGCTGACCCTGGAGGCCATCCAGGAGTTCCAGTTTATACGGGTCTCCCTTTGCGCGGAAATACGCGACGGCATCGTCCCACGATCTCGACTCGCGGCGGTACGGAACATCGCGCTGGGACAATTCGGTCATCTTCGCCTCGATCCTCGCGAGATCGTCCGGGGAGAGGGAATGGCCGCCCATATCGATGTCGTAGTAGAAGCCCTGATCGATGGGGGGTCCGATGCCGAACCGGGTGCCGGGAAAAAGAGCTTCAACCGCTTCCGCCATCAGATGGGCGGAACTGTGCCAGTAGGCATATTTCCCGCCGTCGTCGGCCCATTTCAGAATTCTGAGGGTTCCGTCGGCCGGGAGCGGGCGGGCGAGGTCCCACACTTCGCCGTTGTATTCCACGGCAAGCGCCTCGCGGGCGAGGCCGGAGCTGATGCCGCTGGCAATGTCGGCGCCGGTGGTTCCTTCCGGAAACGCCTGTGCCCTGCCGTCGGGGAATGTTATGGTGATAGACGCCATGCGGTGACATCACATAAAAAAAATCGGGGCCGTTCCGATTTTGGTGATCATGACAGCCATTATGCGAGGTGCTGCGGTCGTTGCAGAATTCTCTCCATATCTGTGGGCTCTATAGGACTCGAACCTATGACCTCTACCATGTCAAGGTAGCGCTCTAACCAACTGAGCTAAGAGCCCGCGGGTCAACACCAGAGTGTGCCGGGGACCGGAATCGAACCGGTACTTTCCTTGCGGAAAACAGGATTTTAAGTCCTGTGCGTCTACCAGTTTCGCCACCCCGGCCTGGCAGATGCCGCGCCGATCACGAGAATGATCCGGGCGCCGCCGCACCATGTCCGCTGTAGAGGCGCCGGGCGGATTCGAACCGCCGCATAAAGGTTTTGCAGACCTCTCCCTTACCACTTGGGTACGGCGCCGGATGGAGCACGCTGATATATGTAAATGCCCCGCCTGCGCGTCAACTCATGACCAGCGGGGCACGACAGTGCCGGTTCTCGTCTCGACCGGGTTGTGACGTTGAGCGGGAAACGGGATTCGAACCCGCGACATTCACCTTGGCAAGGTGACGCTCTACCAACTGAGCTATTCCCGCAAATTGAACTGATAATATACTGAAATTTTTCATTCGCCGCAACTAAATCTCCGTACCGCTCCCCTGCGAATTCGCTTTAAGAAACAGGGCAAATCCACAAAAATCCAAAGCATTTACCGATCAATTTCGATGATTTTGTACTCGAGAGTTCCCGCCGGAACCGGTATCTTGACCGTATCCCCCCGTACTTTTCCCATCAAGCCCTTTCCGAGCGGAGATGTCACGGAGATCTTGTTCTTTTCAAAATCCGCTTCTTCAGGAGAAACAAGCATGTATCCCACCGTTTCCCCCGAGCGAAGATCCTTCAGTTTGACTTTGGAGAGGATATAGACCTTGTCGTTCGGCAGTTCCTTGCTCTCGATGATCCGGGCCCGGGCAAGGGTCAGCTCCAGTTTGGCGATCCGCAGTTCGAGATGCTGTTGTTCCTCCTTCGCAGCATCATATTCGGCATTTTCCGAGAGGTCGCCGTGACTCCGGGCCTCGCCGATCTTTTTCGCAATCTCCGCCCTGCCGTTCACCTTCAATTCGTGAAGATCGTGCTCGAGCTCGACCAGCCGCTCACGTGTCAGGTAAACGATGCCGTTGTTCTTATTCGAATCGGTCATATATCGCCGCGCATCTGTTTGAAGTGAAATCCCGCCTGGAAGTATCCGGGCGAATGAAAAACAAAAGCCATCACGCTGTTCAGTGATGGCCGTGGTTCTATCTCTGCTGTAATCTACAACGGGAAAATTAGAAAAGCAAGTGAAAAATGCGGTTATTTTTTCCTGTCGATAAGAATGAGATGCCCCATCTTATCTCTCTTTGTTTTCAAGTACTTCTCGTTATGTGCCTGAGGAAGTATCTCAAGGGGAACCCGTTCCGTGATTTCCAGGCCGTAGCCGTGCAGTCCCACCACCTTCTTGGGATTATTCGTCATGAGCCTGATTTTTCCCACCCCGAGGTCCCGGAGAATCTGGGCCCCGATGCCGTAATCCCGGAGATCTGGACGGAAGCCGAGCTTTTCGTTCGCCTCGACAGTGTCAAGCCCCTGATCCTGAAGTTGGTATGCCTTCAATTTATTCGACAGACCGATCCCCCGCCCTTCCTGGCGCATGTAGAGAACGATGCCGGTCCCTTCCCTCTCGACCATTTTCATCGCCGCGATGAGCTGATCGTTGCAGTCACACCTGAGCGATCCGAAAACATCTCCCGTGAGACATTCGGAATGGACGCGCACCAGCACGGGCGCATCCGGCCGGATCTCCCCTTTGACCAGCGCAACATGCTCCTTCTGGTCGGTGTCGCTCGCGTAAACATGGATTGCAAACGTCCCGAAGCGGGTCGGCAGGCTGGTCGTGACCAGCCGGCGGACAAGCTTCTCGCGTTCCAGACGGTACTGGATGAGATCTTTGACGGTGATGAGCCGCAGGCCGAAGTTCTTCGCGAGAAGAAGAAGATCAGGGACACGCGCCATCGATCCGGTGTCCGTCATGATCTCGCAGATGACCCCGGCAGGAATCATGCCGGCGAGCCTGCAGAGGTCGACGACCGCCTCGGTGTGCCCTGCTCTCCGGAGCACGCCGCCCCGCATAGCGCGAAGCGGAAAGATATGCCCGGGACGCGCCAGATCGGCCGGTTTCGTTGCCGGATCGATGAGAGACCGAACGGTTGCGGACCGGTCGTGCGCCGAGACGCCGGAACTCGTCCCGTGGATATAGTCGACAGAAACCGTGAATGATGTTTCGTGCAGGGAGGTGTTGCTCTCCACCATCATGTCGAGAGCCAGATCGCGGGTCCGTTCGGGTGTGAGCGCCGCACAGATGATGCCCCGCCCGTGGGTGGCCATGAAATTGATGACATCGGGGGAACAGGCTTCGGCCGCGACGGCAAAATCCCCCTCGTTCTCGCGGTCTTCATCATCCACGATGATGACGATCTTCCCCTGCCGGATGTCGCTTATGGCATCATCGACAGTGTCGAATTTTCCCTCTTCACGCATGCCGGTGTCTTTCCGTTTCGTCAGCTCGTTTTCCCCACACTCGATGCGTCCGTCGTGGAACGGATCACGGTCGATATCGCGGAGCGGTCGTACTTCAGTTTGATGTTGTCCGCCACCTGCACCAGAACCGTTTTTTCTTCGAGTCCGACGACGGTGCCATGGACCCCTGCAACGATGATTTTATCCCCTTTCTGAACGCTGTCGAGCATTTTCTGACGTTCTTTCTGGGATTTCTGCTGGGGGCGCAGGATCATGAAGTAGAATATCAGAATGATCAGGGAAAACATGACGACGGTGCTGACCATCGATCCTCCTCCGCCGCCGCCCGGTTGTCCAGCCATGCCGATAAGTATGTTCGAAATCAATGGAACCTCCTGTTGAGTGGTTATGCGATCTGTGGTTGAAGAGGTTTCATGCGCGCAAGGGTTTCCCGTTTCCATCCGGAAAAGGATCCGGAGCGGATGGCCTGACGTGCCGACCTCATCAGTGTTTGATAAAAAGCAAGATTGTGAATAGTCGAGAGCTGGAGTGCCAGGATTTCCCGCGCCTGAAAGAGGTGGCGCAGGTATGCCCGTGTAAAGGAACTGCAGGTATAACAACAGCAGTCGGGATCGACCGGCGTGAAATCGTTTTTGTATTTTGCATTCGTAATGGTCATCGTCCCGGCGGACGTGAAGAGCATCGCATTTCTGCCGTTCCGGGTGGGGAGAACACAGTCGAACATGTCTATCCCCCGCGCGATCGCCTCCAGAAGATTCTCGGGCGTCCCGACTCCCATGAGATACCGCGGCTTTTGGGCCGGCATGATCGCGGTTGAAATGCCGATCATATCATACATTTCGGACGCCGGCTCCCCGACGGCGAGTCCACCGACCGCGTACCCATCGAACTCCATGTCGCGGAGGACGGTCGCGGAGTATTCCCGGATGTCCGGATAGGTTCCCCCCTGGATGATTCCGAAGATGGCCTGCGGGTAGCCGTACAACGGGGCCGAAGCATGGAACTGCCGGAGCGCCCGTTCGGCCCATCGGAGCGTCCGGGCATTCGAGGAGGCGACGTACTCCCGATCACACGGCGATTCGACACACTCGTCGAGCACCATCATGATATCCGACCCGATGGATCGCTGGATATCGACAACCTTTTCCGGGGTAAACAGGTGGCCCGATCCGTCGAGGTGGGAGCGGAATTTCACCCCGTCCTCGGTGATCGTCCGGAGTCCGGAGAGGCTGAAGACCTGGAATCCGCCGCTGTCGGTAAGAATCGACCCGTCCCATCCCATGAAACGATGAAGTCCCCCCGCGGCCTCCAGAATTCCGGTGCCCGGCCGGAGATAGAGATGGTAGGTGTTTCCAAGGAGAATCTCGGCACCGAGGCCGGTGAGTTCGCGTTGTTCAATCGCTTTCACCGAACCGCTCGTCCCGACCGGCATGAACGCCGGCGTTTCGAAAGTCCCGTGCGCCGTCCGGATCGATCCCGAGCGTGCCGAGCCCTCGGTTGCTGTTATCCTGAATTCCATAAGATAGGTAAATTACGCAACTTTGTCGGCAAATGCAATCCCTTCCTAGGTGCGGGGGGTGTTTCTGCGGTGCCGGAGCATGGAAGTGATGAAAATCAGGAGCATGGCGGCACATGCTCCCGCCGTATCGGCCGCCGCATCGAAAACATCGGGAGTACGACCCGGGACAAATTTCTGATGGAATTCGTCGCTCACGCCGTACATGGCCGCCAGAAGGATGGTCACCAGTGCTCTCCCCCAGGAAAATTTCCCGATTGAGGAGGGAAGGGAAAACGCCCGGTAAACGAATATCGCAAGAAGTCCGAAAAGGACAAAATGGATGATCTTATCGTACCGGAAGATCGCAAGAGTGGGAAATGCCCGGGCAGGGAGCGAGGATGAAAGGAAAATCGCAAAGGCCCACAACAATGCCGGAAGCTGATACCGGAGAAATCTCATATGGTCAGGAAGATTCGGGAGCCGTCGCACGCCGGAGTGCGGCGGGAAGATGCCGGCTTATATCGTCGGCCAGAAGACTCCGCTCGCCGAGCTCCTGTTTCGCAAGGTCGCCGGCAGACCCGTGAATGAAGACTCCCGCAATGGCGGCATTTCGGGATGACATTCCCTGAGCACGAAGACCGCAAATGAGGCCCGCCAGGACATCGCCCGATCCGGCTGTTGCCATCCCGGGGTTTCCGGTTGAATTGATGTATACCTGTCCCTCTTCGGTCGCAACCAGGCTGGGCGCACCCTTCAATACAAGCGTCAGGGAAAATCGCTTTGCGAAATCCCTGCCGGCAGATAGACGGATCTTTTCAAGCTCAGTGTTGGCAACTCCCGTGAGTCGGGAGAACTCGCCTGCATGAGGGGTAAGGATGGTATCGCCGCGCGTCTTCTTCAATATGGATGGATCGGAGGATACGGCGTTCAGGGCATCCGCATCGAGGAGCACCGGCTTATCGATTTTCCGCAGGATCGTAAAAATCAGCTCTGTTGTTTCATCGTGCCTGCCGATCCCCGGCCCCAGGAGGAGAACATCGGCCCAGTCGATATGGGTCTTCAGCTGATCGTACGCAACGCCGCCGACCGTCCCTCCTGCCGTTTCCCAGAGGGGGGTGACCATGACTTCCGTCAGTTTTTTTGCAAGTATCGGATAGACCGATTCCGGCGTCCCGAGAACCACCGCTCCGGCGCCGCTCCGTAGAACCGCTGTCGCTGTCATGGCCGCGGCACCGGTGAACCCGCGGGAGCCAGCGAGAACGAAAATCCTGCCGACCGAATATTTGTGCGAATCGAAGGCCCGGCGCGGGAGCATGGGTGCGATGTCGTCCTGCACTACCCGCATAACGGTCGGCGCCGTGCCGGGTATCGCGGGGGGGCATCCGATATCGGTGAGCGTTATCTCCCCGGCATATGCGGGGCCTTTTCCCGTCACGAGGCCGATCTTTACCGCCGCCATCGTCACGGTCAGGTCGGCATGGACCGCGGTGCCGCACGGAAA
>DATKPE010000059.1:0-26632 GCA_035524335.1 Bacteroidota bacterium
TCGCGCTCTACGGTCTTTCCGCCCGGCTCTCCGGTTCCGAAGAGTTCCGGCGGCTCTGCATTGCGCACCGCGAGGCGATGGAGCGGCTTCAGAGGAGCCGTTCTGCCGTTTGATTCCGCACCGGAAATTGCTATCTTTATACAGGATACGGGATCACCTTCAGAACTTCAGCCCGCACGTGAAACCTCGACAATCTTCAGGAACTACCACGCCATGAACGGGGAACAACTCTCCCCGCAGGGCGGCTCACACGGTGCACCGCTGGTTTCCGTGATCATTCCGGCGAAAAATGCCGCCTCCACGATCGGCATCGTCCTCCGGGGCGTCCGCCGCTCGTCCTACCGGCATATCGAAATGATCGTCGCGGACGACGGCTCAACCGATGCGACCGCCGCCGCGGCCGTCCAGGGCGGAGCGCGGATCGTGACCTCCTCGTCCGGTTCCGGCGCCAACCACGCCCGGAATACCGGCGCCGCCGCCGCCCGCGGCGAGGTGCTCATTTTCATCGATGCGGACATCGTCATCGCCCGCGATACCATCATGACCATCGTCGAATCGCTCGAGGACCGCAGTGCCGATGCCGTCGTCGGCATCTACACGGCGAAACACCGGCATGAATCGTTCATCAGCCAGTATAAAAACCTCTGGGTCCGGTACTCGTATCTCAAAAGTCCCCCCGCAATCGACTGGATGTTCGGGGCGATATCCGGCATCCGGAAGGATGCCTTCCTTGCCATCGGCGGGTTCGACGGGAACCTGCTCGCGCGGGAAGGGCACGACGACATCGAACTCGGAAAACGGCTCTCCCGCGCCCGTCTCTCGATCACGCTCAACCTCGACTGCGAGGTGGAACACCTGAAACAGTATTCGCTCCGCTCGTTCATTCTGAACGAATACCGCCGCAGTGCGGGATTCGCCACGCTCGCCCTCCGTCTGGGGGAGGAGGGAACTGCGCTGAAACGCGGCTTTGCAAACGTTTCCCCTGTCTTCATCTATTCCGCGATTCTCTCCCCGCTTCTCCTTGCGGCGCTCCTGGGCGGACTGCTCCACCTGGTTCCGGCCACGATTCCCGCCGCCGCCGGGGCTCTCTACCTTCTCATGAATATCCGGTTCCTGAACTACCTCGAACAGGTCCGCGGCCTCTTCGCCATGATGGCGATGATCCCGATCCTCTTTCTGGACCACCTCGTCTGCTTCGCCGGAAGCGTGGCCGGTTTTCTGCGGGGCGGGAACGGAAAGGAGAGGGGCTGACCGCAGGGCGGAAAGTGCGGATCCCTGCTCGTCATCACAGCCATGATCAAAAACAAACCCGACACGCTGGTCGTCAACGAGATCTACCTGAGCATCCAGGGGGAATCGACCCATACCGGCCGCCCCTGTGTCTTCGTCCGCCTTACCTACTGCAACATCCGCTGTTCCTACTGCGATTCCACCGCGGCATTCGAAGAGGGGACCGAGATGACCATCGCGGAGATCCTGAAGCGGGTGGGGGAATACGACTGCCGGCTCGTCGAGGTGACGGGCGGAGAGCCGCTCTTCCAGGAAAACTGCCCGATCCTCCTCAGGAAGCTCTGTGCCGCCGGGTATGAGGTTTTGCTGGAAACCGGAGGGACGATCCCGATCGATCGGATCGATCCCGGGGTGACGCGGATCGTCGATCTCAAATGTCCGTCGAGCGGTATGGCGAAGAAAAACCTCTGGGAGAATATGGGCTTTCTCCGGCCTGCCGATGAAGTCAAGTTCGTGATCGGGACGCGGGAGGATTATGAATGGGCAAAGGAGGCGATCCGCAGGTACGATCTGACTGCGAAAGCGGGGGTCCTGATGTCGGTGGTCTTCGGGAAACTGGAACCGGTCCGGCTCTGCGAGTGGATCCTGGCCGACCGGCTCAAGGTGCGGTTTCAGCTGCAGGCGCATAAATATATCTGGAGTCCGGAGGCGAAGGGAGTCTGAATGGCGGCGGAGACCGGACGGCACAGGGGAGAGCGGCCGATCGCCATCGTGCTGGTGAGCGGAGGAATGGACAGCTGTGTCACCGCCGCGATCGCCGCGGCGGAATGCCGGCCAGCGTTTCTCCATGTGAATTACGGCCAGCGGACTGAACGGCGGGAACTCCAGGCCTTTCACGACATCGCCGATGCCTACCATGTCGAAGACCGGCTGGTCGTCTCCATCGAACACCTGAAACAGATCGGCGGGTCGAGTCTGACCGACCGCTCCATCGCCGTCGAGAAGGCGGACCTCCACCGGAAGGGTATTCCCACTTCCTACGTCCCGTTCCGGAACGCGCACATGCTGTCGATCGCGGTAAGCTGGGGCGAAGTGCTCGGGGCGGCGCGGATTTATATCGGGGCTGTGGAGGAGGACTCCTCGGGATATCCGGACTGCCGGGAAGAATTTTATCGCGCGTTCAATGACGCCATCCGGGCCGGGACGAAACCCGAAACCCGGCTCGAGATTCAGACGCCGATCATACACCTTTCGAAAGCATCGATCATCCGGCGGGGGCTGGAGCTCGGCGCCCCGCTCGCCCTGACCTGGTCGTGTTACCAGGCAGAAGATCTCGCCTGCGGGGTGTGTGACAGCTGTGCGCTCCGTCTGCGGGCATTCCAGGAAACCGGAATAAAAGATCCGATACCGTATCAAATCCGTCCGAAGTATTAAACCTTTCCCCCTTTTTCCTGTTCTAACATCAATAGAAATAGCAAAATTTCACGCATGTGATCTGTTTTACGTGAGAATTTGATTGCGAACTAAATATTGTTATCATTTGCGGGTTATTTTTAAAAATCAATAATAATTAACAACAAGGGGAAGGATTTATGGGAACAGGTTTTCGATTTTTATTCTTTCTTGCTGTTTTTATTGTACTTACAGGTAGTCTTTTCGGCCAGGTTCCGCCTGCGCCGACGAACCTGTCCGTAGTGCCGGGTATTTTAGGGACTGCAGTTCTGCACTGGGATGCCGACACAAACGCCGTATTTTTCAGGGTTTACGGCTCGATTGATGACAGTCCTTTTGTCAAAATCGGCGAGACTCCACGCAAAATCTTCATGGTAGATAATCTCTTCCCCCATCGCCAGTATCAGTTTTTTGTGACGGGGGTCGATACAGCGGGCGAAGGCCCGGCCAGCGATACCGTCTCCTTCATGCTCGATCATATGCCCCCGCCTCCGGTCTTCGGTACGGTCCAGGGATTCGTCCTGGACAGCGCGACCGGACTGCCGGTAAAGAATGCGGAAGTTGATTTCTTCAGTACCCATAAACTCTGGTCCGTCCCGATCCACACCGATTCGGCGGGAAGCTATTCCGTCCGTCTCGACACGGGCAATTACCTCGTCCGTGCCTCCAAATTCCAGTATAAAACAGTCTGGTATAACGGCACGATGCGGATTGACAGTGCAATGGTCGTGAAGGTCCTGCAGGATTCGGTGTTCACGGCCAATTTCGTTCTTCCCCCGATCATGCCGCCGGGATTTTCGACGGTGACGGGAACGGTCTACGATTCAACGAACGGACAGCCGCTGAAGAATGCCGCGGTCTTCTTCATGCGCCCCTATCATGAGTTCAAGCGTCTGGAGGATGCGGTCGGAACGATCGGCGGTCTTCTGGCCGAACGGCTCGATTACGACGAGCTCGGCCGCCTCTATGGCGTCGTCTGGGCGGGCATCACCGATTCGAACGGTGAGTACAGCGCCCATGTGCTGACCGGTCTCCATTACGTCGCCATGGCATACAAGCCGGGATATCTCCCGAGATTCTGGGACGACAAGGCGAGCTATTTCCATGCGACGGTCTTTCAGGTGGTCAGCGACACCAGCGGGTTCGATTTCCATCTCCTCCCGCTCCTGCCGACGAACAACAGCCTGAGCGGCGATGTGCAGGATACCTCGGGCATCGGAGTCCCGGCGCATGTTCTGCTCTTCCGCCATACTCCGGCCGGATTCGTCCCGGTCAGGTATCAGATGACCGATTCGCTCGGCAACTTTAATTTCCGGAACGTGATCAGCGGCGGCGTCTTCATACTGAAGGCCTACCCGATCGGCGGATACTCGCCGGCGTGGTACAGTGCTTCCGCCTGCGGCGTCCGGAACTGGCACAACGCGGACACGATCCACGATGTCGGCGCGGTGACCGGCGTGAACATCTGCGTCATGCCCGCACCCGAGGGCGGCTTCAGCACCATCAGCGGGCTGATCAATGCTCCGTCGCAGACCCCCGGAGTGAAGAAAAATGCCCCGATGACCACCAGTCCGCTCGGCGATGTCACGGTCTACGCCCTCTCGGCCGATTCCGGACAGGTTCTCGCCGTCGATGTCTCGGCGCCGGACGGATCGTTCGAACTCGACAATGTTCCGGCAGGTGCCTACACGCTGGACGTCGACAGGGAAGGGTACTCCATGTCCGGCGGATCGCCGTCGGTGACGGTGGATGCATCGAACAACTATCAGAACTCCGGAAACGTGGTCAATGTCTCGCCGGATCAGGTCACCGCGGTGAAGGAACCGGGCACGGGCCTGCCGACGGTATTCCGGCTCGACCAGAACTATCCGAATCCGTTCAACCCGACGACCCAGATCCGGTTTGCCCTGCCGGTGCAGAGCAACGTCACGGTCCGGGTCTACAATCTCATCGGGCAGGAAGTGGCTGTGCTCGTCAACGAGAACAGGGCGGCGGGGTACCACGTCGTTTCCTGGAACGGGATCAATGCGGGCGGTCTGCCAGCGGCCAGCGGCGTCTACTTTGTCAGGATGTCCGCGACGCCTCTCGTCGGCAATGACCGGTCACCCTATAATGAGACCCGGAAAATGGTGCTCCTGAAGTAGCAGGTGCAGATACGCAGGGTAAGACTGAAAGGACGGCCGGAGAGGCCGTCCTTTCTTTTTAATGCTCTGCGGGTCGGAATAAACGGCAATATTTACCGTTTAGATAGTAATATTTTCACTGTTTGGATATCGATGAAAAGAAATTTGTGAGGGAATTGCTTATTTTTGATGAAAAATGCACATTGTGATATGCAAAGCCGCTCTTTCCGGGTGGCACAAGCGTTGTTCATTTCTCAGGTGTAGAATAACAGCTGAGGTGAACAATGGGGCAACAGCAACTACTGCTACTCATATTAGGAGTCATTATCGTCGGGATATCGATCGGCGTCGGAGTCACGCAGTTCATGGGAAATCATGAACAGGCGAACAGGGATGCCGTGACCGCCAAGTTGATTGGCATCGCTGCAGATGCCTATCATTATAAACTCCGGCCCAGCGCAATGGGCGGCGGGAGTCAGTCCTATATCGGGTATGCCATTCCGGGCAAATTGACCAAGGACGACAATGGTTTGTATACGATCGGAACGGTGTCGACGGGAACAGTCCAGCTGATGGGCACCTCGGCGCTGAATACCGCCTGGATTGCGACCTGTACGGTCGACGATACCGGGACGACGGTTGTTTCCTATTCAGGCTGGTAAGGTGTGTTGCTAAATTAACAATTTGTCATTTCTCATCATATAAGGGATACTAGGTATGGGTCAACAGCAATTGTTACTCATCATCCTGGGTGTCATCATTGTCGGCATAGCAATTGCGGTCGGCATTTCCCAGTTTGGCGCTCACAGTACCCAGTCGAACAAGGATGGCGTCACTGCCAGCCTGGTCAACGTTGCTGCGAATGCCTATCAGTTCAAGATCCGGCCGACCACGATGGGCGGCGGCGGAGGGGCCTATACGAATTACACCATCCCGACCAAGATGGCGAAGGATGACAACGGTTCGTATACGCTTGGGACGATAGCGACGAATTCGATCCAGATTCTCGGCACGTCGACCGTCAATACGGCGTGGGTGGCCACCTGCACGTCGGACGATACCGGCAGGACCTCCATTACGTACAGCGGCTGGTAAACCGGATCCGGAGAGTAAGATCTGTGCCCCCGCGCTGAACTGTGCGGGGAGAGGGTGTAAGCGGATTGTCTACAGGCGTTGCCGGACGAAACCACGGTTTCGGCTCCGGCAGCGCTTTTTTTGTGGGAAAGCGGAAGCGGTGGCCGGGAGATCCGCGGAGGGAGGGGATCCGGGAGGGGAGGAGATAAAATGTGTTCCAGCGCACAGGCGTATTCGTTTTTTCTGATTCATCGCGTACATTAGGTCGGAATAATTGACGCGGTGCATGTATTGACTTTTTGAGGGAAAACGTCTATGCCAGAATACCGGCTCGAAGGTTTGTCTGCGGCTGGAAAAGCCGTGCAGGGTATCATTGAAGCTGAAAACTCGCGTACTGCAAAGCAGAAAGCAGAGCAGATGGCGACGCAGAGGAAGTTCAAACTTCTGCGGGTCCTTCCGCGCGTTACCTTCCTCTATAAGGTTCAGCGGGGCGCCGAGAAACCGGTCCTCGGGGAACAGAAGGCCTTTACGCGGGAGGAGGTCCAGGAAGCCCTCTCCAAGATGGGCTTCCGGGTCATCAGCGTCAAGAAGAAACCGTTTGACGTCAAGCTGAAGCCGCCGACGGCGGAGATCGTGACGTTCGTGCGCGTCAGCGCCGACCTGATCCGGCAGAAACTGCCCTATAATGAAATCCTTCAGCTGATGGTGAACGACATCACCAACAAGACACTGCGCGACGCCATCAAGGAAATCAACAACGAACTGAAACAGGGCCGCGACAGCGAAAAGGTCTTCATCAAGCAGGAGGCGATCCTCGGCCGGTTCACGGCCCACATGCTCGGTCTGGCCTCCAAGAGCGGCAACATGGCCGAGATTTACGACAGTACCGCAAAGTTCCTGGAACGGCGCGCAGAATTCAAGAAGAACCTCAAGAGCGCCCTGATCATGCCGGTGGTGACCCTGCTGGCCCTCTTCGGCGCCTGCGTCTATTATGTCGGCTTCATCTTCCCGAGCATGGCGGAGGTGTTCGTCCGGCTGAACGTCGACATGCGGCAGTTTCCGATGACCTACGGGACCCTGAAGATCAGCTATTTCCTTCAGGATTATTTCGTCGTCATTCTCGTCGGAACGGTCATCCCGCTTCTCTTCCTCATCCGGTTCCTGACCACCGACCGCGGGCGGTTCCTGATGGACAAGTATATCTGGAAGGTGCCGATCATCGGACCCCTTCTTCATAAAACGTCGATCGAAATCTTCTGCCGCGTGTTCTACGCCCTGTACAGCGGTGCGGGCGAGAACATCGACGTCATCAAGATGGCCGCCGAGGCGTGCGGCAACCGTTATCTGGAACACCAGGTGAAAACCGTCGCGATCCCCATGATGGTCGAAAAGGGGGCGGGCATCACCGAGGCCTTCGAGGCGTCGGCCGTCTTTACCAAAACGGCCATTTCCCGGTTCCATTCGGGCGCTGAAACGGGCACGGTGAAACATACCGCCCTTCAGCTCGCCGAGTATTATGAAAAAGAGACGACCTACAAGATGCGGAATGCCATCGATTTCATTCAGCTCTGGATCAGTCTCATCATCATGGTGGTGCTGACCATGCTGACCCTCGTCTCCTCCGAAACCGCCACGTTCCACCCGAGCACGGCGCCGGGACAGTAACGGGCGAATGACACAACTTATCGGACGAGGACGACCATGGCAGACATAGACATTACCGACAAAATCGGCTACACCCTGCTGAAAAAAGGGGTGGTCGATTATGAGACGCTCGAAAAATCTCTCCAGGTCCGCGAGAACGAGGACCGGAAGTCGCGCAGAAACCTTGGCCAGATTCTGGTCAGCGATTTCCAGATAGACCACGACGCCGTCTTCCGCGAGGTGGCGAACCTCTACGCATTCCGCGAGGTCGCCATTACGGAGGATGTTCTCACCCCCGAACGGCTCGACTTCATCAAAAAATACGTCGACGGCCTCCAGGAAGGCCCGAAAGGGATGCTCCTGCAGAGCAAGATCGTACCGTTCCGTTTTGATGAAAAACAGCCGGATAAGCTGATCATCCTGGCGGCCGATCCGACGGACCGGAACATCCCGATCATCGCCCGCTACTTCGGGGTCAAAAAATACGAAATCTGCTACGCGCGGCTGAAGAGCATCGAGGCGCTCCTCGAAAAGGTTTTCCCGCTCGAGAACGAATTCCTCAAGCTCCTTGCGGACGTCGACGTCGACATCTCCGGGGGCGAGGAAGACGCCGCCCTCGACGAGGAGATGCTCGACAGTGAAATCAACAAGAGCGCCCTCGTCAATCTGATTGAAGGCGTCCTTGTGGAATCGGTTCGCCAGGGAGCCAGCGATATTCACATCGTCGGCAAGGAGGACAAGCATACCGAAATCCTCTTCCGGCTCGACGGCAACCTCCAGCAGTGGTACGTGCAGGAAAACACGATGCCGGAGGCGATCGCCGCCGTCGTGAAGGACCGGTCCAAAAACGTCGACCGGTTCGAACGCGAAATGTCCCAGGACGGATTCATCCAGCGGACCATCGACGGCCACCAGATCCGCTACCGCGTGTCGATCATGCCGATCGTCGGCACCGACATGAAGAACAAGTTCGAGAGCATCGTCATCCGCGTGCTGGACGACCGGAAGGTCATCACCGACCTCAACAAACTCGGTCTCCAGGGCCCTGCGAAGGACTTCTTCTACAAGGCGATCTCCAAACCGCAGGGCATCGTCATCCTCACCGGTCCGACGGGAAGCGGCAAAAGCACCACGCTGATCGCCGCCCTGCACCAGGTGATCGATCCCACCGTGAACGTGCTCACCGTGGAAGAGCCGGTCGAATACATCATCCGCGGCGCCCGTCAGCTCAAGATCGGGCCGAAAATGGATTTCGAACAGGCCATCCGCGGCATTCTCCGTCACGATCCCGACATCGTGCTCGTCGGTGAGATGCGCGACAAGACAACGGCCGAAATCGCCATCAAGCTCGCAAACACCGGGCACCTCACCTTTTCCACCCTGCACACCAACGACGCGCCGAGCGTGATCGCCCGTCTGTTCAAGATGGGTATCGAACCGTTCCTGATCGCGTATGCGATCAATATCGTCGTGGCCCAGCGCCTGATCCGCACCCTCTGCCCGGTCTGCAAGCGGCCCGTCAAGCTCTCGGAGAAGGATACGCAGATCTATCTCAAATTCGGTTTCACCGAAGAGATGCTCAAGAAATCGACCTTCTACGAACCGGTCGGCTGTGATAAATGCAAGCTGGGGTGGAAAGGCCGCGCCGCCATCCATGAGGCGCTCTACTTCAGTCCGCAGATCAAGAAACTCATCGTCGGCGCCGGCGACCAGGTCGACGAAGACGCCATCCGGGCCCAGGCGATCGAAGAGGGAATGTGGACCCTCCGCCGCTCGGGCATGGAAAGAATGATGGAGGGAACGACCACCCTCGAAGAGATCATCGCCACGACCACGGACGATTGATGACGGGAAGATGCCGGCGTGTTGACATGACGGCGCCTGACCCGACAGTATTTCCGGAACCAGCACTCATAACCGGGGGAATGAATCGCATACCGCGGTTCTCTCCCCCGGGGGTCGCTCCGATCCCGCCGCATGTCACAGATAACAACCCCGGTTTTCTCTCTGATTTTGTAAGTACCGTCTCTGTTCCGCATCTCTTTTTTGGGGAATACGCTCAACGGGGCCGGAAGGGCATTATCAGTTAAAATGTGCCTCCGCCCGGGGCGGGAATTTTGAGGGCTGAATATTTGAATCTGGCAGGATTATGAAAGGAATCGATGAAAATTGTGGTTTTTATTCATTTTACGCGATTTATCTGATTTACTCTTTCGACACATTTTAGGATGGCTATGAGATACGTCATACCCTGATTGACAAGCGGATAATTTTTCTCTATATTAAGTGCCGTATTTATCAATAGATAGAGTAGATGTCTTCAAGAATGACTTTATAAGAAAAGAAAAATAAGAAAAACAGGTAATGGAAGAAGCACTTTCGATAGTCCGCGATATTGCGAAAAACATTCCGGAAACCTCGTACGGGGTTGAACGGCAGATGCTGATCGGGGACCTGGTGGCCCGGCAGTCGCAGGAGGAGCGCGTTCTGTTGAAACGGATGTTCGACGGTTTTCTGCGAAAGATGCTGGAGCTGAACGCCTCGGATATTGACATGGGGGGATACGGCGCCCGGGAGCAGATCTGGTTCCGTGTCTACGGCGACAAGAAGCCGGACCAGGATCTTCCGACGCTTCATTTCGACGAGGCGAACATCATCATCCAGTCGATTCTCGTCGAACGCCAGCGGCAGTATTTGTACGAAAACCGGAACATCGACTTTTCCTATTCGACCGAGGAGAGCGGCGAGATGCGGCGTTTCCGTGCGGACGCCTATTTCGATCTCGACCAGCTCGCGCTCAACATGCGGTCGATCAACGCCACCGTCCGGCCCTACAAGCTCCTGGAGCTTCATCCGAACGTCACCAAGGTCCTCAGTCTCGAGCATACCCAGCAGGGGCTCATCCTGGTGACCGGTATAACCGGTTCGGGGAAGAGCGCGACGCTCGATACGATCATCGACGCGAACAACCACTCGATCGACGCTCACGCGGTCATCATCTCTTCGCCGGTCGAATATGTGCATAAATCGGACCGCTGTATCATCCGGCACCGTGAAGTCGGCCGCGACGTGCTGTCGTTCAAGGAAGGGGCTGTGCAGGCCCTCCGCCAGGACCCCGACATCATCATGATCGGAGAACTGCGCGATCCCGACACGATTCTCACGGCGCTCGAAATCACCGACAGCGGTCACAAGGTGTTTTCGACGCTCCACACCTCCTCGGCCGTCGAAAGCATCGACCGTATCATCGGCGAAGTTCCCCCGATCGAGCAGGAGAGGGTGCGGAACCGGCTGGCGGACGTTCTGCAGTGCGTGATATCGCAGAAGCTGGTCCCCTCGGTCGACAAGCGGCTTGTGCTGGCGAAGGAGGTCATGATCTCGACGCCATCGGTCCGCGCCGCGATCAAGAACAACAACACCGGCGAAATCTATCAGATGATGTCGGAGTCGGGCGATCTCGGCATGATCACGCTCGAGCAGGATCTCCGGCGCCTCTACCTGGCAAAGAAAATTTCACTTGAGACGGCGATCAATATGGCGAACAACAAACGCCGGCTCCAGCAGTTGCTGAATCTGGTTCCCAAGGAATAACGTCCACACTAAAAGGCACGTGTCCTTATGGCATCCCTCAGAGGAAGTAAATCAAGTGCGATCGGTATCTTTGTCGACGGGCTGAACGTCAAGCTCGCGAAGCTCTCCCTGAAACGGGGCAAGGTGTTCCTCGACGAGATCGCATCGACGACCTTCGTCACGAAGCTGGAGGAGCGTCAGCCCTCCGCGGTGGAAGGGGAAACCATCAGCGACAGCGCGGAGGCGTTCTCCCTCCCGACCAACGAGGCGACGAACGAGGTCTCGACCGACAATAACAGCATTCTCCTCGCGCTCATCTCGAAATATCCGGTCAACTCGTATCTCTTCAGCTATGCGATTTCGGAGCCGAGCATCTATTATCACACCCTCGAGAACGATTTCGGCCTGAAGGGGCTCAAGCTGAAGCAGAGGATCCGCGATGAACTGCGGAACGTCCGCACCGTTCAGCCGACGGTCGATGCGATCGACTATTTTTATTCGAGCGACAAGAATCTCGTGACGGTCGTCCGCGAGGACGGCACGATGCTGCTCCACCTGCTCGACGAGATCCGTCCGTTTCTCGGCCGGCGTCTTCCGCGGATCCAGCTGATCGAAATTTCGGACGTCGCCCTGATGAACCTCGTTCGCGCGAACTACGGGTTCTCGCCGGAGGAAATTTCCGCCATCATCTACATCGGCGTCGAGTTCACCCGCATTATCTTTCTCAAAGGATCCGAATTCTTCCATTTTGCGCCGGTCCTCGGCGAAGGCTTCGAATCGCCGAACATCCAGAACACCGTCTACAGCCGCCTCCTCCTCGAACAGGACAACATGGGCGTTCCGCGGCTCGACAAGATCTTCCTCGCCGGCGAATCGCAGAAGATGGGCTTCGACACCTTCCTCCGGGAGCAGATTCCGGATGTCGATGTGCAGTTTCTCCGGACGCCCTATCTGGATACCAGCACGCTCCCGACGGAGCACCAGGAGCTGATTCCGGAATATGCCGTTCCGATCGCGGCCGCCTGGAAGGCGCTCGACGAGGATCATCCCGGCTTTTACAACACCAACCTTCTCCCCGAGGAGATCAGGCAGGGCCAGCGCATCTTCCGGCTTGCGTGGCACGGCTACATCTTCCTCCTGCTCGTCTTCCTGGCGTCGTACTACTTCACCGCCCAGTACGCAAAGGTCCATAAGGAGGTGGCGACGAAGCAGAGCGTGCTCGCCCAGCTTCAGGACAAGCTCGATGAGAACGAAAAGCTGAAGGTGGCGATCAACGGGCTGAACGATTCGATCAACCGGTTCAATTCGGCTCTGGCCGTCTACGACTCGCTGGTGCCGGGATGCGACCGGTGGAACAAGATGCTGCTCCAGCTGACCAAAGGGGTGGAGGATCTGGGCGGCATGTGGATCACGGAGGTCAGATCGGCTCCCGGCGGTTCGATGAGCATACAGGGATATACGCTCTACCGGGCCCGGATCCCGCGGATTGCCGCACTGTTCGACAACGCGACCCTTGCGAAGGTCGAGGTCAAGGAAATCCGCGAGAAAGCACCGCCCGTCTATTCTTTCGTCATATCCGTCCCGTCACAGACGGTCAAGACGGACGGGGTGAAGCATCTCGGTACGTCTTCGGCCGAGTGACGGCGGAGATGAATACATAACCGGAAGGATACCGACTGTGTCATACATCGTACGAAATACGATCGTCCTCGGAAGCGTCCTGATCGTCATACTGGCGGTCGGGCTCTACATCACGGTGTTCTCGCTCCCGAAGAAATACGAAAGCATCGACAAGGAGATCAAGCGGATCGAGGTCGAACTGCAGAACACGCCGGATCTCGCCAACCAGTACAACGTGACGGCGACGCATCTGGCCGACATGAAGAAGCGGTGGGAGACCCGCGACAAGGATCTTCCCTCGAAGGACATCACGGGGGAGACCTACGGGTATCTCAACCGGATCATGGAACTGAGCGGTGACGTGAAGCTCGATCTCTCCTATGTCGGACCGAAGGATTTCGGAAGATACGGCTACAATGTCTACTCGATGAAGGGTGAAGGACCGTTCGGGAACCTCTTCAAGTTCATCTGGCTTGCCGAAAACGGCCGGCGTCTGATGAAGCTGTCGAACCTCTCGCTCCGGGGCTACGAGGCGAAATCGAAGGACACGAAGGAGACGAAGATCCTCGTTCTGTTCGATCTCGAACTCCAGTCGTACTATTCGACGATTCCGGAGCTGAACAACGCGCCGAATCAGACGAGCCCGGTGCCGGTGACGCTCGCGTCCAATCCGTTTTATCCGCTGATCCTGCACGAAATTCCGATGCCGCAGCCGGATGAGATCGAAATCGAACGTTCCGATCTCAAGGCGGTGATCAACGGAAAAGCCTACATCATCGATCAGAACCAGAAACAGCGGGTGCTTGAGGAGGGAGACAAGGTCTACCTGGGGGTGGTGACGAAGATCTATCCCGTCGAGGGAAAGATCGAATGCCTGCTGAACCGTGGCGGCGTCGCGGAGCGGTTTGAGCTGAAGATCCGCCAGGGTCAAAATATTCAATAATCTAATGGAGTGTCCATGAAAAAAACATCATTCGTCCTGCTCGCATTCATGATCGTCTGCTCGTCCGGGTTCCTGCAGGGGCAGAACAAGGAAGCCCGACTGCGGACCAAGGGATATGTGAACCCCCAGGAAATCGTGTCGCTCGATTCGACCGTGCGGATGGACCAGGCCCTGACAGTCCTCAATGAACTGAGCAAGCAGTTCGCCGGCAAGATCATCATCGACATCGAAAAGCACCGCCAGCCGATCGGCGTCTACATCGTGAATCAGCACTGGCGCGACGCGCTCGACCTCATCCTGACGCACAACGGGCTGACCTCGGTCGAGGAACAGGACTACATCCGGATCATGTCGAGCACCGCCTCCTCCACGGCGGAGGGGCATGCCCCGACGACCGGAAATGCCGAGCCGCCTCCCACGCTCGACAGCAGGGATGTCAGGATTTCGGCCGTGTTCTTCAATACCAACCTGTCGAAACTGCAGGATTACGGCATCAGCTGGGATTTCTATCGCGCCAACGCGAAGGAACCGGCGATGACCTTCTATAATTCGTCCAACATGGGGCGCGGCGATACGACGTCGCCGGTTCCCCCGAGCGGCGGATCGAGCCAGAGCGGCCCGTCCCTCAATACCGCGCTGGCCCTCATCCAGTCGCCCCCGCAGTTTACGTTTGCGAACATCAACGCGCTCGTCAAATATTTCGGCTCGAACAAACTCGGCGAAGTCGTGACGAGCCCCGAAGTCATCGTCCGCGGCGGCCACAAGGGACGGATCCAGGTCGGCCAGGATATTTTCATCTCGACGCGCGATATCGCCGGCAATACCGTCAACCAGCTCTATTCCACCGGCAGTATCATCGAAGTCACGCCGATGATCTATACGCAGAGCGATACCGATTTCGTCTATCTCGATCTTTCGATCGAACAAAGCGACGTTGCGGCCGGACCGGCAATCGACCGCACCCGGGTGACCACCCATGCCCTCCTCTACGACGGGGAAGAGACGGTGATCGGCGGCCTGGTGACGACCCAGAACCAGGAGACCCGCGAAGGCGTCCCGATCCTCAAGGATCTGCCGGGATGGTTCTTCGGCCTCCGGTATCTCTTCGGGTCCGAAAGCACCGTGAAAACGAAGAACGAGCTGATCATTCTCCTGAAGGCGGAACTCATCCAGCCGATCAGGAACCGGATGGGGCATAAAATGACGGAAGACGAACTGATGAAGCAGAAACGGGCGGAGTACCAGAAGGAATTCGAGAAGAAATAACGACGCATGCACGGATGACACCCTATAACTCAAGGAACCTGACCCATGACCGCTAAAATATTTTCACTGCTGTCCGTCCTCGTGCTCGCGCTGGGAATGTGGAGCTGTAAGGATGTTCAGCCCTCCGGTCCGAATAACGGCATTACGACCGTCAAGGTCACCGGAGCGGTGAACGACCTGGCGACCAACAATCCCGTTCAGAACGCCACGGTCTATCTTCTCGCATCCGGGGCGACCGACTCGATGAAAACCGCGGCGGACGGCCTGTTCAACTTCGAGGTCAACCTGACCAACGGCAACGCCGTCACCGCCGTGATCACCGTGAAGAAGTTCGGCTATCAGACCTACTCGGTCGGCATCTCGGTTGTCCGGGACACCGCCGTCAATGTCCTGCTGAAAGTCGATCTCTCCACGTCGGCCATCGTGGCCGGCACGGTGCGCGACAGTGCGACCCTCTATCCGCTGAGGAATTCCACCGCGCTCCTCTCTCTCCCGGGTTTGGTCGATTCCATGACCACCTCGACCGACGGCAGTTTTGAGCTGATCGCCAATCTCGTCGACAGGGACTCCCTGCCGGTGACCATGACCATCTATCATGCGGGATACAAGTCACGCCAGCTGACGCTCATGACCCACAAGGGCCAGACACTCGCCCTCGGGAACGTGCTGATGCAGGTCGACGCTCAGTCGACCATCGCACAGGTGACGGGAAGGGTGTTCGATCACCAGTCGTCCATTCCCCTCATCAACGCGTCGGTCCAGCTGACGACGAGTCTCCGGGTCGACAGCGTCAACTCCGCCAGCGACGGGTCGTTTTCCTTCAGCATCGACCTCGCCGGCCTGTCGAGCCTTCCGGGTTCGCTGAAGGTGAGCAAGAGCGGCTACCAGTCGGCCTATACCCAGTTCACCCTCAGTCCGGGCCAGCCCTACGCGGTCAGTATCTATCTCGACCGTGACACGACCACCGGCGTGCGCGATTCGGCCGCAACCGGAAGTGCCCATTCCATCGCTTTCATCGGCGAGACGTCCAACGAAATTACCGTCTATGGCGTCGGAGGATCGGAATCGACCATCCTGACCTGGGAAGTGCGCGATTCACTCGGTTTCCCGGTCGACTTTGATCACCGGGATACGGTCAACTTCCAGATCGTCGGCACCCCGGTGAACGGCGGCGCCTATGTGTCGCCCGCAAGCGCAATCACCAACGCGTCGGGTCGCGTGTCGACCACCGTGAACAGCGGCACTGTCGCGGGTGTCATCCAGTTCATCGCCTCGCTCCGCCGGAACAGCGACGGCGTCATCATCCAGTCGACGCCGGTCATCATCACCATCGACGCGGGCCTGCCCGACCAGGCGCACTTCACGATCGGCGCCGATCAGTTCAACTTCCCGGGGTACGACTGGGTCAATCATACCGACGGCATTCTCGTGCAGGTCGGCGATATGTACAGTAACCCGGTGAAACAGAATACGGCGGTCTATTTCAGCACTACCGGCGGCGTGATCGATGCGTCCGGATTCACCGATGTGCATTCCCATGCGAGCGTCACCCTCTACAGCGGCAATCCGCGGCCGAACGACGCGGTGTTCGGCAAGGGATTCGCCTGGGTGAAGGCCCAGACGATCGGTCAGAACTCTGTGACCGTCGTCGACTCGGAACTGATCCTCTTTTCGGGCATTTCGATCATCGACAGCCTCAGCACGTTCAGCTTCAACGTGCCGCGCGGCGGAAGCTCGGGCCCGATCAGCTTCGTCGTCGAGGACGAGAATCATAATCCGCTCAGTCCGGGGACCCATATTACCGTCACCCTCCAGTATACGCCCCCGTCGGGGTCGGATATCAATATGGTGACCAACGGGGACGTCGATGTCACCCTGGGCGATTATCTCTTCCGCGGACCCGGGACGACCCATTTCACCTTCTTCATCGTCGATCAGACGGTCGGCGGCGTCGGCTCAAAGATTCCGGCGACGGTGACGATCACCGTGACGAGCGCGAACGGAAATCCGCCCCCCGTCCAGATTGCCGGGACGATCGGATAAGATATACTTGCGAAGAGAGGCAGACGGCGCCGTTCCGGTTGGAACGGCGCTGTTGTTTCAGGGGGGAACGCTCAGGTGAGCCGGAGGGCTTTCCGGAACGCGCGGACGGTCGTCTCGATGTCGCGCGCGCTGTGCGCGGCGGAGATGAAGGCCGCTTCGTACTGCGACGGAGGGAGGTAGATCCCCTCCGCCAGCATCGCCCGGAAATAGGAGGCGAACCGTTCTGTGTCCGAACTTCTCGCCGAATCGTAGTCCCTGACTTCGGCGTCGGTGAAGAAGACGGTGAACATCGAACCGACCCGGTTGATCACGGAGGGAATGCCGGCCCTCTGGAGAATGTCGCCGAACGAGTTTTCGAGCGCCGCGCCGCGCGCTTCCAGCGTCGTGTAGAGCGCACGCCGCTCGCGGATCATGCGGAGCATCTCACAGCCGGCCGCCATCGCCAGCGGATTGCCCGAGAGGGTCCCGGCCTGATAGACCGGCCCGCTCGGCGCGACCATCGACATGATTTCCTTCCTGCCGCCGTATGCACCGACCGGCAGTCCTCCGCCGATGATCTTTCCGAGCGTGGTGAGGTCGGGCCTGATGCCGTACAGCTCCTGCGCGCCGCCCGGAGCCACCCTGAATCCCGTCATCACCTCGTCGAAGATCAGAACGATCTTCCGCTCACTGCAGATCCGGCGGAGCGATTCCAGAAATCCTTTGCGGGGAGGGATACAGCCCATATTGCCGACCACGGGTTCCACGATAATCGCCGCGATCCCGGCCGATGTCCGCTCCACCGCCTCCGCGACCGACGCGGTGTCGTTGTACCGGCAGTTGATCGTCTGGGCGGCAAGCGCGCCCGGTACGCCGGGGCTGTCGGGGACGCCGTAGGTCATCGCTCCCGAGCCGGCTCTGATCAGGAACGAATCGCCGTGCCCGTGATAACAGCCTTCGAATTTGATGATGGCCTCCCGGCCGGTGTAGGCCCGCGCGAGCCGGACGGCGCTCATCGTCGCCTCGGTGCCCGAATTCACCATCCGGACCATTTCGACCGACGGCACGAGGGTACGGATCATCTCTGCCATGGTGACTTCCAGTTCGGTCGGGGCGCCGAAGCTGGTTCCCTTCCGGGCGGCTTTCGAGACGGCCGCAACGATCCGGGGGTGGGCATGCCCGAACAGCATCGGACCCCACGAACCGACATAGTCGATGTAGCGGTTCCCGTCGACGTCGGTCATCCGGCTCCCGGAGGCGGAGGCGATGAATCTCGGGACGGTGCCGACCGATTTGAAGGCTCTGACGGGAGAGTTGACGCCGCCGGGGATCCGGCGCTGGGCCGTGCGGAAAAGTTTCTGCGAACGCCTGATGGTCATTGTGGTAATCCGGTCTGCAAGTGACAGATGGGCACAGGGAATCCGGGCCTGCGGCGCGGAGGTGTGCCGGAAACGGGATGCGGGATCAGAGTAACCGGGCGGCGTCCTTGGCGAAGTAGGTGAGGATCAGGTCCGCACCCGCCCGCCGGATGCCGGTGAGCATTTCCATCATGACCCGTTCCTCGTCGATCCATCCGAGTTTTCCCGCGGCCTTGACCATCGAGAACTCGCCGCTGACGTTGTAGGCGGCGGTCGGCATCATGAAGGTATCCTTGACCCGCCGGATGATGTCGAGATAGGGGAGGGCGGGCTTTACCATGACGATGTCGGCGCCTTCCTCGATGTCGGCTTTCACCTCGCGGAGCGCCTCGTCGGAATTGGCCGGATCCATCTGGTGCGATCTGCGATCGCCGAATTTCGGGGTGCTTTCCGCGGCTTCCCGGAACGGGCCGTAAAAGCCGGAGGCATATTTCGCCGCGTAGGACATGATCGGAAGATTGTGAAATCCGTGCCGGTCGAGGAGTGTCCTGATCGCCTGCACCCTGCCGTCGAACATGTCGGACGGCGCAACCATATCTGCGCCCGCCTGCGCATGGGCGAGCGCCTCCCGGGCGAGAAGGGCGATCGAGGGATCGTTCACGATTTCGTCCCCGCGCACAATGCCGCAGTGGCCGTGGGAGGTGTATTCGCAGAGGCAGACGTCGGTGATGACGAAAAGGCCCGGGAGTTCCTTCTTGAGCGCCCGGATGGCGCGGGAGATGATGCCGTCGGGGCTGTAGCCTTCGCTCCCCGTCTCGTCCTTTGATTCGGGAATGCCGAAGAGGATCACTGCGGGAACGCCCAGTTTCAGGAGCGATTCGCATTCGCGGATGAGATTGTCGATCGAGAGCTGGGCGACGCCGGGCATCGATGAGATCGGGTTTTTCACCTTCTTGCCCGGACAGACGAAAAGCGGATAGATGAGATCGTTCTTCGAAAGTTCCGTTTCCCGGACCATCGACCGGAGGGTCGGGGTCATGCGGGTGCGCCGGAGCCGGAGAAAATTCCGGTCTGACTGATCTTTACGGGTTTCCCCGGCTGTCGGTTTCTGTTTAGACATGATTCAGCTCCAATGGATGATAGGCCAATGTACCAATCCTGCGTCAGATCTACAACATTTCCCGGATCACGGTTTCAGTCCGGCGAGAAAATCGAGGAGTCGCTCGTTGAATTCCTGGGGGTTCTCGAGATTGCTGAGGTGACCGGCTTTGGGGATGATATGCATTTTCGCACCCGGGATCTTTTCCTTCATCGCGGTGGAGGCGGAGACCGGGGTGAGTGTGTCGTTCTTGCCGACCAGGATCAGCGTCGGCACGCGGATCGAGTAGAGCGCCGGGGTGGTGTCGGTCCGGCCGGCGAGGGCGATGAGGGTGCCGGTGATCGAGCGCGGCGACGTGCGCTCGATCGTCGACCGGATCGTTGAGACAAGTTCCGGATTGGACGAATAGGTCCCCTTGTAAAACACCCCCTGCAGAAACGGCTCCAGAAATGCGGCGAGCCCTTCCGATCGGACCAGATTGGCCTGCGCCGCGCGGCGGATTTTCCCCTCGTTGCCGTCCGCTTCGCTCCGCGTGTCGCAGAGGACGAGCGCCCGGACCCGTTCGGGGTTCCGTTCGGCGGTGCGGAGCGCGATGTACCCTCCCATCGAAAGGCCGACGAGGACAGCCCGGGAAATCTTCAGGTGATCGAGGAGGGCGATCAGGTCGTCGACGAACAGCTCCACGTTGTACTGGCCGTCGCCGGTCTCGCTTTTCCCGTGCCCCCGGACATCGTACGTCACCGTGTAATACTTCCCGCACAGCGCTTCGACCTGGGGATCCCACATCCGCTGATCGAACGGAAAACCGTGGACGAGGACAACCGGAATGCCGGTTCTCGGCCCGCGGACAGAATATTCGATTCCCGTCTTCTGAATGGTGAGCTTCATGTCTGATCCTCCTGGGAGGGAGTGGATGTGGTGGAACCGGCGACCCGCGCGAGTTCCGACGGCGTGAACCATCGCTCGCAGAGGGGAAATAATTTTCGCTCTTCCGTCCGGATATGTTCCTCCAGACGCCGGCCGAATGCGCGCAGAATCTCCTTCAGGCGGGACGGATCCGTGGTCCCGAGCTCTGCCGCGGTCGCCCGCATCCAGGCATGATCCTCCGTGAGCTGATGGACCAGTCTCCGGAATTCGGGCGGGGATTTTCCCGCGGCGGCGGGAAAGAGATCCTCTTCCTCGCGCCGGAAATGTTCGCTCAGCTGTTCCCCGAAGAAGCGGACGACATAGGCCGCCTGCCAGACCGGGTCGTGCGACCAGAGCCGCGGCAGGGCCTGCTCCCCCTGCTGGAGCCGGATCGCGAGAAGGAGCCCGTCGTGATGATCGCGCGAGAGGGCGTGGAAGGCCGGGTGGCGCTTCATTCCGCCTCTCCCTTCCGCTTCGGCGGGAGGATCACGGAAAGAGCAACCGACGAGGCGATGAGAAGGAATATGACCACGAGCGAGGTTGAAATCGGTACCGCGATCCACCGTTCTGCGAGCATTTTCACGCCGATGAACGAGAGGACGAGCGAGAGGCCGTACTTCAGGAAGCGAAACTGCTGCATGAATCCCGCGACGACGAAGTAGAGCGACCGGAGACCGAGGACGGCGAAGACGTTCGAAGTGAATATGATGAAGGTGTCGCGGGTGAGCGCGAATATCGCCGGGATCGAATCGGTCGCGAAGGCGATATCGGTCGTCTCGATCATGACGAGGACGAGCAGAAGCGGGGTGATCATCCGCCGGCCCCCGACCCGGACCGAAAATTTTCCCTCCATGTAATCTTCGGTGACGGGGAAGAGTTTCCGGGTGAACCGGAGGAAGGGATTCCGCCCGGGGTCGACCGATACCTCTTTCGCGACGGCGAGCCTGATCGCGGTGACGACGAGGAAGAGCCCCAGGAGGTAGAGGATCCAGTGGAACCGGGCGACCAGCGCGGCGCCGAGGATGATGAACATGGCGCGCAGGACGATTGCGCTCAGGACGCCCCAGAAGAGGACCTTGTGGTGATCGTGGAGCGGGACCGCGAAGTAGTTGAAAATGACGATGAAGACGAACACGTTGTCGACGGAGAGCGCCTCTTCGACGAGATATCCGGAGAAGTACTCGTAGCTTTTGGCGCTTCCGCGGTCAAGCCAGATGAAGACGCCGAAGGCGAAGGCGAGGAGGACCCACATGCCGGTCCAGGCAAGCGCTTCCTTCATCGCCGGGAAATGCGACCGCCGCTGTGCGATGCCGAGGTCGATCCCCAGCATCAGCACGATGAAGACATTGAAGAGGATAAGAAGAACGGTGTCGCTCACGCTGTCCCGGATCACGACGGACCGTCCCGGGGGGACGGCCCGCCGGTAAGTTGTCTACGAACGTTTTCCCATCATGACGTACTCGCGCACCCCTTCGCCGACGTAGATCTGGCGGGGGCGGGCGATCTTCTGTTCCGCATCGAGGAGCATTTCCTCCCACTGTGCGACCCAGCCCGAGGTTCTGCCGATGGCGAACAGAACCGGGAACATTTCGACCGGGAAGCCCATTGCCTGGTAGATCAGCCCCGAATAGAAATCGACGTTGGGGTAGAGCTTCCGCTTGATGAAGTATTCGTCCTCGAGGGCAATCCGCTCCAGCTCGAGGGCGATGTCCAGTTTCGGATTCCTGCCGGTCGCCTCAAACACCTCGTCGGCCAGCTTCTTGATGATCGTGGCGCGCGGATCGTAATTCTTGTAGATCCGGTGCCCGAAGCCCATCAGTTTGCCCTTTCCCTCCTTCACCGATTTGATGAAGGCCGGAATGGTGTTCTTCGAACCGATCTCGTCGAGCATGTAGAGGACCTCGGCGTTCGCGCCGCCGTGGAGCGGGCCGTAGAGCGCGGCCGCCGCGGCCGCCGTCGCAGAGTACGGATCGACGTACGAGCTTCCCACCCCGCGCATTGCGTTCGCACTGCAGTTCTGCTCGTGGTCGGCGTGGAGAATGAACAGAACGTCGAGCGCCCGCTCGAGCGTGGGATTCACCCGGTACTTGATTTCCGTCATTTTGAAAAGCATGTTGAGGAAGTTCCCCGCATAGCTCAGCTCGTTGTCGGGATAGACGTACGGACGGCCGACGCTGTGACGGTATGCGAACGCGGCGAGCGTCGGCATCTTGCCGACCAGCCGGTAAATCTGCAGTTTCCGCGATTCGGCGTCCTTGATGTTCTTCGCATCGGAGTAAAAGGTGGAAAGCGCTCCCACCGTGCTGACCAGCATCCCCATCGGATGCGCATCGTAGTGGAACCCGTCGACGAACTTCTTGATGTTCTCGTGAATCAGCGTGTGGGTCATGATGTGGTTGACCCACTCCTCGTACTGCGATTTGGTGGGGAGCTCGCCGTAGAGCAGGAGGTACGCCGTTTCAAGATAATTGCTCTTCTCCGCCAGCTGTTCGATCGGATACCCCCGGTACCGCAGGATTCCCTTGTCGCCGTCGATGAACGTCACCTTGCTCCGGCACGAAGCGGTGTTCATGAATGCGGGATCGTACGTCATCATCCCGAAATCGTCATCCTTCACCTTGATCTGACGGAGGTCCATCGCCCGGATGGTGTCGTCCTCAATTGGGATTTCATACTGCTTTCCGGTCCGATTGTCCGTGACCGATAATGTATTCTTACCGGCCGCCTGAGATTGTGCCGTTGCCATATACCGTCTCCTGAAAAGAGGGATTGATAAGAAAGAAGAAATGCAGGAATTTGCGGTAATGTACGAATAATCCCCTGAATGAGCAATGAATAAAAGACATATTTACCGGAATATCTGAAATTCTATTCCAACCGGATGATGAAAACAAATCGTCTGAATTAATGAAAATAAATGAAAATTAATTCGGCCAAATTACTCCGATTTTATCTGATCTGCCCGAATCAAAGTCCTCTCCGTCCAATCGGCCTCATTCCTCGCGGAGATAGGCCGCTATTCTGGTCGCCATCCGGTCGGCGCTCATCAGACAATCGCCGACCGATATTCCACCCCTGAAATTGGCGCAGAAGAACGAGCCCTGAAAATTCTGCTCGAACCGGTCGAGGACCCGGAGGACCTCCTGATAGCCGAGATTGTACTGCGGGATCGCCGTTTCCCAACGGACGATCCGGGAAAACTGCGGCGCGCCGGTGATCCCCATGATCGAGCCCAACTCCTCCGTGACAATCCGCGTCAGTTCTTCGTCCGATTGTGCGGCCAATTCAGGCTGTCTGGCGCCGCCGACAAACGATGTGAGCGCCGCATATCCCTCCGGCGCCCGGTCCGGAAAGAGCGCCGAGGACCAGATCGTTCCCAGGATCCGCCGCCGTTCCGCTTCCGGCACGAGAAAACCGAAACCGTCGAGCGGGATCGGGATCTGCTGTTTGCGAAAACCGAAAAAGATCTCGGCGACCGGCGGGTAGTAGACCGACCGGAGCGCCGCCGCCGTCGCGGGGTCGATCGCCGACACGATGGATGCGGCCGCCGCCGCCGGCGTCGCAAGCACCACGGCGTCGGCCTGCTCTTCGAGGCCCGCGCCGTCCTGACGGAAGTAGACCGTGTAGACAGGGCGTCTCCCGGCCCGCGCGGGGATTATCCGCTCGACACAGCATCCGGGCCGGAACGAATTCCCGAGCCGTGCCGCCACCGCCGCGGGGAATTCCTGCATCCCACCGGCGAACGAAAACATCCTCGAACGGTCCTTTGCCGTCTCCTGCCGTGCCGCCCGTTCCCTGCGGCCCCGGATCATGCCGAGGATCAGGCCTCCGTACTTTTCTTCCAGTGCATAGAGCTTCGGGAAGGCGTGCCGGACAGAAAGTTTCGCCGGATCGCCCGCGAAGACCCCCGCGACGAACGGGTTGATGGCGTAGTCGAGAAATTCCCTTCCGAGCCGCCGCCGGACGAAGTCGGCAACCGATTCCTCCGTCTCCGCCCGCCCGGTGAACGGCTCGCCCAGAAGGCGGAGCTTTCCGGGGAGCGTCCAGAGCCGCGTCGCCAGAAATCCCCCGGCGGTCATCGGCAACGAATGCAGGCGTCCGCCACGCAGGATGTATCGGTTGTTGGACCGTTCGTCGGCGTACTGATGCCTGCCGAGTATGCCGAGTTCATCGAACAGCTGACGGAACAGCGGAGTGGTCTCGAGCGCGCTGTTGGGGCCGGTTTCCACTAGCCACCCTGCTTCCCGCACGCTCTTCATCGTTCCCCCCGGAAGCGGATCCCGTTCCAGAACGGTGACGGAGTATCCCTTTTTCTTCAGCCAGAAGGCGGCGCACAATCCGGAAATCCCGCCGCCGATCACAACGACCGATTTCCGGCGGAATTCCTCCTCCGGATGAGGGCGGTCGGCGCCTGCGGCCGTGCCGCTCATCACCGTGTCGCCGGAAGTGTGCGTGCGGCTTCCACGGTCAGATCCTTCAGACAGGCGATGAATTTCGGATGGTCGTTCAGGGCGGGCATCATCTCGAAACGCTCGACGCCGAGATGCATCGCCATTTCCCGCGTCTCGATGTTGATCTCGTGCAGGGTCTCGATATGTTCGGTGACGAACGCGACCGGCACGATGAGAAAATTTTTTCTCCCCCGTTCCGCCAGACTTTTCACCGTTTCGTTCAGCGACGGCTTGAGCCATTTGGCGGGACCGACCTTGCTCTGGAAGCAGAGGTGATGCGGCGAGGGCCATCGACCCTGCTCCAGCGTGCTCCGCACGGTCCGGGTGATGTGGCCGGGATAGGGATCTCCCCGGTTCACCAGGCTGAGCGGGATGCCGTGGGCGCTGAAGATGATGTCGATGTCGCCGGGCGGGATGCCGGAAAACCGCGCATAGGCCGCAGAGACATTTTCGGCGATCGCTCCGATGTAGAGCGGGTGACTTTCATAATGGTCGACCAGCGCGCAGGGGATCTCCGCCACTCCGTATTCCCGTGCCCGCCGGTTCCATTCGTTCAGGCTCGAGGCCGTGGTTGCGAGCGAATACTGCGGATAGAGCGGAAGAAGAACGATGCCGTCGTAGCCGCCGGAGCGGATGGCGGAGGCGGCTTCCGCCGTAAATGGCTTCCAATAGCGCATGGCGATGAAGACGTCCGCATCAAGAGCGCCGCTGAGGGACGCCGAGAGCGCATCGGCCTGGCGTTTCGTCAGTTCGAGAATCGGCGATTTTCCCCCGATCTCGCCGTAATGGAGGGCGACCGTTTTGCTCCGGGACGAGGAGATGATTTTCGCAAGAAGCCTCCGGGCGAGGAACGCGCCGGGGAAGTCGATGATGTCGGGGTCGCAGAACAGATTGTAGAGAAAGGGTTCGACGGCGTCGAGCGAATCGGGGCCTCCGAGCTGGAGGCAGACCACGGCGATTTTCCGGCCGGTGCTCATGCCCACTCTTTCGGGTGCCGGAGCACCTCGAGCAGTTCGCGCTCCCGGTCGCCTTCCGGAAAAGGATCCTGATACTGCCAGCGGGCGGCGGGGGGAAGCGACATGAGGATCGAGGCGGTTCTGCCGCCGGTTTCGAGTCCGAAAAGCGTCCCCCGGTCGTGAAGGAGATTGAACTCCACGTACCGGCCGCGGCGGATTTCCTGCCACCGTTTTTCCCTCTCGCCCCACGCGTCGGCTTTCCGCCGTTCCACGATGGGGAGGTAGATCCCGGGGAATCGTTCGCCGCAGAGCCGCACGAACCGGAAGAAGTTCTCCAGGCTGTCGCGGCAGTTATCAAAAAAAATTCCCCCGATGCCCCGTGCTTCGGCCCGATGGGGGAGATAGAAATATTCGTCGCACTGGCGCTTGAACCGGGGATACCAGGAAGCGTCGAATTGATCGCAGAGCGAGCGGAGGGCGGTGTGAAAATGAACCGCATCATCCCGGAACAGATAATACGGAGTGAGATCGGTGCCGCCGCCGAACCATGCCTCGCCGTTCTCCAGCTCCAGATAGCGGAGGTTCATGTGGACGGTCGGAACCATCGGGCTCCGGGGGTGGAGCACAAGGGAGATGCCGGTGGCATAGACCGTCTGGGGGACGGCGCCGAGCCGTTCGGCAAGACGGGGTGACAGGTCGGAGTGGACCGCGGAGAAATTCACCCCCGCTTTTTCGTAAACCGCTCCTCCCTCCAGAATCCGGGTGCGTCCTCCCCCCGCGCGGGAATTTCCCTCGGCGGCGGGAGCGAGTTCCCAGAGCTCTTCCACGAAGCTGTTCCTGCCGTCGGAACGTTCGAGTTCCCTGGTGATCGAATCCTGAAGCGTCCGGAAGCAGTGTTCCGCCGCGAACGCGGAAGGG
>DATKPE010000060.1:0-79787 GCA_035524335.1 Bacteroidota bacterium
TCGCTGCCTGGCTCGCTATCGTCATGTAGTAGGAGAACGGATGATTCGGTTCCGACGGCACCCAGATGTAGTCTCCCTCCTCCACCTTCGTGTCGCCCGGCGACATCCACTGCCTCGTCTTTCCCTTGATCACCTTCACTCCCCCGCTGCTCGCATGATCCGCGTACCCCCCTGCACGCTGGATGTAAAATGCAACATCCTTCCCCTCCGTGACCGGGATGTGACCGGGCGATACCACCTGCCCGAAGACGTACACGGTCTTTTCCTTCGACGGCACGATGACCTGATCCTCGGCGTTCAGCACGACGTCCTCCGCCGAGTCTCCCTTCACGAACAACCGCACGAAATCGGTCCGCACCTCCTCGTGCGTCAGCCGCAGCTCCGTCGCCAGGCCGTATCCAATGCTGTCGTCCGTCGCCGGTAACCCCCGCAGATCGAGCAGATGCGACTCATCGCGCGACTCAACCGGCACCGTCCTCCGCAGAACATACGCCATCCCGAGCGCCGCACGCTCCGTGAATCCGCCCGCCATCCGGATCACCTCGGACAGCTTCGTCCTCTCCTTCGTAATCGGATACGTTCCGGGATAGACTACCTCGCCCTTTACATCAACATTGAAATCTTCACGCTGGTCGCTCCGCCTCTGCACAATGATCCGGTCCCCCGGTTGAAGCGGCTCATCCGCCATCCGGCCGCTCTTCAGATCGCCGATCGAAAATTCCCGGTTCGTCATCGTCTGGCCATCCTCTCCCAGACGCGAGAATATCACCCGGTCGGGGATCCCGAGGCTCGTCAGCCCCTGGGCGATCTGCAACGCCCCCGATATCCGGTCGCCGTCGACAAGTTCGTACCGCCCTCCCGCGTTTACCTGACCGTACACCGCAAAGGTGAATTTTGCCTCGGGTCGCCGCGGTACCAGCACAATATCCCCCTCGCGGAGATAGGGGTTCCACCTGCCTTCGTGAGTCGCAAGGTATTTGGGAAGATCAACCCGGTCCTCCGTCCCGTCATGATGGCGCACCGTGATCGACCGGACCGACATGTCCTTCCGGATCACCGCGAGATCGTCATCGCTCTGAGTGCGTTTCACACTGTTCGCCATATCGATGGCCCTGCTCACCCGGTCGGTCGCGCTCAGCGTATAAACCGCCGGGTTCAGCACACGCCCCATCACATTCACGAGCACCTGTCTCGGTCTCATGAGTGTCACAGTGAGGTCCACCCGGAGATATTTCTTCCTGCCTTCCGCCAGGATGAGCTCCCTCGCTTTCGTAAGAGAAAGGTTCGCGACCCTGATCTCGCCCACGGTCGGAACGATCAGCGTCCCTTCGGGGGTCACGGGAATGGAGAAGCTGAGCGGCGGGCTCATCCAGATGTTCACCGAAAACAGATCGGACGGCCCGACGAAATAGAGGTCCGGGTCGACGGTCGATTCAAGTGCCACCTGCCCCTGCGTCTGCGAGACGACCGCAGACGCCGAAACCGGCTCATCTGGCGTCAGATCGAACAGATCGGTTTTAACATCCTTTTGTCCGGTCGATTTCTTTTCCTGCGCGTTTACCCCCCGGGGAAAGCCCGCAATCAGGAGGATGAGCAGTACGGCATACAAACAGCGGGTAGTCATCGTGCCTCGTACATGGTGCGATAATAGTTCTGGTACTCTCCGCTCAGGATGCGTCTCCACCACTGCTCATGGCGCAGATACCAGTCAATCGTACGGCGGATGCCGTCCTCAAACCGGACGGCCGGCTTCCATCCGGTGTCGCGGGATATTTTCGATGCATCGATCGCGTACCTCCGGTCGTGTCCGGGCCGGTCCTTGACAAAACGGATGAGCGATTCGGGCCTGCCCAGCTCCTTCAGGATCAGCTTCACGATGTCGATGTTCTTCCACTCGTTGTTTCCACCGATGTTGTAGATCTCCCCGGTGGTCCCCTTCGCAAGCACTGCATCGATCGCCCGGCAGTGATCGTCCACAAAAAGCCAGTCCCGCACGTTCAGACCGTCCCCGTATACCGGCAGTTCCTTCCCGTCCACCGCGCGAGAGATCATCAGCGGCAGAAGCTTCTCCGGAAACTGGTACGGTCCGTAATTGTTGGAACAGCGGGTGATGACGACCGGCAGGTCGAAAGTGTGATGGTACGCGAGCACCAGCATATCGGCCGACGCCTTCGATGCGGCGTACGGACTGTTGGGATGCAGGGGCGTGGTTTCGGTGAAATATCCGCTCTCCCCGAGCGACCCGTACACTTCGTCCGTCGATACCTGCACGAACCTCGCAATGCCGTGTTCCCGCGCCACATCAAGAAGGACGTTGGTCCCGCCGATGTTCGTCTCGACAAAGATATCGGGTCCCAGAATGCTCCGGTCGACATGCGATTCAGCGGCAAAATTGACGACGGTATCGATTCGGTGTTCGCTCACCGCCCGCGCTACCGCATTCTTGTCACAAATATCCCCCTTTATGAAGATATATTCAGGGTGTGAAGCTATCGACTCAAGGTTTTCCGGGTTTCCCGCGTATGTCAGCTTGTCAAAATTTACAATTCTGACCGCGGGTTTTTCCTTCACCAGATGGTGGATGAAATTACTTCCGATGAACCCGCACCCCCCTGTGACAAGAATTGCCATCGGATCAATTTTCGTTGAAAATAAAGGAAATTGTAATAAAATGAGAAATAAATCTACGAAAATAGGGCTCTAAAGTCAATCATTTCAATGTCCGGATCGGGCCGGAACATCGAAAAAATGCGGAAAGTGCGTGAAACTAACCCTGGGGAATCAATATCAAGTGGGTGAGGAAATCCCTCTGGAAATGAAGAATTATGAAGGAAACAACATATAAAGGTAAGAATTCCGGGAATGAAAATCAATGCCGGATGCGGCTCAACCTGTCCCGCAACTCTTCCGACCGGCCTGCCCCGGCGCGGCCCCGATCCTCCTCAGATCGCCCGGATGGCGCTCGATCCGAGCCATCCGATCTTGCCGTCCGCCAGCCGGATTTTCCTCCACTCACCGACGACGTCCAGAAGGTCGACTTTCACCCCTTCGTGGAGGACGAACAGGTCGACACTCTGGGGATCCGGCGCGCTTTTTACCGAAACTGTCGGGGCAAACACAATCGCCGAACTTTCATCCCGTTCCAGGTGCCGCTCCTGGGACATGGTGACGAATCCGACCGCCGCCGCCCCGAGACAGACCGCCGCGGCCAGGAGCGCGAGACGCTGGACGAGGAGCGACCGGAAATAGACGAATATCATGCCGGCGACAGCCGCGCCCCAGAGGCAGAGGATGCCGGCGGTCGCCCATCCGTCCGCCGACAGAAGGAGAACGAACGAGTTCCACCATCGTGCAAGGAACACCTGCGGGAGCGGGTCGATCTTATCGACCACGCGCAGGTTTGCGATCCGGATGTTATAGGCGATATCCTCATCGTCCGGCGAGAGCCGCTTCGCCCTCTCGTACCAGAGAAGCGCCGAGGGGATGTCGTTCAGCTTGAAATAGGCGTTGCCCAGATTGAAAAATAGCGCGGGATGCTCGTACCCGTTGCTGTAGACCTGTTCATAGAGTTTTGCGGCGCCGCGGTAATCGCCGTTCCGGTAAAGCTGATTCGCCTGCTCGAACTGCAGGCCGGCCTCCTGACCCCATGCCGCCGCAGGAAGCAGAAGGAAGAGAACAAGAATGATCGTTTTCATCGGAGTTGTCCCTCCAGATTGGAAATAAGGTCGACCGTGCGCCGGTACATCGTGTCCATTTCGACGGCGTCTGTCATCGGTGCGAACCTGGCGAACTCACACTGCTCGATGGTCCCGGCAATATCGGCGATGTTTTCCGCAGGCACGTCCCGCTGTGTGAGCACGGCGCGGATGCCGTCGATCGAAAGATCCGACGGCGGAATCCTCAGCTTGTCGCTCAGGTACCCCCAGACCGCCCGCGAGACTTCGGTGTAAAACTCTTGCTTCTGCTGTTTGTCGAGGAATTCCCGGGCGAGCTTCAGGCGCTTCAGGGAAACCCTGCGGGCGCGACGGTTTCTGAGGCCCGCGACGTCGTTCAGGAGACGTTCCCGCCGGCGGACGAAGACCATGAAACCAAGAAAGGCGGCGATCGGCGTCGCGGCGAGGGCATAGAATCTGGTTGTTCCGGAAAATCCCTCGCTGGTCCGGCGAAACACCAGCGCCCCGCTCCTGATGAAGCGGATATCCTCGCCGAGCAGTTTGACGTCCTCCTTGCCGAGGCCCGACACGGCACCGCTCGCGTACTCCGCTCCCTTTTCCACGGTGATCGTGAATTCGGGGCTTGTCATTTCGACGTATGATTTCCGCTCGAGATCGAAGTAGCCGAACTGGAACGGGGCGATCTTCTGCTCCCCGGGATGCCGCGGAATGAGGAGATACTCGAACGTCCGGGAGCCGGAAATAATGTTTCCCTGGTTCGAAATGTTGTCTGAAATCTTGGGATCGTACCTGTCGAAATCGGGCGGAAATGCGATATTCGGCGGCTGGAGCAGTTTCAGGTTTCCCCGGCCGCTGATCTTGATCCGGAGCGTCACCGGGTCGTTTGTCTTGACCTGTTTCTTGTCGACCCACGCCTCCATCGAGAATTTCCCGACCGCTCCGTTGAATCCCGGCGGCGTGCTGGACGACGGCAGAGGATCGACGATGATCTTCACCGGTTCACTGCGCACGGCATAATTCACGTTCGTGACGCCCCCGAAGAACGGATCGTTGAAGAACTGATCGAAGAGATTGTTCGTCTGCCTGCGCGTCGGGACCTGCACGACGCAGGTCATCTCCATCGGATCGAGCTCCAGCGTCCCCGACCGCTGGGGAAAAAGCGCCGCCTTCTTGAGCACCGCGACCCGGTACTGCTTTCCGTTGTAGGTTTCGTTGGTCACCTGAAGCTGTTTCGGCATTTCGAGTTCCTCGCTCCAGAATCCCGAGAGGGCCGGCATCGTCGGCTGGTTGTAATTTGCAATCGACACCCGGAAGTAGAGCTTGTACTCGACCGTCAGCTGTTCCCCCTGAAAAACCCTCGTTTTATCTACCGACACCTTCAGAAGAAGATTGTCGCCGATCTGCTTCGACAGGTCGGCGCTGTTGTCCTGCCTGTTCTGCTTCGAACCCGGGGGCGCTCCCTTGACGACGGCAATGGTCAGCGGCTGGCTCCTGAGCGTTTTGCCGTTCAGGGAAATCGATGCCGGTTGGATGGTGAATTTTCCCTCGGTTTTCCCCTGCAGAATATAGTTGTAGGTGATGGAGGCCGAAACGGACCCGTTGATGAACTGCATGTTGGTGGAAGAGTTCGGCCCGGAGGCAACCAGAAAGTCACCCAGCGGCGGGGGCTGGAAATTATCCCCGCCCGTTGTTCCGCTGAGCGTGAACGTGAGCTCGAACTGCTCCCCGACCGCAACCGTATTCCGGTCGACCGAGGCGGTGAACTGTCCGTCCTGCGCGCCCCGGAGTGCCGTGGCCGCGAGAAAAACGAGGCAGAGAATGACGCTGATTGCGATGTTCTTCAATGCGGTATGCACCTCACCAGTCCTTGTCGATTTTCACGTGCGCAGGAACTTTTTTATGAAGCTTTTTCTGCACGTCTTTCTCTTCGTTGTTGAGCGCCTGGAGAATCCGTTCGGCGTCCTCCTTCGAGATCTGCTGTTTCCTGGCCTGGGCGGTCCTGGTATTGTCCTGATCGGCCTTCTTCTCCCCGTTCTGCTGGTTCTGCGCCTGGTCCTGCCCCTTCCGCTGATCCTTGTTCTGCTGATCCTGCTGTTGCTGTTGTTTGTCCTGCTTGTCGTTCTTCTGTTTGTCGTTCTTCTGTTTGTCGTTTTTCTGCTGCTGTTGTTGTTGCTGCTGGCGGAGCATCGCCCGGGCAAATTCGTAATTATACTTCGTATCGAGGTCTTCCGGATTTGCTTTCAGCGCCTCCTTGAACGCCGACACGCTCTCCGGGTATTTCTGCACCTTGAGGAGGGAATTCCCGAGGTTGTGATATGCCTTAGCGCGGACGTCGCGGTCAGACGCCTTCGAGGCGGTCAGGGCATACTGCTGGGCCGCTTCGGCGTACCTTCCCTGCTTGTACAGCGCATCGCCGAGATTGAAGACGCCGGTCTGCGACTCCCTGTTTTTCTCGAGCGCCTTCCGGTAATCGACTTCGGCGTCCGAGAATTTGGTGTCGCCGTAGGATGCGTTGCCGTCGCGGATCAGCGAGCGTTCCGACTGCGACCGGAGCGATGCCGGAAATATGCACAGCAGGCAGAGCATCAGGACAGGTTTCATTGCGTCCTCCGGAGGAGTGAATACTTCTGCATCCACGGCGTGACCCGCTCGGACAGGAAAAATTCCAGAAGGAGGAGGAAGATTGCGGCGGCCAGGCAGTACTGGAACCGGTCCTCGTATTCCGAGACGACCTTCGCGCCGTATTCCTTTTTCTCCATCGTCTGAATCTCATGGAGAACGGCGTCGAGTTCGCTCGCCTGGTTGGAGGCGCGGATGAATTTCCCGCCTCCCGCCTCGGCAATCTGCGTGAGCGACAGTTCGTCCAGCTTCGTGACGACCGTGGCGCCCTCGGCGTCCTTCTTGTAACCGACGATACTCTGATTCTGGAACACCGGTATCGGCGCGCCGTCGGGAAGGCCCATGCCGATGGTATGAATGATCACCCCTTCGTCGTGCGCCTCCTTTGCGGCAGCCACGGCGTCGTCCTCGTGATTTTCGCCGTCGGTGATCAGAATAATGACCTTGTGTTTCTGTTCCCCCGCGGCGAACGATTTTCTGGCGAGACGGAGGGCCGACCCGATCGCCGTGCCGGGCACCGGAACACAGTCGATGTCAATCGTGCTGAGGAGCAGCCGGGCGGCGGAGTAATCGGTTGTCAGCGGCAGCTGGAGGTAGCTTTCCCCCGCGAAGACCACGATGCCGATGCGGTCGTTCTGAAGCTTGTCGAGCATCCGGGATATTTCCTGTTTCGCGCTTTCGAGCCTGCTCGGCTTGATATCCTCCGCGGTCATGCTCGCGGAGACGTCGAGGGCGATCATGATGTCGACCCCCTCCCGCTTGAGCTCCTCCAGTTTTGTCCCGATCTGCGGATTTGCAAGTCCGAGGATGATGAATCCGATGGCGCCGGCGAGGAGGGTGAACTTCACGCTCCGTTTGTAGCGGCTCCGGTCGGCGGTCAGCTGTTCCACCATTGGGAGTTCGCCGAAGAGGCGGAGAAGTTTTTTCCGCCGGTGGACAGCCCAGACGTAGAGGCCGGCCAGGAGCGGCAGAAGGGCCAGTGCGTACAGATACTCGGTATGTGCGAAACGGAACATGACTATGGGTTTTTACGGAACAGTGTCTGCCCGAAGAGCACTTCCAGGAGCAGGAGGATTCCACCGGCCATTCCCGCTGTGTAGAAATCCTCGCGGTAGCGGCGGAACTGGGTCACCTCGATCTTGGTTTTTTCGAGCCGGTCGATTTCGGTGTAGATGTCCTTCAGGGTCTGATTATTGGTCGCGCGGAAATATTTCCCGCCGGTCAGGTCCGCGATCTTCTGAAGCAGGGCTTCGTCAATTTCCACCGGCATGTTCTGGTACTGCGTTCCGAACGGGGTCTGGACCGGATAGGGCGCCGTCCCGATGGTCCCGACGCCGATCGTATAGACCCGGATGCCGAACGTCTGGGCGATGCCGGCCGCGGTCATCGGATCGATCGAGCCCATGTTGTTCACCCCGTCGGTCAGAAGCACGATCACCCTGCTCTTTGCCTTGCTGTCCTTCAGCCGGGTGATCGCCGTGGCGAGCCCGCTGCCGATCGCCGTCCCGTCCTCGATCATGCCGCTCTTGACCTGTTTGAGAAGATCGACGACGATGCCATGATCGAGGGTGAGCGGGCACTGTGTGAAGCTTTCGCCCGAAAAGATCACCAGCCCGATCCGGTCGTTCGGCCGGTTTTCAATGAAATCGGCCGCAACCTTTTTTGCGGCTTCGATGCGGTTGGGATGGAAATCCTCCGCAAGCATGCTTCCGGAGATGTCGGTCGTGAGTACGATGTCGATCCCCTCGGTGCTCACGTTTTCGCCGCGCGAGGTGGAGCGCGGTCGTGCGAGAGCGGTTACCAGGAGAATGAGCGCGACGATCCGCAGAACAAACACCAGATGGCGGAGGCGGAGACGGACCGACCGGGGCGCCGCCCTGAAGACGGCCGTCCCGGACACTCTGATGTCGGTAAGACGGCGCCGCTCCCTCTTCCAGTACCAGAAGATCATCGGCAGGATGAAGAGGAGGAGAAAAAAATACTCCGGATTCGCGAACGTCACGCCGTTCATGCGGTCACCTCGGCGGCAGGAGGAGACGCCTCGGCCGTCACGACCGGGCGGCTTGTCTCCTCGACAAACCCGACGGCGAACGCCAGACTCTCCTCATTTTCGTTCGCCAGCGGCTGATATTTCGCAAACTTCACCAGGTCGGCCCGGACAAGCATGGTCTGCAGTTTCCCGGTCAGCGGTTTCTCAAGAGCGCGGATATCCGGCGACGCGAGAATTTCATCGGAGGTCATCTCCATCGCGATGACGCCGAATTTCCGTTCGATGTAGGTCCTGACGATATCGGTGAGGGTTGTGTGATATTCCTTGACACGGCCCCTCTGCCAGAGGTTTTCCGAGCCGAGTGCCCGGAGCGCTTCGAGCGCGAGCTCGTGAGCGGGCCGCGGCGGCGCCTCCGGAATGATCGGCTCACCCCGCGCCCGCCGTTTGCGTATGTAACTGACCAGCCAGATGATGCCGGTAAGAACGATGAGCGCAACGAGGTAGGGGAAGATATCCCAGAAACCGATCGGCACCGAAAGAGGTGATTTGATATCCCGGAATTCCTTCGAGGTGTCGACCGCAATGCCCTTCACGAAGACGGCGATCGGATCGGTTGCCGCCGACCGGACGGACGTGTCTCCCGCAGTCCGGTACCGGACGGCGATCGGCGGAATGACCTGGGCACCGGAGTCGAATGCGGCGAGCGTAAACGTATAGGTCTCGAGAACGGCCTGCCCGTTCTGCCGGATGGCGCCGGTATCGGCTTTGACCAGTTCGAAACCGGGGATCGAATCGGGCAGGGCGGGACGGAGAAGCCGGACGCCGGGGAGATGCTCGACGTCGAGATGGACGGTCACCCAGTCGCCAATGAGAAATTTCGTCGAATCGACATGCGCCGATGCGCGGATATCCTCCGCCCGGGCCTGATGGAGGAGGGGGACGAGGAGCATGAGGAGGAGCGCCTGGCGGAACCCTTTCACCATCGTTTCTCCCGGGCCGTAAAGAACGCCATAAGGGGAGCCACATACGATTCATCGATGCGGATATCGATCGCATCGACGCCGCTCCGCCGGAAAATCCTTCGACGGGTGTCGCGCTGTTCCTTCCAGGAATCCGCATAGCGGGCCCTGACGAGGGGGTCGGCCGCGTCGATCCAGAGCGTGTCCCCCGATTCGGCGTCGAGAACGCGGAGGAGACCGACCGGCGGAAGCGCCGCTTCGCGCGGATCGTACAGCGTCACCCCGATGAGGTCGTGCTTGCGTCCCGCGATCCTGAGCGCATCCTCATAGCTGTCGTCCATGAAATCGGAGACCAGGAATGCGATGCTCCGTTTCTTGATCGCGCTCGTCAGATAGCGGAGCCCCTCGGCGATGCGCGTGCGGCGGTGTTGCGGCTGGAAATCGAGCAGTTCGCGGATGATCCGGAGAACGTGCGTCCTTCCCTTCTTCGGGGGGATGAATTTTTCCACGATATCGCTGAAAAATATGACCCCGACTTTGTCGTTGTTCTGAAGCGCGGAAAAGGCGAGGACGGCGCAGAGCTCGGCGGCGATATCCCTTTTCATCAGGGCGCCGGATCCGAACTCGCCGGAGGCGCTGATGTCGACAAGCAGCATGACGGTCAGCTCCCGCTCCTCCTCGAAAACCTTCACAAAGGGGTGATTGAAGCGGGCGGAGACATTCCAGTCGATGAGACGGATGTCGTCGCCGAACTGATATTCCCGCACCTCGCTGAAGGCCATGCCGCGTCCCTTGAAGACGCTGTGGTATTCTCCGGAGAAGAGCTGATTGACCAGCCCTTTCGTGCGGATCTCGATCTTGCGTACTTTTTTGAGAAGTTCGCCGGTTTCCATGCGGGGTGTTACGGAACTTCGATGGTGTTGAGGATCTCGTCGACCAGATTTTCCGAGGTGAGGTTTTCGGCCTCCGCCTCATAGGTGACTGCAATCCTGTGCCGGAGAACGTCGTGGCAGACGGCGCGGACGTCCTCGGGGATCACATACCCCCGGCGCTTCACGAACGCGAAGGCCTTCGCCGCGAGGGCGAGATTGATCGTGGCCCGGGGCGAGGCGCCGTAACTGATGAGCGAGCCGAGCTTGTCCAGCTTGTACTCCTTTGGTTTGCGCGTCGCGAAAACGATGTCGAGAATATACCGCTCGATCTTCTCATCCATATAGACGTCGCGGACCACGGTGCGCGCCCTGATGATGTCCGCCGGGCTGATGACGGGGTTCGGCGGCGGCATCGGGCCGGCGATGTTCTGCCGCATGATCACCCGTTCCTCGTCGCGGTTCGGATAATCGATGACGATCTTGAGCATGAACCGGTCGACCTGCGCTTCGGGAAGAGGATAGGTGCCCTCCTGCTCGATCGGGTTCTGCGTTGCGAGCACGAGGAACGGTTCGTCGAGCCCGAATGTCTGCTCGCCGATGGTGATCTGCCGTTCCTGCATCGCCTCGAGGAGGGCGCTCTGCACCTTGGCCGGTGCACGGTTGATCTCGTCGGCCAGAATGAAATTCGCGAAGACGGGCCCCTTCCGGACGGTGAACTCGCCGTTCTTCTGATTGAAGACCATCGTACCGACCACGTCGGCGGGGAGAAGATCGGGGGTAAACTGTATCCGCTGAAATTTCGCCTTGATTGCCGACGCGAGCGTCTTGATCGCGAGGGTCTTCGCGAGACCCGGCACGCCCTCGAGCAGAATGTGACCGTTGCAGAGGAGGCCGATCAGCAGTCGTTCCACCATCCCCTTCTGGCCCACGATCGTCTTGCCGATTTCCATCTGAAGGAGATCGACAAATGCGCTCTCCTGCTGAATACGTTCGTTTAACGCTTTGATATCAGTCATATCTCAACACGTATAAGGTGATGTGATGCATGAATTACACAAAAGGCAATACCGCATGTTATTCGAACAGGCGCGAATATCCCAATCCTCAGAAAAGGCCGACTACTCCTCAGATAATATCAATTCCGATCAGGATACCTCGAAGTGAAAGGAAACTGCGTACGACAAAGCAATCAAATGTACCAAAAAACTGAAAAATTTCAAAATTTCCAGGATCTTATAACCCATTGAAAAACATCATCCTTTCAAATAAATCTTGTTTTCTTGAAGAAATTTTCAGACTTTATTGTCGGATATTAAGGAATTGTGTATTCCGGTTATTCCCGAAATGGAATGCACGTCATCCTTTAGACAACTCTCCCGACACGATGGTTGACCGATGAGGCCATGGGAAATGGAAAAGGCTCCTGAAGTCCGGTCCGGACCCGAAAGCCGGATATCGATCTTCATGGCAAGCGGCGAAATATCGGGTGACCGCCAGGGCGGGCACCTGGCCCGGACACTGAAATCGATCCAGCCGGACCTGCGTCTGTACGGTTCGGGGGGAGAAAAAATGTCGGAAGCCGGCGTCGAACTCCTCGCGCGCACATCGGAGTTCGGCAGTGTCGGGTTTCAGGAATCGCTTCGGTTCGTCCGCCCGCTCAGGGCCATTCTCCGGCGGCTCAGGGAAACCCTGATCGCCCATCCCCCCGATCTTGCCGTCCTGATCGACAGCGAAGGATTCAACGGCATCCTCGCCCGGTTCCTGTACAGGGAGGGAATTCCGTATATCTACTATTTTCCGCCGCAGGTCTGGTTCTGGGGAAAATGGCGCGCGAAGGAAATCGCCCGGCGCGCACGGCTGATCGTCACGGCGTTCCAGCCCGAAGCGGAGATCTATGCCGCGGAGGGCGGGAATGTTTTCTGGGCCGGACATCCCCTTCTCGACATCGTATCGGCCGATGCCGAGCCGGCCGGAGTGCTCCGCCGGCTTGGTCTCGACCCTGAACGACCCGCCATCGCCCTCCTGCCCGGAAGCAGGGTGCAGGAGGTCGAACAGCTCACCGGCGACATGCTGGGAGCCTACGGGATCCTGCGGGCCGCCCGCCCCGATCTGCAGTGCATACTCCCGGTGGCGGGTCCGCACGTCAGGCCGATCATCGAGCGGGAAATCAACAGGCGCGGACTCAGCCGCAGGGTGATCCCGGTGTACGAGCATGTCTATGCCGCAATGAGTTCCTGCCGTCTTGCGATCCTCGCCTCCGGCACCGCCACACTCGAAGCGGCCCTTCTCGGCGTTCCGATGGTGATCTGCTACCGCGTGAAGCCGTTCACCTACCTGATCGGGCGGCGACTGCTGAAATCGGACTACATCGGTATGCCGAACATCCTTCTCGGGCGTGAAGCCGTTCCCGAGGTTCTCCAGGAGCGGGTCGACGCACAGCACCTCGCCTCCGCCGCAGGAAAAATTCTCGACAATCCTGCCTACGCCCGAAAAATCAGGGAGGATCTGAGCGGTCTGGCGCCGATGCTCGGCGAACGGGGCGTTCTGATGCGTGTGGCGGAGAAAATCGTGACGATTGCCCGCGAAGTCCACGCGCACGCCCGGTATGAATCCGTTCCGTAGGCTGATCGTACTTCTCCGCCCCGAATGGCATCTTGTCCTGGCCGCGGCAGTCTGTTCCGCCGTCGCTTCCGCTTCGCTTCTCTCTCTTCCCCTGCTCGTGAAATCGCTCCTCGATGTGCGGGACGGACCGGCGGCGCACCAGATCCTTCTTCCGGCCGTGCTGGCCCTTGCGCTCCTCTCCTCAAGCTACTGCGCATACACCGCGATGTTTACCGCCGCCCGCCGGATCACGGCCGGCATCCGGACGACGTACTGCGGCCACCTCCTGAGTCTCCCGGTATCCTTCCACCGCACACATCCCGCCGGTGATCTCACCGGGCGGTTTACCGCCGGCCTGGCGGACATCGAGTGGTTCCTCCGGTATACCCTGCTCACCGCGATCATTCTGGCCCTTCTCTTTCTGGGCACCGGCATCATGCTGTTCCTCATCAGCTGGAGGTTGACGCTCCTCCAGGCGTTCATTACCGGCCTCTCCATCGCCGTCATCAGCAGGCTTCTTGCGGTATCCCGCCGGGCCACTGCGGCGGAGAATGCCCGGAACGGGCGCCGGTCGTCCGATCTTCAGGAGATGCTCTCCGCCATCGAGATCGTCAAGGCGTTCGGCGCGGAACAGCGGGAACTTGCCCGCGTCGCAGGGAAACAGCCGTCCCCCTGCCAGGGAGACCGGATCTTTGCATTCATGGAACCTCTTATTTTCACCGTCGCGATCACGGCGGTTCTGGCGATCGCGGTTGCCGGGGGGATGCTCATCGCCCGGGGCGATCTCTCCGTTCAGGATTTCATCGCCTATCTCATGTACTCGCTTCTCCTTCTTCCGCAGGCGCGGTCGGTGAGCCTGATTCTCGTCCGGTGGCAGCATTTCAACGCCGCGTGGGAGAGGATCGGGGAAATCCTCGCGCTCAGGCCGGAGCCGACCGGGCTTCCGCCGGCCCCGCCGGAATTGCTTCCGGGTCCCATCAGGCTGAGCAAGGTCACCGTGACATATCCGGGGGGAACGACAGCCCTCACGGATGTCAGTTTTTCGATCGGCCCGCGCGAGGCCGTCGGCATCGTGGGGGAAAGCGGGGCGGGCAAAAGCACCGTCTTCAATCTCCTGCTGAGGTTTGTCGATCCCGCCGTCGGCACGGTATCGTTCGGAGCGGCCGATACGGCGAAGTTCGACCCCCGGTCGGTCCGCAGGTTCTTCGCGGTCGTTCCCCAGGATCCATTCCTCTTCAATACCACCGTCGCGGAGAATCTGCTCTACGGCAATCCGGGCGCGGACGAGAGCCGCCTCCGGGAGGCTCTCCGGCTCGCGCACGCAGAGGAGTTCGTCGAGCGTCTGCCCGAGGGACTTCGCACGACCGTGGGGGAACGGGGGGGGAAACTCTCCGCCGGACAGCGACAGCGCATTGCGATTGCCCGGGCATTCCTCTCCGATGCGCCGGTCATCCTTCTGGACGAAGCCACATCGTCGCTCGATTCCGGAACGGAATTTGAGATCCGCCTGGCGCTCGCGGAAATCATGGCCCGGCGCACCGTTCTCATCATCGCCCACCGGCTCGCCACGGTGATTCATCTTCCCCGGATCCTCGTCTTCGACCGGGGGAGGGTCATCGATGAGGGAACCCACGACCGGCTGAACGACCGCTGCGGGAAGTACCGCCGGCTTGTGCAGACCCAGTTCATCGCGGCGGAGGCGCATCCGGCCGAAGCGGAACGGCTCCCCATCGCATGACGCCCGGGCAGTTGGCACTCACCCCCGTTACCGCCGCCGCCCGCCGTCTCCGGTCGCTTATAGCGTCCTCATCCCCTGCCGCGCGCGATCATCTCGCCGCCGGCATTATCGGCACATTCTCCTTCGTTCAGCGGGAACGGTGCCTGGCAAACCTCCGGACGGTTTTTTATCCGCTCGGATGGAGTGAGGGGAAAATCCGGGATCTCCGCCGCAGGCATATCGCATTTCTTTCGCGGTACCTCACCGCACAGATTCTCCTTCCGGAACGGTCGCCTGAGGAGCTCCGCGACACGATCGATCTTGAGGGAAGAGAACATCCCGCTCCGGACGCTCCCGGCGGAGCGCTGTTCATCGGGAGCCATCTCGGCGATCCGTGGCTTCTGCGCGCGGGGTTGTCGGCCTTCGGATATCACGTCGCCAATGTTTCGAACCGGCTCCCGTTTCGCCCCCTTGAGGAAATCTTTGAGGACATCCGCCGCCGACATTCCCTCACGACCGTTTTCGTCGGGTCCGGCGCCACCAGAACCATCGACGAGACCATTTCCCGCAACGGCTGTTTTTCCCTCTCCTTCGATATCGCCACACCGGGCCGCGCCTCGGCTGCGGTTCCGGTCCCGTTCGGACCGGCAATGATGCAGATCGACCTCGGACCGGAAACCTACGTATTATCGCATAATGTCCCCGTCTACTGGGCAACAATCCGATCCTCTGGCGGGAACCGCTACAGCATCGGGATCGAGCCCCTGTCGATCGACCGGACCCTCACCCCGCGGGAGCTTGCGGCGGCGTGGGCCGACCGCCTTTTCCGCGACCTGCTGACGCGGCCCGAGGAATGGTGGCACTGGAACAATCTCCGGCTGCTGCCCCGGAAGCCCGAATCCGGAAGCTCCCCGCATTTCCAGCCATAAAATTTTTACCGGGATAAAGAGCCCGTCCTCGGTCGGGAGAGGGGTGGAATATGCCCGAGCGTGTCGAACCGACAGCGTATCGGATCCACAATTGTGACATCGGGCACCTGCCGACCCTCATCACCCTAAAATTCCGTATCGCAGGGCACAGATTGGAGCACGCAACGGCGTGGAGCAGTAACCGGACAGGAATGCCGGCAACTCTCGAAACGGCAAATTCCGCACAGAATCGCGGCCTTCCCCGTTTAGAGACGGTAAAACCTTCACTCCATTGGCAAATTTTACCTCCCTCCCGGATCAATATTCTTAATTCGTCACAAATAACGTCCTTCCCGAATGGCATGTTAGTTGTGATTATACCAATTGAGAAAAGCAGATGTCTGGACATAAACGGACGAGGAACGAGAATTGGGCCAGCAACAGTTACTTCTTCTCACTGTCGCCGCGCTGATCGTATCTGTTTCGGTGGCAGTCGGGTACGAACAGTTTCACGCGCATTACATACAGTCGAACAGAGAAGGAGTGACATCGAGTCTGGTCAATATTACGGCACACGCGTTTCAGTACAAAACGCGTCCGAGTGAACTGAATGGCGGTGCCGGGTCGTACGTTAATTATGAGATACCGTCGCGGATGATGTCGGATAACTACGGAGATTATATGCTTGGATCGGCAGGCCCGAACGCAATCGAGATCCGGGGGATATCCAAAATGGATCCCGGATGGACTGCCATCTGCTCGGTCGACGATACAGGAACGATACATTTAACATACGCAGGTTGGTAATACCATAATTCACATTCAATAACAACACAAAGGATTCACAATGGGCCAGCAGCAACTTCTCCTGATTATCCTCGGCGTCATCATCGTCGGGATAGCGATTGCGGTCGGTATAGCGCAGTTCGGCGCGCACAGCACGCAGTCGAATAAAGACGGCGTCACGGCCAGCCTCGTGAACGTCGCAGCCAACGCATACCAGTTCAAGATCCGTCCGACCACGATGGGCGGAGGCGGCGGTGCGTACACGAACTATACCGTCCCCACCAAGATGGCGAAGGACGACAATGGTACCTATACGCTCGGCACCGTTGCAACGAACTCGATCCAGATTCTCGGCACGTCGTCCGTCAACACCGCCTGGGTGGCGACCTGCACGTCCGACGATACCGGCAGAACCTCGATCAGCTACAGCGGCTGGTAAACTGTTGACACAGGTCGTCTGACCTGTCCCCGGCCGGAGATTCTCCGGCCGGGTTTTTTATTGCCTCTTCCCTCCCATTTTCTTACATTCCACCGTCACACACATACCCGACTGACCCGGATTCACCGGTATCCCATAACGAACATTCCCGCAGGTTTTCCATGCCGCGCATACTATCGCTCTCCGTTCTCATGCTTCTCCTCATCGCATTTTCACCGGCGGCCCCTCCCGTACGAACGGTCACCATCGTCTTTATCGCCCCGCCGGAATCTCCGGCGGCGGATTCCGTCTATCTCGCCGGCAATCTGGAACAATTCGGCAGCTGGAAAGCCGACGGCGTCCTTCTCAGCCACAGCGGCCGGCACCGGTGGAAACACAAATTCAGCATACCCGCAGGCATCCATATCGAATTCAAAATCACACGGGGCAGTTGGGAATCGGAGGCGGTGTACGAAAAGGGGGTCAAAGCGGACAACACCACGGCGGATATCCTGCACGACACCACCATTACCCTCCGCGCCATCGCCTGGGGAAACAACAAACCGGTCGTCGTCGGTCAGATCACCGGAACGGTGCGGTATCACCGGAATCTCCTCGGCGAAGGTCTCAAATATCCGCGCGACCTCATCGTCTGGCTTCCCCCCTCCTACGGCTCGAGCCCCGAACGCCGGTTCCCCGTCCTCTACATGCACGACGGGCAGAACATCATTGATCCTGCGACCTCGACCTTCGGATACGACTGGCGGGTCGACGAGGTCGGCGATTCCCTTATGAAAGCGGGCCTTCTCAGGGAGATGATTGTGGTCGGCATTTATAACACACCCGACCGGATGAGCGAATACCGGGACACCGCCGCCGGGGTTGCCTACGGAAAATTCATCGTCGGGCGCGTCAAGCCGATGATCGATTCCCTCTACCGGACGCTTCCGGACCGGAAAAACACCGCCATCATGGGCTCTTCGCTCGGCGGACTGATCTCATTCCTCTGCGCATGGTGGTACCCGGATGTCTTCGGACAGGCCGCCTGCCTCTCCACCGTGTTTCTTCCCCAGTATACCGCCGTCATCAGCACTGTCCGATCGACGGACGTGATCCCGAACCGGGTGCGCCTGTATCTCGACTGCGGCGGAGCCGGCGGCGATGAAACGCTCAAGCCCGGCATCGATTCGATGCGGACGCTCCTGCTCGGCCGCGGCTACGCCGACGGAAAAGACCTCGTGACGTTCTTCGACACCACGGCCGTCCACAATGAAAAGGCGTGGGCGCACCGGCTCTGGCGTCCGCTCCTTTTTCTTTTCCCGGTCGAAAAATTTTAACGTCCTCCCCGGCATCGCGCGGGGTTCAACCCAACCCGGCCCACGAAACAATCATACCACCTCGACACCATGGCAGAAGAACAAAAAGCAATATGGCTCAACTATCTTGCCCTTTCATCGGTCATCATTGCGCTCTGCGCGACCCTTTCCACCTTCAAGGGGGGCGGATATTCGACCCGCGCCCTGCTGAATCAGTCGCAGGCATCGGATCAGTGGGCCTTCTATCAGGCCAAGAGCATGAAGAGCAATCTGTACGAGACGCAGAAACAGGAATTTGAACTTCAGATGACGGCGCTTCCGGCGAACGCCCCGTCCGCGGTGCGACAGGCATATCAGGCACGGATCGATGACGCCGCAAAGCGGATCGACCGGTATAACCAGGAAAAGGCGGAGATTGAGAAGACGGCGAAGGAATTCGAAACGGCCCGCGGTCAGTCGCTGGAGCACGGACAGGCGTTCGGCATGGCGGTCATCTTCCTGCAGTTGTCGATCGTTCTCTCGTCGATCGCTGCGCTGATGAAGAAAAAACCGTTATGGTACCTCGGCCTGGCGACCGGGGCGGTCGGGATCGTCTACTTCCTGAACGGATTCTGGCTGTTTATGTAGCGGGGAAGATCCGGGAGGATTACATCTGCTCCGGAGCGCGGATGCCGAGGATCGAGAGTCCGTTTTTCAGAACCGTCGTGGTGGCCCTGCAGAGGGCCAGCCGTGCCGTCATCTGCGGCCGGTCGTCGGTGACGACCCTGTGAAAGTGATAGAATTTATGGAAGGCGCCCGCGACGTCGTGGAGGTATTCGGCGAGCCGGTGCGGTTCGAACGTGGCGGCGCAGGATTCCACCATTTCGGGAAAGAGCACCAGTTTTTTCATGAGGTCGAGTTCCTCCGCCTCGGTCAGCCCGGCCAGATCAGCGGGGGCCTCCACATCGACGCCGGTGTCGGCGGCATGCCGCACGATGCTCGCGATCCGGGCATGGGCGTACTGGAGGTAGTAGACCGGATTCTTGTCGGATTTCTCCCGCGCGAGCGCCAGATCGAAGTTCAGATGGCTGGCGATTCCCCGCATCAGGAAAAAATAGCGGACGACATCGGCGCTGACGGCGTCGATCAGCTCGTCGAGGGTGATGAAGTTCGCCTTCCGGGTCGACATTTTGACCACTTCCCCGTCCTGCAGAATGGTGACGAACTGGTGGATCAGGACGGTGATTTTTTTGGGATCCTCCCCGAGCGCCGTAAGGCCCGCCAGGACATCGGGATAGGAGGCGATGTGGTCCGCGCCGAGAACGTCGATGATGCGGTCGAACCCCCTCCGCAGTTTTTCCCGGTGGTAGGCGATATCGGGGAGCCGGTACGTCGGTTCGCCGGTGCTTTTGACGATGACCTTGTCCTTCTCCGCGCCGAGGGCGGTCATTTTCAGCCAGACCGCTCCCTCCTGTTCGTAGGCGAGACCGCGGCGGCGGAATTCCGCAATCACCTCTTCGACGTGCCCCTGTTCGTACAGGGTGTTCTCGTTGAAATAGACATCGTGCCGGATGCCGAGCCGTGAGAGGGTGTTTTTGATGTCGTCGAAGATCTCCCGCTCCGCCTGCTGTCTGAAGATCCCGTCCGCAGGCTCGTCGCCCAGGCCGTCCCCCTTTTCCGTCAGGATATGGCGGGCAATTTCACGGATGTACTCCCCCTGATAATAATCGTCCGGGAACGGTTCCGTCATCCCGATTAGTTCCCGGTACCGGAGGCGGACGGAATCGCCGAGGATCCGCATCTGCCGGCCGGCGTTGTTGAAATAGTATTCCCGGGTGACGGCATGGCCGGTCCATTCGAGGAGGCGGGCGACGGTGTCGCCGAAAACGGCGCCGCGGCCGTGACCGACGGTGAGGGGACCGGTCGGGTTGGCGCTGACGAATTCAACCTGTGTTTTCGACCCGGCGCCGGCATTGCACCTTCCGTAGGAATCCCGTTCCCTGAGAATCGCGCCGGTCTGTTCCTGAAAAAATTTCGGGGTGAAACGGAAATTGATGAATCCCGGCCCGGCAATTTCGATCCGGTCCACGAGCGACCGGTCGATGGCGAGATGGGAAACGAGCCGCTGTGCAAGCTCGCGGGGCGGGAGGCCCGCCGGTTTGGCGAGGACCATGGCAATATTGGTGGTCAGGTCGCCGTGGTCGGCCTGCCGCGGTTTTTCGAAGGTGGGAAGGGCCGATTCGGACAGGCCGGCCGACCGGAGGCCGGCGAGCACCTGTTCGCGGAGATACGCTTTCATGAGGCTCTGGATGCCTTCCGCTTCCGGACAGCGGGTTTGCGGACCGGCAGGTCCTCGACCGTTTCTGCTTTGGCGTCACCCCACAGTTTTTCGAGAGCGTAGTACCTGCGCGCTTCGCGGTGGAAAATGTGGACCACCACATCGACATAGTCCATCAGGATCCACTGGCGCTGGGTCATTCCCTCGCTGTGCCACGGCGCCGCGCCGAATTTCTCCGTCCCCTCGCTGATGGCGTCCGACACCGCCTTCACCTGGATATCCGAATCCGCGGAGCAGATAACGAAGAAATCGGTCATGTCGGTGAGTTTCCGGAGATCGAGGATGGTGACGTCGTTGGCTTTTTTCGTGAGGGCGAGATGCGCAATCCTGTTCGCAAGAGTTTTGGGAGTCAATGCCTTTCCTTGTGTTAATGACGCAGTGATGATAAGACAGCGTAATCGGCCCCGAGGATGACGGAGACGTCGACGAAATAGTCGGGGTTGATCTGCTGGACGATATTCGATTCCGGTACGCCGAGGGCGGAGGCGACGCGGCGCGCCGCGGCGAGATTCCCCACCCTGTCGACGACAAGGGTTTTTTCGACGGTCCGGACTTTATAATTTTTCATTTCCACAACATCGAACCCGGCATTGCGGAGAACGCCGGTGACGCGGGAGGCGGCGCCGCGCGCCCCACAGCCGTTCAGCACATCGAGCTGTATGACCTTTGCGGCAGGAGCGGGTTTGGTCTGCGGTGCCTCCGCCGGCGCCGAGGCACTGCGGGCGATGTAGGTGTAGGAAAAATATGCGATGGCCAGAAACGTCAGCACGATCGCGACATTCAGCGCCATGCTCAGGACCCGGCGCGTCTGCCGTCCCGCCGTTCCTGTTCCGGCCGCGGCAGTGCGGCTATCGTTCCGGTCGGGCATCAGGTGTGGCCGCTGAAATAAAAAACCGACTTGGCGCCCTGCGGTGCCAACCCGGGAGAATACCGCCTGAATATCGGGTGAAATCCGCCGGGGCGCCGATTACTGACCTCCGGTGTATGGAAGTATCCCCGTGTAGGGATACCGTCCGAAGTAACCGAGCGGGAGATTGTTGTACTCGAGACGGAGAGCTGTGTTATTCCAGGGCTGATAATTGAGCTCGGCCCTGCTGACGAACAGTTTATTGAAATCGCCCTGGGCGAAGGCGCCCGACTGACCGAACGGTGTTCCCTGAAGTGTCAGGTCGACGCGGACATTCAGCGGGTCGGCGATCCTGTAAAACATGCTGTTGGTGTACGACGCGATCGAGAGGGAACCGCCCGCGCCCGAAAAGAAATCCATCGAGATATTGTGCCGCATCATGAAATTATCGGAATTGAGCAAACCGAGAAAACTGCCGATGCTGGTGGCGGGCTTCAACATTGTCTGCGAAGCGCTCACCTCCTGATCCTGATCGGACTTCAGCTGTGCATGGAGTCTGCCGCAGGCGAGAATCACGACCGCCGCAACCAGCACCGCCGACACCTTCCTCATAAACATATCCATTGCTCAACGTCCCTCTCTAATGATACAGAAAATGGGCAAAATTGTCAATATCAGGAGGGTACCCTCGTGAGCATTTTCTGCCGGGCGGTCTCGAGCTGGGACAAATTATTGATGCCCATAACTTCAATGGGGTCAATTACTTTAACCGCAGCAACCTTCCACTCGTTCTTCCAGAATTGTTCGAAGACGTCGGTGAGATAGTATTCTCCCTGCGCGTTGTTCGGCTCGAGGCGGGAGAGCGATTCAAACAATTTCTCTTTTTCGAAAATATAGATGCCGGAATTGATTTCCCCGATGGCGAGTTCTTTTTTGGAAGCGTCCTTATGCTCCACGATTTTCTTGACCGACCCGTCCTCATGGTGGATGATACGCCCGTAGCCGGCCGGATCCTCGGGCTCGGCGGTGAGGATGGTGGCGACCGCACCGGAGGCGCGGTGATACCCGACCAGGGCTTTCGCCGTCTTTTCCGTCAGAAGCGGCACATCCCCCGAAAGGACGAGGACATCCCCTGAAAATTCCTTCAATGCGGCTTCGGTCTGCATGACGGCATGGCCCGTGCCGCGCTGATCGTCCTGGTCGACAAATTCGACCGCGGGAAACTGCTCGGCGACATACTGCCGCACCGCCTCCTTTTTCCAGCCCACGATCAGAATCGTCCGCTGAGCCTGCAGGGTGGCGGCAACGTCGAGGACATAGCCGACCATCGGCCTGGACTGGATCTCGTACATGACCTTGGCAAGGTCGGGATTCTGCATCCGGGTTCCTTTGCCCGCCGCGAGGATGACGACGGCGAGCGGACGACCCTGTTTCTGCGGATCTGTCGGCATGCGATTAGAAGGTTATGTGACGTTGACCGGTTACTGCGGAACGGTGATGAGACAGTTGTCGATCAGGCGTGTTGAACCGATCCTGACGGCGAGGGAGATCAGCACTTCGTCCCCGGCGGTGAGCGACGTCCGTTCCCGCAGGGTGACGGGGTCTGCAATGGAAATATAATCGATTGCCGTCGACCGGACGCCGCTGATGACGCGCGTCATGGTCTGGAGGATCGCCGAAGGATTCCGTTCACCGGCGCCGATCTGCTGGACTGCAGACTGGAGTGACCGGTGGAGCACGGTGCTGTCTCGCCGTTCCGCAGGAGTAAGATACACGTTTCGGGAACTCATCGCAAGTCCATCCGGCTCACGGACGATCGGCGCGACGACGATCTGAATGTCAAAGTTGAGATCCTGCACCATTTTACGGAGAATCACCACCTGCTGTGCGTCTTTCTGGCCGAAAACGGCGATATGCGGTTTCACGCAATGGAAAAGCTTCGCCACAACGGTGGCGACGCCGCGGAAATGGGTCGGACGGAACTTCCCCTCGAGGAGTGTCGAGAGCTCGTCGACGCCGATGTAGGTCCGGAAATCGCCCGGATACATCTCCCCGGCCGACGGCGTGAACAGCATGTCACTGCCCGCCTTCTGTGCGAGCTCGGTGTCCCCTGTCAGATTCCGGGGATAGCGGGAAAAATCCTCGCCCGGCGCGAACTGGGCGGGATTGACAAAGAGAGAGGTCACTACAACGTCCGCCTTCCCGCGGGCAAGACGGATCAGGCTCGCATGTCCCTCATGGAGCGCGCCCATGGTCGGAACCAGGGCGATCCTTTTCCCCTCGCTCCGGAGCCTGTCGGCGATCCCGGACATTTCCCGCAATCCGATGACGATGTTCATTCCAGGTTGACCTTTGCTTCGAGCATGATCTTCCTTCCCGGTGCGGAGTATCCTTCCCACCACTCGTATGCGGTATTGAAGATATTCCGGATCGAAAGGGACAACGCGGTCCGGGGAATGCGCGAGGTCGAACAGCCGGCGTCGACAAGAACCGCATCTCCGAGCGTCCGGGCCCCCGCCGGATCGACATTCCGTTTGCTGGTGTATGTGAGTCCGCCCCAGAGGGTCATCGGCATCGGCAGGGTCCCTTCCAGCCGGCCGCCGGCTTCCACCAGCGGAACCATCGGCAGTTGGACCGAGGTGCCCGAGGCGCGTTCCGGAGATATCGTCCCCCGGAAGTGCAGAACCAGGCCGTCGGCGAGAAAGAGGGCGCCGTTCCCGCGGATCGTCACCGCGTCGACGTCGGCGAACGCATAGCTGATCCTTCCGCTGTCTGCCAGCTCGACGGCGTGGTCGTACCCGTGGGTATAAAACCCCTCGAGCTCAAACGTGAGCCCCGTGCTGTTGTACTCCAGGGTGCTTCCGATGCGGACCGGATCGCGCTGGGGACGCATCTGGATCTCGCGGACAAGGTACGGGTCGCGTTCGCTCAGCTCATCGTACGGATCAAGGCTGAAATCCGGCCGGAACCAGAACGACCAGACCTGATCGCGGGCATGTTCCCACGTCACCGTCGCCTCAGGAGCAACCATCGTGTGGTCGTTGCCGTCGGTTCCGGTTCCGTGACGGACAAGGCCGCCGAGGGTAACGAGGAGACCGCCGGAGAGACGCCATCGCGCCCCCGCGGAAAGTCCGAACAGCGACGGCGATTCCGTCGTGCGCGAATAGTCGAGCGAGGAATTGCGGTACACGAGGGCGGTCACAATCCGCGTTGCGCCGGCATCGCCGGAGAAGGATGCCTCGATCGACGGCGAGACGACCGTGACGGCCGAATCGCGGACGGGAAGCTGGTCGGAAATACCGGTAACCCGCGCACCGAGACGGAGATCGAAAACGGATCCTTCCCTGTCGGCAGATCCGATCGATCCGGAGAGACCGAACGAGGAGCGGGTCCTGCGGACGGTACCGGGGGGAAGACCGAACATGCCGTAGGAATCTTTCACAAAGTCGATAGATCCTTCGGTCGAAAAGTTTCTCATCAGATCGTTATCGGTGGCAACAAGCGAATGGGCCGCGATGCCGGTCTGAAAGCTGTTGCCGCTCGCATTGGCCGTATATCCCTGGGTCGTCTGAAACCCGAGATGGCCGTCGATGCCCCAGCTGAGAGCCGAATAGCCCAGATAGCCGGCCGCCTGCCCGCTTGTATAATTCCCGAGGCCTCCTTCGATCGCGGCGCGCCACGGCGCCAGTTCCTCCTCATACCGCGGCAGTGCGCCGATGGGGAACGCCATCATCCGGCGTTCGCCCAGAAGTGATGTGTCGGGCGGCGGCGCCTCGTACGTTTCGGCGTCGTAGACTTCGCCCTTGCGTGCGAACGGAAGAATAATCGCCTTTTTCCCGACAATGGTGATCTCCGGAATTTCCAGCCGGGGGAGGGCGCCGGACGAATCCCGGACGGCGCTGGAATCCTGTCCGCGCGCGGGCATGATAAGAACCAGGAGGGCGGCGACGAGAAGGGCTGGCCGTTTCATTTCCGCAGTTTCCTCAGCTTTTCTTCAGCCTCCTTCTTCAGATCGGGATCGGTCGTGCTGTTGGCGATCTCCTGATAGAGCGACCGCGCCCGCTTGCGGTCGTTCTGCCGTTCATAGGCAATGGCCAGACCCCGTTTTGCGCGCTCGACGGAACGCGGATAGTCGGTGTACTGCCTCACGATATCGTTATAGGCCTGCATTGCATCCCTGATCTTTTTCATTGCATAGTAGGCGTCGCCGATCCGGAGCAGAGCCTCCGCGGCGAAGTCGTCGTTCCGCCGGCTCATGATCCCGGAGAGGGTATCGACGGCGGTCTGGTACTGCTTTTCGTTCTGATAGATCTCCGCCATCCGGAGGCGGCTCCGCTCCGCAAAAATATGATCCGGGTAGGCGGCGATGAGGCCGCGGAACTCGCCAAGCGCCTTTTCTCCTTCGGGAACGCTCATCATTGCAACCCCGGTCTGATAGCGCACTTCCGGGAGGAGTGGAGAATCGGGGAAGCGGCGCGGAAAGTCTTCCAGGGCCTGAATCGCCTGGGTATAATTTTTCATCCTGATCCTGCAGAGTCCGAGGGCCAGCATGGCGGTGGGTGAGACGTCGGTTTCCGGGGTTTCGGCGATCACGCGCTCATAATATTCGGCGGCGCGGGGCAGATTTTCGTTTAGCTCGAAGGCCCTCCCCATCTGGTACAGCGCTTTCCCCTTCATCTGTTTGGAAGTCGATCCGCTCACGACTTTCCCGTATTCGTTGAGGGCGCCGGCGAAATCGCCCTGATCGAAAAGGATGTCGGCCTTCTTCATTTCGAGCTCTTCCTTCCGCTCCCCTCCCGCCGACGATTTCAGGACCTGATCGATTTCCGGTATCGCCGCGGCAGGTTTTCCCTGCGCTTTGTTCGTATACTGGAGGCCGGACAATGCATCCGATACGAGAAGACTGGTCGGGAATTCGTCGATGACGCGCTTGTAGTAGATCCGGGCGCTGTCATAATTTTTGAGGTTATAGTAGGAATCGCCCATATTGAAGAGAACCCTCGGGAGGAGTTGGCTCTCCGCGTAGAGCTTCAACAGTGTGGTGAACTCGACGATCGCCTCCCGGTACATCTCGCGGGAGAAGAATGTCCAGGCGATGTTGAACTGGGCGACTTCGTCGTAGATCGAAGAGGGATATTTTGCGAGGAAACTCCTCAGTTCATCGATTCCCCGGTTCGCATCCCCGCGCTGGACGAACGACATCGCGTACTGGAATGAGGCATATTCGGTCTGCCGTCCTCCGTTTCGCGCCGCGGCGGTGCTGTAGAGGGCATTCGCCTTGTCGTACTCACCCATCGAGAAATATGCATCCGCGGTTCTGAGCGACGCCTCCCCCGCGCGCGGATCGTTCGGGAAATCTGTCCCGAAACGGACGAACGCCGCGGCGGCCTTCGGATATTCCTTGAGCTCGAACCAGGACCAGGCCAGCCCGTACGCCGCATCGGCCCTCTTGGGGTTGTCCGGAAACTTTTTCAGCGCATCCGAAAATGTCTGCTCCGCGTCTGCGAACCGGTAGTCCTGAAAGAGGGCCTCACCTTTCCAGGCATACGCCTCCGCGGTGTACCGGTGCTCTGGGGCAATCCGGAGAAATTCCGAAAAGGCCTCGACGCTCGAACGGAACCGTCCGAGGTGGTATAATGCGATTCCCTGATGAAAAAGCGCCGGGATCAGGAGCGCCGGATCTTCGGTCAGATGGTGTACCTGAACGAAGGCGTACTGTGCGTTCGCGTAGTCACCGAGGGCGAAACTCGCCTCCCCGAGCATGTGGTAGGCCGCGGGCCTGAGGCGGCTCACGGGAAAGAGCTGTGCCGTGAGCTGAAAATCATGAAGCGCGTCGCGATATCGTTTTTCCCTGTAGTCGATGAGACCCGACTGGTAATATGCCTCGGCAGCTTCGTCGTCGTAGGGGGAATGATCCGTCAGCGTATCGAATGTCGCCTTCGCCCGCTGATTGTCGCCTTCGAGGAGGGAGAGCACGCCGCTTCCGTACATTGCCGTGAAGCCGAGCGAATCCCGGACCCGGCTGAGCGAATCGAGGATGCGGCGGGCGGGCAGATATTCATGCTGGCGGATCTCCGACCAGGCGAGCCCGTACAGCGCAAACCGGCTGAACCTTCCCCGATCGTATCTGCGGGCATACTCGTCGTATGCTGTCCGGGCGTCGGCATATCTGCCGGTCTGCATGGAGGCTTCGGCCCGGAGAAGAAGAAGTTCCTCCCACTGATAATCATAGGAAGGGTTCGCGCGCGCAATCGCATCGAGGCTTTTTCCGGGCCGGTTTTCCCTGAGCGTGACGGACGCGAGCCGGATTTCGGCGTCGGTCCTCAGGTCGCTTCCGGGATAATCTGCGAGGAGCCGTTCCAGCTGAACTGCGGCATCGGCATACCGGCCCCGGCGTTCGAGCGAGAGCGCCCAGCCGAAGACGGCATACTCCCGGTATCTCCGGTCGGTTGTGTCGCCGATGCACGACTGCATATCGTCCTCGGCCTTCTGCCAGTTGCCGCGGTCCAGATACGCCATGGCCCGCCAGAACGTCGCGGCGCTTCGCCGCCGGTCGTCCGGTGCGGAGGAGAGGAAAAGATCGAGTTGTGCGAGGGCCTCCCCGTTCCGGTGAGTCTGGTAGGCGCTGACGCCCTCGATGAACAGCGCCGTCGTCCTTTCCGCATCGTTGGGATAGAGATGATTGAATTCCCCCGCCCAGCGGTACGCCTCCTCGTAATCGCGGTCGCTGAACGACGATTCGACGAGAAGGAAGAGAAGTCCGCGATCCTGCTCGAAGCGGCTCCGTCTGCTCACGATCGAGCGGATGGACTGCCGGGCCACATGGCTGGCGCCGGCGTCAAGCCAGGCCCGGATCTCGCCGCCCGTATCGGGCGGTGTACCGACAGCCGGCACCTGGCCGGCGAGTCTGCCGGCCAGGATTGCCGTTGCCAGGAGTATGGACGCTGACAGCCTCATGCGCCGGTGCGGCCGCTATTCAAGGACGATATCGATGATCACGGTCCGGTTATAGAAGCGTTCTTCCGGATACCGGTTGTCGAACGGCGCGCGCCGGACATCCTCGCCGAACCCGTAGGTGTCGAACTTGACGCCGCGCTTTCCTTCCCGGGCCAGTTCATGCTGGAGCACAGTCATCGTCTCCTCCGCACGGTCGCGGGAAAGTTTCAGGTTGTGGCTCTCTTCCCCGATGATGTCGGTGTGTCCGTGGATCACCACACTGCCGTTGTCGGGAATAAGGGGGGCCACCGTCTGCGTGAGGAACCGTTCGTAGGTTGCGACGGTTTTCGACTGGTCGAATTCGAACAGGATGCTGAAGCGGAGACCCGGTGCGCCTTCCGGTTCGGTCGATTTCGCAAGCCGGAATGTTTCTTCCTTCCGGACCGTCTGGCCGGATTTCGTCTGTGCGACAAGGGCCGCGGTGAATTTTCCCTCGGTGCGGTCACCCAGGATGGTCCGTCCGGAGATCCGTTCCTGATCCGCGGTGAACGGCCCGTAATGCGACGTCTTGCCGTTCTCGTCGGTCATTTCGATCGACCAGGAGGAGAGGTTGTCCGCAGCGGACGGAACGGAAAAGAGCACATCGCTGTCGAGCGGATCTTCCTGCAGGGAGATGATCTGGACGGGGTCCAGGATCTCCGGGGTATCGCTGGCGATTTCAACCCGCCGGTCTTCGGGCCTGACGAGATCAAGCTCGCGCGTTGCGCCCGGGAGGGTCGACGGAATTGCCGGTTTCTCCCGGCCTTCGGTGACGATCCGTCCGTCGGCGATACCGAACACGTCGGTGAGATAATGTTTCACGAGTTCGGCATGCGCCTTCCCCACCGCCGCCCCTTCGTCTGAGGAGCCGATCAGGCGGATGGTTGCCGAAGAATATCGCCGCAGGCGGTCGCCGAGGATGTTGAGCAGGTTGTGATAGACGGTCATCTGCCGGCGCGACCGGCCGCCGAGATCCTTCGGTTCGGGCTGGAGCAGCTGTTCCTCCTTGAAAGAGGCCGCCTGCTGGGCGGTCAGCTGGATGTACCGTTCGGGGATCGCGTTTGTTCCTTCATCAAAGAAGATATAATTGCGGACCGGGAAAGTTTCCTTGACCCGCCGCGCGGTCGGGATCATCCGCGGCGCCCTGACCGAAAACTCCGTTTGCGCTTCCGCCATCTGTTTCGCCTCGGCGGCGGAACCGAACTTCAGCTCGAGGCCGATACGGAGCGTTGAAAGCGACCAGCTGTCGGCAGACCGCGGCCCCTGCCCGGCATGGAAGGAAATGAACGGGGAAAGGGCTACCTGCGAGGTTGCGTCGGGACCAGAGAGCGGAATATCGTACCCCGCACCGATCTGGACGCCGAAGACGCTTCCGCGGATGTTGTCCCAGTCGCCGTCGGTCTTTGCCCCGGCGGAATCGGTGTACGAGAATGATTTGGAAACGTTGAATGCGACACGCGGACCGGCAAAAAGGTAGAGCGGTGCGGAGAACGGTGTGATCCGGAGGCTCGGCTCGAGAGTGATGTAATTGACCCCGGCCGTCAGCTTGTACGTGGCCCCCGCTTTCGTCACGTCATCGAAGCCGCCGCCGCGGCCGTCAAAACCGAGCAGGAGCATCCCTCCCCAGACCGGGTCGGGTCTGTACTCAAGGAGCGGAGAAAGAAAGACACCGATGCCGGAACCGGAGGAAAACGAGGGAACGGACGGGAACGAGCTGTTGAGGGAGCGGATATCCCCGCTGTAAAAATTAAAATTGGGCCCGATTGCCCCTCCGAACCACCAGACCGGCTGGTTTTTCCTGCTGTCCTGGGCAGAGAGAGTGCCGAACAGAACCATCGCCATCGTGATCACCAACCCCATGCGGACCATCGCCCGCCGAACGCCTGCGTTCATCAGTGTACTCCTTTCTGTTAATGTTCCTGTCGAAAATTGAAACTCACTTTGCCGATCTGCGTCCGCGATCCGAGATCGCTCGGAAGCGGTTCGAAGCGCCACGTGTGGAGCGCCCTGATCGCGGCATTTTCAAGAAGCTCGTCGGTTTTGCGCGTCGGAAGAATTCCCTCCACCGTCCCGTCGGGCAGGACGGTGAATTGAAGGATGACCGCCATTTCTTTGTCGGTTCCCTCAGGGTATTTCGGGATCAGACCGCTCAGGAGCCGGCGTCCGCCGGTGCCCCCCCAGTCGATCGAGTATCCGGTCGATTTGCCGATCCCGCCGCCACTGCCGCCGCCCGCGCCGCCGCCTGAACCCGGTCCGGTACCGCGCCGGATCCACCGTGTCGGCAGATTTTCGGCGACAATCGTCTGGGGACGCTTCACCCGTTTCTTTTTCTGGACCGCCGGCCTCGGCTCTTCCTTCTGAATCGTCGGAATGGCGTTCTGGAGATCGTTGTAAACGTGTATGTCGAGAAGCGTAAATTCCATGCTGTTGTGCTGTGCCGGTTCGCCGTCCGGCGGATTGCTCTGGGGTCCGAACTGGATCATGTCGTCCGCTTCCCCTTCACCCCCGCCGCCGCCGCCGCTGCTGAACTTCAGCTCTTCCTGCCTGGCCTGCTCGGCGACCCGCGCCTGCTGCCAGAACAATCCGCTGATGACGACACTGTGAATCACCAAACCGGCGACAAGCGCCCGGCGTCGGATCTTCCGGAAATCTTTTTCGGAATGATACGGATTCCTCACGAACTGTTCTTCACACTCCTTATATACAGCCGCAGTGCGGCGTTCAGATGATCTTCTTGCCGAACGCCGACTGTATTAACTCTACGGCGAATTCTGCCGACTGGTTGCGCGTGTCGAGAATCGGATTCACCTCCACCAGCTCCAATGAGGTCATTTTGTCCGATTCAGCCAGCATTTCCATGATCAGATGCGCTTCCCGGTAATCGAGACCGCCCTTGACCGGCGTCCCGACGCCCGGCGCATAGACGGGATCGACACTGTCGAGATCGAAACTGACATGCAGGTAGTCGACCCGGTTCGCAACTTCCGCCAGCGCCGATTTCATCACACGGTGAATGCCGACCTTGTCGACATCCTCCATCGTGTATATCCTCAGACCTTTCCGGTGCAGATTCGCCTTCTCACCGCGATCCAGATTCCTCAACCCGATGATCGCGACGTTCTTCGGTTCAACCTTCCTGAACGCGCCCGCGACGTTCAATAATTCCCGCGGCCCGAGACCCGTGCAGACCGCCAGCGGCATCCCGTGCACATTCCCGGAGGGAGACGTTTCCGGCGTGTTGTAATCTCCGTGCGCATCGATCCATATCACCCCGACCTTTTTTCTTTCGCGCCGGGCACAGGCCGCGACGCCGCTGATCGTCCCGATCGCAATCGAATGATCCCCCCCCAGAACGAGCGGAAACTGACCGGACGATACGAGCTGATCCACCTTTCTGGCCAGGACCGATACAACTCGGGTGATCTCGGGAAGATATTTGGCCTTCGGATCCCGGATCCGCTGTTCTTCCTGCGTCCGGATCGAGAAATCCCCTTCATCGACGACCGTATGCCCGAGCTGTCGGAGGCAATCCCCGATCCCGGCGATCCGGATCGCCGACGGCCCCATATCGACCCCCCTGCGGCCGGCCCCCAGATCCATCGGGACTCCAAGTATATGTACGGTCATACGGAAGTTAGCGAGGTTAAATCAACATTTTCATGAACTTCTTACAGTAATACCTTAAAATAAGGAAAATTCCCCAGAACGTCCATTATTCTGAACAGAAAAAGAACCGGGAACGGCCGGAGAAACCTGCTTCCTGTCAATTAGACCCGCAATATTGCGAAAATGATCGAAATTAAAAGAATTTAATACCATCCGAAGGGAATGAGGCTGGATGCCGCTGAATTTTTCAGCATCCGGAGATATGCAGGGAGAGGTCGGAAGATGAACCTGTCAGCTCCAGGTCATCCTGAGCAGATTGCTGATTGTTTCCTTGAGATCCTTCCGGTGAACGACCGTATCGACGAAGCCGTGCTCCAGCTGGAATTCCGACCGCTGGAACCCGCGCGGAAGGTCTTTGCCGATCGTCTGTTTGATCACCCGCGGTCCGGCAAAGCCGATCAAAGCTCCCGGCTCGGCAATATTGATATCGCCCAGCATGGCATAGCTGGCCGTGACGCCGCCGGTGGTCGGATCTGTGATTACGGATATGAACGGAATGCCCGCATCCGACAGCTGGGCAAGGCGCGAACTGGTTTTTGCGAGCTGCATGAGGGAAAGCGCTCCCTCCATCATCCGTGCGCCGCCGCTGGCGGAAACGATGATGAGCGGCGACTTGGTTTTCAGCGCCTTCTGGATCAACCTGCTGATCTTTTCCCCGACCACCGACCCCATACTGCCGCCGATGAATGAAAAATCCATGATGCCGACGGCCACCGGCATGCCGTTGAGCGCGGCCGTGCCCGTTCGCACCGCGTCGTTCAGCTCGGTCTTCCGGATCGTTTCCTTGATCCGGTCCTTGTACCGTTTCGTGTCCTGGAACTGGAGAGGATCTGTCGACCGCATTTTCCTGTCGAGCTCCCGGAATGTCCCCTCGTCGAGCAGGATCGCAATGTACTCCCGGCTTCCGATCCGAAAATGGTAATTGCACCGGATGCAGACGTAGAACTGCTGTTCAAGCTGTTTCCGGTGGATGATCTCCCCGCATCCTTCGCACTTCGTCCACATCCCGTCCGGAACATCCTTGCGGGGCTGGTCGCCCCCGATGCTCGCCTTCGATCGTCGAAACCATGCCATAGCCGTTCTTCCCGTTACTGTAATTTCATCGTTGTGAAAAATTCCCTGACATACAGGGGCTCGGTCTCCCCGAGATCGGCCAGTTCTCCGGCACGGAACATCCGCTCGCCGATCAGTGCCACTGCAGACGCCGAGGGGACCGTCCGCGTGTCCGCGACAATCCCTTCTCCGCCGCCGACTGCCGGACGGGCCGCAAGAAACGGGGCAACCGCATCCCCTGCCAGAATCACCCGTCGTCCCGCCGGAATCATCTTTTCCAGATCGCCGAACGATGCCGCTCCGACGGGTATCTCCGTTCGCAGGCCGCCGCCCGCATTTTCCCCCGTCTTTTTATAGAGCGCACAGTACGCCTCACTGCGGCGGGCGTCAAGCATCGGCAGAACGTATTCCGCGTCCGGCGTTCCGGACCGGAGAGCCTGCAGAGCCAGCGCTTCCAGGGTCGGCACGGCGATCAGCGGACGACCGGAGGCGAACGCCAGCCCCTTTGCCACGCTGAGTCCGATCCGCAGGCCGGTAAAGGAGCCAGGGCCGATCGAAACCGCAACGGCGTCGAATCCGCCGGGCCCGATACCGCCGGCGGCACAGCATTCCTTCACCAGAACCATAAGCTGTTCCGCGTGAAGCTGGCGGCCTTCGACGGATCGCTCAGCGATAACCGCGCCCTCGCGCACCAGCGCGGCCGCACATACCGCAGTCGCAGTTTCGAGTCCGAGAATCATACGCCTGCATCTCCGCCGGTTCTGGACACCGAGATGATCCTTTCGCCGGGGTGACTGCCGTGCATCATGCGGACCTCGAACCGGGACCGGGGAAGAAGATCGGACGCCTTTTCAGGCCACTCGATCAGACAGAGACCGTCGCCCCGCTCGAAGTACTCGCGCGCTCCGACGTCGCGAAGCTCGGCTGTCGAGCCGATCCGGTAAAAGTCGAAATGGAACACCGGGAACGCACCGCCGGTGTAAACGTTCAGAATCGTGAATGTCGGGCTCGTGACATGCTCCGAAACGCCGAGGCCGCGGCAGATTCCCTGGATAAAGCGCGTCTTGCCCGCACCCAGATCGCCGTAGCAGGCGACAATATCGCCCATACGGAGCTGAAGTGCAAACTCCTCGCCGGCATGAACCGTTTCGGCTTCCGAGGAAGTCGTCTGCTGACGGACTGCGGACGTTTCGGCCGGTCGGGTCGGCATCAGCCCTTTGGCCGCATCCTGGCGACCGGCAGGATCATTTCTTCCATCGATATGCCCCCGTGCTGAAAACTGTCGCGGTACTGATTGGCATATTTATGGAAGTCGGTGGGATAGACGAAGTAATAGTCTTCCTTGGAGACCAGATAGTTGATCGTCACACTCCGCTTCGGAAGGCGAAACTCGGTTGGATTCTTGATGAAGATTGCGTGCCGCTCGTCTGCCTTCAGATTCCGTCCGTACTTGTAGCGGAGGTTGGGCGACGCCTCGCGGTCTGCGATCACTTTCGTATTCCGGAGACAGCGGATACTTCCGTGATCGGTCGTGAGGATGACCGTGATGTTCTTCATCCGGGAGAGGGTCCGGAGCATGCCGAGGAGCGACGAGTGCATGAACCAGGAGCGGGTCAGCGAACGGTACGCCGCCTCATCGGGCGCGATCTCCTTCAGGAGCTGTGAATCGGAACGGCCGTGGGCGAGCATATCGACAAAATTCACCACGATGGCGGTCAGCTTGTTGTTCGCATACGACTGAATGTTCTGTTCGATCGTCTTGCCGAATTCCGGGTCGAGGATCTTGACATATTTGGAATCGGGCTTCACCTTGATCTTCCGCCTCTCGAGGAGATTGTCGAGGAACTGGTGCTCGTAGCGGTTTCTGCTGTTGTCGTCGTCCTCCCATTCTTCCCAGATTTCGGGAAAACGGACCTCGATCTCGTCGGGATACGCCCCGCTGAAGATGGCGTTCCTCGAATAGGGCGTGGCGGTCGGCAGGATCGAATAGTAGAAGTCCTGCGAGATGTCGAAATACTCCGAAAGAACGCTCCGCATTTCCATCCACTGATCCGCCCGGAGACAGTCGATGACGAAGAAGAAGACCGACCTGTCGGTTTTCAGCTCGGGGATCAGGTACGTATCGACGACGTCGACCGAGAGGAGCGGCCTGTTCGGCTGGGACGCCTGTTTCGGGTCGACCCAGCGGCGGTAATTCCGTTCGATGAATTTCGAGAACTCGACATTGCATTCCCGGATCTGATCGCTGAGGGTCTGCCGCAGGCCGAGCTCGGGATGTTCGTCCATATCGAGCGACTGACCGACGAGCGACAGGTAGATATCGATCCATTCCTTTGCGCCGGGCTGGTTCTGGAGCTTCATCGAGATCTCGTTGAACTCCTTGATGTAATCGCGGGAGACCTGCTGACCGGCGAGCTTTTTTCCCTCCAGGAACTTTTTACAGGCGAGGAGGATCTGACTGGGATTGACGGGCTTGGTGAGATAATCGCTGATCTTGACGCCGATCGCCTCCTCCATCACCCCCTCGTCCTCATTTTTGGTCACCATGATGACCGGCAGATTCGGCCGGAGATCCTTGATGAGGGAGAGCGTCTTGAGCCCTCCCATGCCCGCCATCATTTCATCCAGGAAAACCAGATCGTACACATGTTTCCCGACCATGGCAACGGCATCCTCGCCGTTGGTGGCCGTCTCGACATAGTATCCCTTGTCGGCCAGCATGAGAATGTGGGAGCGGAGAAGTTCGATCTCGTCGTCCACCCACAGAATGCGTCCTTTTGTTGCGATTGTCACAGCCATGCGGTCTGCTCCTTTCTATGATAATCAAAACAGTTACGAGAATCAATCGCAACGGTTACATGAGCATTCCGTCAGATGGTGATGTGAATGTCGAGGCCGGCTTCGTTGGTCGTCGTGCCGTAGATCAGCGAGGCGCCCTGGTCGGGGGCGGTCTTCTGATAACGGTAGAAGACCGATGCGCGGACGCGGGTACTGAGGTCGTAGGTGATGTGCGGCTCGATGAGCGTCCGGGTGCTCCCTTCGAGCGGCGTGCCGTCCGCACTCTGGGAGAGGAGCGTGGGATCGTAGCTGGTGCGCGAATTCTTCGTCAGCGAATAGGTGACGCTGAAATCGATGTCGTTGGAAAGGTTCAGACCGAAAAGCGGGAACCGGAATCCCTTCCGGCCGTAGGAGAGCGAAAGGGAGATTTCCTGGGAGAAGGTCTCGACGATGTTGAGCGCGGCGACGTTCAGATCATAGCTCTCGGTCGAATTGAACCGGATCGATCCGCTCAGCGTTCCCTTCAGGAATTCCTTGAAACCCATGTTCACCGATGCCAGCGGCGAGAACCCGTAGGTGACCCGCTCCACGTCGGTCTGTTCGCCGGTGGCCGGATCGCCGCGGAAATCGCGCCGGAAGCTGGCGGTGTACGCATGCTCGAGCGAGAGCTTGTCGAAAATGGAGTTCAATCCGGCAATCTTCTCGATGCCGTCCCACCGGATGCTCCAGTTCGGCCTCGGCATGTACTCGCCGAAGAACCGGTCGAAGATCGGCAGTGCCTCCATTCCCTTCTCGAAGGCCTGCGTCAGCGCCTCCTGCTGGGGCATCTCCTGGGAATATTCGTCGTATTTCTTCCCCACGTCCTCCAGGTCGCTCTTGAACACCTTGAAAAAAAGCACCGGCGGTAAGGAGAGGAACGACCGCTCCACGCTTCCGCCCGTCGTGACGACGGTCTGCGGCGCCACGACAGATCCGAGCGAGTCGGTCACCAGCGCGGTGTTCCTGCTGTACTGCCAGCCGACCTTCCAGTTGATTTCGATCGACGCACCGGGCCACAACTGCCGGTTCGTCTTGAGCGCCAGAGTGTTCGACTGCGTAAACTGATCGGTGATCGCGGCGTTCGGCGCCCTGAGACCCGGCTGGACATCGAAATTGATGAACGGGAAGGTCGATTTGATCGACGTCGTCATTGTTCCGGCCGGGTCGCTGATGAGGCCGAGCTGATAGAGCCTCGACGGTCCGTTCTCGACGGTCGACCCCTGGAACGGCGACCGGTCCCAGAAATTGAGGAAGCCGGTCGATCCCAGAATCCCTCCGCTCCCGACCCTGTTGGTCTGATTGAAGTTGATCGACACGACGTCGTACTCGAAGAACGGAACCTTGATGGCGGACCGGATGAAGGTCTTCGCTCCGCTCAGGATGTTGCCCAGGTTGATATTCGGTTTGGAGGATTTCTTCGCACCGGTATCGGCCTTGACGTCGGCGACCTGACGTCCGTCACCCTGCGGCTTCGGGGCCGGAACCTGTTTGCCGCCGGCGGGCGCCGTCACGGTGTCCTTCCCGGGCGGGGTGAGACCCGGCGCCGGAACGTTGTTCTGCGCGACCTGCGGCGTCTGAACGGTCACCGGCTGATTTTCTCCGGCCGGGGTCCTGCTGTTCCCCGGCGGGGCCTGGTCCTTCCCGGGCACGGCGGCTCCGGGAGGGGGTGCGGCATTCGCCGTATCCGGACGGGAATTCGACTGCGGCTGAGGGAGATTGCCCTGAGGCGGAGTCTGCCCCTGCTGGAGATTGCCGGGCGCCGGCTGTTGATTGTCCGGCGTTGGCGGCTGATTACCCGGCGTCGGTGGCTGAGTACCTGGGGCCGGCGGCTGATTTCCCGGGGGCGGATTATTTCCCGGGGGCGGGGGATTGTTCCCCTGTGGAGGCGTATTGTTCTGCGGCTGTTCGCCCTGCTGTTGTTCGTTGTGCATCCTTCCGCGTCCGTGCCGTTCATCGGTCGGGATCGCCTGTTCCACGGGCGGACGCTGTTCCAACTGCTGGCGCTGTTCGCCGGCGGCATTTCCACCCGTCGATTTCGGTTCGTTCAGGAAACTGAACCACTGTTCGGTCAGCGAGCGGAGGCGGACATTCAGATTGACGGCGATCGCGTTGTCGAACCCGGACGATTTGCTCAGGTCGGTGTTGGCGAAGGTGTTCTGCCAGCCGTAATTGACGTTGTAGGAGGCGCTCAGGTCGACAAATTTCGGCAGATCGAGGATATTGATGATTTTCGGGCGCGAGTTGACGGTGACGCGCTGATTGTAGTGCCCGTCGCGGCCGCCGATGAGGAGGTTGCGCAGGATCGTGCCGAATCCCCTCCCGACCGAATCATTGTCCAGATTGTACAGACTCCGGTCGATGGCGAGGTTGTAGTCGCCGGAGAGATTGAGAAGCCCGCCCTCCGTCAGTTTCCAGGAGAATCCGACCGATTTCGTTGCGCCGAAGGAGCGCGTATCGGTCGGCAGATTCAGATTGTTCCGGTCGAGCTCGAATGCGCGGGAGCGCTGGCCGGTCAGCCCGGCGTTCAGATTCTGGAAGGGGAAAATGTAGAGCTTCCAGTCCTTGAAATCGTCCAGGATGATGATTCCCTTGAAGAGCGATTTGAACGGCTGGATCGCGATATCGGACGGAAGCTGGACGCCGTACCGTGCGCCGAACGACCATTGCCAGTTGAGGCGGTCAGCGACGGTCGGGTCGTGATAGCGCGCGGTATTGTACTGGAACGACAGCTGGAGTTTGTTGAAGGTGTCGCGGATGAACCAGAGCTGTGTGGGAAGGTTGATATGAAAATTCGGAACCGAGTACGAATCGTTGACCTGGTACGTCTGCGATTCGTCGACGATCGTATTCGCTTCGGCGATCGAGGCCGGCGTTCCCTTCTCCAGAAGGCGGCTGGTCGCCTCCGTCATCAGAACGTCCGAATTGGGGAGATATTTCGGATCGACCTTGCTGACGGAATGGGAGTACCCCACACCGACGGAGGTGCCGGACCACTCCTGCGGGAAAAACTTGTCGAGGCTGACGTTTGTATTCACCGCCCAGGCGGTGGTGGTATTCTGGCTCCCGAAATTATCGCTCAGGCCGTGAAAATTCGGGTCTGTGTGGGAATAATTCACCGCCACGGTGCCGAGATCGGCCACCTTTACCTGCGAATCGAAATGGTATGCAAATCCCTGATCGTTGTTCACGTTGAGCAGGCGGAGTTCATTGACCCAGACCTGGCCCGTCAGTGGAATGGTTCCCCCCTGGGCGGCCGGATTGGTGATGCCGATCATGATTTCGCGGATCTGGCGGAGCGAGGGGTTGCCTTTGATCGCGAAGGTCGCCCCCTTGTCGTTCGCCGGAATGCGGTAATCCTGATTCGTGGAATCGCGGGCGGCCTTGATCGAGGTCAGGCGGGACAGGATGATGTCGATCTGATTGTCCGGATGCCATCCGTGGTGGATCGGGGTCCGGTATTCGTAGTAGTTGAGGGTGTCCGAGCCGAAACGGATGAAGACTTCGGCGTCATAGCGGTCGGGGGCGTAATAGTTGAATTTCGGATCGCCGTGCACGAACATCTTCAGTTCCTTGTAGTTGAAGATGTCGAGCGGGCGGGTTTCGAACGACCGGAACAGGTGATGCGAATCGCCCCGCTGGAGGCCGGTGATGACGAGGGAGAGCGACTGCTCGTTGCCGTAGATGATCTGGTTCGGGTCGGTGAGGTCGCGGGGACGGGTGATCCCGAGCGAGAGATATTCGGCATCCGCATAGTCCGGGTTGTCTTCGATGCTGACGACGGACGGTTTGAGGACGGAATCGTTCGGGATGCGCGTCTGCCACTGGTTGCCGACGAAGTTGAGGTCGGAGATCCGGACCGTCGCGGAGTCGGAAAGACCGTTCATCCAGAGACGGATGTACTGCACGTCCTTGAGGACGTCTTCCCGGAGGCTTGTCGTGCCGATCACCTGGGCGGCGGAAATGAGGGGCACATGGATCTGAATCCAGCCGTTGTCGCCCCTGCCGACGATGTAGGGATTCTGAATCAGATGGCTCGTCGAATCATAATAGAGCGAATCGAGCGGGACCTGGTACTCGAGATATTCGTTGTCGTTATCGACCACCGAATTGCCGTTGAGGTCTTCGGTGTCGGGGCGGTTGCCGGAGGGGCCTTTCGAATTCCCCTCCGTCCCGTCGATATGGCTGACGTCCGCACTGCAGGCGCTGTAGATCCAGTCGTCGCCGCTCGGGTCGGCGGTGTTGACGTCCGGATCGCCCGCATTCCGGGAAAGAAAATCGGCGTAGTGGCGGCGTTCGTCGTCCGCGGCCGAGGGGTCGGAATTGGCAAGCATGTCGAGGCCGAGATCCTGCCCGGGATGGAGGACGCCGGTCGGAAGCCCGGTGGTGTTGTCCGGAACCTTGATGATGTCTTCGGAGTACAGAGGGCCGGGGATGACCCCCTCGCTGACGCGGCCGATGTCGATATTCAGCTTGCCGTGGCGCAGGTCGGCGGCGCTCTTGCCGGTCGTCCTCATCCAGATTTCGATGTACGCCATGTTCTGGTCGAGCAGGTTGCCGGTGTTCGGCAGATACTGCATCATGCCGCCCCAGTTGTTGCGCCGCTGTTCCGCGTCGTCCGACGCCGAACCGGCGCGGTGGAGGGTCGCCTTCAGATCCGGGGAGAAATTGTAGACGCCGCGGTGGTTCGGATCGAACTGGAGTTCGAGCACCGAAACGAATTCCTGGCCGGTGCGCACCTGTTTTCTGTTGCCGTAGATGTCGGTCACGACCACCGGGTCGAAACACTGGGAATTGTTGAACCAGGTGAACCGCGACTTGAGAAACGTGCGGATCGTCGCCGTGTCGTGCTTCGCGAAGAGGCTGTCCGGAATGATCGACTGGGGAACGATGCCCGTGATCGGGACGGTGATCGGTGGGCTCGCCAGATGCCAGGACGAATAGATGAGCGAGAGCGGAATTGTCTTCTGCGATCCCTCGAAATCGTCGATGTAGGCGACCGTCGCGCCGTTGTCCGAGGCGATTGTGCTGGTTTTCGTGTTTGCGTTCGGGAGGATATAGGCGCCCTCGCCGCTGATATGGAAGTTCGACATCTCGCGCGTCTTCAGGAACGGGATCGCGTTGATGGCCGACGTGAGGAACGGGAGGTCGAATCCCGTCGACCCGTCGAACCCGAACATCGAGTTGTCGGTCGGCTCCTCCCCCACCCTCACCTTGTCGCTGAGCGTCGCCTGGTTCAGGTTCATGAAGGTGAAGCCGAGGTTGGTGTTCGGCAGGATGTTGTTGAGTTCGCCGCGCGCGCCGACCATTGTTTTCGAGGCGAGCTGGAAGAGATCGTTCTGCTCGTATTTCACCTGCAGGTTTCTCCCCGGGGCGAGCGCCTGCTGGTTCCGGATCGTCACCTGGCCGAGGATGTAATCGACGGTATAATCGACGTTCGGCGTCAGAGGCGTCCCGTCGAGGAGCACCTGCACGCTTCCCTCCACGACGTTGAAGCCGAGCGAATAGGTGTTGGTCACCCCCTGGGAGGCGTGGACCCGGATGATGTACTTGTCCTTGATGGTGATCGTGGAGGCGGCGTTTTGCGTGGTGTCGTAGACCTCGCGGAACAGAAGAGAGTCGTTCACCGAATCGCCGACGGCGGCTAAAAAGTTGCGGAGCCCGTTGTCGAAGGGCCGGAGGGTGGGGAAGATGAGATCGCCCTTGTCGAGGTCGATCGTGAGTCCCGGGATGAAATCGAACGCGCCGTCGCCGCGGGGCTGGGGCGAATTGTTGGCGTCGAAGCGGTCGAGGCCGAGAACGTTCAGGAGCTGGTAGCCGAGCACGGCCGTGATTTCCGGGCCGTCGGTCCTGCGGACGATCTGGAGCTTGAAGTCCTTCGGCGACACGTTCCTGCCGCCGAGGTTGTAGATGTTCTTCAGCATCAGACCCCATGCGGGCTGGTATTCCGGATGGTCGCTGAGGAATTTCGGCTTGATCAGCTTGAGGACTCCCTCCCCGCCCGGGATGGTGTCGCCGTACACATAGCTCTGTCGTTTTCCGCCGGGGCCGAGGGGCCCGAGAACGGTGTACGAAACGGCGTACGCGTAGGCATCGGAGAAATTGTTGATATACACATACCCGCCGTACGGATCATACTTATAATCCTTGCTCGGATCGAGGCGGATCCAGTATCCCTCCTCATAATGGCCCAGACTTCTGGACGTATCGAGGTTGTCGGTGACATGGCCGTCGTAGCCGGCGCCCGAGGGATGCGAGGGCAGGTTCACATAGGCGCGGCGGTTGACGTAAGTGCCGGTATTTGCCGGTGCGATCGCCACGGTCTGCCAGAGATCCATCTGGACGATCTGGTTGTCCTGGATATCGGAGGTGATCGTCGGCGGATAACTCTGGTGCAGGGGCTCGAAATATGTCTGGTGTACGCTGTCGACGAAGTAGTAGTGCTGGGAATAGCTGTAGGCATGAATGTCGTTGTTCGTCGCCTGACTGCCGCCGCTGAGCGACAACTGCTGGGCCTGTCCCTTTTTCTGGGAAAGGATGGTCGTCAGCGTGAGCGGGCCGGTCTGCAGTTTCGCCTTGATGCCGAAGAGCGCCTGCCCGCCGCTCACGAGGGAGGGGGTCTGGAGCGAAACGTTCCCGGCCTCCACGCTCTGCACGATTTCGTCGTCGTACCCCTGGTAGTTGATGTGGAGCTGATTCTCGAACTCGAACGTCCTCTGCGTATTCCAGTCGGCCAGAATCTTCAGCTTGTCGCCGATCGTGCCGCTCACGTTGATCTGCACGTCCTGGTTGAAATCCGGGGTGCTCTGCGACTGGTCGAATGTGGTGAGGCCGACCTGGTCGGAGCTCTGGTTGCGGAACGCCGCGCGGATGTCGACGGCGCCCGACACGCTCAGGTTGATCGACCGGCCGCCGAAAATGCTCATGAGCGGATTCGTCGGCATCGGAATCGAGATGTTCGTGAAACTGCTCAGGAGGTTGCCGAGCTCATCGCGGGTATCCCTCGCCTTGTACTCGTGCGCGAGCTGTTTCCAGGAGTTTCGCCGCTCCAGCCGGATGCGCCGCGCAAGATACTCCTGGAACGGCACGACCACCGGAATCTTCACATCGATGCCGTCGACCTCCTCCCGCACCACGACGTTCTCGCCGAGCGAATCGATCCGGAAATCCCGCCGGTACACCGTTGAACGGAGCGGAGCATAGAGGGGGTAGTTATCGGGCGGGAACAGCACGACCGCGGCGGAATCGACGCGGTGATGAACCCATTCCTGCATCCTCGCGGTGGAGTCGAGATAGACGACCCAGAGGGAATCCTTTTTCCCCGAGGTGTCCTTCTTCGCAGAAAGCGAATCGCCTTCGGCGTACCGCATCCGTTCGGACCGGCGATGGGATTCTCCCCCCGACGGGGCAACCTCCGGGGTGGTGTCGCCCGGGGCATAACTCCGCGGCGGCTGGGACTGCGCGCTGACGGAATGAGGAAATCCGAAAAGCGCGGGAACCGCGCCTGCGATGAGGAGGACTGCAATCCAATGGGAAATACGGGCGCGCGCAACGGTATGCGCACGCGCGTGAAAGCGAGCCAATGTAGTATTATGGTCTTGTGATTGTTAATGGCCGGAAACGACCGCCGATTCTCCGGACCATAGAACTGCTAGCAAGAACCGATACTAATTGCTCCTTTCACTGAGGGAGAAAATTGCTCCGTTCCGGACCGGACACGATCGTCCGACCGCGAATCAGATTCATCAAATCACACTAAAAATGTAAAAAAATCGGGACTGAATAGCAAGCAACCGGCCTGTTTTCCATGATTAAAATCAAACGTTGTAAAATCGACAATAGCGAGGTATATTACTGTCAGAACCGCCAATTTATGAAGATTTCCCTGCATATCATCCGGGCCCATATCGGCCCGTTCGTCTTCTCCCTCGTCACGATCATGTTCGTCTTCCTTCTCCAGTTTATCATGAAATTCATCGATCAGCTGGTGGGAAAAGGACTTAGCTGGTTCGTGATCGGTGAGCTGATCGTCCTCAATCTCGCCTGGATGGTCGTCCTCGCCGTGCCGATGTCGGTGCTCATCGCCTCCCTCATGGCGTTCGGAAATCTCTCGGCCCGGAACGAGATCACCGCCATGAAAGCCTCCGGTATCAGCCTCTACAGGATGATCGGACCGGTCGCCCTCGCCGCCGCCGTCATCGTCGTCCTCATGATTCAGTTCAACAACAAGGTCCTCCCGGAGGCCAATCACAGGCTCAAGGCGCTGATGGTCGACATCCGCCGGATCAAGCCGACCTACACCATCGTGCCCGGGCTTTTTTCGCAGGACGTCCAGGGCTACAGCATCCTCGCGCGAAAGACGTTCGAAAACTCGAACGATCTGGAAGGGGTGACGATCTACGACTACACCGACCCGTCGCTCAACGTCGTGGTGACCGCCGAACGGGGCCGGGTGTCGTTCACGCCCGATTACCGCAAGCTCATCATGGACCTCGCGAACGGCGAGATCCATCAGGTCGGCACGCTCGACCGATCGATCTACCGCCGCATGCACTTCATCCACCACCGGATCATCATGGCGACCGAGGGTTTCGATTTCGAACGGACGAACGAAGACGCGCTCTCGCGCAGTGACCGGGAGATGAGCGCACAGGACATGATCGCGGTGGTCGACAGTCTCCGGCGCGCCTCCGCCGACAGCCGCGCCGAAATGCTCAGGCGCCGCCCCGGCGTTCCCGCGCTGATTCCCCCCGCCGCGCTTCCCCGCCTGGCCGCCGATTCCGCCGTCGTCCGCCAGCAGGCGGTCCTTCTGGCGCTCAACGATGCGCGCCGCGCCGAGGGGGAAATCGACAACCAGATCATGCTCGAAAAATATTTTCAGGATCAGATCAACCAGTTCCTCGTCGAGATCAACAAGAAATATTCCCTGCCGTTCGCCTGCCTCGTCTTCGTCTTCATCGGCGCTCCGATCGGCATCATGGCCCGGCGCGGCACCTTTTCCGTCGCGGCGGCGCTCAGCTTCAGCTTTTTTCTCCTCTACTGGGCCGGCCTCATCGGCGGCGAAAAACTCGGCGACCGCGGGTATGTCGCCCCGTGGATCGGCATGTGGGGCGCGAACATCATCCTCGGCGTGATCGGCATCCTCATTACGCTCCGGATGGGGCGCGAGACGACCACCATCGACTGGCATGCGCTCCGGCGCTTCGTCCCCGCTTCCCTCCGGCCCGCCGCCGGAACCCCGGAACAGGACTGACGCATGACCCGCATCGACCGCTACATCCTCCGCCAGTTCATCATCACCGCGCTCGGTTCCCTCTGCGCGTTCATCCTCCTCTTCGTCGTCGTCGACATGATGGAGAATCTCGACGACTTTCTCGACAAGCAGGCCCCGCCGGCCATCATCGTCACCTACTATCTCTACTTCATGCCGGAGATCATCAAGCTCATCATCCCGGTCGCGATGCTCCTCTCCGCCCTCTTCACCACCGGGCGGATGTCGACGTACAACGAACTCCCCGCGATGAAATCGACCGGCCTCAGCCTCTACAGGTTTATGGCGCCCCTCCTCATCTTCGCCCTCCTCGTGAGCGGCGCCTCGATCTACTTCAACGGCTGGGTCGTTCCCTATGCGAACAAGAAGAAATTCGAAATCGGCAGGATCTACTTTCAGAAAAATATCGAATACATCACCAAAAGCAACATCTTCATACAGGATTCCCCCACCCGCATCCTCTCGATCGGCTTCTACGACGAGCAGAAACCCTCCGCCCAGCAGATCAGCATCCAGGATTTCGACCCGCGCGACCCCACCCGGCTCGTTGCCCGGTTCGACGCGAACGAGATGCGATGGGACGCCTCCACCGGTTCGTGGGTTCTGGTCAACGGCTACCACAGGATCTTCCGCGATTCCTCGGAATGGTACAGCCGGTTCGCGGAACTCTCGATGGGCTCGCTGAATTTCTCCCCGGACGACATCAAAAAGAAACAGGAAAAACCGGACGAAATGGATTACAACGACCTCCGGCAGTTTATCCGGAATCAGCAGAGGGCCGGGCAGGATGTGGCGCGGTGGATGGTCGACTTCTACGGCAAAATCGCCTTCCCCTTTTCGAGCGTCATCGTGGTTCTCTTCGGCGTGCCGTTCTCATCGGTGAAGCGCCGGAGCGGTCTCGGCGTGGAGTTCGGGATCGCCCTCGCGGTCTGCTTCATTTACATGGTCCTCCTCAAAATCAGCCAGGCATTCGGCTATAACGGGGATCTCGATCCCCTGCTGACCGCCTGGATGGCCAACATCGTCTTCCTCATCGCGGGCGTCTACAACCTGGTCCGCGTTCCGAAGTAGCGGCCCTAAAAATCGTACCGGATGTTCGCCTCCGCCGCCGGCGCCACGCCGAACTGCGTCGGTTCGACCCTGACCTTCATGTCGGCGTGCAGATTGCTGTTGATCTTCGAGGCCGACCAGATCGCGTCGATCGCGCTGACGATGTGGTTGATCACCGCGACGCTCACGAACGTCCCGGCAATGTCGTAGTAGTCGTTCGCCTGCGCCCGCATTTTCGCATAGATGAAGAAGCGCTGGGAATTGCTCTGGAGCGGAAGATCGGAGGGTGTGATGCTCGCCTGATCGGCGTCGTCCCAGCCCCTGCTGAACTGCGGATACTTCCCGATCAGCTCGTAATACTGCTGGCTCCCGTAGAGCGGCAGGAGGTGCGTATAGCCGTTATTGGGATAACTCCGCACATCGTCCTCGAGACGGTTGAGCTCCGACCAGCGAACCGCGCGGAAGGGAGGCCCGGCGTTCGAACCGTTCCAGTCGGGGGGAAAGATGGTGTAGGAGGAGGCGCTCAGGTTCGGATTGAGCACGGCGAGATTGTGGAGGGTGAACTCGGCGTACCGGACCGGACTCCAGTGAGCATCGGCGTAGGCTTCGAAGGCATCGGTCTGCCGGTCGCCTTTGTTGTTGTAGGTGAGCGCCACCACCCAGGCCGTCACCTCCGTGGCAACGAAGACTCCCGCCTTCACGTAGCTGTTCGTGTACACCTGGCCGGCTCCCGGAATTGCGATCGAGAGTAATCCGGCGGTCCAGAGCGACTTCTTTCCATCGGTCTGCCCGAACATCCCGGGATCGCCGGCATTCATTCCCGGCATGCCCTGTTCCGCGGCAAGCTGTCGCGGTCCCGAAAAGAAATCGACCGACCCGTTGCCGGTAAGATGGATCCTCGGCGTTTCCCCGGCGGATGCCGGGCCCGCCAGGACGACCAAAAGGAGGGCTGGAATGAGGAGCAGGCGCATAGTGGTTCCTTTCGATGCGGAGATTAGTCGAAGTCAAATCCGAACAGCACCCCGAAGTGAAAGTTCCACTCCTGGCCGTATGTCACGGTCTGGTCGCTGGTCGGCACGTAATACCGGAACTGGTTGAATCCGTAGGTGGCGTTGAAAAAGACCCTGGTGGGAAACGCATAGTAGGAAAACGCCTCAAGCCGGAGCTCCAGGCCTGCGTCGTACTTCATTTTCTGGCCTGTCAGACCGCCGCCGGTCCAGGCGTTGCCGGCATCGCCGTACGCCGCCGCATAGAGCTTGTCGAAGTAGATCTGCAGAAGGCGCATATCGATGTGTCCGAGAAGGGGAAAACGGTAGGTCAGATTCGACATGAAAAAATCGTTGCCGCCGAGCGAGTAGAAGGGATAGCCCTTCATGCCGGCAAGTCCACCGATGTAGAAATCGAAGAACTGGTCGACCGTGTGCGGGAGGATGGCGCCGGCGCGAACCTGGCCGGTGATCGCGTGATCGAAGCCCGGAAGCGGAACCATTTCCTTCCAGCTTCCCTCCAGGCGGTGGAAGTCGACATGTTCGTAATTCGGCGTCAGGATGCCGCTCGAGGGATCGACCGTATAGTTATTGTCCGGATTGAAGAGATTGAATTCATAATCGTATTTCAGCATGATCTTTCTCCCGATCGGATTGATTTCGGAGGTGCGGGAGAGACCGATCTGGCGGAAATCGAGCCGGAACGAGAGATCGTTGCCGATGAGGTACAGCGCGCCGGATGCCTGGACAAGCTGGGATATCCTGTTCGGATCGGTCGGATCGACGAAACTGAAGGTGCCGATATCGGCGTTGTATCTGCTGTGCGCGTACCGGAGCTCGGCGTCGAGCGCCGTGGTAAAGAGCTTTTCCTTGAATGCGACGTCGAATTCGAGAAGGTTGTACGTGACGTCGATCGGGACCTTCAGATCCTCGCGGAGCATCAGGACATTGCTGGCGTTGCGCGTGAGGTTGTACGCTTCGAGGGAGACCTCGGGCTCGAGACCGAGCTGGAAAAGACCCGGGACTTTTCCGCGGTAATCGAAATCGAAGAAGAGATCCCGCTCCCCGAGCTTGTTCATCGCCGCCCCGGCGAAGAACCCGTACCGGTCGAGCACGTCGTAGGAATACATGTAGAGGCCGACCTTCAGCAGATCGATTCCCTTGTTTTTGGGATTGTAGTTATCGACCCGGAGAAAGGGAATGAAGGCGAGGCTTGTCGCGATGTTCCGGTACGTTGTGTCGGTATAGGCGGGAAGCTTCGAGTCGTCGTACTGCCGGAGCTTCTTCCAGTCGAACGCCGTGTCCGGCAGAACAGCAAACGCCGGCGGTCTGTGATCCTCGGGCGGCAGATAGCCCGGCGGCGAGGCGAGCTGTGCCGGTTTGCCGAGGAGAGCGATTTTGTAGCCGGATGAGAGGTACGAGGCGAAAGCGATCTGCCCGGCGGCGTTCACAGAGGGCATGAACGCGCCGCCCAGGACGTTGGTCAGCTGCGTGGTCTGCTTCGTCCGCAGGTCCATTTCATAGAGATTGAAGATGCCGGTCTGATCGGAGCTGTAGATGATCGACGATCCGTCGGCGGTGAAGACGGCATTCCGTTCATCTGCCGGAGTGGCAAGGAGAAAGGAGACTTCCCCGCCGCCCGCAGGAATGGAAGCGATATCCCGTCCGTCTTTTATCGAATAGTCGAACATGATGGTCGAGCCGTCGGGCGACCATTTGGGATTGTAGACCTGTTCTCCGCCGGAATAGTTCGTCAACCGCCGTATGCCCGAGCCGTCCGGGCGCATTGTATAGAGATTGATCGTCCCGTCGCTTCCGGCGAGGAATGCGATTGTCGAGCCGTCGGGTGAAACGGCGGGAGAATGGGCGCGCAGACCGTGGGTGAGGCGGGTTTCGTCGTCGCGCGCGATGTCGTACACATAGAGGTCTGCGATGTTCGACCAGTGGCTGTTCGCCTGGGTGATCTTGCCGTAGTAAATTTTCTTCCCGTCCGGCGACCAGGAAAATGCCGACCGGACGCCGGTTTTCAGGAGTTTGTCCTCCTTCGTGGCGACATTATAGAGATAGAGCGAGGAGAGGGCGAAATAATCGGCGGTCTTGTTCGAGACATAGGCGATGGAGGCGCCGTCGGGAGAGAAGGAGGGATAAAAGTTGCCGAAGCCGGTGGGAGCGATCAGTTCTCCGGCCACGGGATTCGGGCGGATGCCCGAGGTTCTGCGGAAATAATCGTCCTGCACGGATGCGCGCCATTCGTCGTAGAGATCCTTCCCCTCCTTGCCGGTGGCGTCCGCGATCGCGCCGTCGATCGTCAGCGCGGTGAGCGACGTGAGGTTTCTCGAAATCTTTTCGAGGATCTGGTCGCCAAACCGGTCGGAAATGTATTTCACGAAGGCGAAGCCCGCGTTATAGGACGATTCGTTGCCGAGGCTCGTCTTGCCGAAGACCGACATTTCGTTCCAGGTCAGCATCGTGCTGTCGAGAGCGTACATCCGGAGGATCATGTCGCGCACCGCGTCCCAGGAATCGTATCCCAGCTCCCTGCGGTTGAACTGCGCCACCCCTTCGGCGAACCAGCTGGGGATCACATAGCCGGAGACCGGATAGGAGACGATGCCGTTCGGATAGCCGTAGAGAACATCGGTGCGGCGCTCCGATTCGTACTGAAGCCATTGAAGATAGAACGCCGGAACCCTCCTGCCGAACTTGAGCGAGGTCTGGATCTGAACGACGTGCGTGAACTCGTGGGTGATGACGTTGCGGAGCCAGTTGTGCGTTCCGCGAAGGTCGAAATCGAGCGCGGAGGCCCAGATTTCGATTTTATTGTCGAAAAAATACGCTCCGCCGTTCGAAAAATCGTCGTAATCCTTTACCACGAAGCTGACCTTGCCGTCCGGCTCGTGGTGATAGAGCGACGTGACCGGACCGTAAATCTCCTCGGCGATCTTGGCGATTGTCCTCGCCGTCCGCTCTTCTCCCTCATGGTAATTGACGTAAAAATGAGGCGTTTCGATCGTCCGCCAGTTCAGTTCGGGATGATAGAATTCGTCCTGAGCGGATGCGGAAACGGCCAGAACTGTAAACAGGAGAGCGGAGAAAAGAAAGCGGGGGATCATTCGAGTGAAAGGATTAGAGTCGTGATATAATTCTGGCTGAGCGGTATCTGGCAGTAGAGCTGTTGAAACCGGGCTTTCTGAATCATCAGATCGACGACGGAGCTGACCTGGTAGGCGGCGTCGTAGGTGGAATCCGAAAAATAGCCGTCCACGATCGCCCCGACCGGCAGGACCTGACGGCAGGACCAGAAGATCAGACAGAGCTGGCCGATCCCGCATCGATGCACGGGCAACCCTTCATTTGATGACCGCGATTTTGATGATGGCCGTTCCACTGCCGCCGTCGTCGCCCTGCGCGTCCACATGCGCGAAATAGATGCCGCTCTGAATTCCCGAAACATCCCATTCGACTTCATTGTCGATCCCGCCGACGCCCGGACCGTCGAACTCCGTCACCCTGTCGCCCGCAAGATCGATGATCTTGATGTGCACCCGCGCGGCGGATCTGATGTAGTACCGGATGTGCGTCCGGTACCCGTGCACCCGGTCGACAGGATTGGGCCAGTTGTAAACCCGGTCTTTCGGGAGAAACGAATCGTACTGGGCGACCGGCACGGGGACGGAATCCGAGAGGGCCGAGCCCGCGGCATCCCGCGACCACTGAGGCCACGACTGGACCGGCGGTACGGCGAGTCCGGTATGGAGAGTACCGGTCTTCCAGGCATAGATATGACCGTCGTCCGAGGCAACCGCGATCCCGATGTCGGTACAGCTGAGACAACTGCTCGGAAGATAGGTAACCACCGGCGTCGAACCGCTGTTCGGTCCGGCCAGAAGGGGAAATCCGGCAAGCTGGGCGCCCGAGCGGTTATAGGCATAGAGCAGGCCCTCTCGCGTCGAAACGAGGAGATCCTCGATCCCGTCGCCGTTCAGATCGGCCACCAGCGGCTCCCCCGGCAGAGTATCGGCCGTCTGCGGCTGGAGGGGAAAGTGATCGATCAGAACGCCGGACGGATTGTAAGCGTAGACCTTCTGTCCGGCACAGAAGACGATGTCCTTTTTGCCGCCGCCGGTCAGATCGGCCAGCGCGGCGCCGTTCCGGATCGGCGCGCCGGTGGAAACGGGAAACCCATCCGCCGTCGAGAGATCGCTCCGGAGGCCGTACATATCGCCGTCCCTGGTCAGGACGACGATGAGCTTCCCGGCCGCGGTCGAGAGCGCGCCCACCGAGGGCGGAGCAACGAGCGAATGATTCAATTTTCTGGACCGTTCGATCCCCGACATGGTGAAGACGGTCACGGTGTCGTCGGCGCCACAGCTGACAAACTCACCGGAGCGGTTCAGGAGCGCCAGGCCTTCCGAATGGAGCCGGAGCGAATCGATGACCGTTCCACTGAGCCCGATCCTGAAGATCCAGTTGCCGAGTCCAAAGACGACGGTGGTATCGAGGATGACCGGATTTGTCATCTGACCGCTGTGGGAGCTGAGAAATCCGGGATCGGCGAGCTGGCCGCCGTGGAGGTCCCGGAGCGAGAGAGCGAGGCGGTAGATGCTGCCGGCGGCGGCATCGGGGCTGTCGACCGGCTGGCCGTTCGTCTGCCAGGCGCTCACCGTTCCGGCGCGGAAACGGAGCGGGCCGGCGGAAAGAATCAATTCGGCGGCCTGGTCGCCCACAATATCTGCCGCCTTCAGGAACGAGGTTCCCGGGGCGACGCCGGTTGCGGCGGGGAATCCGGGGAGGGGCGAGATGGTGTTGTCGCCCACTTCGATGCGCGCCGTCATGACGGGGGCGCGCAGGGAAAAATCGGTGACCGTGATGTGGCTGTCGGCGCCGTCGTTGCTCCTGCTGGAGGGATACGACGTCGGCGTAAACGCATTCGAACGGAGCCGGAGGAGGGCCCTGTTGCCCTGATACCAGTAATCCAGCACCGAACCGCTCTCACTGCCGTATCCGGCATCGAGCAGGCCGTACGTCTGGCCGATATCCTGCGAACCGTCGGCTTCCATGAGGTTCACGCCGCGGCGGTCGGGGTTGGCATTGACGGTATTGCCGGCAAGGGAAGAATCAATCACATTTTCGTCGATGTGCCAGATCAGGATGCCGCCGTCGTAGAACTCGCCCGTCGTGGTATTGACCCCTCCCGGGAGGCTCCAGTCGACCTCATCGAGGTCGGTGACCACGCCGAAGATGGAGCGGGTGTCGAGCGCGTTAAAACCGGTGGTATCCCTCTGCCAGGTCCGGGTGAAGACGGAATCGTGGATGGTCATGGTAACCGTGGCGCCGTCGCGGTGAGCGTCGCGGTTTCTGTTTTCCGCGAGGAAATATTCCTTCTCACTGATCAGGATGCGGTAGACTGTATCCCTGTCGGGGTAAAGCGAAACGGCAGGCAGGGAATAGACCTGATCGCCGCCGGCCACGGTGACGGGGACGGTCCAGCCGAGGTATGCCCGTTCCCATGCAGACGGTGCCGGGGGAAACACCCCGTTCCAGCTGAAGATCGATTCGCCATCCATCAGGCCGAAGCGGCCGATGCCGGAGGCGCCGGTCTTGGTATCGAACAGGTCCGGAAGTCCGAGATAGCTTCCGATGCTCGCCGCCAGGAGGCCGTTGATGCCGAGCTGGACGAGGCTTTCGCCGACGGAGGTCGGCACGAGTCTGCTTTCCGTTTCGGGCAGGATGATCGAGTTGGTGACGGTGGCACCGGAGACGGTGACGCCCGGATAGGATGATCCGAAGATATCCCGGAGCGCGCCGAGGCTCAGATAGATTGAAGGAAGATCGAGGGGCGACGGGTCGTATCCGTAAATCGCGGCCAGGTCGATGTCGCGGCCCGCCCCTGCGTGAAAGAGAATGAAGAGATCGTACGGCTGTGCCGCGATGAGGCCGGGAGTGACCGAATCGACGGTATGCCAGGCGTCCTGGACGAGCGAGCCGAGTTCGGCGTTGCTGGCGCTGGTCCGCGGCGGGCTGTAGTGCGCCATCGTGAACGGGAGCCGGTAGACGCTGTCGAGAAGCGTGGGAAGAATGACGACCCGGCCGCCCGACACCCTGCGAAAATAATTCTGTGCGAAGGTAAGATGCTGGCGGAAATAGGAGCCGTTGTGCGGAGCGGCGTCGATGACGCGCCCGAGGGTGTCGCCCAGATCGAACGAACCGTTGCCGGTGGTGCGGCTGTCGTTGTCGCGCTGGAATGCCACCATGGCGGCGAGGACGCGAAGCGTTTCCGGGAACGCGGCATGCAGTCGGGCCGGGCCGGGCGGATGGAACGCGGCGGGGGCGGCCTGCAGGGCATGGGAAAATTTCTGCGGCGTCTGAGCGTCAAGGCGCAGAGCGATGACCGCCAGCAGAAGGGTACCGGCGATGGCGAGGGATCTCACGGTGGTTTCCGGCGATTGAACGGGCGTTGGGAGCGTCGGTCAGCGGGAGCCCTCCGTGCGGGAGGGAAATCCCGCGCGGAGGGACCGGAGACTGTGGTTATTGCTGTGTCGGCTGTGTCTGATCTACCCCGCCCCACGCGATGGAGAGCGTAAAGCGGAGGGTTTCGGCGAGCGGACTGGTTTCCTCGACCGCGGAGAGATAGCTGAAATCGAATCCGTAAATGTCGTACCGGATTCCCGCTCCGAAGGTGAGGAATTTCCGGCCGCCATTGTCCGGGGGCGGTGCTTCATAGAAGTACCCGAAACGGAGGGCGATCAGTTTCGGCGCACCGTACCAGTATTCGAAGCCGGTTCCGATGGTCACTTTTTTCAGGCCGCCGTCGCCCCAGGCCGAGAAGAGCGATTTCGGAAGATTGTCGACGCTCTGAGGGGTGATGATATTGCCGAGCGAATCGTCCACCTCGGGTCTGCGGCGGACCAGGAGACGGTTGAAATCGAGTACGAAATTGATCGTGTTGTATTCGGAGCTGAGAAGCTCTCCGGCGAACGCAAGACAGAGATTGGTCGGAAGGGGATCCGCCTGCGCCTGGTCGATATAGGTGATTTTAGGACCGAGGTTCGAGAGGTTGAATCCGATGCTGACCCGGTTGCCGATATCGCCGACGAACGGAATATCGAGAACGGAGGGTTTCCAGAGCGCCGAGACGTCGAAGCTGACGGTGGAGGCGATGCCTTCACGTCCCTGCTGTTGGACGTCGAACGGCGCGAGGACGTCGCGGATATACCGGAGGTTCAGTCCGAGGCCGAGGTCGTTCGTCACCTTGGCGGCGTACCCCGCGGTCACCGCAAGCTCATACGCCTTGAAGGTGCCGATCGGCGTCGGATTGTCGGTGGTGATCTGGAACTCGCCGAGGCTGAGGTAGGTCACCGTCGCCCCGAAGGTTCCGCCCCAGCTGTCGATCCTGTTCCGGTAAGCCAGATAGTCGTAAAACAGATCCGACTGCTGGAATGCGGGGAGCCAGTTGGAGTGGGTGATGCTGACTTCCTGGCCGTTGAGAAAGGCCAGACCCGCCGGGTTCCAGTGTGATGCCGCCGCGTCGTCGGCGAGAGCAGCTCCGGCCTCCCCCATACCGTCCGCCCGTGCATTTGGTGCGATCAGAAGAAACGGCACCGCCGCATCCCCCTGCGCCATGCCGTTCTGCGGAATGCCCATCAGCGCACAGAGGAGGAGAACCATGGCCGCGGCAGGAATCGCTCTCCGATATACTCTCGAAGTCATAGATAACTTCCTTCTATAATAAAACACGATTGAACTATTGGTTAATTTGCAATTTGGACGGTTGGAGATCAGTAATGTACCATCTTTCGCCCAGAGAATCAACTGGGCGGGATGATCATCTCGCAACACTCAGCTTTCCCACCGCTTCCCCCGACAGCCTGTGATCGTGCGTGGAAGCGAGGATTTTATAGAGATAGATGCCGTTGGCGATCCGGTCCCCGTCCCGGTCGCGCCCGTCCCACGGGATCTGGACGAACTGCGTCGACACGTTGGCGACCTGCAGGGTCTGGATCAGCCGCCCGGCAACGGTATAGATTTTCACCACCGCGTCGACCGGCGTCACCTGGTTGTGCTCGAACGTGAACGCCGTCGCCGACCGGAACGGATTCGGGAAATTATAGACATTGCTCAACTGCAGGCCCGATCCGCTCAGCACCTCGAACACGGTCTCCAGCGAGGAGGGATTATCGTAGGTATCCCAGACCCGCAGGCGCAGTTTGTGCGTTCCTTCATCCAGCGCGCCGAGCGGGTACGTGATCGTCCCCTCCTGATAGGTGTTCGGTTTTGTCTGGTAAAAATCGCTCACGTCGCGGCTCTGCGGATTGTCGTCGAGCCAGAGCTCCATCCGGTGGCCGACTCCCGACGCCGAGGTGTTCAGACCGCTGGAATCGGAAAGATCGGCGATCAGCACCGGCGATCCCCCGACCACATCGCCCGGACGGAAACCCCTGTTGTCGAGATAGAGCCGTATGTCCGGCCCCTTCGTGTCGGTCCGCCCGCTCGAATCGGTGCCGCCGACCGTGAAGTTCGTCGCATAGCCCGCTCCGTCGGTGGTCGGATTCGTGGTGTAGACGGTGATGCGGCCCCTGTCGTTCCCGTAGGAGATATCCTTCGGGACGATGAATCTGGCGGAGAGAGCACCGCTGTTCACCGATTCGACGCCGTGAAACAGCACGCTCCCCGTCGTCTTGTAGCTCACCGGACCGGCGTCGGGATCGACGAGATTCACCGTCTGCTCCGCATCGTACACCACCACCTGCGCGGTGCCGGAATAGCCCGTGTTCACATGCAGTGCGGAATCGCGCACCGTCACGGCGACGGAGGTCCGGGCCAGCGCGCGAAGCTGGGTCTGCTGATCCCCCGGTACGCCGTTGATGCTGTCGACCTTCGCGAAGAGTCCGGGAAATCCGATGTTCAGCATCGGATCGCCGAGGAGAAAGAATTTCTGATCGTTGGTGTAATCGGTGTAATTCTGCTTGGTCCGGTAGACGACATCCCCCAGACGTTCAGGGAGGACCCGCCCACTGCTGTCGGTCCTGAACAGCTCGGCGAAGAGTTCCTCGTTGAGGGGCAGGTTGTAGATCGCGACGACCGGCCGGATCGCGGAAAAAACGGCGCAGGCGCCGGCGTTCGGCATGCCGACCAGCAGTTCCCCGCCGCTCTGCGTTCCGAGCTCGTCATATGCCGAATAATTGCATGTTGCCGCCACGAGAAAGAAATATTTCCCCTTGTTCGTGAGAAGGGGAAAATCCGTTTCCCGGACGAACACGTGCTCATGAGCCCACAGATCGGGATTGCCGTGCCCGGAATAGTTCAGAATGAGCGTCCCCTCGTTGATCTGGTTGTCGATCGCCACATTGCACGTCGGTTTCCGCCGGTCCCCCGCTTCAATGACCGTCGGATAGCTGAATTCGTAGATTTTCCTCTGCTCGAACATCGGGGGGAGCATCGCGGCGACCGCCTCGGCGTGATCCATGTGCGTCGTGCCGTCGAGCGGTTCATCGTATCCGGACCAGGCGTCGTCGGCGACAAACGTGGCGCGGATCCGCCAGGGATCCTCCACCGAGTGCGTTTCATACTCGATGATTTTATCGACCATCGTGTTCGCTTCGGTCAGCGAGCGGGGCGTCAGCCGGCCGACTCCCATGTTGACGTGGTCTCCGGGCTGAAGGATGGCAAACTCGTCGTCGGTCGCGTAGGAATAGATCGGCGTCGACGATTCTTCCGTCTCCCACGGCGGTATACCGTCCATCGGGGCGCCGAGAATCCCCCGGTAATCGTAGGAGCCGGTCCCGAAGAGAAGGAGATAGGCGGGCGGAGAGCTCCAAGCTCCTGAAAGGTAGCGGAGATAATTCCGGATCGCGGCCGGGGAGAGAAGGCCGCCGCCGAATTCGTTGTAGATCTGGCTGACATCGACGACCTTCACGCGGAGAGGGTGCGCCGCATTCTGTTCGCGATAATTCTTCAGCCTGTTCGCCGCCTGCAGAAAATCGGCGTGGGTCACGATGATGCAGTCTGCCTGCGTCGTGTCGCCGTGGAGATTCTGGTTCCCCACCTGTGTCAACGCGCCGGGGGTTTTGAAACCGCCCGTGCCGGCCACATAGAGCTGTCGCGCGGTGCCCGCCTGCGCGGCGATCTGGACGATGCAGGTATCCCCGCTCCGCGGAGGTGCGTCGTCCACCGTCACGCCGTTGTACGACGTCACGTCGAACACATAGACCTGGCCCGCGGTAAAACCGCTCACGGCATAGCGGACGACGGCGGAGGTATCGGGCGCGCTGAAGACGGCAAGATCGTTCTGCGCGGCCGGCCTGCGTCCGTAAAAGAGCTCGAACCAGTCGAGGTAACCGCTCCCTCCCGGATCGTTCGTTACATACGAAAGCCTCAGCTGGCTCTGATTGTCCGAGAACCCCGGGACCATGGTCTGATCGACATAGCCGTCGATCAGCTGGGGTGAAAAATCATAATCGATTTCGGTGCCCGACATGTAGACCGACGGCCCGAGCGGTGCGGCATGCTCGAAAATGCCCATGTAGGAATCCTGGGCGGCGTGTGCGCCGACATGCAGGCGGTAGCGGATGGGATGCGAGGGATCAAGACCGGGGAGCGGAGTCGTGAAGACCCTCTGATCTCCCGGGTTCATGGCCGGGCCGAGCCACTCGAGGCCGGAGGCGAGAATGTTGACCTTTTCGTCCTCATAAAAGCTTCTGCAGTCGAGATCCGCCGGTTGATAGGGAGAAGCCGAGATCCCGCGCTGGAGCGGAGCCATGGCGAGGTGCTGTGCGCCGCCGTAGGTGAGCCAGTAGTAATTCGTTTCGGTGTAGTGATTCAGATAATGATGGAATGATTTATCTCCCGCCGAATAGTTCCAGCCGCGCGTTCCCTTGCCGAAAAAGATGATGTAATCCGCCGGATCGAGTCGCCCCGTCGTTCCGCCATCGTGCAGGTAAACGGCATTCTCGATCAGATCGTCGGGGTACGGATCGGTGAGGTTCATCGGCACTTCAAGTCCGCCGTTGCCGAAGATCCTGATGGTGCCGGGATCGGTCGACGCGGGAATACCGGCGGCGAGGAGGGCCTGGCCGGTCAGCTTGTACATTCCCTCGTCGGTCACCGGGAACCGGAACCATGGTCCGCCGGCGAGAACGCTGTTGGTCTGCGCGAAGGTGCGCGCAGGTCCGGCTCCTGCCTGAACCGATGCCGCGCCGTTGAGGGGAACCGGGCGGGAGAGCCTGTCGGGCCGGTAGGCAGTCCGCATCGCCGGTCCGAACGATATCCGGGCGAGAATTCGCGAATATTTTCGCACGCTTCCGGACGAAGGATCGTACTGCACGGGCGCGAAGAGCACAGAGCCGAGCATGACCCCCCGGCTTTCGCCGATCGGACCGAGGCGGACCGGCGTCGCGGGCACGAGGCCCGGGCGGCCGTACGATTTCCGGTCGATCCGGTAGACCGTCTTCCATTCTCCGCCGATTTTGCGGAGCGAGGGAAGAGGCGCCGGGCGAACCGACGGGAGTTCGTCGAACTCGGCGGCGAGAATATCGATCCGGTTGCCGCCGGTCCCGGGGAAGCGGAGCGTGGCTCTGCGGTAGAGGATGCCGGGATCGCCGGGGCGGAGCGAACCGTCGGCGGAGGTGCTTCCGGCATGAAGGGCGATATAGCGGGCGCCGTCGATCAGAATCGTATCGGCTTTCGTATACACCGGACGGTATTCGATGACAGCGCCTCCCGCATCCGACGAGAGAATACGGATGTCGGAAGTCTGTGCGGCGAGCGGGCGGGACAGAAGGAACCCGCCCAGGAGGCAGAGCGCCGTATGGAGACGGAAGCTGATCGTTGGAATGCCGTGTCGATGTGGATGCATGAAGCCGCGGGCGGTCAGTTGCTCGCGTGCCAGTTTTTGATCTTCCAGCCGTTGGAACGGTCGTGGAAGAAGACAATGGAATGGTACCGGACGCCGAATCTGGGCGACGTGGTTTTCATCACCATGAACGCGGAGGATTTATCGTCCGCGATGATGAGACTCTGAAAGTCGATTTTCGAATCTTTGCCTTCGACGACCAGGCAGGCGGAGGCGGTTCCGCGGACGGCGTCGCGAAGCGGCCCCATGTTTTTGCCGTCGATCATGTATGCCTCGGCGTCGATGGAGGAGAGAGCCTTCTCGGTCCTGGCGCCGGAGACGATACCGGAGACCAGATCCTGCAGGGATGCGGCCATGCGATGGTCGGAGGCGGCCTTTTTATCAATAGAGTAACCATTCGCGGCGGCCAGGACGATCATGAGGGCGAGCATGAGACTGGAATGCTTCATTTTTATCTCCTTTCCGTCAAAATCCGGATCGTCCCGCTCATCATTTCATCATTTTGAAACAGTGACTGCAGGATCGATCGCTGAACGATAAAAAAAAACCGAATGTCAGAGCGCCCTGACATTCGGTCGGAAAACCACTCCGGTCTTCCTCGAACGACGATTTGTCAAGGCTTGCATTTCTTTTCACCCCCCTGGAACCGATGCTGCGGGATCACCGGGGAGAAAGCTGAACAGGAATGACTAAAACCTTAACAAAAGTTCGATCGGAGAGACCGGAAAAGTTGGACAGACGATTCTAAATTTAATTTAATATAGAGATACTTTTCCAGATTGTCAAGACGCAAGTTGATTTTCAGCTAAAAAATTGTTAGATTATTGGGCAAATCTTTTCAATTTCTCCAATTTCATCGGACATCATGGCTAAACCGATCGGCATTCTCTTCGTTGCCAGCGAGGCAGGCCCGTTCATAAAATCGGGAAGCATCGGGGATCTGGCCGGTTCTCTCCCGAAACTTGTCCGATCGATGGGACACGACATCCGGGTGATGCTTCCGGGATACAGCCTGATCAACCCGCGCCGGTTTCAGATCCACAATCTCCTCAGGATGAAGGATATCGAGATTCCGATGGGATCTCTGACAGAGCGGGCCAACATCAAATCGTCCTACATCAGCAGTGAAAATCAGAAAGTGCTCGTCTATTTTCTCTCCAACGACCGGTACTTCAACCGGGACGGCATGTATTTCCATCCGGAGACCAAGAAATACTTCATCGACAACGACGAGCGATTCATCTTCTTCTGCCGGGGAGTGCTCGAGACGCTGAAGCGACTGCAGTGGCGTCCGAACATCATCCACTGTCTCGACTGGCAGTCGGGCCTGATACCGGCCTATCTCCGCTCCCTGTACAAAAACGATCCCGATCTGCGGAACGTGAAAACGATCTTCACGGTCTGCAGTCTCGCCTCTCACGGCACGTTTTCAAAGATCTCCTACGACAAGAGCGGCCTGCCGAGCGGGCTGTTCCCCCACGAGAGCGCGCCGCACGACCGGCTCAGCTTTCTGAAGGCCGGTCTGACCTTCGCCGACATCATCACCACCTTCGGAACGCGCGCCGAAAAAGGGATCCGTCTCGCACCGCAGGACGATCTGATGCAGATCCTCGAATCCCGGAACCGCGACATCGTTTCGATGACCAACGGCAACTTCAACGGGTCGACGCAGGAAATGCTCGCACAACAGTTCGTCGAGATCTACCGGGGCCTGGTCAAAAACAGCTGATGAAATCTCCGGCTCTGTTTCTCGATCGCGACGGCACGATCAACGAGGAAGTCGATTTTCTGACAAACCCCGATCACCTTCACCTCATCGGCGGCGTGAGCGCTGCGCTCCGGGACGCGAAATCGATGGGTTTCAGGCTCTTCGTCATCACCAACCAGTCGGGCATCGCCCGCGGCATCCTGACCGAGGATCGCCTCCGCGAAATTCACGAAACGCTCAATGCACGTCTCACCGCCGAGGGCGCGGGGATCGACCGTTTCTATTACTGCCCCCACCATCCCGAACTCGGCGTCGGAGACTACCGCACCTCCTGCGACTGCCGCAAACCGAAACCGGGCATGATCAACCGGGCGATCGCAGAATTCTCCGTCGATCCCGCCGCATCGTTCGTCATCGGCGACCGGATGATCGACATCGAGGCGGGAAACGCCGCCGGCATCAGGTCGATCATGGTCCTCACCGGCTACGGCGCCGACGAGCTTGAACTCTGCCGCGAACAGAATCTCCCCGTCTTCCATGTCGCGGAAAATCTTCCGGAAGCGATCCGTTTCATCAAAAAAAACATCCACCAGTCCCAACCGTCACTGCAGTGAACATCCGCACCGCCATAGCACAATTCTGTGCCGCCGCCCTCCTGCTCGTTCTCGCAACGGCCGGCTGTACCGACGATCCGAACCAGCTCGGCAGGGGTCTCCTGCTTCCAAAGGATACCCTCCGCCTCGGTAAAACCGGCACCTACGCCACCGGCGATACCTCCTTCTCCCTCAAGTCCATCGACAATGCCGGCAGGCTGTTCGTCGGCGTCCGCGACAACCTGGAGGCGGTCTCGATCGTCATGTTCACCGGCGTTCCGGCCTTCACCACCACCCAGACCATCGATTCGGTCAAGCTGTTCCTCGTTCCCGACTATGCGAACTTCGACACCACGGGGCCGTTCGGTTTCACCGCCTCCTATGCGCTCCGGACATGGAGTTCCGTCAATTTTACCTGGGACAGTCTTCCGGGATTCGCCGCGGCGGTGCCGTCGGGATCCTTTTATGCCCCCTCCTGGGCCGGGCACGATTCAAGCATCAGCCTCAATCTCGACACCTCGGTCATCCACGTCTGGATGCAGACCGGCGTAGGGTCTCTCATCCTCCGGACGACCCAGCAGGTGCTCGGCATGAACATGATCGCCGGGTTCAGGAACTTCACCTCCACGGAGGATTATCGCCCCGAGATCCAGGTCTTCTACCGCGATGTGGCGGATACGACGATCGTTCTCCACCTCAGATCTCCCGCGGGCGTCTCGGTGATGAATGAATCGAGTCCGCCATCGCCGACCTCCGTTCTCGTCGAGGCGGGCCCGATCACGCGCGGTCTCATCAGGTTCGACTCGCTGACCATTCCGGCAAAGGCGAGCATCACCGAGGCGACGCTCTATCTGCCGGTCGACACCACCGGCTCGCGCCTCAACATCTATTCGCACGACTCCCTCTACGTCTCGATGGAACGGAAGAATTACTATCCGTACGACTCGACCGCCTTCGGCGTCGTCAGCAGTCCCGCCTACATCGGCGGCAGGAAATACTACACCGGGGATGTAAAGAATATCGTGCAATACTGGGTGAGCCACGGGCAGAATTACGGCATGCTGATCCGGCCCTACGCGGAGAACACGACCGTCGACCGGACCGTTCTCTTCGGTTCGCACTCGCCCGTCATCCGCCCCTCCATCACGATCACTTATTCGGTGCTCCCCTGATATGCGCCCGGTTCTCTCGACAGCCGTCGTTCTCCTCCTCATCGCCGCCGTGGTCTCCCCCGTCTCCGCCCGGAACGGCGGATCCGGCTACTCCCGCTACGGCATCGGCGACCTTCAGTACGGCCTGACGAGCGGACTGCTCGGCATGGCAGGCTCCGGCCTGGCCGTCGTCTCCGCCAGCTCCATCAACGGGGAAAATCCGGCGGACTGGACTTCCATCAGCCGCGTCCGGATTTCGTTCACCGGCCTCTACGAAGGATACAAATCGTCCGATTATGAGTCCTCCGGCTATTTCTCGACCATGCGATTTTCCGGTCTCATGATCGCCATTCCCCTCGTCAGCAGTTCGGGAATCACCTTCACCGCGGGGGTGAATCCCTACAGCAACGTCAATTATAATATTTCCATCCCGACCACGCTCGGGGGATACGATTATGTTCTGCAGTATCTGGGCGAAGGGGGGATTTCGCAGGGGACAATGGGCGTTTCGTGGCGGCCCGGGGCCGCCCTCTCTCTCGGCGCGAAGCTGGATTACTATTTCGGCACGCTCCGCCATTCGGTGACGCAGATGTTCGCCGGCAATCCGCCGCAGTATACCACGGCGGCCGATCTCCGCTCGACGAGCATGACGGGCCTCGGCTCCACCTTCGGCGCAACCTTCCGCGGCCTCGGCGATCTCCTCCACATCCCGGCGGGGCACACGCTCAGTCTGGCGGCGGCGGTGTCGACAACCTCATGGCTCACCGCCTCGGACGAACGCTACTACGTCTACACCACCTCCTACACATCGTACGACACGCTGATCTCGCCCGACAGAAAGTTCAAGCTCCCGGTGCGGATCGCCGGCGGCATCTCCTATCAGGGCGACCGCTGGACCGTGGCGGCTGATTACTACACCCAGCCGTGGTCGCAGGCGCTCGACGACGGGACGCCGCTGACCGGCATCCGCGACTGCTCCCGCTGGAGTTTCGGCGGCGAATACACCCCGAAGACCGAGAACAACTCCCCCTTCCTTCAGCGCCTCACTTACCGGGCGGGCTTCTTCTATCAGCAGAGTTATTACGACATCAACGGAACGGGCGTCAACGAGGCGGGCGGTGCAGCGGGCTGTTCCGTGCCCGTCTTTTCCGACTCGAAACTGGGGCTTGCCCTTTCGTACAGCGTCCGCGGAACGACCGATCAGCTTATGCAGAAGGACCACATCATCCGATTTTCCCTCTCGCTCGATATCGGCGAGCTGTGGTTCATAAAAACACCGGAGGAATGACCTGATATGATTGCCATCGGAGCGGACCACGCCGGATTCGAAATGAAGGAGAAGCTCAAACAGTTTCTCGGGGAGATGCATCTGGAATACAGGGATTACGGCACCGATTCCCTCCAGTCGGCCGATTATCCCGATTTTGCCCATACGGTTGCGGAGGCGGTCGGATCGGGTGCGGCGGAGCGGGGAATTCTGATCTGCGGAAGCGGCATCGGGATGTCGATCGTGGCGAACAAGCACGCCGGCGTCCGCGCCGCAAACGTCGAATCGATCGACGCCGCGCGTCTCTCGCGACAGCACAACAACGCCAATGTCCTGGCCCTCGGCGCCCGGATCACCACCTGGGACCGCGCCCGGGAAATTGTATCTCTGTTTCTGTCGACCGCGTTCGAAGGCGGCCGGCATGCGAAACGGGTTGAAAAAATCCACACACTGACGAATCTCTGACCGCCGCCCTCAGTCGCGGCGGCCGTCTCTTCCGATTCCAGGCACTGTCACCTTTACCGGGAGCGCGGTCGGCTCCCGCATTTATCGGACAACAACCATGAAGAGCTTGCAGCAGCAGGACCCCGAAGTATACGGCACGATCCGGAACGAAACGCACCGCCAGAACACGAAGCTCGAATTGATCGCATCGGAGAACTTCGTGAGCCGCGCCGTCCTCGAGGCGGTCGGTTCCGTCATGACCAACAAGTATGCCGAAGGGTACCCCGGCAAACGGTACTACGGCGGATGCGAATTCGTCGACGTCGCGGAAAACCTCGCCCGCGACCGGGCGAAACAGCTCTTTGGAGCGGTCTACGCCAACGTCCAGCCACATTCGGGCTCCCAGGCGAACATGGCGGTCTACTTCACCTTCATCAAGCCCGGCGACACCGTCATGGGCATGAACCTCTCCCACGGAGGCCACCTCACGCACGGTTCCCCGGTCAACTTCTCCGGTCAGCTCTACCGCTTCGTCGCCTACGGCGTGAAGCGGGAGACGGGCCGCATCGATTACGACGAAGTCGCCTCGATGGCCATGCGGGAACGGCCGAAGATGATCACCGTCGGCGCGAGCGCCTATTCGCGGAACATCGACTACAAGGCGTTCCGCGAGATCGCCGACCGGGCGGGGGCGTTTCTCTTTGCCGACATCGCCCACCCGGCGGGCCTCATCGCGAAAAAACTCCTCAACGATCCGCTCCCCCACTGCCATGTGGTCACTTCCACGACCCATAAGACGCTCCGCGGACCCCGGGGCGGCCTCATTCTGATGGGAACCGATTTCGAGAATCCGTTCGGCCTGACCGCCCCAAAATCGGGACGGACCAAAATGATGTCCGAGCTCCTCGACTCCATGGTGATCCCGGGCATCCAGGGGGGACCGCTCATGCACGTCATCGCCGGCAAGGCGGTCGCGTTCGGGGAAAATCTCACGCCGGCATTCGAGAGTTATGCCCGGCAGATCATCGCCAACGCACAGAGTCTCGCCGCCGCGCTCATGAAACTCGGCTACACGATCATCTCCGACGGCACGGACAATCACCTGATGCTGATCGACCTCCGGCACAAAAACCTCACCGGCAAGGAGGCCCAGGAGGCGCTCGACCTGGCCGGCATCACGGTCAACAAGAACACCGTTCCGTTCGACGACAAGAGCCCGCTCATCACGAGCGGCATCCGCATCGGGACCCCTGCGCTGACCACCAGGGGAATGAAGGAGCCGGAAATGGAAAGTGTCGCCGCGCTGATCGACGAAACGCTCCGGCACATCGGCCAGACCGCCGTCTACGCATCGGTCCAGGAACGGGTGAAGGAACTCTGCCTGAAATTCCCGCTTTACTCTGAGCTTGCATGAGCACCGACGAACCGGCCGACGGCGCGGGAGAAATGTCGTTCCTCGATCACCTCGAGGAACTCCGGTGGCGCATCATCAAGGCGCTCCTCGGCGTCGTTGTTTCGATCATCATCTGCGGCATTTTCTCCGACTGGCTGGTGAACGTCGTTCTCCTCGGCCCGCTCAACCGCATCAACCCGCCGCTGAAGCTGATCAACACCGTACCCTACGGCCAGATCACCTTTTACATGATGGTGATCATCGTGGCGGGGCTCATCCTGAGCTCTCCCTGGATCCTCTACCAGATCTGGAAGTTCGTCCAGCCCGGCCTCCGCGCATCGGAGCAGATGTACATCTCCGGGATCGTCGGCTACACCTCGCTCTGTTTTCTCCTCGGCGTGGCGTTCTCCTATTTCCTGATGCTTCCGTACATGCTCCAGTTTTTCGCGAGTTTCGGCTCGCCGATGATCCAGAATATGATCAGCGTCGACGAGTACATGAGCTTCACGCTCCAGCTGGTCCTCCTCTCCGGCCTGATCTTCGAACTGCCGATGGTCTCCTATTTCCTGGCCCGGTTCGGGATCCTCACGCCGGCTTTCATGCGGCACTACCGGCGGCACGCGATCGTCGTGATCCTGTTCATCGCGGCGGTGGTGACGCCGACCACCGACCCGGTCACCATGTCGGTCTTTTCGATCCCGATGCTCCTTCTCTATGAGATCAGCATCTGGGTGGCCAAGATCGCCGTCCGGAAACGGAATCTGGCGAATGCCTCCAACCTCGCATCGTAACTATGAACCTCAGGAACATCACAGAACCGATTGAGAGCGAACTCGACGCGTTCGACGATTATTTCCGCACCGCGATGCGGTCGGACGTCGCCTTCGTCGACATGATCGCGCGGTACATCGTCCGGCAGAAGGGAAAGCGGATCCGGCCGATGCTGGTCCTCCTCACCGCCAAGGCGTGCGGCGGCGTGAACGAACGGAGCTTCCGGGGCGCCGCCCTTGTCGAAATCCTCCATACCGCCACCCTCATCCACGACGACGTCGTCGACGAGGCCGATACCCGGCGCGGATTCGCCTCCATCAATGCCGTCTGGAAAAACAAGATCGCCGTCCTCATGGGCGATTACATGCTCGCCAAGGGACTCCTCCTCTCGCTCAACAACGACGATTTCGGCTTCCTGAAGATCATCTCCGACGCGGTCCGGCGCATGAGCGAGGCCGAGATCCTCCAGATCGCGAAGAGCCGCAAGCTCGACATCGACGAGAAGACATACCTCCGCATCATCTCCGACAAGACCGCTTCTCTCATCGCCACCTGCTGTGAAATCGGGGCGAGCAGTGCCAGCGGCGATCCCGAGATCCACCGGCGGATGAAAATCTTCGGCGAAAACGTCGGCATGGTGTTCCAGATCAGGGACGACCTGCTCGACTACACCGGGCGCACCAGCATCACCGGCAAGCCGACAGGCCTCGATCTGCAGGAAAAAAAGCTTACCCTCCCGCTCATCTATGCGCTGACCCGGGCGCCGAAATCCGAGAACCGGTCGATTCTCCGGGCCATTAAAAACGGGGCGAAAAAGAAGGACATTGCGGACGTCGTGGAGTTCGTCGGCACCTACGGCGGGATCGATTATACCGAACGGAAGGGGGCCTACTATTCCTCCCTTGCGGTCGACGCGCTTGCGCCCCTCCCCCCCTCGCCGGCGAAGGACGCTCTGACCCGCGCCGTCGGCTTCTTCCTCGAACGGAGCAAGTAGCCTACCGCTCGTGCATCTGCCGGACGATCAGAACCGGGCAGTGCGCCTTCTTCACCACTTTCTCCGTCGTACTTCCGAACAGCAGGTGCTCGACGCCGGTGTGACCGTGCGTCGCGATCACGATCAGGTCGACCCGCTCGCTCCGCGCCGTTTCCAGAATTTCGATGAAGGGCCGCCCGGTCCTGACCAGCGTGCGCACCGACCGCACCGGACCGGCGTGCGCCGCCGCAAGCTCCTTCAGCTCGGCTCCCGCCCGTTCGGTCAGCTCCCGCTCGATGTTCGGCAGGCTTACCTGCCCGAACCCGAGATCGGCGGGATAGACCGCCGGTTCGACGACGTAGAGCAGAATCAGCTCCGAGCCAAAGGCAACCGCCGTGCGGGAAGCGTAGGCGAGGGCATACTTGGAGTGGTCGGAAAAATCGATCGGAACCAGGATCCGGCGCGGAGCCACCGGCGCCTGTTCGACCGCCGCGTCCCTTCCGGGCCGCGGTGATGCGGGAGAGGAACTCATGCCATCATCCTCCTGTCGTACTTCAGCCGGCCGTCACTTTCCGGGGAGAAAGGAGAGCCAGTCGTGTTTGTTCCTGCCGTTGCGGACGATATCGAAGAACATCCGCTGGAGTTTCTTCGTCACCGGGCCCGGTTTGCCCCCGCCGACCGGCATGCGGTCGATCGACCGGATGGGCGTCACCTCCGCCGCGGTGCCGCTGAAAAAGAGTTCATCGGCGATGATCAGCTGTTCGCGGGCCACCGGCACTTCGGCGACCGGGATTCCCGCGTCGCGCAGGAGCGTGATTGCGCTCGCCCGCGTGACGCCCGCCAGCAGACTCGACGTGACCGGCGGGGTGAAGCATTCGCCGTTCTTCACAATGAAAATATTCTCCCCGCTTCCCTCGCTCACATAGCCGAAAACGTCGAGCGCGATCCCCTCCGTAAAGCCGCCCTTCAGCGCTTCCATCTTGATGAGCTGGGAATTGAGGTAATTGCCGCCCGATTTCGCGAGCGTCGGGAGGGTGTTCGGCGCCGGCCGCGTCCAGGTCGACACGCAGACGTCGATTCCGTCGTTGATCGCCTCGGTGCCGAGATATGTCCCCCACTCCCAGACGGCGATGGCGACATCGACCGGATTGTTGAGCGGATTCACCCCCACGTCGCCGTACCCGCGGTAGACGAGGGGGCGGATATAGCAGGCCTTCATGGCGTTGGCGCGGATCGTTTCAACGATCGCCTTCTTCAATTCGGCGACGCTGTACGGAATGTCGGCCCGGTAGATTTTTGTCGAATCGTAGAGCCGTTCCAGGTGCTTGTCGAGCCGGAAGATCGCCGATCCCTTTTTGGTGTCGTAACAGCGGATTCCCTCGAACCAGCTCGAACCGTAGTGGACCACGTGCGACAGGATATGGATGTTCGCATCCTTCCAGTCAACGAGCTTTCCGTTCATCCAGATTTTTTTGACGGGTTTGACAGGCATGCGGGTTCTTTCTCAGAGTGGGGTTTGGTACAGCCGGTACGTCTTGTCCTTCACGCCGTTCAGCATGTCGGCGCTCCGGATCATCATCACATTATCCTCCAGCACCCAGCTCGCCTCACCGAACGGATATCCGTTCTCGACAGCCCGCCGGGCCGTTTCATAAAAGAGGACGCTTGCGGCGCCCGTTTTCTGGAACTCGCGGACGACGCCGAGCACGATGATCCGCACTTTTTTGATCTCTTTCTTATACCGGTAGAGACAGTAGAGTCCCGGAAGAAGCGCCCCGTTTTTATTGTGCCTGAACGCGACGTTGAGGTCGGGGAGCGAGAGGGCGAATCCGATCGGCTCTCCTTTGTACTCCGCGATGATCACCAGGTCCTTCACGACCACCGGTTTCAGATCCTTTGCGAGCGCATCGAACTCGGCGTCGGTCATCGGCACGGCGCCCCAGTTGTACTGCCACGCCTTATTATAGACGGTCTTGAGAATCGCCACCTCCCGGGCGAAATTTTTCAGGTCGAGGCTCCGGAAGGTGAGTCCCTCCCGCTTCCTGACCGCCTCGGAAACGCGGGAAAGCTTGTCCGACATCACCTTGCGGCTGTCGAGCTCGAACGCGAACAGGTCCTTGATCTTCGTCAGCCCGGCTTTTTCGATCAGGCGCGGGTAGTACGGGGGATTGTAGGGCATCAGGACCACGGGCGGCTTTTCGAATCCGTCGATCAGGAGGCCGTACTCGTCGTTCACCGACGGCGTGGCGGGTCCGCGCATCGCCGTAACGCCGCGCTGGCGGAGCCAGGCGCGCGCGGCGCCGAAGAGGGCGTCGGCGACTTCCTGATCGTCGATCGACTCAAAGAAGCCGAAGAAACCGATATTCTCCTTATGTTCCCGGTTATGGTTGTGGTTGACGATGGCGGCGATGCGGCCGACGATCTTCCCGCCGCGGCGGGCCAGGAAGAATTCGGCGTCGGCATGGCTGTAGAACGGGTTCTTTGCCCGGTCCATCAGTTTGCGGCGGTCCATCATGAGCGGCGGCACCCATGCGGGGGAGTCGCGGTAGATGTCCCACTGAAAGCGGATGAACTGTTTTGTTTCGCTGGCGGATGAAATCGGGCGGACGTCGATGGCTGACATACGGGATTGCGGTCAGGTGAATGATGACACGGGCGAGAGCCGGCTCGGCGGAAGGAGGCTCCTGTGCAGGAATACAGCCGGCCGGAACGGGTTCATGAAATAATGCCGAGTTCCTTTCCTATCTTGCCGAAGATGTCGAGGATGCTGGCGAGGTGGCTTTCCTCGTGCGTCGCCATGTAGCTCGTGCGCATCATCTGGAGTCCCGGGGGAACGCCGGGGCTGATGAAGGCGTTCACGAAGACACCGGCGTCGAACAGCTTGCGCCAGAACCGGAAGGCGATCATATCGTCGCCGACAATCACCGGCACGACGGCGGAGCGCCCCTCGATGATCCGGAAGCCGAGCTTTTTGAATCCTTCGCGCATGGTGTTGGCGTTCTTCAGCAGGCGGCCAATCCGCTCCGGTTCCTTCTCGAGAATGCCGAGCGCGGCAAGCGCGGCCGCGACCGACGCGGGAGTCGGGCTCGCGCTGAAGATCAGCGCGGGCGAGTGATGCTTCAGATAATTGATGACCCGTTCCTGCCCGACGACGAAACCGCCGAGCGAGGCAAAGGTCTTGCTGAACGTGCCCATCGTCATGTCGACTTCGGCTTCGAAACCGAACTCGGAGGCGGTTCCGCGCCCCCCCTTGCCGATGACGCCGATGGCATGGGCGTCGTCGACCAGAATGCGGGCGCCGTGCTTGCGGGCGATCGGAACCAGATCGGTCAGGTCGACGATCTCTCCCGAGGTGCTGAAGACGCCGTCGGTGACGATCAGCTTCGCTGCATTTTTCGGAAGACGGGCGATCGTCCGTTCCAGATCGGCCATGTCGTTGTGCTTGTAACGGACGATCTCGGCGAACATCCCCTTCGCCATCATGTAGCCTGCGACGATGCAGGCGTGGTTGTCCTTGTCGGTGACCACGTACTCGCCCCGCTGAACAAGGGTTGGAATGATCCCCTGCGCGGTCTGGTAGCCGGTGCTGAAGAGGAGGCATGCCTCCTTTCCCATGAATTTCGCGAGGCGCGCTTCGAGTTCGTTGTGGAGATCGAGCGTGCCGGTGAGGTAGCGCGATCCCGAACAGCCGGTGCCGTACTTTTCAATCGCCTTCCGGGCCGCTTCCTTCACCGCAGGATGTGCCGTGAGACCGAGGTAATTGTTCGAACCGGCCATGATGATCTTGCGGCCCTCGATCTGCACGACCGGCCCTTCATTCTCCTCGATGGCGCGGAAATAGGGGTAAAAACCGGCTGCTTTCACCTCGTCGGCGCGGGTGAATTCGAAACATTTCTGGAACAGATCGGCGGTTTCCCTGCGCTCGCCGGTTGCGGTAACTTCAGCGGGTGTAGTCATGATCTCTCGGTCAGGTTATGGGCAAACGAGACTCGCAAGCGGAAAAGACGGGCAGAAAAGGAGCGGAGGAATGAAAAACGAACAAACGCCTGGAGTTTCAGCTTTGCCGTTGAGATATCCACCGGTATGGTTGCTTGCAAAATTTTTTTTTAATATACTCTATTGGCTTGTAAAAGTCAATCAGGCCGGAATGGCAGCCATCCCCCTTTTCCCTCACTCACGTCACGAAAACAGATGCTGGCACTGATCACGGGCGCGACCGGTTTCATCGGGAGCCATCTTGCCGAACAGCTTCATGCGAAAGGGTACCGGCTCCGGTGTCTCGTGCGGCCGACCTCCGACCGGACGCACCTTCGCGACATCCCGGTGGAGTACGCCGAGGGAACCCTGTCCGACACGAATGCGCTCCGCGCCGCCGTGACCGGCTGTGACTACGTCTACCACCTGGCCGGCGTCACGAAGGCGAAAACTCCCGGCGAGTATGAGCGCGGCAATCATCTCGCGACCCGGAACCTGCTCGAGGCGGTCGTTGCCGCGAACCCCGGGCTCCGGCGGTTCGTGCACGTCAGCAGTCAGGCGGCGGTCGGCCCGAGTCCCCCCGGCGGAACGATCGACGAGTCGACGCCGTTTCACCCGCTCACGACCTACGGCCGGACGAAGATGGCGGCGGAGAAGGAGTGCCACGCCATGGAAGGCCGCCTTCCGATCACGATCGTGCGGCCGCCGGCAGTTTATGGGCCGCGGGATAAGGATATTTTCGAATTTTTCAATACCATGAACAGGGGCCTCCAGCCGATGATCGGGTTCAACACCAAGCTGGTGAGCCTGATCCATGCAGGCGATCTGGCGCGGGGCATCATCCTTGCAGGGGAAACGGAACGGGCGGCCGGGCAGACGTATTTTATTGCAAGCGAGCGGTATTACAACTGGAAGGAAGTCGGCGAGGTGACGGCGCGGATCCTGGGAAAGAAAGCGGTCCGGCTTCGCATTCCGGAAACCGTGGTCTACGGCATCGCCGCGGCGGCGGAGCTCTATTCGGTTATATCGGGGCAGGCGGTATTATTGAACTGGGAGAAGGCGACCGATCTGGTGCAGGACGCATGGACCTGCAGGATCGACAAGGCGAAGGCGGAACTGGGATTCAGGGAGACATTCACGCTCGAGACCGGCATTGCGGATACGGTCGGCTGGTACCGGAAAAATGGGTGGCTGAAATAAGCGGAAAGGGGGAAACATGATACAACGGGCACTGCTGTTCCTGATGGTCGTCCTCGGCGCGGCCATTCCGCTCAGGGCGGCGGGAAATGTCGAGGAGGTTGACGCGTTCCACCGGATTCTGCACCCGCTGGTGCACGATGCGTATCCCGCGCATGATTTCGGTGCGATCCGGGATCGACTGCCGAAACTGCTCGAGGCGGCCGAGGTGATGCGGGGGGCGCGACTGCCCGGAGAGTTGAGCGGGAAACAGCATGCATACCGGAAGTTAACCGGGAAGCTGTACAACCAGTTGAAGTCGCTCGAAAAGCGGAAGAACCGTTTGAAGGATGAAAAGTTCGGGGTATTATTCATGGAAATGCACGATACGTTTGAAAAAATCAACGATTTAGTGAAGTAGGACGGTTTGCATTCGCGAGTCAGATTTCGTATATTTGGACACTCAATTAGAGTAACAACACCGCGGGGTGGAGTCCCAAGGGGACTCGCGACTCAGCTAAGTTTTGACTACATCGCGGGGTGGAGTCCCAAGGGGACTCGCGACCCAGCTAAGTTTTGACTACATCGCGGGGTGGAGCAATTGGTAGCTCGTTGGGCTCATAACCCAAAGGTTGTAGGTTCAAGTCCTACCCCCGCTACAAAAAACAACACGCCCAACCATCAGGTTGGGCGGAGTTGTTTTTACAGCAGGATTGGGATGAGTTGAGTAAGTTGAGCCCCGATTGTTTCTTATCGGTACAAAATCCCGCGACGATAGCCTTTCCTATCGAAGCGGGATCCTACCCCCGCTACAGAGACTCCAGAACGTTTCAATCGGCTGTAAGCTGGTTGAGACTTTTTATTTAGGGACGATCTGCTGAAGGAAAAGATTAGGGTGGCACAACGCTACGAGCGAAACAAATAAGACGGTAGCTGCATATCTTTACCACACTTTTATCTTTCGACATTGGATAGGAATGGCCCGATCGAGAGATTTCAATCCGAGGAGTACCATTTCGAATAATGGAGAAGGAACACGGGCGGAAATAAACGATGCCATCTAAATTTCGATTTTTCAATATCCCACCTCAACGGAGAAAAGGATCAAGCAGGAAATCCTTGACAATGAATGGCATAATGTATATTATCGGACTGTAAGATGATCTATGTTTTGACATTCCATAGGGTTAGAGAAGGCTCAGATTGTATTGCTCTGAGCTTTTTATTTTTTATGACAGAGCACTAACTGTTCCGCCAATCCGTGTGAGAGATGTTACCCGAATGCATATATTGCAAAGATAGACATCGATTCACGCCGGCCAAAATAATATCTTAAGGAACCACTTATATGAAATCCCTCCTCGGGGTACTCGCATTAACAATTATATTTGTGCTTGTAGCACTAACAGGCGGATATGCTGCCGACAAAAAAATAACCAAAAAACAGATTCCGGATGCCGTCCTGAAGGCTTTTACCAGTCAATATCCAGACGCGATAATCAAAGGACAGGCACTTGAAACGGAATCAGGGAAAAAGTATTACGAAATTGAAAGCCTGGATGGAAATACGAGGCGGGATATTCTCTTTACTCCGGATGGAAAAGCTTATGAGATTGAAGAAACCATGGATCCAGCGACTCTTTCTGATGCATTAAAAAGTGCGGTGGCTAAGAAGTATCCCAAAGGTAAGATCGAAATAGTGGAAAAAGTAACGCGCGATACTCTGATCGGTTATGAAATGACGGTTAAAATTGGCAAAAAGACGAAGGGAGTCAACTTTGACGCGAAAGGAAATATGATCAAAGTATCGAAGAATAAAGCGGGAAAAGAAACCGGCACAAAGAATAATAATGGCGGGGAAAAAGTGGATTAGATGGCTATTCGGGAGGTTATTATTCCAGCCTCAGAAATTAAACCATAGTTAAAGTTAACCCCCGACGTGGTATTGCTGTCGGGGCTTTTTGCAATTATTTGGTAGTTCTACACTTAAAGATTCGTCACAACATTGAAGCGGGGGACTGGAATTGAACCAGCAGCCTTCAACTGACCAGCCCCCGTTTTAACTTCCAACCTGAAATTGGTTAATTTCCTGATTCAGATCAAGTTGGTCAGTCTGAACAGGAAGAATTGTTTCTGGTGCCGGGGGTACCTATCCCAACGAGGTATGAGGCTTCTTCGCGTTGTTTTCCCTCCTCCCTTCTTAATTTACAGCCGAGTTACTCCGAAAGATTTTGACGACGCACGGTGGTAAGTACTTGGCGGGATTTGTCAAAATAAAGCTATCGGGAGGCTCTCCCCACCTCAATCTATATCACTCTGAAATCGCCTACCGGCAGGGGAAACAATCGACAATATCAACGGTCGCAATTTTACCTGAAAGTGCTTTAACAGTGAAATCAACGAATGGGCGGCCGGGTCCCGGAGTGCCGATTCCATAGGCGCGGATGATATAAATCCCTGCCGGTACAGAAAACTTAGCGTTACCTGCAGAGTCAGTGAGCTTCGTCTCGCCTGTTTGCACTAACTCTATTTTGGAACCCACGATTCCCTGGGTTTGCCAGTGTACATTAGCGACGATCTGGCTCATGGCTAACTGGGGTTGGGATGGAGTATCCTTGCAAGAAAGCAGCGCGATTGCTACAAGGAGCATCCAAATATACTTCATATAACATCCTCCAGTAAGTGGTGTCCTTTGAAAAAAGATATCTACGGCAACCTACTTCACTAAAAGCATTTTCCTCGCATCTGAAAATGTTTTACAGGGATCGTTCGTACTCGTCGCTTCTAATCGATAAAAATAAATGCCGGATGGATAGTCCGACGCATTCCATTCGACCGATTTGTATCCCGTGGTTTCAACTCCTTTTATAAGGACAGCGACTTCCTGGCCAAGTATGTTATAGACAGTAAGCTTTACCCTGGAATCAAATGGTAGGGCATACTTCAATGTCGTGGCAGGGTTGAACGGATTTGGATAGTTTTGATCGAGAGCATAAACCTTCGGAATTGCGATATTTGGTTGTGCCTTTCCTGTTGGAGGTGGAGGCGGCAATTCATCCGTTGGCACAACTCTAACCCTTCCACGGATTGCGGTTGCGGTACCAGCTCCTGGCGATCCAAGGATGAGGGACCCTGCGCCTTCCACTTTTATCCAGTATCCGTTTCCCGGCAGTAGCGTATCGGTCGGTACATATCCGCCATGGTATCCGAATGCCTGGCTTGTAATCATCCCCGGAGGATCACTCTCTATTGATGAAAGTATGGCGGGCCGAGTAATCGATCCGATAAGATTCCAGCCTGGAGAGACCGCTAGAGTCTCCGCAAGTATGCTGTATCCTGCAAGAAGGAATGTGTCAACTTTTGTAAACCTGAGCCAGAAACCGTTTCCTGGGCGAAGTGAATCATAGGCAATATACGATGAACCGCCATAGGCGTATGCGGGTGAAAGTGCGCTCGGGAAAATAGAAGAAATCATCTGGGTGCGAAGGTTGAGCGAAACCGAAATAAGATTCCAGCCGTCTCCGGCAATCACCCGGTTCATCGTATCGGCAGTGACGAACGATCTGGGTGCGGAAAATTGTGATTCACCCGCGGGATTGATACCGCTCAAGCGCCAATAATACTTCGTCAGCCTCCGCAAGGGGCCGATAGTCAACGATGTGCCGGTTAGATTCTGGTTGAAAACTAGCCGATTGAATGCGTCATCCAGCGCAACCTCGAGATGGTAGGAAGATGTGCCGATAGACCTTTGCCAACTCAGTGTGGGCTGGTACGGCAGATCAACTACACTGTCCGGAGGATACTCAACTGTTGGTACCGACGGACCATAACGATGATAGAGAAAGGCGGGTTCGACCTGGTAATCGAGAGAATTTCCATAATGGTCAACCATGCGAAGTCTCATTGAGACATAACCGTCAAATTCTTGGGGTAGTGCGGCTGTCCAATAGTTCCCAACCTTTGTGCGGTAATATTCTGTCCAGTTTGGAGGATTATATAACCAGTCAAGTGGGCGGAAGAATATTCTTAGGGTATCAAGACTTGATGCATCCACTGGCTGGAAAATCACCTTATTGTCTTCGCCGAGATATATTTCATCTGCGGGCAGGCCACCGGATGTTACCCAAAGACCGGATAAAGAAGGCGGATCCGGATCTGGCCGGCTCAAGTCGAAATCAAGCAGAGCGGTTGCGGCGCCATACGTACCGACGACATTATATCCGGCGATATTATACCCAGTCTGAATATATTCCACCTCCTGCTTATTGTCGCTGGAGCTCCAATGCTCGTTTGAACGTGCACCTAACGACCAGAGCGGCCCGCCGAGAGAGATATTCTGGATTTTGACATTTCCGGGACTGTTAGTGGTAATTCCAGTCCAACAGGGAGCGCCATAGCCGACTTTTACGCTATACGGATATGTCGTCGGTGAAATATTCCCCAACGTCGGAGGATAATCATCATTATTCCCGTGGAGGAATGTGAGTTGACCTGTTGACTGAGATAAAGTGCAGGCAGAAATGAAATAAAGCGGAGTTGACCACCAAAATGGGTATATGGACCTGATTGCATACTGGTTAAATGTCGTAGAAGTGTCAAGTGGCGGTGGGGGGGAATAAAATGCTTTCAACTGATAGGGCGCTGATATCGGAGTCGGATTCATCATCGTAAATCGGGGAAAGATGCCAGTCTGCGTCCAAATCTGCCCGGATATGTAGACGGCATCATCCCCCGGCACCGGGGCATACGTATAGTCAACCTCCTTGAGTTGCGCAGGATCGTTTTGCAAAATCATGGGGGAAGTGATGCCGAACGGCGGGGAATAAATGAACTCGCGGTACTCCCCGTTTTTAATCGATTGTATTATTGTATTAAATCGCCAATGTGGTGACACATCAGGAAAGTAGCTTGTGTCAATGGTCAAGTCCGGTTGATAATCTATTCCGAAGCCATTAAAAACTTCATCGGTGCTCACATCCCACCCCGTACTGTCTATGAGAGATTCATCCCAGTCCAGAGAAGCGCCCGAAAATGAATATGGCTGACCGGTTTGATCAAGATGACGAAGAATAATACTGTTCTTTGAATCTTCCTTTCGTATTGGAAGCACTGTTACTCCATTTACAACGACATTCTCCTTCACAATTTTTGTATGGTAATCCGCAAATGATCCGAAAATTGTGTAAATGCCGTTGGGCCAGAGAAGATCAATCGTGTCATTAAACCCAGGACTAAGAAACAAACCGACCTCATATGAGATGGTGGCGTTGGGGGGAACTAGCTGCATGAAAAACCAGGGTGTTTCTTCACAGGCCAGTCGCAGCATTGTTGTTTTTGTAAATGCATATGGAATACGAATTGGGGGTCCGGTTGCGCATGTCGCATTAATCGTCCCGGTATAATTTGGATAGCCATACCCGCCGTAGACGCGAAAGGGAACGGCGGCGTTATCTACATTTAGTGTAACATTGACCGAAACAGCTGAATGAGAAGGGATCGTCACCGTCGATTGATCAAACGCCAGCGTGGTTCCGTGGGTAAGCGGAGGCAAATCCGTCAAAGAGTAAGACACTGATGCAGGTCCGTTATTGTGAATTTCGATTGTTCGAACGGCCCCCCACGTGGAAGAAGCATTGTCATCAATACCAAATATTAATGTGGTTGGGGTAATATCCACGGTCCGGGATGCGGCATCTCCTAACGATAGTCGGCCGCCACCTTCTGTGTAAACGCCATTACCAAGTGTATGAGCGGATTGTACAAGGGCAGCCTTAATTTCTTCCGGGGGCCAGTCTGGGTGAAGCTCGCACATGAGCGCCGCGGCACCGGCTACGTGCGGAGTCGCCATCGATGTTCCGCTGAGGTTCGTATACCCTCCGCCTACATATGACGATAATATCGACACACCCGGAGCGGTGATATCGGGTTTAATCAGCCAGTGATAGTATGTCGGGCCACACGATGAAAAGCTGGCAATCGAATCGGCATCAGTGCTTGCTCCGACGGTGATTGCGGTCCGGGCCGCGCCAGGTGAGGATATACTCCACCCACCTGGGCCGCTATTCCCGGCTGCAATCACACATATCATCCCAGAGGCAGTAGCATTATCGATCGCTTGACACATCGGTTCATTCGGATCGCCTATACCGCCACCGAGACTTAGGCTAATGACTTTTATGGGCGTCGGAGTGGCCGGATTGTTGTCGGGATCAAGCGATGCCTCGATCCCCGACATGACCCACGAGGTATATCCAGATCCGGTCGCATCCAAGACTTTAAATGCCCAAAGCCGTGCATTGTACGCGACACCGCGAAGATTCGTCGGTGGAGGCCCGTAACCCGCTGCAATCCCAGCGCAATGCGTTCCATGGCCGGCATCATCCATCGGATCGGCGGTATTGTTGACGAAGTTATACCCGCCCACGACTTTCGCATTCGGAAACGGCGCCCCACCTAGCGCTTCGTGCAGATAATCGATGCCGCTATCGATAAAGCCGATATCGATTCCCTCTCCGTGGAGACCAGTGCTGTCCCAAAATGCCGGTGCGCCAATAACCCCGTTCGATACGTCGTCGACCGCATGAACCGTGTCATCCTCCCAGATCTTGGATACGTAGGGCATCTTTTGAAGAGCTGATGCAACTTCCTGAGTTGTTGTGATCGCAACGCCGTTGAACGCCGTCTGATATTCGGCATGTACTTGTGTCTGATTGAACGTCGATCTTGGCGTGCGACCCTTTTTCAAACGCCCTTCAAGCATTGCAAGATCCGAGTGAAATCGGGCGTGCTCATCCCGGATGGATGCAAGTGCAGATTGGGCCATGTCGGCCCGGTAATCTTTGACCAATTTAACGACTCTGCTGAGCGGCAAACTCCGGAACTGGACGATAACCCGGACGGGGTCTTTCTTTTCGATAAAATATACGTTACTTGAAATGCTATCTCGAGGCGCCGACAAAATAATCCCCTGCCGTCCTCCCGCGATTGAGAGCGCATCAGTCTGGAGGGTTTGTTTTTTTAGAGATTGATTGTTGGCAGGTAAAAATAATCGGTTGGACCGAATTATTGGTTCGAGCTTTTTAAAGGATTGTGAACTTGCACCGCCGACAAAGACGGTGAGAAGGAGTGCCGCGAACCAACCTTTTACAATTAAAGATCTAATGTGATTCATCATCTACCTGTGCATTTCCCCATTCGCTCGCCGAGTCGGATCTCGCACGTCATGATAAATGTTTTCAGGATGATTCCGACCGGAAAAACGCCGGTCGGAATTTATCCATCTCCTGCACCACATCTACCAACTATCGTTAATTGCACGAGCATCCGGCACTACTCCGATTGAGTCAAGGATGGAAGGTAAATCCTTGTACCTGCATGACAGAAGTCCCCATCGGCGACTTCTAATATATTAGTAATCCGGATGCTGGATTCAAGGGGGAATAACCCTCAAGCCCTGAAAACGTTCGAATTATGAGGGTTAATTATTGAGGAAACAGGGAAGAGTACCGACGCCTGAAAGGTCAATGATCGAGGCTAATTATTCCTTCATTAATAGCATATTTTGTGAGTTCAGCGATACTATGAATATCGAGCTTCTCCATTATTGCATGCCGATAACGTTCCACACTTTTTAGGCTCTTTTTAAG
>DATKPE010000061.1:0-136453 GCA_035524335.1 Bacteroidota bacterium
ATACCATTTTCAACGCCCATGGTCTCCGGTTGTCGAGGTTCCCGGGCGGGGTAATGTTGTTTGAATTTCACCGAATTTTTCCGCATTTTAAACAATTACGCGGAAAATTCCATGTTTCTGGTCATACCGGCTATAGAAATCAAGAGCGGCAAGTGCGTCGAAATGATCCAGGGGGTCGAGGGATACGTCTATTCCGACGACCCGATCGAAATGGCCAAGCTGTGGCGCAAGGAAAACGCCAAATCTCTGCACGTCACCGACGTCGACGGCGCGCTTGAGGGAAGACTGGTCAACTTCGACGTTATCGAGCGGATGGTCAAGACGGTCGACATTCCGATCGAGCTCGGCGGCGGGCTCAGAACAATTGCCGAAGTCCGGCGCGCCTTCGACGCCGGCGTGTACCGCGTCGTGCTCGGCACCATTCTGATCGAGAACCCCGACGAGGCGAAGAAAATTCTCGACACGTTCGGCGCCAGCAAAGTGGTGTTTGGCATCGACGCCGCCCACGGCTACATCATGACCCGCGGCTACCGGTTTGCGGCCGGCCTTACCGCTCTCAGCGCGGGCCTCAACGCCAAAGCACTCGGGTTCAGGCGGATCGTCTATACCGACATCACCCTCGACGGCACCCTGCGCGGGCTCGACCTCCCGGGAATCCGCATGCTCGGGGAAAAAACCGGGCTCCGGATCACCGCCTCGGGGGGGATCTCGGGCCTGGCCGATCTCCTGCGGCTGAGGGAGCTGGAACCGTACGGCGTCGATTCGGCCGTGATCGGGCGGGCGCTCCACTCCAACAAATTCGCCTGCCAGGAACTCTGGCGCATGTGCGAAGCGGGCAACTATCCCTACACTGCAAAAATCTGAGCGCCATGAAAATTACCGTCATCGGCCATCTCTGTCTTGACGTCATCCATCACGCCGACGGGACGGAAACGCAGAGTCCGGGCGGCATTTATTTCTCCGTCGCCGCTCTTGCGCATCTTCTGACGCCGCCCGATACGGTTGTGCCTGTCTTCGGCGTCGGCAAGAACGATTATGATTCAATCACGGGCCTGCTCGGCCGGTATCCGTCGGTCGACACCTCCGGCATATTCCGGATGAACGCGCCGACGAATCAGGTCCATCTTGAATACAGGGATTCCAAAAACCGCGTCGAATGCTCGCGGAACATCGCCGAGCCGATCCCGTTCAAAAAAATCAAACCGCACCTCGACGCCGATGTCGTTCTCGTCAACATGATCTCCGGATTCGATGTGACGCTCGAAACGCTCGACGAGATCCGGATGGAGGTCCGGGACGCGAAGACCCCCGTCTACATGGACGTCCACAGCCTGACCCTCGGCGTGAACGAGGACGATACCCGCTTCCTCAGACCGCTCGATGCATGGCGACGCTGGCTCTTCATGCTCCACGGCGCCCAGATGAACGAGGATGAAGCCGCAATTCTCTCGGACACCCGGTACGGCGAAAACGACCTCGCAAAGCAGATCCTCGCCCTGAACACCACGACCTTCATCATCACCCGCGGCGAGGCCGGATGCACGGCTTTCGTCGACTCCCATAAACATATCCAGCGGCACGATTTTGCCGGCATCCCGGCCCGGGGAACCGTCGACCCGACAGGATGCGGCGACGTCTTCGCCGCCGCCTACTGCGCACATTACGGAAAGACAAGGGACATTCTCCGGTCGGTCGAGTTCGCGAACACCGTCGCGGCCCGAAAAGCGTCGCTGACCGGATCGGACAATATCGACGTACTCGCCGCCTTTGCCCTCCCGGGAGAGGAAGGAACAGTCCGCTCATGAACATCGCACTCATCGGTTACGGCAAAATGGGAAAGGAGATCGAACGGCTGGCCCCCGAACGCGGAATGACCGTGAAAAAGATCTTCCCCACCGACCGGGAAATCGGCGCCATCAACCGGACGAGCCTCCGTGGCATCGACGTCTGTATCGATTTCACCTCCCCCGCTGCCACGCTGGAGATCGTCACGCGCGTGGCCGGAAGCGGAAAGAACCTGGTGACCGGAACGACCGGCTGGTACGATCAGCTCGGCCGCATCTCAGCCGTCGTCCGGAAAAATAAAACGGGATTTCTCTACTCCCCCAATTTCTCGGTCGGCATGAACGCCTTCTTCCGCATCGTCGCCGGAGCCGCAAAGGCCCTCGAACCGTTCGGGGAATACGACGCCGCCGTGCACGAGATCCATCACCGCGAAAAGAAGGACAGCCCGAGCGGAACGGCGCTGATGCTGGGCCGCCTGCTTCTCAACGAACGGAAGTCGAAAAAGGAACTGCTGACCGGCCATCCCGACGGGGCGATCGAACCGTCACAGCTCCAGATCACCTCACAGCGTCTCGGCCGGGTGGTCGGCGTCCACAGCGTGACATTCGATTCCGGCGCCGACACGATCGAACTGATTCACCGGGCAAAGGACCGCTCGGGATTTGCCCTGGGCGCTCTGGTCGCCGCAGGGTGGCTGTCGAAAAAACGGGGGATATTCACCATGGACAACGTTCTGGACACTCTATGAAACGGCCATACATTTTTCGCGGCACAGGCACCGCCCTTGTCACCCCATTCACCGGAAACGGATCGGTCGATGCGAAGGCCCTCCGTACACTCGTCGAATTCCAGATCGCAGGAGGGGTCGAAGCGCTCCTGCCGACCGGTACGACGGGCGAAGCGGTGACGCTGACCGAGAGCGAGCAGGCAAAAGTGGTCGAAATCGTGGCCGAGCAGGCAGGCGGCCGCGTGCCGGTCATTGCCGGCGCAGGGAGTAACGCCACCTCCAAAGCGATCGATCTGGGCCGGCTTCTCACCGGCGTCGGGGCGGACGGCATTCTGGTCGTCGCCCCGTACTATAATAAGCCGACGCAGGAGGGGCTCTTCCGCCATTTCGCCGCAATCGCAGAGGCGGTCGACGCGCCCATGATCGTCTACAACGTCCCCGGCCGGACCTCGAGCAACATCGAGGCGCACACGGCTCTCAGGATCGCCGAAGAAATTCCCCTTGCGGCGGGGATCAAGGAAGCGTCGGGAAATTTCGGACAGGTCATGGAGATTCTGCGCAACCGGCCGAACGGTTTTGCCGTCTGGTCGGGAGACGACGCGACCACTCTTCCGTTCGCGGCGCTCGGCGCGGACGGGGTCGTTTCTGTCGTCTCGAATCAGGTCCCGAAGCTATTCTCGGAGATGGTGCGGCTCTGTCTCCGCGGAAAATTTGCCGAAGCCGGAAAAATTCACTACAGACTCCTCCCGCTGATGAACGCGAATTTCATCGAATCAAATCCGATTCCGGTCAAAGCCGGTCTCGCGATGATGGGGATGATCGAAGAAGTCTACCGCCTGCCGCTGGTCCGTATGAGCGATAAGCACCGGCCGGTCCTCAGAAAAATACTCAGGGATCTCCGCCTTGTCCGCTGAGAACGAACTGCAGAAGACGATCGACCGTCTCTATGAGATGCCCGCCGACCGGATCGACCGGGAGGAGGCCTCCTCGGCGTGGAACGCGCTCCGGCGCGAACTGAACAAGGGGACGGTCCGCGCGGCCGAGCCGTCCGGCGGCGAATGGCGCGTGAACCCCTGGGTGAAAAAAGGGATTCTGCTGGCGTTCCGCATCGGCCGGGCAGAGCGATGGCCGGATTCCGGGAGTTTTCCTTTTTTCGATAAAGCGACGATGGCGGTCAAGCAGATCGGCGAGCAGGACGGAATCCGGATCGTGCCCGGCGGAAGCGCCGTGCGAGACGGCGCATACCTCGGGACCGGCGTGGTGATGATGCCCCCATCGTACGTCAACATCGGCGCCTATGTCGGGACCGACACCATGATCGATTCCCATGCGCTCGTCGGCTCCTGCGCCCAGATCGGAAGCCGGGTTCATCTCAGCGCCGCGGCGCAGATCGGCGGCGTTCTGGAACCTGTCGGTTCCTTCCCGGTCATCATCGAGGACGGGGTCTTCATCGGCGGAAACTGCGGCATCTACGAGGGAACGCACATCCGTCCGGGAGCGGTGATCGCCTCGGGCGTGATACTGACCGGTTCGACGCCCGTGTACGATCTGGTGCGGGAGACGATTCTCCGCCGCGACGGCGGACGCCCGCTGACGATTCCGGAGGGAGCGGTGGTCATCGCGGGAAGCCGGCCGATCGGCCATCCGTTCGCGACCAGACACGGGCTTGCGGCGTACACCCCCGTCATCGTGAAATACCGGGACGAGCGGACCGACGCCGCGACGGCCCTCGAGGAAAGTCTGCGGTAGGAAATGACGAAGGTCCTGATCACCGGCAGTAACGGCCTGCTCGGCCAGAAGCTGGTCGAGCTCCTCTCTCATTCCGCCTATTACCAGACGATCCTGACCTCGCGACAGGGCTCATCGGTTTACCGGGACGAATCGCTGGAGTACCGGACGCTGAACATCGCAGACAAGGCCGGGGTGCGGAAGCTGATCGACGAGACGGAGCCCGAGATCATCGTCAACACTGCCGCAATGACGAATGTCGATCAGTGCGAGACGGAACGGGAGGAGGCGTGGCGCACCAACGTGGTCGGCGTTGAAAATCTTGTTCATGCGGCAAAGCTTGTCGGCGCCCGGATCATTCAGATTTCGACCGATTACGTGTTCGACGGAAAGGACGGGCCGTATGACGAGTTCAGCCGCCCCAATCCGATCTGTTATTACGGCCGGACGAAACTTGCGGCCGAGAATGTGCTGAAAACAAGCGGGATCCCCCATGCGATCGTCAGGACCATGGTGCTGTACGGCATGGGTCACGGCGTCAAAACCAATTTTGCCCTCTGGCTCCTCAAATCTCTGAGCGAGGGAAAGCCGGTCAAAGTGGTGGAGGATCAGCTTGGAAACCCGACGCTTGCCGACGATCTGGCGTTCGCTCTTGTGAAGATCGTCGAGCTCGGGCGGACAGGCACCTATCATATTGCGGGACCGGACATCGTGAGCAGGTATGAATTCGGCAAGCGGCTCGCGGCGGTCTTTCAGCTTGACGGGAAGCTCCTGACGCCGGTAAAAAGCGCCGTCCTGACCCAGCCCGCTCCGAGACCGCTGAAATCAGGATTCATCATTCTGAAGGCGGAAACCGAACTCGGCCTGAGATTGTCCGGCATCAAGGACGGACTTACGATTCTGAAAAACCAACTCTCCCTGAGCACGAAAGAACACTATACACGATAGACAACGACATGCTCGACATCAAATTCATCCGTGAACATCCGGACCTTGTCCGGGAAGGCATCCGCAAAAAAGGGGAAACCGATTCCATCGGCGAAATCCTCTCTCTCGACGAACGCCGCCGGGATCTCGTCCAGCGGGGCGAAGCGCTGAAAAACCGCCGCAACGTTGTGTCGGACGAAATCGGCAAACTGAAGAAATCGGGCGCCGACGCCTCGGCCGCGCTCTCCGAAATGGAATCGGTGAAGTCGCAGGTCCGATCGATCGATGACGAACTCACCGGCATCGAACAGTCGCTGACGCGCCTCCTGCTCACCGTGCCGAACGTCCCCCATCCGTCGGTCCCGGAGGGAAAGTCGCCCGCCGACAATCAGGAAATCGCCTCCTGGGGATCGAAACCTGCCGCCGATTTTCCCTTCAAGCCGCACTGGGAGCTTGTCCAGAAGCTCGACATCATCGATTTTGAGCGCGGCGTCAAGGTGACCGGCGCCGGGTTCCCGATCTACAAGGGAGCCGGGGCCAGACTCCAGCGGGCGCTCATCAATTTCTTCCTCGACGAAGCCGGGCAGAAAGGGTACCGCGAAATTCAGCCCCCGCTCATGGTCAACACGGCGAGCGCGACGGGCACCGGCCAGCTTCCCGACAAGGAGGATCTGATGTACACGGTGCCGAAGGACGAATTCTTCATGGTGCCGACCGCCGAAGTGCCGGTCACCAATATCCATCGCGACGAAATTCTCACCGAAGAGGCTCTTCCGGTAAAATACTGCGCCTACACCCCCTGCTTCCGGCGCGAAGCCGGATCGTACGGCAAGGACGTCCGCGGGCTGAACCGTCTCCACCAGTTCGACAAGGTCGAGCTCGTGAAATTCGTCCACCCGGCTCTCTCCTACAATGAACTGGAGGGACTGCGGAACGACGCGGAAGATCTTCTGAAAAAGCTCGGACTGCACTACCATGTCCTCCTGATGTGCACCGGCGACATGGGATTCACGCAGGCGAAGAAATACGATCTGGAGGTGTGGTCGGCCGGCCAGCAGAAGTGGCTGGAAGTTTCCTCCATCAGCAATTTCGAGGCTTTCCAGGCGCGGCGTATGAACATCCGCTTCCGTCCGCGGGGCGGCAAGCCGGAAATCGTCCACACGCTCAACGGATCGGGTCTCGCCCTGCCGCGCGTCATGGCGGCGCTGATCGAACAGTATCAGACTCCCGAAGGCAAGGTCGTCGTGCCGAAAGTCCTCCACAGGTACACGGGTTTTGAGATCATCGGATAACCGGACTCCGGACATACAACAGACATCCGACCCGGCCATCAACGAAACAGCATCGTTCTTATGAAATCGCTACTCCGGCTTTCACCGTATCTGAAAAAATACAGGAAGATCCTGCTCTGGGGACTGTTCACGGTCGTCATGAGCAATCTTTTCACGGTATTCCAGCCCTGGCTGGTCGGATCGGCGATCGACACCCTCAAGAACGGGCTCGAGTCGAAGCATGTCGACACCGGCATGCTCCTCCGGACAGGTTCCCTCGTCGTTGCGCTCTCCCTCGTTGCGGGATTTTTCACCTTCCTCACCCGGCAGACGATCATCGTCGCCTCGCGCCACATCGAATTCGACCTGCGGAACGATTTTCTTTCGCACATCCAGAAACTGCCGCTCGCCTATTTTCAGAATACCCCGACCGGCGACCTGATGGCGCATGCGACGAACGACATCAATTCTGTCCGGAACGCCCTCGGCCCGGGCATCATGTACCCGACCGATACCCTGATGACCTTCTCGATGGTTCTCGCGATGATGCTCTGGAGCGACTGGAAGCTGACGCTCGTCGCGCTGATTCCGCTTCCTCTCGTCTCCTACGTCGTCTACCGCCTCGGAAAGCTGATCCATGAAAAATACGAAGGGCGGCAGGAGCAGTTTTCCCGGCTCACGATGCGCGCGCAGGAAAATTTTTCGGGGATCCGCATCGTGAAGGCGTACGTCCGGGAAGCGTTTGAAATCGGCGTGTTCCGGGAAATGAGCGCCGACTACCTCGAACGGAACCTCGTCCTCGCAAAGATCCAGTCGCTCATGTGGCCGGTCATGTTCCTCCTCGTCGGCTCCTCGCTGGTCCTGACCGTGTACTACGGCGGTCTGCAGGTGATCGACGGGATCATTTCGCTCGGCACGCTCACGGCATTTTTCGGATATCTCACCCTGCTGATCTGGCCGATGATCGCCTTCGGGTGGGTGACGAACATTCTTCAGCAGGGCGCCGCATCGATGTCGCGCCTGACGAAAATCCTCGATACACAGCCCGATATCGCCGACGCACCGGAAGGCGCGTCGGCCGCACACGATTTCCGGGGCGAGATCGAATTCCGCGGGGTCTCGTTTACGCACAGGAACGCGCACTCGCAGACGCTCCGGAACATCACCCTCCGTGTGCCGGCCGGCTCGACGCTGGCCGTCGTCGGATACACCGGTTCCGGAAAATCGACCCTCGTGAATCTCATCCCGCGGCTCTACGACGTGACCGAGGGTGAACTGCTCATCGACGGAAGGAACATCCGCGAGATCCCGCTGGGGGTCCTGAGATCCCACATTGGCTACGTTCAGCAGGAGACGTTCCTCTTTTCCGACACCCTCCGGGACAACATCGCCTACGGGCTGACCGGCGCCACCGACCGGCAGATCGAGGACGCCGCGGAAATCGCCCAGTTGAACAGGGACGTGGCGGAATTTCCGGAAGGATACGGAACGATGATCGGCGAGCGCGGCATCACCCTCTCGGGCGGACAGAAACAGCGGACCAGCATCGCCCGCGCCGTGATCCGGAATCCGAACATCCTCATTCTCGACGACGCCCTTTCGGCCGTCGACACGTATACCGAAGAGGAGATCCTGAAGCGGCTGAAGGGGGTGACGCGCAACCGGACGAGCATCATCATCAGCCACCGCATATCGACCGTCAAGCACGCAGATCTCATCGTCGTGATGAACAACGGCGAGCTCGTCGAACGGGGAACGCACGAGGAGCTGGTGGCGAAGGGCGGAATCTATGCGGAGCTGTATGAGAAGCAGCTGCTGGAAGAGGAGCTTGACCAGTTATAAATTAAAAGGTAAAAATTAAAAACGGGGGGAGGCCATGGACAGGGATATTGCCGAGCGGACATTTAAATTTGGAGTGAGGATTATCAAGGCATCGTCACATATGCCGGAGAACAGGGTCGGGCGTGTACTCGGAGGACAACTTCTCCGATGCGGAACATCGATTGGAGCGAATGTTGAGGAGGCAATTGCCGCTTACAGCACTGATGATTTTACATTCAAAATGAGTCTGGCATTGAAGGAAGCCCGGGAAACGCATTATTGGCTGCGCCTGCTCCGGGAAACCGTGATTGGTGAGTCTGAAAGACTTGCCGGTCTCCTGACCGAAGCCGATGAAATAATGAGAATCCTCGGTTCAGTGGTTGTCAAAATGAGAAAAAAACAAAAACGGTCAGAATGAAGCCGGATCAGGCCATTTTTTAATTTTTAATTTTTCCTTTTTCTACAGAGTTTATGCAGGACGAAGAAATCCTCGGTAAAGCCTACGACAGCCGCCTCATGAAGCGTCTGCTTCATTATCTGCGGCCGTACCGGTGGCATGTCGCGCTGGGCATTGTGCTCAGCGTCGGCGTCTCGGGACTGGAGGCGATCCGGCCGTGGTTCACCAAGCACGCCGTCGACGTCAATCTGCGCGATCACGACAGCCGCGGGCTCCTGCTCACCGCCCTCGGATTTCTCAGCGTCCTCATTTTCCGCGCCTTCATCCAGTACGCAAACGCCTACCTGACGCAGTGGATCGGGCAGAAGACCATTTTCGATCTCCGGATGGAGCTGTACACCCATATCCAGCAGTTGGGGCTCCGTTTCTTCGACAGAAATCCGATCGGCCGCCTCATCACCCGCGTCACCAACGACATCGAGGTGCTGAACGAAATGTTCTCGTCGGGCATCGTCATGGTCTTCAGCGACGTGTTCACGATCATCGGCATCCTCTTCTTCATGTTCTCCATGAGCTGGCAGCTGGCGCTTCTTTCGCTCAGTGTTCTCCCCCTGCTGTTCTACGGGACGTTTCTGTTCCGCAAGAAGGCGCGGGAGGCGTACCGGGAAGTCCGCATCGAGCTGGCCCGCATCAACACGTTCATGCAGGAACATATCACCGGCATGATGGTCGATCAGATCTACAACCGGGAGAAAAAGGCGTTCGACCGGTTCTCGGCCATCAACGGCGCCCACCGGGATGCGAACATCAAATCGATCTTCTATTACGCCCTCTTCTATCCGGGCGTGGACCTCATCGGCGCGATCGCGATCGGCCTGATCGTCTGGTATGCCGGCTACGGCGCGATCAGCGGAAGCATCACCGTCGGCACCGTGATCGCCTTCTTCCAGTTCAATGAAATGTTCTGGCGGCCGATCCGCGACCTCTCCGAAAAATACAACATCATGCAGACCGCCATGGCATCGTCCGAGCGGATCTTCAAGCTCCTCGACGATACGACCGTCATACCGGAACCCGCCGCCCCGGTCCCCCTTCCCGCCCTGCGGGGGGAAATCGAATTCCGGAACGTCTGGTTTGCCTACAACAACGAGGACTGGGTCCTCCGGAACGTCTCCTTCACAATCCGGCCCGGCGAAACGGTTGCGATCGTCGGCCACACCGGCGCCGGCAAGACCACCATCATCAATCTCCTCACCCGCTTTTATGAATTCCAGAAGGGCGCCATCCTGATCGACGGCACCGACATCCGGATGCTCCGCTCCGCGGAACTCCGCCGGCAGATGGCGATCGTCCTCCAGGACGTTTTTCTCTTCTCCGGCGATATTCAAACCAACATCAGTCTCGGCAACGACGACATCCCCCTCGACCGGATCAAGGCATCCGCGCGGGTCGTCGGCGCGCACAGGTTCATCGAAACAATGCCACGGCAGTACAACGAAGAGGTCAAGGAACGCGGCGCCACCCTCTCCGTCGGACAGAAACAGCTGATCTCGTTCGCACGGGCGCTCGCCGTCCATCCGAAAATTCTCATCCTCGACGAGGCCACCTCAAGCGTCGATACGGAGACCGAAATCCTCATCCAGCAGGCCATCCGTAAACTTCTCCAGGGACGGACCTCGATCGTCATCGCGCACCGGCTCTCGACAATTCAACGGGCCAATAAAATCATCGTCATGCATAAAGGCGAAATCAGGGAGATGGGAACGCACCAGGAGCTCCTCGGCCAGGGCGGCATCTATTATAAACTGTACAGACTTCAGTACCGCGAACAGGAAAAAGCCTGACACTCCGGGCTGTCCCTCCGGTCCCTCCGCCGTACCCCCAGATACCTGTCCGCTCCGGCGGAACAATTCGCCTTCCAATTAAGTATATTCCCTGAGCAGACAGTTTGGATCCGGACTCTGATCCCGTCCCGCACATTCAGAGCCGGATCGTCTCGTTCACGGAACATCCATGGAGAACAGATCCATGCCGGAATTTCAGCTGAGGTTCACTGCGCTCGCACTCGCCTGCTTTCTTCTTCCCGCCTGTAGCGGCACATTCATGGAAAATGGAACCCGACAGAGTTCCCGAATGATTCGTGATGCCTCCGCTGTGACGCTGGAGGGTGTCGTCCGGAACCAGTACGGATTGACGACCGGCGAATTTCCGGATTTTCCCGGATTGACGCTCGAGGAATGGCACTGGATCGAAGGACACACGATGACCCCCGGCACCGTCCGTCTGGAAGGCGCTGTCCCGGAATCTGCCAGGGACAAGCTGGTCCGCCTCTTCGGGCGCATCACCGACGAGATCATCAATAAGGATTCCCGGTGGACCACAGTTCAGGTCGATTCGGTGCAGATCCTTAACTGATGTTCCGTTTCATTTTTTCTCTTTTTCCGTTATCTTGGGGCGTCGAGGTTCTTTCCCGGCAAAGATAATTTATCGCCGGAAACCGGAAATGATACGAATTTCAACACGAGGAAACCCATGAAAAACCTGCACGCGCGTCTCCCTGTACTCGCGTTTCTCATCCTCCTCACGGTGCCGGTGACGGCCCGCCAGAAAACGGCCGCCGCCGCGGAGCCGCTGAAGACCGACCTGACGATCTACAACCAGAACCTCTCCCTGATCCGCGAAGAACGTGCGATCGACATTCCGGCCGGAACAGCCCGGGTCATCGTGCCGGACATACCGGCGACCATCGACGGGACGTCGCTTTCGTTCCGGAGCCTGACTGATCCGGCCGCCGTGCGGATCCTCGAACAGAATTACCGCTACGATCTCGTCAGCCGCGAGAAGCTCCTTCAGCGGTATATCGGGAAGGAGATTCAGTTCGGCGGGGCGACCGGGAAACTGCTCGCCGCCGGAACGCGAAGTTATGACGGCTCGCATTCCGCCGTCGGGCTCGTCGCCGAAATCAACGGCAAGATAGAGCTCGATCCCGGGGGACAGATTGTACTGCCGAAACTTCCCGAAGGACTTATTCTGAAGCCCCAGCTCGAGTGGCTGGTTTCGAACAATCGCGAAGGTGAGCAGAAAACGGAACTCAGCTTCCTCGCGGGAGGATTATCCTGGAACGCGAATTACGTCGCCCTGCTCGACAAATCGGACACGAAACTGGATCTGACCGGCTGGGTGACGGTCACGAACAATTCGGGAACATCGTTCCGGGACGCCGGCCTGAAGCTGGTGGCAGGGGACGTCAATCTTGTGAACGATCAGCTCGAATACATGCGGAAGGGGGGCGTGCGGGCAGAAGCGGTGAACGCCGCCGCTCCTCAGTTCAAGCAGACCGATCTCTTTGAATTCAAGCTGTACACCCTCGGGCGGCGGACCGATCTTGCGAACGACGAGACGAAGCAGATCGAGCTGGTGCGCGGCGCCGGGATAACGGCCGAAAAAAAGTTTATCTACGACGGCCTCGCCGATCAGTGGCGTTACTGGTACAATTCGGCGTCGTACCGCGAACAGGGATCCCTCGGTCAGCAGTCGAACCCGAAAGTCGGCGTCTACGTGACGTTCAAAAACGCCGAGTCCTCCGGGCTGGGCATGCCGCTTCCGAAGGGAAAAATCCGCGTCTACAAGAAGGATGACGACGGGAAAGAGCAGTTCATCGGCGAGGACGAGATCGATCATACTCCGAAGGACGAAGAGCTCCGGCTCTATCTGGGAAATGCGTTCGACCTGGTCGGGGAGCGGGCACAGACCGATTACCGGGTCGTGGTCCCGAATCATTCGTACGAGGAGACGATTCAGATAAAGGTGCGCAATCACAAAAAGGAGGATGCGGAGGTTCAGATCTACGAACATCCGTGGCGGTGGAACCAGTGGGAGATCGTGAAAACCAACGCCGACTATGTGAAGGTCGACCAGACCACCATCCGTTTTCCGGTGAAAATCGCGAAGGATGGTGAAAAAACGGTCACGTACACGATCCGGTACTCATGGTAGCGGAATCGGCGTGCGGGATCTGATCCTGCGGGGCGCCTCCCGGGATCAGCGCTTTCCCTGAAGAAATTCGGTACAGAGGCGCACATCCTCCCCGCTCCCCAGGAAGACGGGCGTGTGTTCATGGAGCGAAGTGGGCTGAATTCTGAGGATGCTGTCCGAACCGTCGCTGGAAAGCCCGCCCGCCTGTTCGATGATAAAGGCCATCGGGTTGCATTCGTACATCAGCCGGAGTTTTCCCCTGGGATTTTTCCTGTCGCCGGGGTAGGCGAAGATGCCGCCGTAGAGAAGGGTCCGGTGGGCGTCGCCGACCATTGTGCCGATATAGCGGTGGGAATAGGGACGTCCGGTCGATTTATCCTCTTCCTTGAGGTACGAGATGTACCGTTTCATGCCGTCGTCCCAGTTGTGGAAATTTCCCTCGTTGAGACTGTAAATCCGTCCTTTCTCCGGTATCCGGATATTCTCATGCGACAGAATAAACTCGCCGACGCTCGGGTCGAGGGTGAAGCCGTGCACGCCCTGGCCGGTTGAATAGACGAAGATCGTGCTGGAGCCGTAAATGATGTAACCGGCGGCGACCTGTTTATATCCGGGCTGAAGACAATCGGCGAGGTCTCCCTTTCCAGCGGTGGAGATGCGGCGGAAGACGCTGAAGATCGAGCCGATCGTGATGTTCGCGTCGATGTTGGACGATCCGTCGAGCGGGTCGTAGAGGAGGACATATTTCCCGGCGCGGTACTGTTCAGGGATGTGGAGGATGTCCTCGTTTTCCTCCGACGCCATGACACAGACATGACCGCCGTGGTCCATCGCCTTGTAGATGGTCTCGTCGGCAAATTCATCAAGTTTCTTGACGATATCGCCGCTGGTATTCATCCTGTTGGTCATGCCGAGAATATTGACGAGGCCAGCCTTGCTCACCTCGCGCCACACGAGTTTCGCGGCAAGGGAGAGGTCGTGGAGGAGGCCGGAAAACTCCCCGGTCGCGTTGTCAAACCGGTGTTCCTGCTCGTTGATGAACCGCTCGAGCGTCATGAATTTTTTTGCCGACTGGGAATACATAGAACAAATTCCATGCTGTTGATGATTGAATGTGGGGCAATGTAGCAAAATCGGTTTGCACTATCAATTCGCCTGCGAAGGGGATCACAGTCACGCCGACGGGAGGATTCGACGCGCGCGCGGTCCCGAATTTTTGTTTTTCTGGCCGAATAAGGCTATATTGGAGCCACTGCAGTCTGAAACCGACTCACCCCACATACTATCTATCGGAAAGATCGCTGTCGTATGAAAATAGTCGTCTGCATCAATCGTGTCCCTGACACGGAGACCAAAATCAAAATAGGTTCCGACGGAAAAAGCATCGACCCGGCCGGCGTGAACTTCATCCTGAACCCGTACGACGATTATGCTATCGAGGCCGCGCTGAAAATGAAGGAAGCGCACGGCGGCGAAACCATTGCCCTGACGCTCGGACCGGAATCGCACAAGGACGAGCTCCGGAAGGCTCTAGCAATGGGGGTCGATAAGGCAATTCTCCTGAAGGACGGAACGCCGCGCGACTCGTTCTCCACGGCGCGCGCGCTCGCCGACGCTCTCACCTCGCTCGGGCCCGATTGTGTCATGTTCGGGAAACAGTCGATCGACTATTACGACGAACAGGTGCCCGGCCTCGTTGCCGGCCTGCTCGGCTTCAGCTCCGTTGCCGTGGCGGTACGCCTGGAAATCCGGGACGGGATCGCCCACTGCGTCCGTGAAATTGAAGGCGGTCAGGAGGTGGTCGAAGCGAAACTGCCGGCGGTCATCACCGCGCAGAAGGGATTGTTCGAGCCGCGGTATCCTTCCCTGAAGGGGATCATGGCCTCCAAAACGAAGCCGATCGAGGAACGGACGCCTGCGGCGTATCCGCCGGTGGTCGAAGTCCTGGCGATGAAAAAACCTGCGCCGAAGCCGGGCGGACGCATCGTCGGAACAGATGCGACCGCGGTTCCCGAGCTCGTTCGTCTCCTCCACGAAGAAGCAAAAATTATCTGATGCGGCGTCGGAGCATGGCCGTGCGCGGTCCCCTGCAGGACCCGGCAGTGCCGTCCGCCCTCAAACATCGTTCAACATTTTCCTCCTGAAGACGCATGAAAATTCTCGCATTCGCAGAACAGCGTGAAGGTAAATTCAAGAAATCCGCATACGAAACGGTCTCGGCCGCCCGGACCATCGCCGATCAGCTGAAGGCGGAAGTGACAGTCGTCGTCGTCGGTGAAGGTATCGCCGGCATTGCCGCCGGGCTCGGGGCATACGGCGCAGAAAAAGTTCTCGCGGCGGACGATCAGAGATTCCGGTATTACTCGACCACCGCCTATGCCCGGGTCATCAGCGAGGCGGTCAACCGGGAAAGCGCCGGGATGGTTTTTCTGCCGGCGAGTCAGATGGGAAAGGATCTGGCGCCCCGGCTGGGTGCGACGCTCTCCGCCGGAATCGCCTCCGACTGCACGGCGCTTGCCGTGCGCGACGGTAATATCATTGCGACCCGTCCGATCTATGCCGGCAAGGCGTACATCGACGTTACTGTCACCTCACCGGTAAAAATATTCACCCTTCGGCCCAATGTATTTACGGCCGCAGGCGGCGGACATCAGACCGCCCGGGTGGAAAAGTTCACTGTTGAGCTGTCCGATGCGGATCTTGCGGTCCGCACGACCGGTGTAAAGGTCGCCGAAGGGCGTCCGGACGTGACGGAGGCGTCGGTCGTGGTGTCGGGGGGAAGGGGAATGAAGGGGCCGGAACATTTTCATCTCATCGAAAAACTGGCGGACGCGCTCGGCGGAGCGGTGGGCGCATCGCGCGCCGTTGTCGATGCCGGCTGGCGTCCGCACGATGAGCAGGTGGGACAGACCGGCAAGACGGTTTCCCCGACGCTGTACATCGCCTGCGGGATCTCCGGAGCGATCCAGCACCTTGCAGGAATGTCCTCTTCTAAGTATATTGTTGCGGTCAACAAAGACAAGGACGCGCCGATCTTCCAGGTCGCCGATTACGGTATTGTCGGCGACGTGTTCGAGGTACTCGCGCCGCTCACGGAAGAAATCAAAAAGACGCTTGGGAAATAACGAGGTCGTGTGGTGGAAAAAATTCAGGTTGACATATTCGGATTGCAGTCAAGCCCCGCCAGCGGCGGCGCCTACGCTCTCATTCTCAAGGAGGTAAGCGGCAGTCGCCGTCTCCCGATCATCATCGGGGCGTTTGAGGCGCAGTCGATCGCGCTTGAAATGGAAGGGATAAAACCTCCCCGGCCTCTGACCCATGATCTGATAAAGAACATTCTGGAGACCCTCGGGACGGAGCTGGTGGAAATCACGATCAGCGAACTCAAGGACGGCACATTTTACGCAAAACTCGGATTTGACGGGAGTGAAATCGACGCCCGCCCCAGCGACGCCATCGCCCTCGCCGTCCGTTTCGGCGCCCCGATCTATGTGGCGGACAAGGTGATGGAGGAAGCTTCCTTCCTTCCCGATGAGGAAACCGAGGGGGGAGCGACCGATGCTCCGAAAGTGAAGGAGAGCAAGCTGTCGCATCTGGAGACACTGCGCGCCCAGCTCAAGGACGCGATCGAACACGAAGACTACGAAAAAGCCGCCAAACTGCGGGATGAGATCAGGAAGCTCGAACAGCTTCACTGAGCCCGCTTCTGATGCCTCACCAGCCGGATCATCTCCCGGACTGATTCTTCAAGACCGACCTTCAGGGCGCGCACGATGATCGCGTGCCCGATACTCACCTCGTCCAGTTCCCTGATTCTCCCGACCGGTCCGATGTTTTCATAATCGAGACCGTGTCCCGCATTCACGCCGAGCCCCAGCGACCTGCCGTACACCGCCATTGCTCTGATCCGGGATAGTTTTTTCCGCCTCGCCGCAACGTCACGGGCGTTGGCGTATTCCCCCGTATGGAGTTCCACCATGTCCGCTCCCGCCTCGACCGAAGCGTCGATCTGCGCACTGTTTGGGTCGACAAACAGACTGACCGCGATCCCCCTGTCATGGAATCGCCCGATCGCCGCGCGGAGGGATGAAAGGCGGCGGACGGCATCCAGACCTCCCTCGGTCGTCAATTCACGTCGTTTTTCCGGAACCAGGGTGACCAGATCGGGCCTGATCCGCAGGGCAACCGCGATGATGCCGGGCGTCGCGGCCATTTCAAGATCCAGTTTCGTACGAACCGCGGCGCGGAGACGCCGGACGTCGTTGTCCCGGATATGCCGGCGATCTTCCCTGAGATGGCAGACGATACCGTCGGCTCCCGCCCGTTCCGCTTCGAGGGCGGCCTGCACGGGATCCGGCAGACTGCCGCCGCGGGCGTTACGCAGTGTTGCAATATGATCGATATTGACGGAGAGACGCATGGCGAGGCCGGATATTGGTGATCAGAAAAGCTTTTTTCTGATGATGAACCGGAAGTGTTCGGGTTTTTTGCTGAGGATCTGCACTCCTTCGATCTCGGCGATGCCGGGTTCCACGGTCGATATGGAATCCTGGAGAAGCGACTGAAAGGGAACAGAGACGAGGACGTCGTTGATCTCGAGGTGCGCGAGCTGATCGATTCCGCCCCGCACAATGATGTCGATCTTGGGAGGGATGAAGATCACCTCCCGGTTGGCAGGGGCGCCGGTACAGGTGACAGGCACACCGCTGAGGACCTTTTCCGCGAATGGCTGAACATTCAGATGAAGATGTGTTGAGCTTGCGAAGATATCGACCGAATGCATCGCGGGTTCCTCGAGGGGAATATCGACGTCGAGGGGCGCGCGGAGACCGTTGAACTTGCGGTAGACCGTCGGCCAGCCGCTGATGCGTGCGAGAAGATCGCGCGACCCGCCCACCCTGACGCTTTCCGGCGTAAACTGCATCGGGCCGACCTGGCCGAATCCTTCACGGAACTCGGTGACCACCCGCGGACCTATCGGGACCAGTTTCTCCGTGTATTCGTCCAGGGCCAGATACAGCGTGTCGGGTTTCACATCGATCGCCTGCAGGGCGACCGGCAGTTTGATGTGTTCGAAGAAATTCCTGCCGGTGATCATGAATTCTTCGGTGCCGAGGGTGGAGACGTCGATGTAATACCTGACGTCGGGGGAGAGGAAAAGTCCCGCAAGCTGCCAGCCGTTCCCTTTGAACCGGACACTGACCGTGCGGGGAAGAGGGTACTTGAGCGCGCGGCCCTCCTTCATGTTCTCGATGACGACCGGTATCTGGCGGACGACGGTATACTCGTCGTGCATATTAATCGAGAGCCAGGTCAGACAGGCAAAGAGGACCGATGAAAGTATGACCGGGTACCGTTTTTGTTCGTTCATCCAGTCCGGAATCCGGATAATCGGCGATTCGTTCGGTTTAAAAACGCAAAAACCCCATCCGTCGGTGAAGGATGGAGTTTTTGCGGCGCATCATTTATTTCGGAGATTTCACCTTGAGCAGTTCTTCGATCAATTCCTCACGGTTCGCGCGGGAAATCTGCCTGCCGAAAATCGGAAGGCCCTTGACGGAGCGCGCATAATGACGGAGAGCGTGCACGGTAAGCCCTTCCAGCTGTCGGCGGTATTCCTCGTCATCGTCGCTCGCCTGAATAGGAGGTTCGGCCGGGACTTCAGTTTCGGTTTCCGGAACGGGTTCCGGCCTTCGCCGCGGACGGGCTTCGGACCGCGCCGACTGACGCGGAGGTTCCGCCTGAACCTCTGACTCGGCCGGACGCTCTTTCTTCGCCGGGGCCGCGGGATGAATCAGGATCTCAACTTCGTCATCGGGACGGGGGATGACATGGACCGACACCAGCTCACCGACCCGCTGTGCCGCCGCGGCGCCTGCATCCACAGCCGCGCGGACAGCCGCCACGTCGCCCGTGATCTTGATGGTGATCAGTCCGGCTTCCGCACGTTCCTTCCCGACCAGCTTCACGTCGGCGGCCTTGACGGCCGCATCGGCGGCCTCGATGGCGCCGACCAGACCGCGCGTTTCGATCAACCCTAAAGCGTATTCAAGCATGATGAATGACTCCCGGTTCCGCCGCACTGCGCGACGGAACGGAATCCGGTCCCGTCACTTTCCCTGCGGCCGACGGGGAAGAATCATTTCGACGTCGACATGCGGACGCGGGATCACGTGGACGGAAACCAGTTCGCCGACCCGCTGTGCGGCCGCGGCGCCGGCATCGGTCGCCGCCTTGACGGCGCCGACATCTCCGCGCACCATGACGGTGACATACCCTCCCCCGATCACTTCCTTGCCGATCAGGGTTACCTTCGCCGCTTTCACCATCGCATCGGCTGCCTCCACCGAACCGACCAGTCCTTTCGTCTCAACCATTCCGAGCGCATCAAGTGAAATATCCGACATTCAAAAATCTCCTTTCAAATCAATATGTTGTTCAAGGGTGAATCGAATATACCTAATCGGGAGCATATTGTCAATTTTTTACCCGCAAAATGCTTGTTTATTGAACGGTTTGGGGAAATTCATGCTCCCGCCATGCGCAACCTGCCCCCGATCCGGCCGGTTTCCTCATCACTTACCCCCGACAGAGACCGCCGCATCCAAAATCTCCCGCCCGCGCCGGACGATCGCGCCCAGATCAGACGAAAATTCTTCCCTCCGGCAACCGGTCAGGATCCCGATCCCGTCATGCCACCCCCGCCGCGCATAATTGAAATTCTAACCCCCTTTCGGTATATTTTGCCGTCGTGTGAATCAATGGCTTCCCCTTCTTCAGGCCATTTTTTTTTACATACCACAATCCGATGGCGGCACATAAAACCGCGAAATGGATCGCAATCGCTTTCGCGATTCCGGTCGTACTGATCATTCTGGGCATTGCCGCCGCGAAAATCTTTTTTACCGGCGACCGCCTCCGCGCAATGGTGATTCCTCCAATGGAATCGGCACTCCGGCGGCAGGTCGGGATCGGCAGGATCTCCCTTTCCGTTCTTCCGGCCGTCGCCCTCGATATCGACAGCCTTCGCATTTCCCCTCCCGGTGAAACTTCATTCCAGGAAAAGGAATTTGTCTCCCTCGATCATCTCACAATCTCGGTGAAATGGCTTCCGCTGTTGACAGGAAAAGTCGAACTCGCACATGTCCTTCTCATCCATCCCGCTGTTCACCTTGAGGTGACCCGCGCTGGCGAAAAGAACTATTCCGCAGGTTCCTCCCAGCCCTCGGTTTCACCCGCCGTAAAAAGCTCCGGCGGCGCGGCCGCTCTTGCGATCGGCAGTCTGGAGGTACAGAAAGGCGCCTTCGAACTCCTCAATAATAAATCCGGGACCCGCCTCCGTCTGGAAAATATCGATATCAGCGCATCTGCATCCTCGGAACCGGGCGGAAAATTATCCTTCTCCGCCATCGCATCCGCAGAAAGCCTCAGCTGCGGATCTCCGGCGCTGTGGTACATCTCCCATCAACCCTTTTCATCGGCGATGACACTTTCGTACGATCCCGCGGAAGATCTCCTCAGCCTCAAAGATTTCAGGGGAAAACTGGGCGATCTGCCGGTAATTGCCGTCGGGAAGGTGGCCGGACTCCGTCGCGAAACCCCGATGATGGACCTGCGGGTGTCGGCGCCGGACGCTTCACTTCAGGAATTGTTGTCTCTCGTCCCCCGGGGGATACTAAAAAATACCGGCGGTCTTACCGCAACCGGTACCGCCGGATTCTCGGCCGGTATACAGGGTCCCTCTGGGGATACCATCGCACCGTCGGTGCACGCCGAATTTTCTGTGAACGACGGAACCATCCGGTACCGATCCCTTCCGAAAAACATCAGCGGGATCACCATCTCCGGCACATTCGATATGCCCTCCGGACCGATTGCCGCTTCTGCGGGAATGCTCTCCGTCGACCGGTTCAGCGCGCGCGCCGGGTCCGGATCGATCGCAGGAAAACTGCGCGTGACCGATTTCAGCAATCCGGAGGTTTCCGCCTCCGTCGATGCCTCGGTCGACCTGGCTGAGGTAAAGGAGTTCTATCCCCTGGACCCGGGCACGACGGCGGAGGGAACGATCAGGGCGAACATCGTCCTTGCCGGAGAGGTGAATTCTCCCCACAGCCTGAACGGAAGGGGCACGATCGGTTTCACCGATGTAACGATCCGGCCGGCCGGCACGGCACATCCCGTTGGGCACCTGAACGGCGCCCTCGCCTTCAGCAATGAATCGATCGACGCCAGAAAGCTCAGTCTCACGGTGGGTGAATCGGATTTACAGACATCGATGACGATCCGGCATTATCTCTCCCTCATCTTCCCGGGAACGGGGCGGCGGGCCGCTCCCCCGTCCCTCAGGGTGGGGCTGATCTCCCACCGTCTGCGTGCCTCAGACTTCATGAACGAGACCCCGCCGGTCAGACCCGATCCGCAGGCCACCTCTGACGGCGGTCCGGGCATCGCGGGACTGCTTCCGGCATTCGACATCTCCGCCGATGTTTCCGTCGATACCCTTATCACAGAAAAATTCATCCTGTCGAATACGAAGGGAACCATCAGTTTCTCCGGCGGCGTGGCAACGCTCGCGTCCCTGAAGGCCGGCGTTTGCGGCGGGACGATTCAGACAAACGGGACGCTCGATCTCCGCCCCGCCCGGCACCGTCCGTTCAGCTTTAACCTGGAAGTCTCGAACGTCGAATCTCATGAACTGCTCGCCCCGTTCACGAGCTTCGGCTCGCATATCTCCGGCAGGCTGACGATGAAGACCAGTCTCCGGGGAACGCTGAACGATACGCTCGGGATCGACACACAATCCCTGGCGGGCGACGGGCTCGCGGCGATGCAGAACGGAAAGGTGACGTCGTTCCCTCTCGCCCTGAAACTGGCCGAAGCCACGGGCATGCCCCGGATGAAGGATCTGGCGTTCGACCACTGGACAAACAGTTTCACGCTCGCCGACGGACGGATGCACATAAGGGATCTTGCAGTGACATCGGGCCGGACGGAAATACTTGCCGACGGTTCTCTGGGACTTGACGGGGCGCTCGATTATGCAATGACCGTGAAATTTCCGTCCGAGGCGACGGAAACGCTGAATCTTCCGGGACCGGCGGGCGTCCTGCTGGACTATTTCAAGGACAGCGACGGCCGGCTCACCCTCCGGTTTCACGTCGGCGGTACTGTCACCTCGCCTTCACTGGAACTTGATGCACGGGGAGAGGAGAATGGCACGACGAGACCGGCACAGCAGAAGTATCAGGATCGGCCGAAAAACATCTCCTTCGATGGCGTGAAAAATCATTTTAATAAACCGTGAGCACACCGCGGCGGACAGGCCGGCTCAGGCCCAAACAATCTCTCGGACAGAATTTTCTCATCGACGAGAATATTGTCCGGAAAACGCTCAAATCGATTAATCCGATGAAGGATGATTGTTTCCTCGAAATCGGTCCCGGACGCGGAGCGCTGACCCGTCATCTTGTCCCGCTCGTGTCGTCGGTCGTGCTTGTGGAGATCGACGGGCGCGTCATCGACGATCTCCGCGCCGCCTTCACCGGCCCCGGGGTCACCGTCCAGCATGAGGACATTCTCCACACCGATTTTGGTTACTGGCGACAGCGTCTGCGGCGGCCGCTCCGGCTGATCGGAAACATTCCCTATCACCTCACCAGTCCGATCCTTTTCCGCGTCTTCGAGCAGTCGGAGCACATCGGCGACTGCACACTGATGGTGCAGAGGGAGGTCGCGCGCAGGATGGTCGGGGTTCCGCGGACCAAGGAGTACGGGATTCTGAGCGTCTTCTGCCGGTTCCACGGAACCACGCGGCTCCTGTTCGATGTTTCGCCGCAGTGCTTCTCGCCGACACCGAAGGTCACCTCATCTGTCGTCCACATCGCGCTTCAGCCGCCGCCGCTCACCGGTGCGCGGCAGATGCTCTTCCGCACGATCGTCCGGACGACGTTCGGCAAGAGGCGAAAGACGCTCCGGAACAGCCTGCTCTATCTCCCGTACGACGAAGAAGCTGTCAGGTCCGCCGTCGCGGCGGTCACCTTTCCGCTCGAAAAGCGGCCGGAAGAGCTCGGCCTCGAAGAATTTCTCCTCCTGACCGACCGCATGGCCTCGCGTCTCGGTGAGAGCGTCTATGATCAGGCCCCAGCCAAGGGCGGCATGGAAGCACCGGCGCCCGATCTCTTCACCGAATCCGGTCAGTGATCATCATGAGAGCGCGCCTCGCATTCCTCTCCCCCGTTGACGCCCTGTTCTGCACATTCATTCTGCTTCTGTCCGTTCTCACGCTCGGGCTTTGTCAGTCGATTCCGACCTGGCCGTATCTGCTCCTGGCGAATCTCTTCGGCATCGGTGCCATCGTCTTCCTGGCCCGATGGAGCCGGCATCCCGCGATCCAGTTCATCCACACATGGTACGCCGTGGCCGGGATATTCATCATCTTCAAGGAAATATACATCATCCTGCAATCCCTCGGTCTGCAGGACTGGGATGAGCTTCTCATCCGTTCGGACCGGTTTCTCTTCCATGTCGATCCAACCGTCTGGATTTCCCGGTTCGCCCATCCGGTTCTCACGGAAGTACTTCAGATCGCCTACGTGAGCTATTATTTTTTAATGATTTCACTCGGCGCCGAACTGTATCTCCGGAAGGAGCGGGACAGGCTCATCTTCACGATCTTTACGATCTCCTACGGCTTTCTGCTCTCCTACATCGGATATCTCATCTTCCCGGCCGTCGGTCCGCGGTTTACCCTTCACGACTTCAACAATCTGGGGACCGAACTGCCGGGGCTTCTCCTTACGGCGCCGATCCGCGCGCTCATCGATTCCGGCGAATCGATACCCGAACATGTCGCGCGTCCCATCCTGTACGCCCAGCGCGACGCCTTCCCGAGCGGTCATACGCAGATGACGCTCATCGTAATGTATCTGGCGCACCGGTACCGTATCCGGATCCGGTGGTGGATCTACTGCATCGGATCGCTTTTGATCATCAGCACGATCTATCTTCGCTATCATTATGTGACAGACCTGATCGGCGGAGCTCTGTTCATGATCACCACGGTCACAACGGCACCGAAGCTCGCCGCCTGGTGGCAGAAATTCACCGGCCGGACCGGCGGCTGACGAACCGCCGGCATTGCATCTCTCCCCGTGATTTCGTATGTTGAACAAACCATGATGTAGGTCATTCTCTCACGAGGACAGATCGGTGCACAGGTCAGGAACTGCGCTTGGTAAACATGCACAGGCACCTCTCCCCCCCTCCGCACCACCGCACGATCCTTTTTTTCAGGTAGAATTCCACACCTCCCGCCGGAGGAGTTCATGATACGATCCGGACTGCGGCTGATCCTCATCGCCCTCCTCTCCGCCTATTGCGCTTCGCTCATCATCCTCTGTACGCCGTTCGACAGGGAGAAGAAATATTTCAGACGTTTTTCCCGTCTCCACGCCCGCGGAACGCTTGCGCTCGCCGGTCTCCGGCTGACGGTGGAGGGAGCGGAGAAACTGGACCCCGATCAGAGCTACGTGTATGTCGCAAACCATGCGAGCCTGTTCGACATTCCCGTCGTTCTGGCCGGCATTCCGGATGATGTGAGAATCATCTATAAAAAGGAGCTTCACTACGTGCCGATCTTCGGCTGGGGTCTCAAACTGGGCGGCGCCTTTATCGCGATCAACCGGAAGAGCGGGACGGAAGCCCGGCGGAGCCTCGATGCGGCAATCGAAAAGATCGGACAGGGGGCTTCGGTTCTTCTTTTTGCCGAAGGGACCCGCTCCGTCGACGGCATGCTTCAGCCCTTCAAGCGGGGCCCGTTCAACCTCGCCCTCCGGGCGGGAGTGCCGGTGGTCCCCGTGACGATCAACGGGACCCACCAGATCATGCAGAAAGGAACGTTCCGTCTGAGACCGGGACCGATCAGCATCGTCATCGGAACTCCGATCGCGGCAGACGGCGACGCCGGCAGGGAAAGCGAAATGATTCTGCGCACCCGGGTGCGCGAAGCAATTGAACAGACATACAGGAATCCCTCATGAAAACGCCGCTGAGCATCGTCGGTATCATCCCGGCACGGTACGGCTCAACCCGGCTGTCGGCCAAACCGCTGATCGACCTCTGCGGCAAACCGATGATCCAGCATGTCTACGAGAGAGCGCTCAAGGCGGGGCTCCTGCAGTCGGTGGTCGTCGCGACCGATCACCAGTCGATCGCGGACACGGTCGCGGGTTTCGGCGGAACCGCCGTAATGACGCCGGCCGAGCTCCCGACGGGGAGCGACCGGATCGCCCATGTCGCATCGTCGCTGGACAAGGCCGATATCATCGTGAACATCCAGGGGGATGAGCCGCTGATCGTTCCGGGAATGATCGACGAAGCGATCCGTGGGGTGACGGAGGATCCGTCCGCGCAGGTCGGAACGCTCATCAGGGAGATAACGTCCGCCGCCGACCTGAGCAACCCGGGCATTGTGAAGGTGGTGGTTGCGGGGGACGGACGGGCTCTTTATTTTTCGCGGTCCCCGATTCCTCACATCCGCGATGTGAGGCAGCCCGAGCTCTGGCACACACATCACCGGTATTTCAAGCATATCGGTCTGTATGTTTACCGGAAGAGCGTTCTTCTCCAATTCGCCCGGTGGGGGGAAGGACCGCTCGAACGGGCGGAACGGCTGGAACAGCTCAGGTTTCTGGAGCACAATATTGCGATCACGACGCGGGTAACGAAGCACGACAGCGTGCCGGTCGACACGCCCGAAGACGCCGACCGGGTGCGCGCCATTCTCAAACAAAACTGACGCATGAACGAGATGACGAACGACGAAACTCCTTCCCCGCCGCCCCAGTCGCTGCGGGTTGTATTCGGCCGGGGACTGGTGGTCATCGTACCGGTGGTCATCACGCTCTGGGTTCTGCAGGGGCTGTTCAACGCGGTGGACGGGATCATATCGCCGTTGTTCGACCGGATTCTGCAGCAGCACATCCCGGGGCTCGGATTCATCACCATGGTGATACTGATATTCGCCGTGGGGATGATATCGCGGAATCTGTTCGGTGTGGCGATTTTTTCTTTTTTCGAACGGCTCATTTCGTCAATTCCGCTCGCGCGGACGATCTATTCCGCGATGAAGGATCTGGTGACGGCATTCCAGTCGGGCAAGAAGGGTAAATCGTTCAGGCACGTGGTGCTGATCGAGTATCCGCGTCCGGGCCTCTGGACGATCGGTTTCGTCACCAACGAACTGTCGTTCGGCCACGCCGCCGGTCCGCTCGATCTGGTGAGCGTGTACATTCCGAATCCTCCCAATCCGACCTCCGGAATGCTGATTCTCGCTCCGGCCGGAGAGATCCGGGTGCTGGATATGACTGTTGAGGACGGATTGAAGCTGGTGCTTTCGGGCGGGATTGTCACCCCCGACAGGTTGTCCATCAAATAGAAAAAGGATCACCGTGGTGAAACACACCGTCAAATATATTTTCATCACCGGCGGGGTCATCTCCTCGCTGGGCAAGGGAATTACGGCCGCGTCGATCGGACTGCTTCTGCAATCGCGCGGTCTCCGGGTAACGATTCAGAAATTCGATCCGTACATCAATGTCGATCCCGGAACGATGAATCCGTTCCAGCACGGAGAGGTGTACGTGACGAACGACGGCGCGGAGACCGACCTGGATCTCGGGCATTATGAGCGGTTCCTCGACGTCGATATGACGAAGAACAACAATGCGACCACCGGGCAGGTATATTTTGAAGTCATCATGAAGGAACGGCGGGGTGATTACCTCGGCGCGACGGTTCAGGTGATTCCCCATATCACGGACGAGATCAAGCGCCGGTTCGAAGTGCTCGGCAAAACCGGCAACTACGATGTGATCATCATCGAGGTGGGCGGCACCGTCGGCGACATCGAAAGCCTCCCCTTCCTGGAAGCGATGCGGCAGTTCATGTTCGCCCACGGGAAGAAAAATGCCATCAACGTGCACGTCACGCTGGTCCCCTACATCAAGGCCGCGGGGGAAATCAAGACGAAGCCGACACAGCACAGCGTGAAGACGCTCCTGGAAATCGGCATCCAGCCGGACATACTCATCTGCCGGTCGGAGGCGGCGCTGACGAAGGAGGTCCGGGAAAAGATCGCCCTCTTCACCAACGTCGACGTCGATTCGGTGGTCGATGCGCACGACGTCAGCACGATCTACGAGGTGCCGCTTCAGTTCGCGAAACAGGAGGCGGACGAGATCGTGCTGGACAAGCTGGATCTGACCTGCCCGCGCCCCGCGCTCGGGGAGTGGAAGAAGTTCGTCGACCGGGTAAACCGGCCGCACGGGGAAATAACGATAGGCGTGTGCGGTAAATATACGGAACATCAGGATGCCTACAAGAGCATTTCCGAATCGTTCATTCACGCCGGGGCGGCGAACAACGTCCGCGTCAACCTCAAGTGGATCAGGGCGGAGGATATTGAAAAATCGGGTGCGGCGGGCTATCTTGGCGACATTGCGGGGCTTCTGGTTGCGCCCGGGTTCGGCGAACGGGGCATCGAGGGCAAAATCGCCGCAATCCAGTACGTCCGGGAGCACAAAATTCCCTTTTTCGGCATCTGTCTCGGTCTGCAGTGTGCAGTGATCGAGTTCGCCCGCAACGTCTGCGGACTGAAGGAGGCGAACAGCACCGAGTTCCGGCAGACCCCGGTCAACATCATCGATCTGATGCTTGATCAGAAGAAAGTGACCGCCTATGGGGGGACGATGCGGCTGGGAGAATATCCGTGCAGGATTTCAAAAGGGACAAAGACGTACACCGCCTACAAAAAAGATCTCGTCAATGAACGGCACCGCCACCGGTACGAGGTCAACAATTCGTTCCGCGGAACGCTCACCGGCCACGGCCTCCTCATCAGCGGCGTCTGCCCGAAAAACGATCTGGTCGAGATCATCGAACTCGAAGGGCATCCATGGTTCATCGCCGCACAGTTTCATCCGGAACTCCGGTCGCGTGCGACGAATCCGCATCCGCTGTTCAGGGAATTCGTGAAAGCCTCGGTCGCATTCAAAGCCGCACCCAGGAGAAAACGCTGATCCGGCCTCTCCGGCAACGGGTCTCCGCCTCCACACCCGCAGGGATCTATTCCTGATTCGATGAATTTTCGCCTTTTCATCACGGCATTTCTTCTCCTTGCCGCGGAATGCTCCGCGAGACAGGGAATTCTCGTTCACGGCACAGTGACCGATTCGGCGACGGGGGCGGCGCTCATGGCCGCCAATATCAGGCTGAACGGAACCACCCGGGGAACGATCACGAATTCCCGGGGCGCCTTCGTCCTTTCCGCCGATTCCGCAGGCCAGTCGTTTACCGTCAGCTATCTCGGGTACGAACCGGAAACGACCTCCGTCTCCGCGACAACCGCGTCGGCGGTTTCCATCCGTCTGAAGGCCTCGCCGATACGGATTCCGGAGGTCGTGGTCCTCGCGGAGGATCCGGCGCTGGAAATCATCCGTCAGGCGATCGCACACAAGCGGGTCTGGATGGAAAAGCTGAAAACCTACAGCTTCGAAGCCTTCACCCGTCAGGTGCTCCGCCACGATACAGCGATTGCGAGTATTACGGAATCGTACACGACCGGCTACATGAACGCCGGGGACACGCTCCGTGAGGTCGTGCATCAGAAACGGCAGACTGCCAACATCCCCGAAGACGAAAACCCGGCCGCCGTCCGTAAAATCATCAATTTCAACGAGGACCGCATCGATCTGCTCGCCATACAGGCGAACAGCCGATCGCACCGGATGATCTTCACGGGACCGACGGCGCCCGACGCGCTGGACGCATATGACTTCAAGCTCCTGAAGACGAGCTACATGCACGGCGTCGAGATTTACGAGATCCGGATGACGCCGAAGAGCCGGTTCCGTCCGCTTTTCCGCGGAACGATCTCGATCGCGAACGGTACCTTCGCCGTGATGGGGGTCGACATCAGCCCGAACGACCTCTCCGGCATCCCCTTCGTGTCCGATTTCCACCTGCACTTCAGACAGGAGTTTTCCCTTTACGACACGATCTTTTGGATGCCCTCGAACATTCACATCGACGGGGCACTCAGGGTGAACGTGCCCGGCATGTCGTTTCCGGTCATCGGCATCGACATGCTCTCCTCGCTGTCCGATTACCGGATAAACTCACCGATACCTGACAGCATTCTCGCCAAACCGCTCCTGTCGGTCGATTCCACATCGCTGAAATTCGACTCGAGTTACTGGAAAACGAACGAAAAAATCCCCCTCACCGTCGAGGAGCGGGCCGCCTATGCGACGCTCGACAGCACGCAGACGGTCGAGAAGCAATTCCGCCCGCGGGGGGCGCTTGCCGGTCTCGCCGATGCCGGGACGGAGGGTCTGCTCGACTTCGCCGACCTTCACTTCAACCGCGTGCAGGGTTTTTACCTCGGCCTTGCGCACACCTTTACGCTTCCCGTGAAGTACGCAACGCTCGCCGCCGGCGGCGGCTTCGGTCTCTCCGATCACCGGTCGTATTACGCGTTTCACCTCCATCTCCCCGTTCCCGGGTTCCGCATCGCCGCCGTCACCGCATCGCTGTTCCGCAGGCTGGCGAACGTGGCCGACGGAGATTTCTACGGCTCCCTTCCCATCTCGATCGCGGCGCTTCTCGACAAAAACGATTACCGCAATTATTTTCTCGCGCAGGGATTTGATGCGGGACTGTCGTTCGGGATCGCACGACGGATCAATCTTGCCGCCGTCTTCAGGGATGAGACAGACTATTCCGCCGCCAAGGCAACCGATTTCAGCGTGCTGTTTCCATCACGTCCGTTCCGGTCCAATCCTCCCGTCGCGGAAGGGAATCTGCGTTCCGTTCAATTTTCGCTCCATACGGGCGACAAAGCAGAGGCGCTGGACGTCATCTCGAGAAATTCAGCGGACATAACGGTCGAATACTCTTCACCCGGCCTGGCACACAGCGACTACCGGTACACCTGGGTTTCCGCAGAGGTCAACAGATCGTTTGCAACGATGATCCCCGACATGCTGTTTCCGCCGGAGATGCTGATCAGGATTGCCGCAGGCGGCGTCCTGGACGGGACGGTTCCGCCCCAGCGGTATTACACCATTGACTCGCGGCTCGGAGTCTACGGCCCGTTCGGGGCTTTGCGGGGAACAGCCGCAGGCGAGCTGACGGGCGACAGGTACGTCGTCATTTCCGCCGAGCATAATTTCCGCGCAATTCCGTTTACGCTTCTCGGGCTCTCAGCGCTTGCCGGTCCCAACACCGAATTGCTCGTGCACGGATCGGCGGCGCAGTCATGGGAGAACGGGACCGCGGTACTCCCTCACTGGTATGGTGAGGCGGGAATCGGCGTCGGGAGGATTCTGGATTTCCTCAGAATAGATCTGACCTACCGCATCACGCCGCCCCGCAGTCTCTTCCTCACCGCGGGCATTTCGACGCTCTTCTGAGACCGGTTTGCTTCTCGCAGTGAATCTCCGTACTTTTTCCTGCAACGCCGGCGGCGATTTACCCGGCATCTCCAGAATTCCGGTCGGAACATCACAATGACAATCGAATTTCAGGGCGCGGCGCGCACCGTTACCGGTTCAATGCACCTGCTTCATATCAACGGCAGGCGGATACTTCTCGACTGCGGTCTGTTCCAGGGAAAGCGGGCGGACGCGATCGAACGGAACCGGCATTTCCCCTTCGAACCGGCCTCCATCGATGCGATCATCCTCTCCCATGCGCATATCGATCACAGCGGAAATCTCCCGGGCATCGTCCGGCAGGGATATCACGGACCGATATTCTGCACACCGGCAACAAAGGACCTCTGTGCCGTGATGCTGGCCGACAGCGGTCACATCCAGGAAAAAGACGCGGAATACCTGAACAAGAAACATCTCCACCAGGGCGGAACACCCGTGGAACCGCTCTACACCGCCGAGGATGCAGAGCGGAGTGCGAGGTATTTCACCGGAATTCCGTACGGAAAGGAATTTTCCGTCATTCCGGATGTCACGGCCGTCTTTACCGACGCCGGGCATATTCTCGGATCCGCCTCCGTGCTTGTGACGGTGCGCGAGAAGGGAACGGTGAGACGCATCGGCTTCACCGGCGATCTCGGCCGCTGGAACATGCCCATCATACGGGATCCCCAGTTCATGGGAAATGCCGACATCCTCCTGAGCGAAAGCACCTACGGCGGCATCGTTCATGATCCGCCCGAATCGATGGGGGACGAGCTCGCCGCCGACATCCAGCGGGTTCTCAACCGGGGCGGGAAAATCGTTGTTCCCGCCTTCAGCGTGGGACGGACGCAGGATCTCGTCTATGCCCTCCATGTTTTGTTCGACGCGGGAAAACTCCCCCGCATTCCGATTTTCGTCGACAGCCCCCTCGCGATCAATGCGACCGACGTCTTCAGGCGCCATGCGGAATGTTTTGACGAGGAGATGCAGAAGCACCTCGCACTGCATCACGATCCGCTCGGCCTGAACCAGCTCCGCTACGTCCGGACGGCGGACGAATCGAAAAAACTGAACGACATTACGGAACCGTGCATGATCATCTCCGCCTCCGGCATGTGTGAAGCGGGGCGCGTGCTCCATCATCTTGCGAACACCATTGAAGATCCGCGCAATGCGATCCTCATTGTCGGATATCAGGCCGAGAATACGCTCGGCAAGAAACTCGTCGACCAGGAGCCGGAAGTGCGGATTCTCGGATCGGTGTACCGGCGGCAGGCCGAGGTGATCGTCCACAACTCCTTCAGCGCGCATGCGGACGGCAACGAGCTGAGGAAATACGCCCGCCAGTTCGACCGCCGGCAGCTCGGACAGATCTTCCTCGTCCACGGAGAACCCGACCGGCAGGAGCAGTACCGCGAGGGTCTTCTTGAGGACGGATTTGCCAACGTCGCCATACCAGTCCGCGGGCAGAAATTCGACTTTTAGACGCATCCACGGATTCGCTTCACCACCGACTTCAGGAAAGAGACGTGAACACGACCATCACCGGAAAGGTTGCTCTCATCACGGGCGGGAGCAGAGGGATCGGAAAAGCCATTGCCCTGCGGTTTGCGACGGAGGGCGCCCGGATCGCGATCTGCGGCCGGGATGAGGCGGCGCTGACGGCAACGGCGGCGGAGATCCAGTCGACCACACACGCCGACGTTCTCACCGTCAAGGCAAACATGATGAAATCGAACGACATCCGGCGATTCGTCACGGCAGCGAAGAAAAAATTCGACCGGATCGACATTCTCGTGAACAATGCCGGGGGCGCGCATATCGGCGGCATTCTCGACACGACCGATGAACAGTGGGAGTACCACCTCCAGCTGAAGCTGATGGGGTATATCCGGGTCGCCAGAGAGGTTATTCCTTTCATGCGGTCGCAGGGATCGGGCAAAATCATCAATATCATCGGGATCGCGGGGAAGGAACCGGGGCCGCTCTACCTCGTTCCGGGCGTCGTCAATGCGGCGCTCCTCAACTTCAGCCGCTCGCTCTCGAAGGAACTGGCGCGGGACAACATTCAGGTGAATTCCATTTCCCCTGCAAGTACGGCGACGCCGCTCTCGGAGGAGATCTTCGGCGCGATCGCTGAAAAAACCGGAAAGAGCGTCGAAGAGGTCAGGCGGACGGCGGCACAGTCTCTCGACGGCGGTCTCATCGATCCGGAGGATATCGCCGGTGCGGCGCTTTTCCTCGCCTCCGAAACGGCCGACAGCATCAACGGCGTGTCGCTGAACATCGACGCCGGAAAATTATCCGGAGTATGGTGATAACCCGGGCACTTCTGGCCGGGGGCTGTCTCCTCATCCTCAGCACGATTGCCGGAGCACAGGAAACGCCCGCGTTCCGCGCCGGAACTGGGGCGGCGGACACCCTCCGGTCGGTCAACTCCCTTGCAACCCTCTTCGACAATTCCTACAACACCTACCACTGGCGCGCCTCAGGAATCCTGCAGACGGAATCGAACGGGCTCGCTGTTTCGGTATCGGATCAGTTCCTCTCCTCGATCATCAGGACCGAGCGGACGTTCATCACCGACCAACAGCTCTTCGACCTCCTTCTCCGGGAGACGCTGACGGGGGACATGCGAGCGGTTGTTCACGCGACATCGTTCCTTCTCTCCGACGATCAGAGTGTCAACCTCTCGAAGCTGGCGACGGAAACTGTTTATGGCGGCGTTTCGTACCGGGCGTCGCCGTCCCTCACCGTCGAACCGCTCATCGGGTTCATCGCCGACCGGCAGATATCTCCCGCCGACGAGGGGATCACCTACTCCTTCTCCGCCGCGATGGATACGACCAGCTACAACGGGTACCGGACCTCCTTCACGGGGCTCTGGCGGTACGATCAGATGTCTCCACGCCGTCAGGAAACGCGGAACGCCGGATTCGTCATCGACAAAACGTTTTTCGAGCAGACGAGGAATTACCTGAGCGGCTTTTACAATGAAACCCGCCGGGATGTCTATGTGCCTGCCGACCCCGGCGTCGCGCAGGAATACGGCGTCTACTATAATATCGAGACACGGACCGAATCGGATCTCGGGGTCACCGACACACTGCGGTACGGACTCAGCAGAGGCGTGCAGTTCACTCTTCACGGCCTCGCGGACGGCACTGAAGTCGACCGGTCGATGCGGTACCTCTATTCTCCCGATCCGACCCGCTCACCGCTTCCGACGACCGTGAACGAGCTCCGGCTGGAAAGTTCCGCCCAGCTCGACTATGCGCCGCTCGACAGCACGCGCGGCATGATCCGCATTGAGTATGATGAGCGCGATGAACAGCATACGCTCACGAATCCGGGAACATCCTCTCCTGCGTTTCCCTCCCTCCTTGCGGAGGAGGAGCGGAAGAACAACCAGTCGCGGCGCACGATCCTGGCGGGAAACATCGCATCGAAATTCACGGCGGAGGCGGGCGCCACGCTCTCGGCCTCGGCATCGATCCTGCGGTATGACACGCCGAGTCTCGAAAACGACGACGACCGGGATGAACTGCGATATCTTGTTTCGCTGACCTCCTATTACCGGATCAACCGGTATCTCCTCTTCCAGCTGGAAAGCGACGTCACCCTGATGCATCTGGTCTATCTCGCCTCAACACGGAGCGCGAGCAACACCTGGAACCGGGTCGCCCGGCTCATGCCGTCGCTCGAGTACCGGCCTGTCGACCGGTTCTCCACCTTCAACCAGTTCGAGGTGCTGGCAAATTACACGGTGTACGATTACGAGTTCGGATCGGCCCCGATTCAGAGTTTCGCCTACCGGCAATTCTCCTGGCAGGACTCCACCGCGCTGGCGGTCACCGGAAAAATCGGGGCTTCGTGGTTTCACAACCTGAAATTTTACGAACAGGGGGAATTCCAGTGGGACGACTTTTCCGAACGGCCTGTGGCGTATTACGAGGACAAGCTGTATGTCGCGACGATCTGGTACGCCATGCACGACGGCTTGCTTTTTTCGGCGGGGTTTCGTTATTTTAGTCAGCTTCGGTTCTCGTATAAAGGCGCTGATCGGTTCCCCGACCATTTTCTGCGAAGCGTCGGACCGCTGACCGGCATCAAATGGGTTGTCGGATCGCACACCAGTTTCTCCATCGACGGGTGGTACGAACGACAGCACCAGGACGGCGAACCCGACCAGATTTTCACAACAATGACGATGAATCTCTTCATACATATTTAACCCAGCGCCTGCCTCATGTCCGGAAAACCGCCCCTCCGCATCAAACTCATTCTCGCCAGCCTTCCGAATGAGATCGTCAAAGTCGAGGGTTTCCTCGAGAAACTCAATGAGCAGATCGGATTCGACGACGCGGCGTTCAACAAGCTCCTGGTCGCCGCAACCGAAGCGGTGAACAACGGCATCCTTCACGGCAACAAAAAAGATCCCTCGAAAAAGGTCACGCTCAACTGCGAGACCGACGACCGGTTTCTCATCGTCACCGTCGAAGACGAAGGCCCCGGTCTCGACCCGGCAAAAATCCCGGACCCGCTCGCGCAGGAAAACCTCCTCCGTGAAAACGGCCGCGGCGTTTTCCTGATGCGTTCGCTCATGGACAGCATCGAATTCGTGCGGTTCCAGGGAGGATCCCGCGTCATCATGCGCATCGCCCTTCCCGCCTGAGCTTCCGCCGCAGTTTCTTCTCCCCCTTCTTCAGAACTGATAGCTGAGCGAGGTATTCAGCAGGAGGGGAGAAATCAGCTGGTAACCGCGGATATTTGAGTAGAGCGGAATACCGACCTCGGCATCAAGACGAAATCCGTTCTGGAGATTCATTTCCACGCCGGGAGAGAAAAATATCCTGGAATAGCCTGTGTTCGCCGGGTCCGCCGCCGGACCGCTGTCGCTCCCCCGGAAACTCCCGATGAGCGACGCAAGAGGGGCGATGCCGGCGGAGGGGAACAGATTATCGAAATGGATTCCCGCCGCACAGTTGAAATCCGCCCCGGGTCTGTATCCGTCGCGCTCGTACAGCGGGAGGTTTGCCGACCCCTGCACGAACCATCCCCATCCGGTTTCCTGCCCCATCTGATAGGCGGTAAACAGCGCATCCGTCGTCCCCGTCCCGATCTGCGTATCCCTGTCGAGCACTGTTTGCGCTATCGGGCCGGTCGGCAGTTTCAGTCCGGCCATGATCCCCGTCGACATGTCTTCGGAAAATCCGGTGTACATTCCCATCAGCTTCACATCGCCGACGGCCTGGTGACGGACGCTGGTTGATGTGCCGTCATCGCCGATCCCCTGCCAGATCCTGTCCCACACCGGAACGGACGCCATCACACCCCAGCTCCGGTCGAACATGTACTGTCCCCCAAGAGTGAAAAAACTGGTCCTGATGAGCCTGTCGTCGTTCAGATCCGGCGATACCTGTCCGGTGTTTGACCAGTTCTGCGACTGATCCAGATATGCATACTGGAGGAACAAGCGGGGCCCGGGAGATGTCACCATCATCCAGCGGGTTCCCACCTGGAAGACGCCGCACCCGCAGGCACAGGCTTCGGCGGCCGATGCCGCCAGAATAAGTTGAATGAACAGAAGGAGAATTCTTGCGTTGATGTTCCGCATAACGGCTCCTGAAATTGTTTTCGTGGGTGATTGAATACGCCGTCGCACCCCCGCTGAGTTCGCGGGGCTGCAGCCGGGACCGGAACCGCCGGAGGATGCCGGTGGTCCGACGAAAATCAGATCAGACAGCCGGTGGATGAAAACAGGGAGGGAAATAACCGTCGAGCGGGGTGGAAGAACCCGGCGGCGAAAACGGTATAGCGGCGGGAGGGACCGGGGGACGCGGGCTGCTGCAGGCCGCAAGGCAGGGGGAGGTCTCCTGTTTATCTCTTGCGGAAGAAACCGGATTCTGTTCCCGCTCTTTTTCCTTATTCAGCTCCCGGGCAAGGTGACATGCACCGTTGCAGTGCATTTCCGGATTGTTCCTGTTGACGCAGAGAGTGCGTGCGATATACCCGCGGTTCAGGATAAATCCGGCATAGACGACCAGACTGCCCGCAGTCTGAAGACAGACGGCGAAAAGGATCAGCAGGGCGCAGATCTTCCGGGCGGCCGGTACAATCCTATGATGCGAGAACGATTTCATTGATGAACGATTCATCTCTGCGGCAGACCGGCAGCCGGTGATCCGGTGCCGGTGCAGAATGAAGTGCGGCGGGCGCAGAGGGCCCGCCGCATCTGTATCGATTACAGGACCAGCTTTTTGATGTTTCCCTTCACTTCTTCGGCAGATTTTGCAAGGGCTGCTTTTTCCTCGGCGGTCAGCGGAACCTCGATAATCTGTTCCATTCCTTTTCGTCCGAGTTTCACCGGCACGCCGACGTAGGTATCGCGGAGACCGTATTCCCCCTGGAGAAACGCGGCACAGGGAAGGATCCGTTTTTTATCCTTCACGACGGCCTCCACCATTTCAACGGCGGCGGCGGAAGGGGCATAGTAGGCGCTTCCCGTTTTGAGATAATTGACAATTTCGATGCCGCCGTCGCGTGTCCGTTTCACCAGGGCGTCGATTGCGGCTTTATCCAGGAATTCAGTGATCGGAACGCCGGCGATGGTGGTATACCGCACCAGCGGAACCATCGAATCACCGTGTCCGCCGAGAACGAGCGCCTGGATATCCTCGACGGAAACGCCGAGCTGCATGGCGATGAAGGTCCGGTACCGGGCCGTATCAAGAATTCCCGCCATGCCGATGACGCGGTGACGGTCGAAGCCGCTGACCTTGTAGGCAACATAGGTCATGACGTCGAGGGGATTCGAGACCACGATCAGGATCGCGCCAGGAGACTTTGCGGCGACCGACGCGGTGACTCCCTTCACGATACCTGCATTCGTTTCCTGAAGCTGTTCACGGGTCATCCCCGGTTTACGCGCAATGCCGGCCGTGATGACAATGATGTCGGAATTTGCGGTGTCGTCGTAGGAATTTGTCCCCTTGACGTGCGTGTCAGTTCCGCTGATCGGGGCCGATTCATACATGTCGAGCCCTTTCCCCTGGGGAAGGCCTTCGACGATATCGAGAAGCACCACTTCGTTCGCCAGCTCTTTGTCGACGATCCGCTGTGCCGCGGTTGCACCGACGTTTCCAGCTCCAACCACTGTAATTTTCATTGAGGTCTCTCCGGAGAATGTTCGACGATCTGTTTTGATGTACTGAATACCCTGAATGGAAAAAGCCCGCAGAGAGCGGGCTTTTATGAAACAGTTTCCATGCCGGTCAGATCCGCATAGTTATGCGGGAATTATGCTGACAACGCTGCGGGATTTACTGTAACGCTGGAAATTGACGGTTCCGTTGCAGAGCGCAAAGAGTGTATCGTCGCTGCCGAGACCGACATTGTCGCCGGGGGAAAATTTCGTACCCCGCTGACGCACAATGATGCTTCCGGCGGTAACTTTTTCACCGCCGAATCGTTTCACGCCGAGGCGCTGTGCATTGCTATCGCGTCCGTTGCGTGAACTTCCGCCGCCTTTTTTATGAGCCATGGAAAAATCCCTTATCCGATGCTGGTAATTTCAACTTCCGTGTACTGCTGACGGTGGCCGCGGCGCAGCCGGTAGCCTTTCCGTTTTTTCTTTTTGAAGACGATCACGGTATCGTCTTTCCGGTGTCCGAGAACCTTCCCCTTGACGGAGAGGTTTTTCACATACGGGTTCCCGATTTTGACATTCTTATCGTCTGAAAAAAGAACGACATTCTCGAATGTCACTGTCGTCCCTGCCGCTTCGAGGCGCTTAGGGACAAAAACTTTCTCAGACGGGCTTACTTTCAGCTGTTGCCCATCGACATCGACAACGGCAAACATGGTGAAAATACCTTGATTTGGTGAGGTTTTCAGAGCTTGACGGTTTAAATGTACAAAACTTCCGGCTGAAAGTCAATCGGTTTTCTCCTCCGCTCCGGACCTGCCGCATTTGTTGAAACTATTGACTTTTAATCCAATTTTCTCTATGTTTTTAGGGTTTTTCTTCCTTTTCATATCACCACTTTCTCTGCAACGGCTAATTAGATGAAGAAAAAGACGGTACTTATTGTTGAAGACAGCCCCGGCTTTTCCGAATTGATGAAATTCGTTGTGGAAGATGAAGGTTTCCGGGGAGTGGTGTTTCCGCTCGAAGAGGACTTCCTGCAATGGGTGGATCGCGAAAAACCTGCGGCAATTATCATGGACCTGGCTCTCAACCGCCTCAGCGGATTCGATCTCATTCAGGAACTGAAAGATCATGCCCGCCATAAAACCATTCCGGTCATCGTGATTACGGGCCGCGATCTCGATGTGAAGGATATTACCCAGCTGAAAATGTTCGGAATTCCCTATCTCCGCAAGGGACGCGTCGACATGCATGAAATCCACCAGACCATCCGGAATACCGTCATGAAAACGGAATAAATGCCGCATCTCTCGTTTTCCGCAATATTCTTTTCTCCCTCCCCCTCTCTCTGAACCGATTTTTCCCTTTTCCGCCGCCGCCTGTTGCTATTCATCCGGGACTCCGGTATATTACCCTTGCGGCATGTATGCCATTTGCGGGATGCATATGGATCTTGCACTTCAGGAAAAAATATCGCTGATGATCTGGTGGGCTGTCGCGATCGGGATCACGATCTATCTCGCTCTCGGCGCGATCGACACCATCATGGTCGTCCTCGAGTAGCCGGGCCTTACCGCCCATCCCCTCCCCCCACGCCGGCACTCACCGCCGCTCCCCCGGCCGCGTAAATCCAAACCCAATCGACCGCTCCGGACGCTTTCCCGCATCCTCCGCTGATATAATCATTCAGACACGCGCCAGAGAATACATTATTCCATCCTCCGCAGGCGCCGGGCGGAATCATTTTTCCTGCATCTTTCCGCGATCCCTCGCCGAGCCTGCCGAGGGAGCCGATCCGAAAACTCAGGTCCCTGTGTCCCGTTCACGTCCTGAATAGATCGTCCGGAGTTCGCTGTACCCCTCTTCCCCGAGGACAAAGCGAAGCTCCTCGTCGCAGAGATCGAAAATGCTTCTCGTCCCTTTGCTGTCGGGGCGGCAGCAGCCGGGATTGCTGAGAAATTCTTCGTCGTCGACGATCAATTCACCGCGGAGAATGGTGACCGGATAGGCAAAGCAGTAAAACGGTTTCAGGTAGTACCTGCCGAGACCTTCGGCCGAGGATGCCTTCTGGAGTGCACAACGGCCGGAGGAATCGAGAAATACGCATCCGTAATCGAGCGCGCGTGTACCGACGCATTTTTTTGAGGGAAAATCGGGGTCGTCGTAAATTTTCTCCTCGAACCAGCGCGATGCGTCGGGTTCCTGGTGCGGCTCGAGATACCGGCGGATGAGATCTGCATGGCTGAGAATCCTCTCCTTCTCGTCCAGATCGGCATACACGCCGAATTTACAGCAGGAGGAGGTACAGCGGTCCATGGAACATCTCTCGCCGTAGCGAACCGCAAAAAAATTCTCGCGCAGTTTAAGCTCCGGAATATGTCTGAGATGGTGGCGTGTCAGAATATGATACCGCGATTGGTTCATCATGCACCGGTTGTTCGAATTATTTCATTATACCCAGGCGGCGATACTTTTCCCGGTATTTCTCGTACAGGCGCGTATGGCGGCTCTCGAGGGAGACCTGGCGGCCCTGAATATATTCCATTTCCACATTCGTTGAGATCACAAGCGGATCGCCGTTCGTGACGATGATCGTCGCATCCTTGCCGGGATCGAGCGATCCCAGCCTGTCGTCGACGCCCAGGATCTGCGCCGGGGCGAGCGTGATCGCCTTCAGCGCATCGTCGTGCGGAAGTCCGTACGCGGCCGCGGCGGCCGCGTGATACGGAAGGTTCCGCTCGTTGGACGCTCCCCCGTCGCCGGTGATGCAGAAACGGACTCCTGCATCCCTGAGGCGGCTGGCCAGGGTGTAGCAGAGATCATACGGTTCCCAGGCCCTCCGCGGGAGATCATAAACGGGATTCAGAATGACCGGAATATCGTGATCCTTGAGCAGTTGGGGAACCCGCCACGCATCATACCCGCCCACCAGGATCATCCGGAGATGTTCGCGTTCCGCCCATGCCACGGCGGATTCAATCTGGCGGAGATCCCCGGCGTCTATGAGAACCGGTTCGGTTCGGTCGAGAACGGGAATCATCGCCTCAAGGTGAAGATCGGTGCGCGGCGCAGGTGCTTTGCCCGCATCAGCCGCCGCCCTGGCCGCACGGTAGGCGCGGGCGTTGGCGATGAACTCGTCGAGGTCGGTGAACTCCTTGTCCTGGGCTTTTTTCTGTTCCTCCTCCGTCCGCTGGTCCCACCACCGTCTGCCGGTCTCCATCGCGGGCCAGTTCAGAACCATGCCGGCGCGCGATTTCACTGTCATTTCCTCCCAGGTCCAGCCGTCGAGGTTCATGACGGCAGCGGCGCCGCTCAGGATTCCGCCGCCGGGAAAGATTGCCGTTGTCGTTATGCCGTTGGCGCGGGTCACGGGAATGACTTCGCTTTCGGGATTGAATGCCACTTCGGCGCGGATATCGGGATTCATCTCGCCGGTCTCGGTCACATCGACCGTTGCCCTGACCGATTCGATTTCCATCAGCCCGACGGTGGATCGTGCATCGATGAGCCCGGGGTAGACCTGTTTTCCGGCGACGCTGATGCGTTCGGTTCCGGGCGGCAGGGTCACACCGGCGCCGACCGCGACAATTTTTCCCTTCTCGAACAGGATGGTTCCATGTTCGATGGTGGCGCCGCTGATGGTGTGGATCGTGCCATCGACGAGAGCGATCGGGTGGTCCTGGACCTTCCCTGGAATTTCCCCTGCCTGAGCCCTGCCCGCGAGGAACAATGCCCAGAGGATGCCTGTAATAAGGACGCGTCGTGATTTCATGTCAGAATCCCTCCTTCCCGTCAAGATCTTCGTGGCACGAATACTTCGGCCTTCCCCTGCCCGGCGGGCGGGTTCTTCCGGAGGGCTCATTCCCTTTTTTTTCCGCGAGGATCTTCTGGATCAGGACGGCCCGTTCGCGGTCAACCTCCCCGTTCATCTTCCGGTCTTCATCCCGGTCGAAATATTTTCTGCCGTCGATCCATGTCTGTTCGCAGACGCTGAGGGCGGAAAGGGGATCGCCGTTCCAGACGACGAAATCGGCGTCTTTGCCCGGTTCCAGCGAGCCGACCCTGGCGTCGATGTGAAGCTGTCTGGCCGGGTTGATCGTCACAAATTTGATTGCCTCTTCCGGCGGGACTCCTCCGTATTTTACCGCCTTGCCCGCTTCGCTGTTCAGCCGCCGGGCCAGTTCGTCGCTGTCCGAATTATACGATACAACGACGCCGGCGTCGTGGGACAGCGCCCCGTTGTAGGGGATCGCATCATACACTTCGAATTTGTACGCCCACCAGTCGCTGAACATGGACGCCCCTGCGCCATGTTTCGCGATAAGGTCGGCGATCTTGTACCCTTCCAGATCGTGCTGAAAGGTCCCCACGGTAAATCCGAACTCGTCCGCCAGCCCTATCAGCATCTCGATTTCATCCTGACGGTAGGAATGCGCGTGGACGAGCCGCTTGCCGCGGATGATCTCCAGGATTGCCTCTTCGTGGAGATCCCTTCGGGGGGAAAGTTTTCTCGTTCCGTCGCGATACTCACTCCAGCTCTTTTCATAATCGAGCGCGGCGCGGAATTCGTCGCGAATCATCTCTTCGACTCCCTGCCGCGTCTGCGGATAACGCGAATTGCGATCTCCCCAGTTGCTCTGCTTCGGATTTTCCCCGAGCGCGAATTTGATGCCGGGCTTCGCTCCGGCAAACTTCATCTCCTCTGCGAGCGCGCCCCAGCGGAGCTTTATCACCTGATTCTGGCCGCCGATCGGATTCGCCGAACCGTGGAGGACGTTCGCCACCGTCAGCCCGCCCGCCAGCTCGCGGTACAGCGCAACATCGTCCGGATCAATAATGTCGCCGATCCGCACCTCCGAGGTAATCGTATGGCCGGTTTCATTCACGCTTCCGGATGCGGCGGTATGGGAATGGCAGTCGATGAGACCGGCGGTGATCTGCTTTCCTTTACCCTCGATGATGACCGCGCCTTCGGGCGCCTTCAGGGAACTGCCCACCGCCGCGATCTTTCCCTTCTCAATCAGAACATCGGCATGTTCCAGGATTCCCTTCGCCGCGGAGGTCCAGACGGTCGCGTCATGAATGAATACATGATCCGCCTGTACCGGCAGAGAGGGACGGCCGAACGGCCCGGGCGGATACGTGGGCGGAAAGGATGCATGTACCGCAGGTTTCGGCGCCGCCGTATCCGGTTCCGGCACCGAAGGCTGGGCAAGCGTCGCCGACCAGGTGAACTGTTTTCCGGAGGAGAACTCACCGCGTCCCCGCAAGGCGCCGGGGGAGAACGGGGCGGTCATCCGGACGATGCCGGGAAACCCGAGCGAATCACCCGCAAACGACATGGAAAGAAGGAGATGACTGAAGGAGACCGACTGGAATTTCGCTTCCTTCTTCCCTGACTTCACCGATCCCTGCAATGCATCAGTTTCGCCGGAGAGAGCGATTTTGAGGGAATCGGGTCCAGGCGGGTCCATTGTCACGTTCCAGGTTCCGCGAGGATCGGCAGGCTGAGTGTGTTTCACCACGTACCTCCTGCCGGCAATCCAGGTTTCGCGGATCTTCGTCTTTTCGGAAAAGAGATCACCATCGGTCAGAACGATGTTCGCCAATTTGCCGGGTTCGATCGATCCGATATATTTTTCCATTCCCACAAGCTGGGCCGGAACCGTGGTAAGGGCGGCCAGCGCTTCGCGGGCGGGGAGCCCGCGCTGAACCGCCTTCCGCACATTCGGAAGAAACTGCGCGACATCCTTGAGCAGTGCGGAGGTGAGGGCGAACTTTACCCCTGCGGCATGCAAACGCGCCGGATTTTCAGGCGCCTCGTCCCACGCTCTCAGGTCGTCGAATCCGACGTTCAGCGCACTCTCCATCGACTGGACGTCCGGTGCGTCGGGGAAATTGACCGGGATGATCAATGGCACGTCCAGCGCCCTGATCGCATCGAGCCGGCGGTATTCGTCGCCACTGCCGCGGAGAAGGTATTTCAGCCCGAACTCCCGCGCCACCGCGGCCGCCCGGAATGCATTCAGTTCGTTCCCCGTTTCGAACACCACCGGGGTCTTGAGATCGATCACTTCGCCGAGCGCATCGAGGTCTGCAACCACTTCCGGATGCGGTTCCGAAGGATACTTGCGCCAATCCTGCATCACCTGCCGGTACCATTGCGCGTCCAGAAACGTTTGGCGCATCAGGGCGATGATGCCCATGAGCGAATTTGGGTAATCTTCTCCCGCCACTGTCTCAAAACTGCAGTGCTGGGCCACATTCGTCCGAAGCACGAGCTCGTTCGGTGAGCCGTCCGCCAGACTGATGACTGCGCTGACCCCCCGGAAGATGCCTCTTTGCGGAACAGCCAGAACGGCGGCAAATCCCGAGGATCTGAGTTTCTCCGCAGCTGCCGGATCAGGAGTGAATTGTTCCTCGGCGGCAGTTGAAGAGCGGATGTTCGCGTTGGCCGCCCGGACTCCGGGAGCCGGTTCGGGCTGGCGGGATTCATTCTGCCGGTCCGGTCCGAATCTCCGCTGAAGTTTCGCGGGCATGCCGTAATCCGAACAGGCGTCAATAAAGCCGGCATATGCCGTCAGGCCGGTACAATCCCACGTGCGCGCGTCCGGCGGCACGCCGATGTTCTGTCCGGCGGAGGTGATCATTCCGTGCCGGATGATGATCGTCGCATCGGTCAAAATTTTGTCCGGGGTGGAGACGATGCGGAGGTGCACCAGTGCGTGGACATCGGGCGGATTCTCCCGCAACCCGTTCCGCGCCGTCGTCTGGGCGGGGGAACAGACGGATGCAATCAGCACCAGGATTACTGCGGCCGTCAGAACTTTCATCTGAGTCATTGCGTCTTCCTCTGCAGGATCAACATGAAGAGCGGTGAATGAAACGCACACGGCAATCGGGACGCCGGAGGGATCCGGTTCCCGCACGGTGCGCAACTTTTTGATTCAGCATAGTACCCTTTTTGACCAGGAAAAGCAATGTTTTCTGTCGCCGCGCTTACAGCATGCCGTAGCGTTTCCGCAAATACCATTCGACTGCCAGAAGGGCGATGACCGCAAGAGCCGCATAACGCCAGTTCCAGAGCTCGATTTCGCTCTCATGGACGACCTCCCTGGGGCTCCACTTCATTGTCCGGAGAACGACCCCAAGCGAATCTGCGCCATCGATCGGGAAATACATTCCGGATGTTCTGAACGCCATCTGCTCCAGGAGCGATCGGTTCATCCGGGTTTCGAGAAATTCGCCGTTCGTCATTCCCACTGCAAATCGACCGTGATCCTCTCCGGCCGGGGAACCTCCGAGAGTTGCCGCGGCGCGGTATGAATAATCCCCCTCGGGAAGGCCGGTCGCGGAACCTTCATATCTTCCGTTGCCCACCGGCCTCAGGGCCACCGCCGTTCTGTCGCCGCCGTGAAGGATTTCGAGCGTCACCTCGGCATTATCCGCCGGGTGAAGCTCTTCCGTGTAGACTTGTGCGGTGAACTGCGCCGGTTCGGCGGTCGTGAATAATTCCTTCGTCGGCGCAACCCTGACGCGCTTATCGTCGTCATGGGTCGTCAGCCACCGGACAGCGTCCGGAAGAAACTGGGACAGCAATTGTTCGGTTTCAGCATCCCCCTGGGCCATGAGCCGCCATCGCCATATGCCGTAGCCGGTGATCGCGATCGACCGATGGTGTGCCTCAGATCTCACGGCGATCAGGGGACCGGGGAGGGGAATCCCCTGAATTGACGGAACGAGAAGAGCCGTCGCTCCCGGCTTCAGGTAAAAATCCGATTGTGTGCGGAACACCGGCGGAAGTTTCTGCCAGGCCGATGGAGTACCGTTGCCTTCCAGCGTGATCAGGGGATGCACTCTTGCCTCTTCCGGGACGAGCGGCGAGACAAGAAGTTCGTTTTGTGTGATCGGCCCCTGCCAGCCGAAGGGAAGGGCGGACGCGAGTTCGTTCAGAAGGGAATAATCGACCTCCCGACCGCCGCAATACATCAGCGGTTTATTGTTCCTGACCACAGCATCCGCGATCCTCCGGAACGCCGCCGGACCCGATCCCGCGGTCGGGTATCCTGCAAGCACCAGACAGTCCATGCTGTCGAGGACACTCTGCGGCGGATCGCCGCCGTAGAATTCCTGATGCCCTTTTCCGATGTACTGCCGGAGGCTGATATGCGGATCGTCCGCGAGCGTTCTCGTCAGCTCGGCAACATCCGGCGACGGCGCGGCGGCCACGAGAACAACCTTGAGTCTGCTTTTGATGACATGTATGAATACCTGCCGGCTGTTATTCCGCTCGGTCAATTCACCCGGGAGATGCGAAACTTCCACGGTGTATCGTTTTGTCCCCTCATCCTCCGGAATTACGGCGAGGTGCACCGACGTGTTGAACTCTTCACGGTCGAGCGTCACAAGAGCCCTGTCCAGAATCCGGCTCCCGTCCCGGATTGTCACCTCGACCCGGGCGTTGCGGTAACCGGTGCTCCGGATGGCGACATCGACGGGCACTTTTTCCCCGGCGTAGGAGAGTGAATTGACCACCACGCGGTCGATCAGAACATCCTTCTGCACGGCGGTATCGCCGACCCCCACGGTGTATACAGGAATGCCCAGCGCCTGTGCGATATAGAGCGGATTTTTACCCGCCGTATACACTCCGTCACTTATCAGAACCGCCGCCCGGATGTTGTCCTCCTGCCGGGCATCCTGAACCGTCCTGAGAACATTGTCGATATCCGTGGACTGTCCCGCGAACCGGAGCGAATCCGGGGGAGCGTCGGACGGCTTCGAGGACTCCCCGGCGAAGGTAAAATAGTGGACGAGAAATCCTGACCCGTTTTCCGCGAACGGGGAACTGCGGAGAAAAGAACGGATCCGTTCCGCGCGATCACCCCTGCCGTCAACGATTGTCATGCTCTGGGAATCATCCAGCAAAACTGCAACCACCGGAGGGTGCTCATCCGTTCCGGCAAGCCGGAGAAGCGGTTCAAACAGGAGGAGGACCAGAAACGTGAGGGAACTTCCCCTCAGGAGCGCAAAGACAATTCTCTGTTTCCGGGGAATCGGGGGAAGTGTTGTGAGGTAATAAAAATATGCGCCGCCGAAAACGATGACGGCAAGGACGACGGCCAGGACCGTCCGTCCGTGGAGCGAGAGCGATATGCTGCCGGGCCCGACCACGGTCAGCGCACGATGACCATTTTCCCGGTCTGATCGGAACCCGCAGTTTTCAGCCGGTAGAAATAGACGCCGCTGGGCAGATCGCCCGCCCCGAACGGAACCGTGATCCCGGTCCCCGCCTCATGATACCCGTTGAGGAGGGTGGCAACCATCCTGCCGAGGGCGTCATACACGTGAAGGCTTGCGGTCCCATCGGAGGGAAGGTCGAATCGGATCATGGTCGATCCGTTGAACGGATTCGGATAGTTCTGATAGAGGCGGAAGGCTGCCGGAATCTGCGGGGCGAGCGTAACAGCCTGCCGTCCGGTATAAAACTCCCATGGCCGCACGATGGAGGGCGCCGGGCTCCGGTAGCGCTGTCCGGCGCTGTCGCTGACGGTGATGTAGAATTCGATGATGGTGTTATCGGGAAATCCGGGGAGATCCGCCACATATCTTCCGGAAGTCGGAAGGATCATGGCGGAATCGAGAATCATCGGCAGAGAGTGAAAAACACCGCTCCGGCCCTGCGCATAATGAAGCACCACGCTGTCGGGATTCACTCCTCCTCCGGAGAGCGTGCAGATGGCAATATGCGGGTGCCCTGCTGTAAACGATATCAAGGGAAGATTTCCGAACACGGGGCCGCGGGAAAGCACCGCCTTGAGCAGATCCGGTTCCCCCCAGCCTGTAAAATTGTTTGGAGAGGAAGGAAAGCGGGTCGGATCGGTAAGCGGGACGGCGGTCGAACGGAGAATGTCCCGCACCTGCAGTGGCGACAGCTCGGGCCGTGCGGAGAGAAGGAGTGCGGCCGCGCCGGCAACGAGCGGCGTCGAAAGGGATGTTCCCTGAAAAAGGGAACTGTACGAGTTTGGCGGAATGGCGCACACTACGCCGTGCGACCCCGGTCCGACGAGCTCGGGTTTGGTCCTGCCGTCGTTGGTCGGACCGGTCGAACTGAAGTACATCAGCTGACCGTCAAAGTCAACCGCGCCGACTGAGATGATGCTGTCGGCGTCGGCCGGCGTCAGCATTGTCCCCGTTACACCGTCTCCGTTTCCCTCATTCCCCATGGAGGTGCAGACGAGCACACCGAGGGAGGCGGCGCGGGAGGCGGCGACGGCGGAGACGGTCGTCCTGCCGTTGAAGTCGCCGTTCGCCCACGAATAGCTTACGGAATCGGTGAAGTCGTTATATCCGAGCGAACTGCTGACGATATCGGCTCCGAGCGATTCCATCCACTCGAGACCGGCGACCCAGTGATCTTCTTCGATCTTTGTGTCGGTATCTGCAGCTTCCGAGGGATAGATGAGCTCGGTCTTGCCGAGGAGGAAGGAAACGTCGAACGCGGCCCCCATGAGAGTCCCCGGAGCATACGCGCCGATGAGCGACATGGTCAGCGTGCCGTGGCGGTCCTGATCGGGGGTATCTCCGGGCTGATTCGCCGTAATATCGTCGTTGAAGATGAAATCATGTTCCGCCAGGACGGTGCGCGTGCGAAGGGCGTCGTGGACGCGCCAGCGGAATCCGGTATCGAGCATGCCGACGATGACATTTCTGCCGGTAATGCCGAGCGCGTGGAGAGAAAGGATATCCAGCGCAGCGAGCTGATCGGACGACGGGCCGTAATCGAATGAAGCGGTTGACCGGAGCCGCGGACCGATGTTCGGAGAGGGGCGGGGTTCGCGGCGGTGAAAAATCCGGACAGGAGAAACGCCGGTGACAAACGGCAGAGCCCGGACGGCTTCCAGGCCGTTGGGTGAAATGTCGGCGCTGACGGCGTTAAACCACCGGCTTTCCACGGCCACGGTCCCGCCGGCCGAGCGGACTGCATCGATGTACGGCTGATAGAGGGGAAGATCCTCCGCGTAAAGACCGGCGCCTGTGCGGTGCCGCCGCAGGCGTGCCGCGCCGGAGACGACGGCAGAAGCGGACTCCTCAGCCGTCGAACCGGGGGCGAGGAGTCCCCGGGACGTCAGTCCGGGTCCCTTGTCGGCGAATCTTATCCAGAATTTTTGCTGTGCCGCCGCGGGCCCGGAACCCGGAACCACGGTCAGCAGAAGGAGAATGATAAAAGGGAAGGGTGTCGACTGTCGGACCGACACGCGGAATCCTCACTGTTGTTCGAGCAGTTTTTCAACGATCTGCATGGAGGATACGGCGTCGGCCTCGGCGTTGAAATTCGGAACGATTCTGTGGCGGAGGACCGGACCGGCGACCTTCCGGACGTCTTCGATATCCGGAGAATGGCGGCCGTCGAGGACGGCCCGTGTTTTCGCTCCGAGGATGAGATACTGGGAAGCGCGGGGGCCGGCGCCCCAGCTGAGCCAGTCCCGGATGAACTTCGGCGAAGTATCGGACCGCGGCCTGGTCCGGGTGACGAGAGAAACCGCATATCGGATGACGTTATCGGCGACCGGCACGCGGCGGACGAGATCCTGATATCTCAGTATTTCCTCCTTCCCCAGAACGTGCCGCAGCTTCGGCGCGTACATGCTGGTGGTTGACCTGACGATCTCCTCCTCTTCGGCCTGGGACGGATACTCGAGCCAGAGGTTGAACATGAACCTGTCGAGCTGGGCTTCCGGGAGCGGATAAGTTCCTTCCTGTTCAATCGGATTCTGGGTTGCGAGGACAAAGAACGGTTCTTCGAGGAGGTATTTCTGGCCGGCGGCGGTCACGTGGTGTTCCTGCATCGCCTCGAGGAGCGCGGCCTGTGTTTTGGGAGGAGTCCGGTTGATCTCGTCGGCAAGGAGGATATTGGCAAAAACCGGTCCTCTGACGAACTTGAAAGATTTCGACCCGGTGGCCCTGTTGTCTTCGATGATTTCTGTTCCGGTGATGTCGCTCGGCATCAGATCAGGCGTGAACTGAATCCTGTTGAATTTCAGATCGAGCACCTCGGCCAGCGTTTTGATCAGGAGCGTTTTGGCAAGTCCCGGAACCCCCACAAGCAGGCAATGTCCCTGGGACAGGAGGGAAATGAGAAGCTGTTCGACGATCGTTTCCTGTCCGACGATGACTTTTCTGATTTCCGATTTCAGGTCGCCGACCGATTGTTTGAGAGCGGCGACGGCTTCGACATCGTTTCCTGTCCGATCAGATTCCTTCATCCGTGTTCCTCATGCGATTACAGGCGTGTATCCCAGTAGATCTCGGTCCGGAGCTGTTTGATCCATTTCAGATATTCCTCGTTCCGCTTGTACGCGGTGGTCAACTGCTCGAGCCGTTTCCAGTCGTCGTTCAGATTCATGATATGCTCGGGTGTTCGCTTGGTCACATAGACGATCTGATAGCCGGAGACCGTGCTGGAAGAGATCTCCTGGGGCTCGCTGATATCGCCCACCTTGAGATCCCTGACCGTTTCCTGCATCGATTTTTCGAGCTGGCTGAACGGAAACAGCCCCACATACCCACCGAGCGGACCGCTTTCCTTGTCTTCCGAATAGCGCTTTGCCAGGTCGGTGAATTTTACGCCGTGATGGAGGACGCTGTCCCTGAGAGCCCGCAAAAAATCCTTTGTTTCCCGAATGCCCCCGCTGTCGAGTCCGACCCTGAACAGAATCTGGCGCGCATGGACGGATTCCCCGCGCCGCTGGAGCAGTTGAATGATATGCAGGCCGCGCGAAGTTTCGACAAGATTGGAGATCGCGCTGTCCTTCAGCGCGAATACCGCCTCCTCGAATTCACTGACGAACTGTCCCCTCCGCCACGTCCCGAGATCGCCGCCGGAGGAAGCCGTCGCCCGGTCCTCCGAATACCGCCTGGCAAAATCGGCGAAATCCCCCCCGGCCCTGATGGAATCGAGAACCTTCTGGGCTTTGGCCCTCAGCTGTTCCTTCGCGGTACTGCTGACCTTCGGGGTAATGAACAGGTGATACAGTTCCACTTCCTCCGCGACTTTCGGCAGACTGTCCTTGTACTGGGCAAAGAATTCCTCCACTTCGCGTCTCGACGGCTGCAGCGACCCGAATTTCAACTGCTGAAGGTCCTGGATCATCAGCTGTTTTTTCGTCTCGTCCCTGAATTCCCTCTTCATCTTGCTGACGGGCATGCCGTAGATCTCTTCCAGCTTCTTTTCCGAACCCACCTGCTGGACCCTCTGGGCGACGAGCTCGTCCAGGCGGCTGGTGACGTCCTCCTCGCGCACAACGACATTGGTATCCTCCATCGCCCGCGCGAGCATCAGTTTTTCGTTGACCATCGCATCCAGCACCTGCTGACGCACGCCCGGCGCCGCGGTGTCGATGCTCTTGTTCAGCATGTAGAATTCGATCTGCGCATTCAGATCGGAGAGAAGGATAGGTTCTTTGCCAACGACCGCGACGATCTTGTCGGCCACCACCTCCTGCGCGGCAAGCCGTGTCCCGGCCGCGAGCAGAAGCACCAGGAGTAACTTATTCATGCGGAGCCACCGAATCGAATGATGTATAATAGAGCTGAACTGAATACCTGTTCCGCAGCGTCGAGAGCAGTTTGTCGTATCGCTGGCGCTGGCGTTCGAGACTGACCCTGCGGTACACTTCGTCCCGCGCAAGTTCATACGCGGCAGGCGTTCCCTGCCGGTAGGTTTTCAGCAGCTGCAGGACGACAAACCCCGCGTCCGTCCGGACGGGGAAGGACACCTCGTTCGCACCGAGCGTCTGCGCCACCTTCCAGAGCGTCGCGGGGACAATGGTGTGTAATGTATAAAAGCGATTTGTCAGCGAAGAAACAAATCCCGCCTGACCGGCGGAATCCCGGCCGGCCGGTTCGATCGCTTTGGCCCAGGGGGTTCCCTGCGCAACCGCGGCGCCGAAGCGACTCGCCCGCTCACGGCTGTCAAATGTCGCGAGATTAACCTGGATCTCGTCTTCCGGAAGAAAAAACTCGCCGGCGTGGGCGGTAAAATACGACCTGAGACTGTCCTCGGCAAGGCTGGCGGTCTCGGGATAGACAAACTGTTCCAGGTACGCCTGATTTGCGATCTGCCGCCGCACCTCCCCGAGACGGCTCTCGACGGCATCGGAATGTTCAAGACCCTTCCGTTTCGCTTCCTGATAGAGAAGTTCGGCGTCGACCCACGAGCCGATATATCTGCGCAGTTCATCGGTTCGACTGCCGAACGACGTATCGATGTGGGCGCGCGCCTCGGCGAGCGTCAGCACGTTGTCGCCCACGCGCGCGAGGACGGGCGACTCGGGGGCGCGTTTTCCGCACCCCCAGATGAGGAGCAGACAGAGGAGCACTGCCGCGCCGCGCTCCGCTGCCGGGAGAACGGCCGGCGTGCGGTTACTGCGATTCAAAAGCACGCTTCAGATTTTCTTTGTACTGAACCACGGGATATTTCTGCCGCAGTCTTTCGAGCCACTGTTGTTCCAGGCGCTTCGATTCATATTCCTGATAGGCGTTGGAAATTTCCGCGCCGGCCTGCTCGTAGGTCTTCTGCCGCGGCGGATCGACTCCGACGAGCTGGACAATGGCGTACCCGCCCCGCTCAAGTTCCACCGGTTCTGAGAATTCACCCTTCTTGAGCTTTGCGGCCCGCTTCGTTGCGGCGTCCGCATCGATGATCTGGAACCCGCGCGCTCCCTTGTCCCCGCGAAGTTTCGCATCGTCGTTCCACCGGCCCGCCAGGTCGGAGAAATCTGCGCCGTGCGTGAGCGAGTCATAAATCATCAGCGCCGTCGTATCGGACTCGAACATCATCTGATTGATGTTCACCCGTTCGGGGAACATGAACTGCGTTTTGTTGTTCTCATAATACTGCCGGAGGATCGAATCGGTGACGACCGTCTTCCCCCAGACTTCCATCTGTTCCGCCTTGTAGAGGATCACACCGTCGGTGTATTCCTTCATCAGCTGGGCAAATTCCGGAGAGCGCTGTTCGAGGCCAGCCGCGCGGATGTCGATGAGCAGATCGCCGCCGATCCGGTCGAGCTTGGGACGAAGATCGTTCAGACGGAGCGGCGTATCGCGCAGATCGGGTCGTTTGGGAGCCGAGACGAGGAGTGAATCGACGGTGAAGGGTTTGTTCCCCACGGTCATCAGCACCAGCTTCCGGACGTCCGGCGAGACTCCGGCGTCCCACGCGCTGTCCTCGGTCGTCTTCGTCGAATCGAGCTGGCCGACGAATTTCCTGAACACATCCTCATCAAATGAGAAGCCGTATTCCTTCTTCAATCCGGCGATATAGAGGGCGTAATCCTCCTGATAGCGGTTTTTCTGATAGAGGGTCTTGAGATCCTCGTGCATGGCGGCGTACGGTTCCTGTTCCCTGACGCTGTCCAGGAGGATCAGGTGAAACCCGAACGGAGAGCGGACGATTCCCGAGAGTTCGCCCACCTTCAGTTTGAATGCGGCGTCTTCAAAGGGTTCGACAAAACGGCGCCGTTCGAACCACGGGAGCGCTCCCCCCTGCTGGGCGCTTCCGCCGTCCTCGGAAAGCTTGATCGCCAGCTTCGAAAAATCCCAGCCCTTCTTCAGACTGTCCTGCATGCCCCGGATTCTCGCGAGCGCCTTCGCACTGTCAGCGGAGTCGGGCGTCGTCGATTCGAACCGGGCCATCAGGTGACGCACGCGGATCATCCGCGCCGGCTCGATATCGAAGACCTTGATGATGTGGTACCCGAAATTGGACCGCGTCGGCAGCGCGCTCATTTCACCGACCTTCATCCCGTAGACGGCGTCTTCGAACGCCTTCACCATCACCCCGCCGGTGAAATAATAGAGATCGCCCCCGTTTGCGCGCGCGGACGGATCTTCCGAATACCGCATCACAAGCGTATCGAACGGCACACCGGCGCGCGCCTGCCGGATGACGTCGAGCGCCCGGGCATACGCCTTCTGCGTGTCAGCCGGCGATGCTTCCGGCTTCAGGGAGATGAGAATATGCTTCGCGCGGATGTTCACCTTTCTGCGCTCATACAGCTGTCGGATGCCCGGTTCGGTCACGTCGTGTTCCAGCTGGTAGCTGGAGGCGAGGCTTGCCCGGTACTCCGCCAGTTCCCGCTGGATGTCGGAATCGTTCAGGATGCCGCGGTCATAGGCATCCTGCAGTTTGAGCTTGTAGTTGGTGAGAAGATCGAGAAACCGTTCGCGTTCCTGCTGGGAACTCGCCCTGGCCGTTTCCATGTTTCCGCTGTTCTTGAGGTAAAAATTCTGATAATCCTCCAGATCGACCTTTGACGGTCCGACCTGGAGCACGAGGATATCAGCGGTCTTCGGCGAACAGCCGGCGAGCAGAAATGCGCAGACAATGCCGCAGATGGAGAGGAATCCACCAATAACTTTCATCCTTCGGTTCCCTTTCGATGTCGATAACGGTTGGTTGTACTGCAGTATTATTGAGCATTTATTATAACCAAATATTGTTTCAGATTCAAGAATAATTCCGAAAAAGCTTCGAATCACAGCCATATTGGGCAATCTTGATTCGCAGGGGTTTTTTTTCTATATTTTTTCATTCATAACTTTGCCAATCCCCTCCCTTTGAAAAAATTCTTCAGTTTTGTAAAGATCGAGCACACCCTTTTCACGCTTCCTCTTATCTACAGCGGGGTTGTCGTCGGGATGCGGGAGACCCCCTCGCCGCTCCTCCTGATTCTCGTGCTGATCTGCGCCGTGGGTGGGCGCACCTGCGCGTTTGCTCTGAACAGAATCATCGACCGCTCCATCGACGCCCGCAACCCGCGCACGTCATCCCGGGCGCTGGCGAGCGGAATGATGTCCCTGCGCGAGGCGTATGCGGTCCTGATTGCTGGAGCGGTGATCTATTTTCTCTCCGCCGCATTCATCTCCCCCTTCTGTCTTCTGCTCTCGCCAATTCCCCTGGTGATTTTCATTCTCTATCCCTATATGAAGCGGTATACGGCGCTCGCCCACTTCGGCGTCGGCCTGGGAATGTCGATGGCGCCCCTCGGCGGCTATTTCGCGGCATCCCCCACTTTCTCCAACGCGCTTCCGGCAATTCTTCTCTGTCTCTTTACCGTCTTCTGGGGAACCGGTTTCGATATCATCTATGCCACGCTCGACGAAGAGTTCGACCGGCGCGAACATCTCTATTCATTCGTCTCGCGGTTCGGGAAAAAGCAGGCTCTCGCGTGGTCGGGCCTTTTCCATCTTCTCGCCTTCGCCTCTCTTGCCGTACTGTTTTTCACCCGCATCAGGAGCTGGTACGCCGCACCGTTCCTGTTCCTCACCGGCATGATGCTCTGGATCGAACAGCGAAAATCCTCGAATGTTGAGCTCGCCTTTTTCCGCATCAATGCCGGCCTGGGGTTCCTCGTCTTCGGCATGATCGTCACCGGAGTCTTCGCCCAATGAGAATCGTGCTCGGGATTACCGGCTCCTCCGGCGCCGTCTATGCGGTCAATTTTCTCAAACGCTGTCCGGGCGACAAATTCCTCATTGTGAGCAAGTGGGGAAAAGCCCTCCTGAACAGCGAGACCGGGCTCTCGGAAAAGGATCTTCAGCCGTTCATCCGCCGCCAGTTTCCGAACGACGATCTGACCGCTCCCCTGGCGTCCGGGTCGAACCGGTTCGACGCTTATGTCATCCTGCCCTGTTCCACCTCGACGCTCGGCAAAATCGCCTCCGGGATCGGCGATTCACTCATCACCCGCACCGCCCAGGTGGCCCTGAAGGAACGATACCGGCTGATCCTCTGCGTTCGCGAGACGCCGATATCGACAATCGCGCTCGAACAGTGCGCTCAACTGTCGCGGGACGGCGCTATCATCATGCCGGTCAGCCCGCCGCTCTATTTTGTTCCCAAAACCGTCGACGAGTATGTGGAGGGCTTCGTCGACAAGGTCCTCGGCGTCATCGGCGTGCGGACTTCCCGCGGCTGGCGCGCCGGGGAACTGGAGTAGTCGGTGTGGCGCTGGGGGAATTTCTCCACACTCTCGAAACCCGCGGTGAACTCCACCGCACCCGGGTGGAAATCGATCCTCACCTCGAACTGACCGAAGTCGCGCGGCGGGCGATCCTCGAGGGAAAACCGGCTCTTCTCGTCGAACGTCCCGCAAACTCCCCCTATCCCCTCTGCATCAATCACTTTGCCGACAAACGGCGCATCGGGATCGCTCTCCGGCGCGATCCGGACGAGATCGGCAGCGAACTGATCAATTTTCTCGAGAGGGTTTTTCCCCTTACCCTCCGGAACATCCTCGACCAGAAACCGGTGATCCGGCGCTTTCTGCATGCGCCCGCCCGCCGGGTCGGCCGCGGCATCTCACAGGAGGTTGTCGAGCCGCCCGACCTTGATTCCCTTCCCGTCCAGTTCTGCTGGCCCGCCGACGGCGGCAGGTTCATCACCTACGGCCAGGTCCTCACCTACGATCCCCGCGACGGAAGACGGAACATCGGCATTTACCGGATGCAGGTTTTCGATTCCAGAACGACCGGCATGCACTGGCAGATTCAGAAGGGGGGCGGATTTCACTATTATCAGAGCGAGGCGTCCAACAGCCGGTTCGAGGTCGCGGTAGCGCTTGGAACGGATCCGGCCCTCGTTCTGGCGACGGTTGCGGCCCTTCCCGAAGGACTCGACGAGGCGCTCTTCGCCGGATTCCTCCAGGGGGAGCGCGTGCGCTTCACCCGCGGCGTCTCCGTCGGCATCGATGTTCCCGCATCGGCGGAATTCATTCTGGAGGGAATCGTACCGGCGAAGGAACGCCGCACCGAGGGGCCGTTCGGCGATCATTTCGGTCATTATTCCGCCGCCGCAGAATTCCCCGTCTTCTATCTTACGATGATGACCCGCCGGCATCGTCCCGTCTACCCGGCGATCGTCGTCGGCAAACCGCCCATGGAAGACAAATTCCTCGGCGATGCCACACAGCAGATGCTCGGGCCGCTGATCAGACTTATCCACAAGGAGGTGCGGTCGCTCTGGGCGTACTATGAGGCGGGATTCCACAACCTCCTCGCCGTGGGTATCGAACAGCGGTATCAGAAGGAGGCGATGAAGGCCGCCCTCGGCCTCATGGGAACCGACCAGCTCTCGCTGACGAAATGCATGATCACCGTCTCGGCCGGCGTCGATGTGCGCGACTGGCACGCTCTCCTGAGGGAGGTGCGGATGAACTTCGATCCGCATTTCGATTTCGTCATGATCCCCAGGGTTCCGCTCGACACGCTCGACTTCACCAGCTATAAAATGAATCTCGGAAGCAAGATGATCCTCGATGCGACCAGGAAACCGTGGCGGAACCAGACCGCGTCCGGGAGCGGACCCGCCGCTCCGGTCTGCGATCCGGCCGGCATTCGCCGCATCGACGCGAGGATCGACGCCGCCGCGCTCATCGACGATACACTTCTGATCGTCAGATTGTCGGCAACTGCGGGCGAAGGAGCCGGCCGGCAGATCATGGAGACGCTTGTGCGACACCCGGAGACCGCCGGGGTGCCGATCGCAGCCGTCGTGAGTCACGACGTCGATCTGTCGCACCAGGAACAGTATATCTGGGGAATTTTCACCCGTTTCGACTGTGAGCGGGACGTGCTTTTCCGTGAAACCGCCCTCGTGGGAATCACGCCGGTCTATCGCGGAACGATGGGGATCGACGCGACGTGGAAGCCGGGTTACCCCGATCCGCTGACGATGCCCGAAGAGATCGTTCGGCGGGTCGATGAAAAATGGGGAAGGATCTGGAAACAATGATATTCTTACAACGGAAAACGATATGACGATAAATTTCAAGGACACGGGGCTGATGCCGGTATGGGAAAAAATCCGGCGGGGGGAGCGGTGCACGCTCGAAGACGGGCTCACGCTGTACCGCTCGAATGATCTCATTTCCATCGGGAAGATGGCGCATTTCGTTCAACAGCAGAAGAGCGGCGATGCGGTCTATTTCGTGATCAACCAGAAAATCGAGCACACGAACGTGTGCGTTCTCTCCTGCAAGTTTTGCGACTTCGCGGTCGGCAAGGGGGAGCCCGGGGCCTACGAAATGACCACCGCGGAGATCCTGTCGAAGCTCACTCCGGACATCGCGGAAGTGCACATCACCGGCGGCATGCCGCCCGACTGGCCGTGGGAGCGGTATCTGGACATCGTGCGATCGATCCACGAGCGATTCCCCACGGCCGACATCAAGGCGTACACCGCCGTCGAAATCGATTTTTTCCACAAGAAATTCAGGATGCCGGTCGAAGAGGTTCTCCGCCAGCTGAAGTCTGCGGGGCTCCGGACGATGCCCGGCGGGGGCGCCGAGGTCTTCTCCGAACGGGTGCGCAAGCTCCTCTTCAATCAGAAAATCGGGGCGAAGGCCTGGTTCGATGTGCATAAAACCGCTCACCGTCTCGGCATACCGACAAATGCGACGATGCTGTACGGCCATATCGAGACCCTGGAGGAGCGGCTCGTGCACATGATGAAACTGCGCGAGGCGCAGGATGAGACCGGCGGGTTTCTCACGTTCATTCCGCTGGCATTCCAGCCGGGGAACACCGGGATCAAGCCCCGGAATCAGTTCACCTCGGCGATCGATGATCTGAAAACAATCGCCGTCAGCCGGATCATGCTCGACAATTTTCCGCACATCAAGGCATACTGGGTGATGCTGACGGAGGAGGTCGCCTCTGCGGCGCTGAATTTCGGCGCGGACGACATGGACGGCACGGTGGGCCAGGAGCGGATCGCCCATGACGCCGGCGCGACAAGCCCGATGAAGCTTGCGAAGGATCAGATCATCAGGATCATCCGCGATGCGGGGAAGATCCCTGTGGAGCGGGATGTCTATTTCAATCCGCTGAGGATTTATGCGGACGACGTGATCGGAAAAATTCCCTATCTGAATTCCGTGCCGTTCTATCACGAGATGGAAAAACGACGGTTCAGGATACTGCCGATTGTCCCGCGGCGGATGGGAGTACTGCAGGAACGGGCACAGATGGCCGCCGGCCTCTTCTCCCTGATGGATTTTTTCCGGCATGAAGATCACCTCAGAATGCTTCCCTACGGCATCGCCTCGCGCGACCAGGTCAAGAGCGTCATGCTGTTCTCGAAGGAGGGATGGCGCGGGCTGGAGGGCAAGACCATCGGCATCACCGACGACACGGCCACATCCGTCCGCCTCCTGGAGGTTCTTCTGGAGCACAAATACCATGTGCGGGCGCCGCTCGAGCGGATGCACGCCGGCGTCAACGACCTGTCGCCCTACGATGCGGTCCTGCTCATCGGGGACGAGGCGCTGAACAGGAATAAGTTTGGTCTCCCCGGATTCGAGCTCGTGTTTGACCTCGCCAAGGAATGGTACGACTGGCAGAAACTTCCCTTCGTGTTCGCCGTCTGGGCGGTCAACAAACAGCTCTCCGCGGCGAAGCAGGAGGAGTTCGGCATTATGATTGAGCAATCGCTTTCCCGGAATGAGGGCCGCTTCGGCGAAATCGGCGCCCTGCACGGAAAACGGATCGGTCTCACCATCGCCGACATCGAGCAGTATCTGGAGGGATTCAACTTCCGGCTCGGTGAGCGGGAACGGGAGGCCATCACTCTTTTCAAAAAATATCAGAAGGAACAGCCGGTGGCTGAACGCGGAACCGAACGCCGCTTCTGATCCGCCCTTCCCTCCATTTCAGGAACAGATCATGCAGATCGAACAGCTCTTCGAAAAAATCAGACGTCAGGAGAGAGTCACACCCGAGGAAGGACTCTTCCTGTTCGGCAACGCGGAACTTCTCGACCTGGCGGATGTCGCCGGCGAGATACGTCTCCGGAAAAATCCTCCGGCCGGAACCGGCGCCCCGGCGGTGACGTTCGTCATCGATACGAATCCGAATTATTCGAATGTCTGCAACATCGACTGTGTTTTCTGCGCATTTTACCGCCATGAGGGGGAAGAGGGCGCATACACGCACACCGTCGACGAGATGATCGGCAACTTCAGGCGGGCCGCGTCGAACGGAGTCACCACCATTCTCCTGCAGGGCGGAGTACATCCCGACCTCCCGCTGAGCTATTATCTCGAGCTCGTCGAGCGGACGGTCCGCGAGGTGCCGGACGTCACGCCGCATTTTTTCTCGACCTCGGAAATCATCGGCATGGCAAAGATCTCGGGCCTCACCGTCGAAGAGGTACTGCGGAAACTCTGGAATGCGGGACAACGCTCCCTGCCGGGAGGCGGTGCGGAGATTCTCTCGGATCGCGTCAAAAAGAAAATATCACATCTGAAAGGATCGTCGGAAGACTGGCTTCAGGTGATGCGCGAAGCGCACCGGATCGGCTTCAAGACAACCGCCACCATGATGTACGGCCATCTTGAAAACGACGAGGACATTGTCGCGCACCTGGAGGCGATCCGCCGACTGCAGGACGAGCATCACGGCTTCACTGCGTTTGTTCCGTGGAGTTTCAAGCCGGGCAATACTCCGCTGGAGAAGATCATTCCTCATTATGCCACGCCGATGCAGTATCTCCGGATGATCGCTTTTTCACGGATCTATCTCGACAACTTCGATCATATTCAGGCGTCCTGGTTCTCGGAGGGGAAAAAAACAGGGCAGATCGCGCTTCACTTCGGCGCGGATGATTTCGGGGGAACCCTCTTCGAGGAGAACGTGCACGCCGCGGCAAACTTCGTGAACAAGACGAATACGGACGAAGTCGTCAGTCTGATCCGCGAATCGGGTTTCGTGCCGGCCCAGCGGACAACCGGGTACGAGATCCTGAATTACCGGTGATCCCGGTCTCCCTCCGGGATCCGTTCAGACGAGGCTGAACGTTCCGACCTTCGGGACCAGATTCTTTTCCGCCCCAAGCCTGAAGAGAAATTCGAGCGCCTTCCTTCCGGCATCCCCCATGTCGATCGTGAGCTGGCTGACGTACATCTTGACGAACTTTTCCCCGAGTTTCCTGTCGATTCCGCGCCCCCACTGCATCGCATAGGGAATCGATTCGTCCTGCCGGTCGTACCCGTAGGCAATGCTCTCCCGGAGCCCCTCGGACAGTCGTGCCGCCATGGCAGGTCCGAGGTCTTTTCTGACAAGGTCGAGACCGAGCGGCAACGGAAGTCCCTCCGCCCGTTCTTTCCATAGTTCTCCGAAATCGAGGATCTTGGTGTATCCGAGCGCCTGATAGGTGATCTGGCCCTCGTGAATGAGCAGGCCCGCGTCGATTTTACCGTCGTCGATCGCCGCCATGATCGCGTCGAACGGCAGGTCTACATTCCGGATTCCCTCGGTGAATATTTTGAACAGGAGCGTGGCGGTCGTCAGCGGCCCGGGAGTGCCAACGGTCTTTCCGCGCAGTTCCCCGAGTGTCCGGTATTTTTTCGATATGATGACCGGCCCGTACCCTTCACCCATGCTCGCACCGGTTTTCATGATCCAGTATGCGTCCGCGACGTACGGATAGGTGTGGGCCGATATCGCCGTCACCTCCAGCTCCGCCTTCCGTGCCCGGACGTTGAGCGACTGGATATCCTCCAGCAGATGCTCGATGACGATACCCTCGAGCTTCACTTTTCCGCTCGCAAGTCCGTAAAACATGAAGGCATCGTCAGGATCCGGGCTGTGTCCGACACGGATTATTTTATCAGCCATTGGTCAGCTCTTTCGTTGTTCTCCGATGTACTGCTCACGATCTGACCGGAAGATACTGATTTTTATCCGACGAAAAAAACCCGGGCACCCCGCCCCGCCGTCGCCCGGAACGGACCACGTGAGAGTTTGAAACTCCACGACCGTCTTCTTACATTACTCCGTCTTCTGCAGGCGGCGAGGGACCCCGGCGGTTCCGGCTGCAGGGCGGAAATTTACATCCGGCACCTTACGAAAATTTCCAGGATACAACCGATGGCTCTCCGAAGTGTAAACCCGTGTACGGGCGAAATCATGAAAACATTCCCGCCCCATTCAGCCGCCGTAATAGATGCATCGATCGATGCGGCTCACCGTGCTCTGCCCGTGCTGAAGCGGATGAAGCCGTCGGAACGGGCGGAATGCCTCCGCCGGACCGCCGATCTGCTTGAATCGCGGAAGGGGGAGTTTGCCCGGCTGATGACGCTCGAGATGGGCAAACCGATCAAATCTGCGCGGGAAGAAATACTGAAATCCGCACGCGCCTGCAGGTTTTATGGCGAGGAGGGAATCCGTCTGCTCGCGGACGAACCTGTGGCGACACATGCCGCGCACAGCTACATCCGCTATGACCCTCTTGGCGTCATTCTCGCCGTCATGCCGTGGAATTTTCCGTTCTGGCAGGTTCTGCGCTGTGCCGCTCCCGCCCTCATGGCCGGGAACAGCGTGCTGTTGAAGCATGCCTCCAGCGTGCCGCAGTGCGCTCTGGCGATCCACGATCTGATGAGTTCATGCGGCCTGCCGGAAGGATCCTTCCAGACGCTTCTCATCGATGCCTCCCGGGTGGAAGGAATCATCGGGGATCCGCGGGTGCGCGGGATAACCCTGACCGGGAGCGAGCCCGCGGGCCGGAGCGTCGCGGCGGCGGCCGGCCGGATGCTCAAAAAGACCGTGATGGAACTCGGGGGAAGCGATCCGTTCATCGTCCTGCCCGGGGCGGACCTGGCGACCGCCGCGCAGACGGCCGTCAGGGCGCGAATCATCAACAACGGGCAGTCGTGCGTGGCGGCAAAAAGGTTCATCGTGCACAATTCGGTCGCGGACGAGTTTTACCGGCTCTTTATCGCCGGCATGTCTTCGCTCCGCATCGGCGATCCGATGCTGGAAGAGACCGAGCTCGGACCGATCGCCAGCGAGGATCTCCTTCGCATCCTCGACGACCAGGTGAGGCGGGCGGAAAAGGATGGTGCGCGGATTCTCCTCGGTGGAAAGAGACTCGAAGGCCGCGGCAGTTTTTACGCGCCGACGGTCATCGCCGATGTTCCGGATTCTTCGCCGGCATACCGGGAGGAATTTTTCGGACCCGTCGCCCTCCTGTTCCGCGTCGGCTCGCTCGGGGAAGCCATTTCCCTCGCGAATGATACTCCGTTCGGTCTCGGGAGCTCGGTATGGACTCAAGATCCCGCAGAGCAGGAAAGGGCCATCGCCGAACTTGAAGCCGGCCTCGTCTTCATCAATGGAATGGTAGCATCGGATCCCCGCATGCCGTTCGGAGGGGTCAAGGCCTCGGGGTACGGCCGCGAACTCGGCGCGGCGGGATTGAGGGAGTTCGTAAACGTCAAAACCGTTTGGGTTGCCTGAGAGCCGGAGGTTCAGGCCGCGGGAAGCCGCCAGGTCTTTCCCGTGTCGTCGATCGCAAGCCGCGGATCCGCGTCTCCCAGCGCTTTCTTCAAACGTTCGATCGGTTCACGCTGGGGTTCGTTGCTCAGGGTGAATGTGTTCCAGTGGATCGGCATAAGCGCGCGGGCATTCATATGCCCAGCCATCGCCACCGCCTGCTCAGGATTTGCGTGCACCCGGATCCACGGATCGTACGCGCCTATGGGGAGGATCGCAAGATCCACCGCAAGACCGCGCTCGCCGATCTTGCGGAAGAACTCCTGATACGCTGTGTCTCCCCCGAAGAGGATATGTCTGCCATTTTTTGAAATGAGGTAGGCGTTATAGCTTCTCCCGGAACGGATGCCGCGGGAACGATCGGCCTCCCAGGGAAATCTCCAGCCGAAATGCGTGACTTCGAGCGCCTCCACTGTGAGACCGGAAATTGCCGCCCCTTCATTCCAGTCGAGCTCGGTAATCGATTTCCATCCCCTCCGGGAGAGGAGATCGGCGGTGTTTTTCGCCATGACCAGCGGGGTTGTCTTGTTGAGCCTGCGCAGGGACGGAAAATCGAGATGATCCATGTGTGCATGGGAGAGAAGAATAAGATCGAGCGGGGGAAGCTCGTCGATGGAAAGCGCCGGTCTCACGAGGCGCCGGGGCCCGAGCGTCGCCATGCCGAGGATATTGATGCCGATTTTTTCTGAAAAAACCGGATCTGTCAGGATCAGGGTGCCGAAAAAGTTGATAAGCACCGTCGCATGCCCGATCCATGCGGCGGTGATCGTTCCGGGATCCCAGGAATGCGGATCGGGACGTTCCGGCGGATCGGCCATCCCATGGTCGCTCAGCATGCGGGCAATGAACGACGGCGACGGCTTCTGTTCGGCCAGGAGAAGCTGTTTGGGCATCATCATCCCGAGGCCGACCGTTTTTACGACATCCCTTCTTGTTGTCACGTCCGCACGCTCCTCTCTGATCGAGAACAATGTCAATTGATGAATGGATCTTCAAATCTGTCTTGCGGCGCCGGCCACATCCCGGACGTCCGCCGCATCCGGCACCTTTTTCCGCCGGAGGAACATCGCCAGGCGGCGGAAAAATGCGGGAACCGATTCCCGCCACTGGTCGACCTTGATATAGACCACCGGCACCAGAATCAGCGTCAGCATGAGGGAACTGAGGAGACCGCCGATGAGGGCCCACGCAAGTCCCGATTTCCATTCCGAGCCGGAGCTGACGCTCAGCGCGATCGGCATCATGCCGACCACCATTGATACGGTGGTCATCAGGATCGGCCGGAGACGGGTCTGTCCCGCTTCCAGCAGCGCCTCGAACGGTCCCAGCTTTTCCTCCTCCCTCATCTGATTCGTCCTGTCGACGAGAAGTATCGCGTTCTTGCCGACCAGGCCGATCAGCATGATGACGCCGAGGATAGAGAAGATGTTGAGCGATTTCATCGTCAGCGCAAGGGCCAGAAAGGCGCCGATGACGGCCACCGGGATGGAAAACAGCACGACAAAGGGATAGACATACGAGTTGTACAGGGCGACCATGATCATGTAGACGAACAGAATCGCCGCCGCAAGCGCAAGAAGAAGGCTTGAGAACGATTCCGTGCGGTTTTTTTCGTCGCCGAGATAGGAGACCCTGATCCCGTTCGGCAGGGCGGACGCGGTCAGCGCCGCGCGGATATCGCCCACGATGCTTCCGGACGGTCGGCCAACCGCCTGCGAGAAAACGGTGACGGCATAGTTGCGGTCCTGCCGCTGAAGTTTGGTCGGTCCGGTCGTCTGTTCGACATGCGCAAACTGCTTCAGGAGCACCAGCCTGCCGTTCCGGCCGACGAAGGGAATGTTCTCCACATCGCGGGGAGTCGAGCGATTGAACTGATCGAGGACCACCCGGATCGGATATTCGTTCGGACCATCCCTGAATTTCGAATCGTCGTCGCCGTCGAAAGCAACCCGGAGGGTGCTTCCCACGTCGGCGATCGAAAGTCCGAACTCGGCCAGCTTTTCGCGGTCGACCACGATCCGCGCCTCGGGTTTTCCCTCCTCCGACGAAAGCCGGACGTCGGCCGTTCCCGGCACGGTCTCCACGATCTTCTTGAGCTGTGCGGCGGCCTGACGCACCTCATCATACGTGGTACCGCTCACCACGATGGCGATCGGCGCCTGATTCGCGGTTCCGAATATGCCGATCGGGCTCACCCGCACCGTCACTCCCGGTATCCCGCGAATGTACTTTTTGATCTGCAGGCCGATGGCGTCGGTCGACCGGTCCCGCCGATCCTTCGGGACCAGCGAAATGTTCAACTCGGAGACGTAGTTCGATGACTGGCCGACAAGCCCTTCGGTGGAAACACCCACATTGACGAACGATTTGGAGACCTCGGGAATCTGCCGGACATACTGTTCAACCTCCTGTGTGACAAGGTTCGTATGCTCGAGCGTCGATCCCGGCGGCAGTTCCATCGTCACCGTAAATTCCCCCCTGTCGGTCTGCGTCATGAATTCAGTGCCGATAAAGCCGAGCGGGATAAGAAGAAAAGAGGCAAGGAACAGCCCCGCGGCGGCGAGAAAAACCGTCTTCCTGTGATGAAGACTCCACGCCAGCACCTCATGATAGTGTTCCGTGAGCTGACGGTAGATATTTTCGAACCAGACCGAGAATCTGCCCAGAAGCCCGTGCTTTGTGAGATGCTCCAGCTTTGCGAATCTCGAAGCCAGGAGCGGTGTAACGGTAAAGGAAACGAACAGACTCATGAGGGTCGAAAACACGACCACCAGGGCGAACTCCCGCATGATATTTCCGATGAGGCCCGATACCAGCGCCAGCGGGACGAAAACGACGACGTCGACCATCGTGATCGACAGCGCGGCGAAACCTATTTCGTTTCTTCCCTTCAGGGCCGCCGTCCGGGTTTCGTCCCCTTTTTCCAGGTGCCGGTATATATTCTCCAGCACCACGATGGAATCGTCGACCAGAATGCCGATGACAAGCGACATGCCGAGCAGGGTCATCAGATTCAGCGTCATCCCGAACGCGTACATGGCGATGAACGTCGAGATGAGCGAGGACGGAATCGCAATCATGACGATGATCGAGTTCCGGATACTGTGGAGGAACGCGAGCATGACAATCGCGACGAGAACGACCGCGATCGCAAGATCGTGCTTGACCGCATCGGCGGCGTCAATGGTGAAATCCGACGCGTCCTGGGCGATATCGAATTTGAGTCCGATGTTGCGGTAGTCGGCCTCGATCTTTGTCAGCGCGTTCCGCACAACACGGCTGACCTCCACCGAATTGGCCTCTCCCTGCTTCTGAACCAGAATCCCGACGGAGGACTTGCCGTTGATCCGGCTGAGGGAGGAGTACTCCTTCCGCCCATCCTCGATTTCGGCGACATCGCTGAGGCGGACGTCTCCGCCGGCCCGCGACCTGCCGACAACAAGCCGCCGGAGTTCATCGACGGTGGCATACTTGCCGGCCAGCCTGACCACATACTGAGAGGAACCCTCCTTGATCTTCCCCGTGGGAAAATCAAGGTTGGAGGCTTTCACCGCCTGATCGACCTGCAGGAGGGACATTCCGTATGCGCGCAGACGCTGAGGATCGACGTTCACCCTGATCTCGCGTTCGTCCCCGCCGACCAGCGTAATCTGACCCACACCCGACAGTTTGGAGAGGCGCGGCTGAATTTTGTCCTTCAGGAGCTGGAAAAAATCCCTGGAGGGGAGGGTTGCCGTCGCGCCCATCCGGAGGACCGGGAGCTCGTCGAGCGCAAATTTTGTGATGGAGGGCGTTTTCGCTTCACTCGGAAGAGTTGCCGCGACCTCCGAGATCTTCCGCTGTGCGTCCTGGAGCGCGACATTGATGTCGGCGCTCATATCGAATTCCAGCGATACAAGCGACATCCCCTCCTGCGACGTCCCGTACACGGTCGAGATCTTGTCGATCCCCGAAACCGCATCCTCAATGACTTTGGTGACGGATGTCTCCACTTCGTTTGGTGATGCGCCCGGATAGATCGTGATGATCGAGACGTACGGCGGCGTGATCTTCGGGAGAAGTTCGTACTTCAGCTGATTGAAGCTGAAGATCCCGAGCACCCCGAGGACGGCAAAAATGACGACGATCAGCGTCGGCCGCTTGATGGATAATTCTGTCAGTGTCATGGTCTGTTCTGCCTTTCCCGGTGCGGGTTCCGCCCGCTCATTCCTGGTGCACCACGGTTACCGAAGCGCCCTGCTGAACATTATTCTGTCCGTTGATGATGATGGTTTCGCCCTCCGAGAGACCCGTGAGCACCTCCACCTCATCGCCGGTCATCTGTCCGAGGACCAGCGTCCGCTGATCCGCCCGTCCGTTCACCACTACGAACACCTGCGGATTGCGGGTGCTTCCAAGGAGCGCGCCGCGCGGAATGACGACAGCCTTCCGATCGGTGCGCGACGGAAACGACACCCGGCCGAACATCCCGGCCTTAAGCGGATGCTCCCGCGTGTTCGGCAGTTTCACCTCCACCGCATAGGTGTGCGCTTCATCCGCCTTGTCGCTGATGTTCAGAACCGTTCCGCGGAGAATGACGCCCGGATAAACGTCGGTCGTCACTTCCGCCGCGTCGCCGTTCCGGATGTAAAACACATCCTCTTCCGGCACACCGACTTTGACCTTCATTTTCGATACATCGACGACGTTGGCCACCGGTGTTCCCCGCTGGACATACGAACCGACGTCGACGAGCCGCGCACTCACGACCCCGTCGATCGGGGTCGAAATCCGCGTGTCGTTGTATTCCCGCCGGGCAATGACAAGCTGTGCTTCCGCCGATTTGTAGGCCAGGCGCGCTCCTTCGAGCTGCTGCGCCGTAACAGCCGAGTCCTTCTGGAGACTTTCATACCGGTCGCGGTCGTTTTTCGCCTTTGCGAAGCTCACCTCCGCCGCCTCCATCGCCGCCTTCTTCAGCTCGCTGTCAACCTGGACCAGTCCGGCGCCGGCGGATTTGACATCGCCCACATCAGCCAGAACCGCCGTGACCTTCCCCTGTGTTTCGGAGATGATCGCAACATCGTTGTTTGCCGCAATCGTGCCGGTAAATGCGCGGACATCGTGCAAAGGTCTCTGCTTCACGACGGTCACCGAGACGGGAACGGTGGTTATCACATCGTTCTTGGCTTCGGCCGCCATGCGCGATTTGTTGTAAAAGAGAACTGCAATGATGAGAACCAGCGTCACCAGACCAGTGCCTAGATATTTCGTCCTGTTGTTCATGGTTATCCCCTTACGAATCCGTGTTATTGCCGCTCGGCTGCTATCGCCTTCTGCAGACGGGCATCGGCGAGTTCATGGTCGACCAGCGCCTGGATGTAATTCCATTTTGCCTGAAGGAGCGCGACTTCGGCATCGAGAACGTCGGAGTTGAGAACGAGCCCCGAGCGGAACTTCTCGCTGGTGATCCTGGCATTCTCCTCCGCCTGGCCGACCGCCTGTTCCGCGACGTGAATCCGCTCGTCCGATTCACGGAATCCCAGGTAACACTGCGTCACTTCGAGCGAGATGCCGTCCTTCAGCTGGCTGAGCGCATCCTGCGCCTGGACGAGCTGTGCTTCCGCTTCGCGGGTCTGAAACAGCGTCGTCCCCCAGTTCCATATATCGAGTGATACGCTCAGGCTGACATCCCAGGTGTTTTTAAACGCGTCGATTGCGGGAAAATACCGCTGATTCGGTCGCGAATAATAATAATTCCCGATCAGCCCGACCTGCGGCCACCAGCCCGACCGCGCGAGCGTCACGCCCGATTCCCCGGCCTTCACCCGGAGATCCATCGCCTGAACTTCGGGCCGCCTTTCCAGCGCCTGCATGATCAGAACCGAGGTATCCTGATATGCATGCTCCGTCCGGCCGATGGTCGAGGTCAGGACGATATTTGTCTTCAGCGGCAGACCTATGGTATTGTTGAGACCGATCATGGCGAGCTCGACGTTGTTCCCCGCATCGATCTGGGTGACTTCGGCATTGGAAAGCTGGACCTCCACCCTCAACAGCTCGTTTTTTGTCACCACCCCCTGGGCGAACATGTTCTGGACGTCGTGGAGATGGGCTTTCATCTGCTCCACCACCTCATCGATCACCTTCTTGAATTCCATCGTCTTATAGTAGGTCCAGTATGCGCTCCGGACGGCATATATCAGCTCGGCGCGATCGCGCTCGAAATCCTTCGCCGTCGCATCGGCGTTGTACGAGGTGAGATTCACGTTGCTCGTGAGCGCAAAGCCGGTGAAGAGCGGCTGTTGCACGGTCATGCGGGCGGTATAGTTGTTCAGAATCGACGGCACGATCGTGATCGGCGTCATGAGAAGCGGGGGAAACGGGCCCAGGTTGTACGCCGGCACGTCGCTGAGCCTGGTGTAGAGTCCGGCCGCCTTCAATGTCGGAAACCGGGCGGCCCCGGCTTCGCTCGCTTTCGCCTCCGCCCCGGCGACTTTTGCCGAAGAGGCGTGGAGCGACTTGCTGTTCGCGATGCCGGTCTGGATCGCCTGATCGATGGTCAGATTCAGCGTCGATTGTGCCGGCGCATACCCCGCCAGGAGCATGACCGCGGCACAGAGTGTCAGTGTGGTGTGGATCCTGCTCATTTTTTTCTTTCGGAAATGTTGGAGACAACAGCGGTATCGGCCGGACCGAGATTCTGCACAAGAACGTCGAACGCCCTGAGCGCCATCGCGTGCAGTTCGCGCTGGTCTATCATCGGGCATCGGTTGCGGAGGATGAGCGAGACGATGCCGTGTGCCACGGACCAGAGTGCGAACGCAGCCACCATCGGGTCCGCTTCACGGATGATCCCGGCATCGATCGACGCCTGGACGTCCTGCAGAAAAAATTCGTAGGAACGGCGGCCGACGGTCCAGTCGTCTCCCTCATGTATCTTTTTACCGGGACCCCTGGTGATAAACATGAGATTGTAATATTCCGGGTGCTCCAGCCCGAACCGGATGTACGCTTCCCCGTGCCGGCGAAGACGCTCCCGCGGATCGACGGTGGTCGTTATCGACTGCTGACACCGGAACAGTTCCTCAAACCCCTCGGTGTGAAGCGCGTACAAAATTTCATCCTTGTCCTTGAAATAGAGATAGATCGTTGCCGGACTGTATTCAATTTTATCTGCGATCCGGCGGATCGAGATGTTCCCGAACCCTTCCTCGAGAAAAAGCTGCATCGCCGTCTCGAGAATCAGCTTCCTCATCTCCTGCTTATCCCGTTCTTTCCGCTCAGAAATGCCCATTATTATCACCATTTATAATATTAACACTGTTTACTTTACGAACATAGTATATAAAAGTTTCACCTTTTTTGCAAATTATTTCGGATAATCGGCTGTTTTTCGAAATATGATGGTTCTCATCTTATTGATAATATGAAACTTACTGGCGTTTGTCTTCTATCAATCAAACAGGAAAATTGATCCCCGATACATCCATTTTTTTCTCTTTCACTAATTCCGTATTTTTACATGAGTTGATGCCGAAAATGGATGACGACAACGTGTTCGGCCGTATAAAATACGGAGGCGTTCTGTGGTTGGTTCTCGGACTGCTCTCCGGCGGGCCGGGCTCCGTTCTTCTGGCACGTCAGCAGGCCGCGCATGCCTCTCCCTGCGATCGGACCGTCATCTGTCCCGCCGAAACGCTCGTCTACGAAGTAAGCTGGATGAAAATCAGACTCGGGCAGGTGCGGCTCGTCGCCGGTGTTCCCACGACGGAAGGCGGGACGACTGCGTATCATGCCGCAGCGTACATCGATTCATATCAGGGTCTTCCGTTCGTCGATATTCATGCCGTCGATCACAGCACGTTCGACAGCGGTTACTACTCCCGCGGATTTTACTCCTCCGACAAGAAAGACGACTACTGGAAGACCGAACATTCGCTGTACGATTTTTCCCGCCGACTCATTTTCATCGAGAACATCACACAGCGCACGAGAAAATCTCCGCCCGACGGTCCGCCGGTCATCGATACGATCCGGATAACCGACACGCTGATGGAGGACGGCCTCTCGATACTCTATTTTGCGCGCGCGTATCTCCATACAGCCGGCCCGCGCGCGGTTCCGACGCTCGTCTACCGGAAGCTCGGCGCGACCAGATTTGCCTTCCCCGGCGCAATCGAGCCGGTCGAGATCGACCTGTTTCCCGGGAAAAAAATCCGGTCGCTCCGGTTCACCGGCAAGGCGGAGTTCGAGGGAATTTTCGGACTGACGGGGGACTTTGAGGGGTGGTTCAGTGACGATAACGCCGCCGTTCCCCTGTCGGCGGAAATCAAGGTGCTGATCGGAAGCGTACGGCTGGAGCTGGTCCGCTGCAGCCGTCCGGGGTGGGAGCCACCGGAAATCCTGCGCTGACGCGGTACAGGCGGGGGATCCGAGATGATACGACTGCGGAACGAATATCGGGCGGCGCCGCCAACTTCAGCATCATCCACCGATTCCTGTTCATCATGACCGGCGGCACCAGCCCGCATTCTTACGACTATTTGTGTTCAGCGTCTCCCGGCGCCTTCTTGTTCATCTCGAACAGCAGGGTGATTTCAACTTCCTTGCTCACAATCAGGCCGCCCTGGTCGAGGGTCCGGTTCCATTTTACGCCGTAATCAAACCGGTTGACGGTGGTGGTGGCCCGGAAGCCGGCCTTCGTGTTGCCTCTCTGGTCGGTGAGCGATCCGGTATATTTCGCATCCAGCACCACCGGTTTTGTAACGTCCCGGATGGTGAGATTTCCGGCGATTTTATATGTATTCTCGCCGGTCTTTTCGAATGACGTGCTCTTGAAGCTGATCGTGGGATACTTTTCCACGTTGAAAAAGTCGTCGGTTTTAAGATGATTGTCGCGCATTTCATTGTCCGTCGTCACGCTCGCGGTCTTGATGACGGCCTCGACGGTGCTTCCGGAAAAATCGTCCTTCCCCTGCGTCAGCGTCACGTCGAAATCGGTGAACCTGCCGCTCACCTCGTTGATAAGCATGTGCGTCACGGAAAACCTGACGGTACTGTGTGCCTTATCCCCTTTCCACGTCGTCTGCGCGGAGGCTCCCGCAAGCGACAGGGCAAGGAGAAGAACAAGAGCGATATTTCGTTTCATTGCGTGTTCCTTCTGATGGATGAATGGATTATTGTTGATTTCCGAACGAACGCTGCTGCAGACCGACGCCGAGTTTCTTCAGAAGCCCCGCGAGCTGATGCTGTTCCTCCTCCGTCAGAACGGATGCGATTTCGGCGACCCGGTGCGCGTGCAGGGTAAAGATGTCCTCGAACATTTTCTTTCCCCGCGCCGTGAGGGAGGCAACAACGGCCCTGCGATCGGACGCGCTGTGCGTCCGCTCGACCAGCCCCTCCTTCTCGAGATTGTCGATCACGCAGGTCATGTTCCCCCCGCTGACGAGCCGCTTGCGCGAGAGTTCGCCAAGCGTGAGAGGACCGAGATGACCGAGACATTCGATGACCCCGAACTGCGGCTCGGTGAGCCCGAAGGAACGGATGTTTTCCCCGGCATGCTTGCCGAAGGTCGCCCTCGCCCTGACGAGCTTGACCCAGAGCCCCAGGGCCAGATCCGCCTTTCTGCCGTATTTTCTGATCGATCGCAAGCGATTTTATGCTTTAAACATGAAATATTTAAATTTAAGATAAATAATTTGAAGATAATTGTCAAGCACGCCGCGGAGCGCTTTTTTTGTGTTGCAGAAAAACCTCACTATATTACGCCTCACAATTACCACACGGAGAACGATCAATGAACATACGAATGCTGATGGCCGGACTTGTCGGGGGAATCATCCTGTTCCTCTGGGGATTTCTCGCGTGGGTCATTCTTCCCATTCACAAGGCGTCCCTGCATGATATTCCGAGGCAGGATTCCGTGATCACCGCACTGAAATCCTCCCTCTCCGAGAAGGGCGTCTATCCCTTCCCGTCGATGCTGCCCGGCGAACAACAGCAGTGGGAGGAGCGGTACCGGAAGGGACCTGTGGGGATGATTGTGTACGATCCCGCGGGATCCTCCCCCACCATGCCGTCGCAGATGGCGGTCGGTTTCCTCATCAACATCGTCTCGGCGTTTTTCGTCGCCTGGTTTCTCGCCCGCAGTACCGCCTTTAATGCTTCCTACATCAAGCGCGTGGCCTACTGCGGAATGTACGGGATCTTCCTGGTTGCCGCCTCCACGCTCGTCATGTGGAACTGGTTCAACGAGCCGGGAGACTGGGTGACGGGGCTCATCATCGATTATGTGGCCGGATGGACGCTTGCCGGGATCGGCATCGCCGCCATCATGAAACCTCTTCCGCCGCGCGCATGAGCCGTCAGGCATTCTTCTGGATTCTCGCCTTCGTCATCACGGCCGGAGCCGCCGTCTACCAGCGGGCGACCGGCCCGACGTTCCCCGTCATCGGCAAAACCGAACTGCGCGGTACATCCATTTCCTACCGCTTCGAGCGGAGTCACTCGGGTTCGGCCGATCACACGGTCGAACTGGTCTGCCCCGACCGGTCCGCCCGCGGCGTCCTGTTCTGGAAACGGTACAAAACGGACGAGCCGTGGACCTCTGTCCCGATGACGGGAGATCCTCTCAGGGCGAACCTGCCCGGCCAGCCTCCCGCAGGCAAGCTGATGTACTACGTGAAACTGACTTCTGGCGATACGGAAGCAGTCGTCCCTCCCGCCGGACCGGTCGTGATCAGGTTCAAAGGGGATGTCCCTCTCCCGATCCTGGTGACACACATTGCGCTCATGTTTATCGGCATGTTCGTCTCGACGCGGGCGGGACTGGAATTTTTCCGGAAGAATCCCTCTCCCGGTCTCCTCCCGTACTGGACCGCCGCACTGCTTGCGGTCGGAGGCCTCGTCTTTGGTCCGGTCGTCCAGAAATATGCATTCGACGCCTACTGGTCGGGGTGGCCCTTCGGTCCCGATCTGACCGACAATAAAACCGCCCTCATCGTGATCTCCTGGATCACAGCGGCGATCATGCTGAAGCGCTCCCGGCATCCGGAGCGCTGGGCGCTGGCCGCGGCGGTGATCACACTCGGCGTGTACATGATTCCGCACAGCGTCTTCGGGTCCGAACTGCACTACCCGCTGAAGTAATCCCGGCGGGGACCTTCATAAACAGGCGCGCCGGCTTTCGGGGCCGGCGCGCGGTGCGACACTGTTCCGATACCTCCGGGCCTCAGACTCCGATCCCTTCCGCCGGAGCCTTTTTCCCCGTCAGCGACATACCGTACTCGTATCCCCGGTCGAATGCCTTCAGATTGAGTTCCTCCGTTCCCTTCGGCACCGAAATGCCGACCGCTTTCCGCATTGCGCCGGGATCGATCAGCGAGGTGACCGCGGTGAGAAATCCCATCATCACGATGTTGACAACCAGTTTTTTACCGAGCTCCTCGGCAAAGCGGGTTGCGGGAATCGAATAATGCCTGACGTCTTTCCGCAGGTTATGCGGAACCACGAGCTCTTCCTCGGTGATCAGCAGGCCTCCGGGAGCCAGTTCGGGGGTGAATTTGGAATACGCTTCCTGCGACATCACGACCATGAGCGTCGGCTGGGTGATATACGGATAGGTGATCTGCTTTTCGGAAACGATGACCTGCGCACTGCAGGAACTCCCGCGCGCTTCCGGTCCGAACGCCTGGATCATCGTCGCAAATTTGTTGTCATAAATCGAGGCCGCACGACCGAGGATGTATCCGCTGAGGATGACTCCCTGGCCGCCGAATCCCCCGATTTTGATTTCGGTCCGTTCCGCAGGTTTATCCGTTGTAGGGGACATAGCGATCACCAAGTTTGTTCCGGTAATATTCGTTCATCGCATCGAGATAGGTCGGACGTTCCTTGTCGACAAACTTTCCGAGGATGATTTTTCCCTGAAAATCGATGCCGATCGATTTTGTGTCCGCGTCGTTCCGGATCTCGCTGTGATCGCGGAAATACATCATCTGGTCGAGACCGTCTCCCAGCTTGTTCCTCCGGCTGAAGAGCGTCGGACAGGGGGCCAGAATTTCGACGAACGAAAATCCCTTTTTCGCGATCGCCTCTTTGATCGCCTTCGTGACGTGGCGGACATGGTAGGCGGTCCAGCGCGCCACGTAAACCGCGCCGCTGGATTCCGCGAGGTACGGAAGATTGAAGGGCTGTTCAAAATTTCCGAACGGCGTGGTGGACGCCGTCGCAGTCTGCGGTGTGGTCGGCGCCACCTGGCCGCCGGTCATGCCGTAAATGAAATTGTTGATCAGGATGACGGTGAGGTCCAGATTCCGGCGGCAGGCGTGGATGAAATGGTTCCCGCCGATCGCGGTCAGGTCCCCGTCGCCGCTGTAGACAACCACCTTGAGTTCGGGATTCGCCAGTTTCAGACCGGTCGCAAAGGGAATGGCCCTGCCGTGTGTGGCATGGAATGAATCGAGGTTGATGTACCCCGCCACCCGGCCGGTGCACCCGATACCCGAAACAACGGCGACCCTGGAGAGATCGAGTCCGCTTGTTTCGAGTGCGTGAGCAAAGCAGTTGACCGTGGTGCCGATGCCGCAGCCGGGGCACCAGATGTGCGGCATCCGCTCCATGCGGAGAAACTCTTCCACCGTGTTTCCCGGCGGGGCCGCTTCGACGTCGAACAGTTCTTCTGCCACGTTCCTCTATCCTTTCATGCCGATGATTGCCTGATAGATATCCCGGGGATTATGCACAGACCCGCCGCTGTGCGGAACCGAACGCACCGCCGACCGGCCCGACGTACCGCGCTCAACCTCGAGCACCATCTGCCCCAGATTGATCTCCGGCACGACGAACCCGCGGACTTTCGCCGACAGCTCGGCGATCCGCTGTTCCGGAAACGGCCAGCAGACAATGAGCCGCAGGTGCCCGACCTTCACTCCTTCACGCCGCGCCTGCTCGATCGCCGGTACCGCCGTCCGGGAGGTGATGCCGTAACTTACCACGACCACGTCGGCGCCCTCGACGCCGTCCTCTTCATAGTCGAGTATGTCGGCAACGTTATACCTGATCTTGTTCACGAGCCGCGGAATCAGTTTTTCCTGCGTCGCAACGGTCATGTTCGGATAACCGTGCTCATCGTGGGTAAGGCCGGTGACATGAATGTTGTAGCCGTCGCCGGCTTTCACCATCGGCGGGACAAGATTCGGTCCCGGCCGGTAGAGCTCGAACTCGTCCCGGGGTCCGTCATAATAATTCCGTTCAACGATTTCAATCGTATCGGCCGGCGGAATCATCACGCGCTCCGTCATGTGACCGACGCACTCGTCCATCATGAAGAGAACCGGAACCCGGTAGATCTCCGCCAGATTGAACGCCTTGATTGTGAGATCAAAACATTCCTGCGGCGAATTCGGTGAGAGGGCGATGATGCCGTAATCTCCGTGCGATCCCCACCGCGCCTGCATCATGTCCCCCTGCCCCGGCTGGGTCGGCAGACCGGTGGAGGGGCCTGCGCGCTGGACATCGACGAACACGCACGGCGTTTCGGTCATCGCCGCGTATCCAATGTGCTCCATCATGAGCGAAAATCCGGGTCCGGACGTCACGGTCATCGATTTTTTACCGCCCCACACCGCTCCCTGAATGGCGATCGAGGAGGCGATTTCGTCCTCCATCTGGATGAACACCCCTCCGACGAACGGGAACCGTTCAGCGATGCGTTCCACCACCTCCGTCGACGGGGTGATCGGATAACCGGCCACAAACCTGCATCCCGCAGCGATCGCTCCTTCACAGCATGCGTGATCTCCGTCGATGAAATGTGCGCCGGTCAGAACTCCCCGGGGATCCGCGGTCGATTTTTTGTTGTTCATGACGCTTTTTTCCCGTGGACAAAACCATAGATGGCAAAATCGGGGCACATCAGTCCGCAGACGTTACAGCCGTTGCATTTCTCTTCCGAAATGAGCACCGGCGGATGGTACCCTTTTTTGTTGTACTGCTCCGAAAGCTTCAGAGCTTCGGTTGGACAGAACTCCACACAGAACGCGCACCCTTTACAGCGCTCGGCTGTGATCACGATCGATCCGCGCCCTTTTTTCGTTTTTTCCCTGGTCATGGTACTTTCAGCGAGATGGCATGATCAATACATTACATCACATTGTACGCCAGAATGATACCCGCCTATGCCGCGAAATACGCGGATTTAAGGCATCTTTCTCTCAATTCTGAAAGAAGACGGAGGGCGAACTTCTTAATATTGAAGTAGTTCGGCAGGATGATGTTCCGGTGAAAAGAGAAGACAGGACCCGGCCCGACGGATGGGATTATCCGGCGGCTCCGGAGGTCAGGAGTGAGCGCGGCCTTCCGCGACCGGTCCGCAGACCGGTCTGCCGCTATTTAAGATCTCCCATCGCGAGATGGAGCCGGACAAGCGCAGTCGAGTAATCGTAGAGCGACTGGATGCGGGTGATGTGCGCATCCGCGAGCGATTGCCGGGCGTCGGTCACTTCGATCAAGCCGCCGACTCCCGCCGCGTACTGTTTTTCCGCGAGGGTAAGGCTCTGTTCGGCCTCCTCCACGAGCTTGTCGGTGGCCGCAATCTCCTCCTGGGCGGCCCGGAGATTCAGATAGTACTGCTCGACCTCCAGCATGATCGATTCCTGAAGCAGATCGTACGTGGCCTGTGCGCCCTCCTCGCCCGCCCTCGCCTGATCGACTCCCGCCTGCGTTGCAAATCCCTGAAATATCGGAAAGGTCAGCGTCAGGCCGATATTCCACCGGCTGAGGAGGGGGAGATTGAAGTTTGTCCAGTTGTACGCTCCGCTCGCGACCAGATTCGGCATGTGCTGTGCCCATGCGGCCGTGACCAGCGACTTGTTCGCTTCGACCCGCGCCGCGGCGGCCAGAAGTTCCGGCCGGTGCTGACGCGCGAACGCCCTCACGGAATCGAGCGAGAGGGCAAATGAGTCCGCGGGAAAGCTGGATGTGACAAGGATCGGTGAGGCGGACTGGATCCCCATCGCATCCTCCAACTGCAGCTGGGCGATTTTTGCCCCGTTCTTCGCCTTGATGAGCGCGACGTTCGCATTCGCAAGATCAACCTCGGCCTTGGTGACATCGAACTGCGCCCGCGTACCGACGCTGTAGAAGGCGCGCGTCTGTTTCAGATGTTCTTCGGCCTTGTCCACCGCTTCCTGATCCGCCGATACGACCTGCACGGCCTGCATCAGACCGTAGTAGGAGACCCGGGCATTCATGATCACCGACAGTCTGGTCGCATAATCGTCGTATGCGGCGGCGTCGACGAGCTGGCTCCCGGCGATCACCTTGCTCACCATCTTTCCGAAATCGAGCACAGTCTGCGTTGCGGCGATCCCGGTCGTATAGGTATTGTATCGCTGATTCGTCGGCGTCACGGTCGGGCTGAACACGAATGCGCCGTCGGTATGGGTCAGGGTTGCGGTGCCGGTGATCTGGGGAAAATAATTCGACCGTGCGATCGTCAGACCTGCTTGCGCCGCCTCCCTGTTTGCAGAGGACTGGCGCATGGCCGGCTGATGTTCCAGCGCAATGGCGACCGCCTGTTCGATGCCGAGGGAATCGCTGGCCGGAGCTCCGGCCGGACGCGCCTCGATCAGACCGCAGAGGAGAAGAAGCGGAAGTGTTCTGCCGGCGATTCTGTTGATCGTCATTCGTCAATCTCCCCGGATAAGATCTTTTCCTCGGACGGATCGATTTCCCTCAGCTCCCGCTTGAACTTCTGCTCAAAGATAATATAGAGGGTCGGGATGAAAAAGAGGGTCAGAGCGGTGGAAACGGTGAGACCGCCGATGACCGCAACCGCAAGAGGGGCCTGCGTCGATTCGCCGCCGAGCCCGATCGCCATCGGGATGAGGCCGAGCACCGTCGCCAGCGACGTCATAAGGATCGGTTTCAGCCTGGTGACGCCGGCGCGCTCGATCGCCTCCTTGAGTTCGATACCCCGCATTCTGAGGTGGTTGGTATAGTCCACAAGAAGAATGCCGTTGCTGACCACGATGCCCACCATGACGATGACCCCCTGGAACGAGGTGACCGACAGGGTGGTGCGGGAGAGAAACAGGGCCCAGAGAACCCCCACGATTCCGAGCGGAACGGTAAACATGATGATGAACGGATCGATGAGCGACTGGAACTGCGACGCCATCACGACATAGACGAGAAGGATAGCAAGCCCGAACGCCAGCAGCAGGTCGAGAAACGCCTTCTGCTGCTGCTCGATATTGCCGGTCAGCTTGATCTCGAAACCGGGCGGGAGCGAAAGTGTGTCGAGACGTTCGTGCAGTGCAGTGGCGATACCGCCCAGATCGTATCCGGGTGCGACGTTGGCCGTGATTTCGATGAGCCGTTGCTGGTATTTCCGGTCGATCTGAACCGGCGCGTTTGTCTTGAAGATGCTCGCGAGGTTCCCGAGAAGCACCGGATCGGTCCCGGCATTCGACACCACGAGGTTCCGGAGATCGTCGATGTTCGACCTGTTGTTTTCGTCGAGGCGCACGAGAATATTGTACTGATTGCCGGTGACCGGGTCGGTGTAGAGGGACGCCACCGCGCCGTTGATGCATGTGTTGATCGTGTTCGCGATCTGGGCGACGTTGATCCCGAGGGTGCCCGCCTTGTCGCGGTCGATGTGGACGAACAGCTCGGGGAGATTATCCTCGCGGCTGACCTGCACATCGGTGGCGCCCGGAATACCGCGGACGATGTCGTTCACCCGCCTGGCGAGCTTCGCGCCGTCCGTCAGGTCGAAACCCCTGATTTCCACATCAACAGGTGCGGAAGTGCCGAAATTTAACAAAAATCGCAGAAATCCGCTCGGACTGATGAACATGCTGGCGCCGGGAACTTTTGCCAGCCGCGGCCGGAGCGCTGTGATGATATCGAAAATAGAGCGTTTCCGCTGATCCGGCGGAACGAGCGCCACCTGGATATTCGCCGAGTGACTGCCCGTATTCCTGCTGAAGAAATTGGCGCTTCGCGTCGGGGGAACCCCGGCATCCGAGATAACCGCCTGAATTTCCGGAACGTCCTGTCTCAGAATTTCCTCAATCTGGCGCATGTACTGATCGGTGACCTCAACCCGGGTGCCGACGGGCAGTTTGACCGTGATCATGAACTGCCCTTCGTCCTGATCGGGGAAGAACTCGGTGCCGATGAATTTGAAGAGCACCAGCGATGCGAGGGCAAACACCACGATGAGGGTGATCACCATGCGGCGGTGCGAGAGGGTCCACTGCAGCCAGCGGCGGTACACCGCGTCGATCTTGTCGAGCGTGTCGTGCGCCCACACCCTGATCCGGTCCGGCAGTTTCTGTGAACCGCGGTCGAGCGCCTTTTCGGGCGGCAGGTAGTTCAGGCACATCAGCGGCGTCACGGAACGGGAGACGAAGAACGATCCGAACAGCGCCACCGTTATGGTGATCGTCAGCGGAATGAACAGGAGCTTGGCGATACCCGTGAGGAACACGATCGGGAGAAAGACGATGACGGTCGTAAGGGTCGAGACGAAAATCGGCGCCGCCACCTCTTTTGCCGCCGCAAGCGTCTGCTGAAGTCGGGATTCGTTGGGCCTCGGGTGATTATAGTGACGGGAAATCGCCTCCAGTTCCACGATGGAGTCGTCGACAAGCCTTCCCACGGCCAGCGCAAGACCGCCGAACGTCATGATGTTGAGCGTGACCCCGCCGAATCTGAACCATATGAACGTGATGAGGATGGAAAGCGGAATCGCAACGATGATGATGAGCGTCCCGCGAACGTTTCTCAGGAAGAGGAGAATAACCGCCATAGCAAGAACCGCGCCGAGAAACGCCTCGCGCTGGAGGCCGGAAATCGTCTGGCGGATGTACAGCGACTGGTCGAAGGAAAGAGTGATCTTGACACCGGGAGGTATGCCGGTCAGCTTCGGCAGTGCATGGAGGACGTTATCGACAACATCGACGGTATTTGCGCCGGCCAGCTTCTGGACTCTGAGCGTGAGTCCCGGTTTGCCGTTCACGCGGATGATCTCCGTCTCTTCCTGATAACTGTCGTCCACGTGGCCGACGTCCCGCACCCGGATGGGAATCCCGCGGACCGTCTTGATGACGATATCCCCCATCGGCTTCACAACATTGAACCGGCTCTCGGTCTGGAGGGTATAGTCGAGTTTGCCGGTTTTCAGGTCCCCCGACGGGAGGATCAGGTTGGAATTGGCCACTGCGTTGAAGACGTCCATCACGGGAAGCTGAAGCGCCTGGAGTCTCGTCCGGTCGAGGGTGACATGAATTTCCCGGATGCGTCCCCCCAGCACCTGCGCCGAGGCCACACCGGAGACGTGTTCAATCTGCGGCTCGATGACGTTCAGGCCGAGGTCATACAGATCCCGGGGATCGATGTTGCCCGAGACCGCAAGGTTGCAGACCGGAAGCTGGGTAATATCGAATCGGAGGGCGATCGGCTGGGTAACGCCGGTCGGCAGTTGGGTGAATATCCGGTTCACACGCTGGACGACGTCGACGAGACCGACGTCCAGGTTTGCGTTCCAGTTGAAATTGATGCGGACCTGTGAAATGCCCTCCCGGGTGCTCGACTGGACATAGTCGACGTCATTGACCGAGCTGACGCCCCGTTCGATGAAGACGGTCACAGACTGCTCCATGTCGAGCGGCCCGGCGCCGGAGTAGTAGGTAATCGTACTCACAACGGGAACGCTGATGTTGGGGAGGAGATCGACCGGCAGCTGCCGGAACGAAACGAATCCGAGGACAAGAATCGTCAGCGCGAACAGAAACGTCGAAATTGGATAGCGAAGAGCTAGTCGTGTCAGCCACATAACGAAAGATCCGTGAAATTATTGTTGGATTTGAACGGTTCCGCCGTCTTTGACAAACTGCTGACCCACGGTAACCACACGATCCCCGGGATGCAGACCGCTCACGATCTGCGTCCGCCCGTTCTTTTCAACCCCGGGCACCACTGTAATTCTGTGCGCCACGTTTCCCTGTACCGTATAGACGCATAATCCCTGTTCATCCTTCAGGATCGAGATCGTCGGGAGAGTCAGGCCGTTCGCGAGCTCGGCAACGATGAGCTGGACATTCGCGTACATTCCCGGCTTGAGAAGAGCGCCGGGATTCGGAATGTCGATCTGCACGTCCATTGTTCTGCTGGTGAGATCGACGGCCTGGCTGAGCCGTGTCACAACGCCGTCGAAGGTCTTGCCGGGGTACGCATCGACCGAAATGATCGCTTTTTTGCCCTTCGTGACCCGCGGGAGGTCCTTTTCCTGTATCGGAATGATCATTTTCATCGAGTTCATATCCATCAGCGTGTACAGGAGCGTATTGTCGGACGTGACGTTGGCTCCCTGGTCGAGATAGCGTTTCGTGATGATACCGCTGAAGGGGGCCGTGATATAGGCGTATCCGAGGCGCGTCCGGGCCGTCTCATACGCCGCCCTGGCAACCTTCATCGCCGCTTCGGCATTATCGAGATCCTGGCGGGCAATCAGGTTCTGACCGATGAGTTCCTTGTTCCGTTCGTAGGCCAGCCGGTTGTTCTCGTACGTCGCAGAGGTCTGCTGAAGCTGCTGGACAAGCTCCGTCGTATCGATCAGCGCGAGCAGTTCGCCCTCTTTCACCTGCGTTCCGATGTCGACGTAGATCTTTTCCAGATTGCCGCTCACCTTGGAGTAGATGCTCGCCTGCTGGATCGGGAGGATATCGCCCGTGTAGGACAGTTCGTCGTATACCGTCTCCTGTCGCGGGGGTTCACAGCGGACAAGCGGGGCGCTCTGACGGCGCTGATCGGAGGAGGCGTTTCCCTGCAGAATCCTGACAAGCAGAATCAGTGCAAACACCAGGACGATGCCGGCGACAATGTACCACTTTTTATTCTTCATAAACTTCTCTGATCGTATGAGTGATCGGTTACTGTGAAGCGCATGTGGACGACTTCAGGCCGTTGAGAATGAGGTCCGTCACGAACAGCGCTTCCTGTTTCAGCTGTTGAAATTTTTCCGGATCGACGCGGGGTCCTTCGATGGAGCGGAGGAAATGGCACCGGAGACCGCGGAGAACCTGGAGAAGTGCATACGATATGCGTTCAACCGGTGTGACCGTAAAATCGCCCGCATCCATCCCCCCTTTGAGGAAATGGCCGATGATGGCCTGTTCCTCGTCTGCAAACCGCTGGTATGTCTCCTGAAGAAACGGCTTCACCGTATGCCAGTTCCGAAAATCGGCGATGTTCAGGTTGGTCATGTTGTAGAAATTGTCCATCTTCATCGCAACATAATGCCGTATCTTTTTCGCGGCGGAACCCTTTTTCGCTGCGGCATCCTCGAGGGAGCAGATAAACTGCCGGTGTTCATTTTCCAGAACCGCCTGGAACAGTTCCTCCTTCGTCGGGAAATAATAATAGAGCGTCGCCTTTCCCATTCCGATCTCGGCCGCGATATCATTCATCGTGACTTTGGAAAAACCGAAATGGCCGAACTGCCGGAGGGCAGATTCGAGAATCTGCTTCCGGGTCGAATGATCCCCCGTATGATGGCCGGCTGAAGCTTTGGACATGGGTTCGACTATTAGACCATAAAAGTCCAATTATACTAATCCCCGGAATCAGAGTCAAACCTTCACCATCCTCCCCGCAGGGCCGGTCTCCGGCACCATCCCCGCCCCGAGAACATTTCCGTTACCGCCGGAAATTTGGTATATTTACCGATCAGTTGTACGGGTTCTTTATCACACGGAGAGCGTCATGTACGACATACTTGTTCAGCAGATCAAAGGCGAGGTGACACGCCTCGGGGTAAGGGAACTGACCACCCCGGGGGAAGTCGACAGAACTCTGACCCAACAGCCGGGGACCTGTCTCCTGTTCGTCAATTCGGTCTGCGGATGCGCAGGGGGCATTGCCCGGCCGGCGCTTGCGCTGGCACTCCGCCATTCCGTCCGGCCCGACGTGGTGGCGACGGTCTTCGCAAGCGGCGACAGGGAAGCGACGCAGAGAGCCCGGAGCTACCTGACGAACATGCCTCCCTCGTCTCCGTCCTTCGCCCTGCTGAAGAACGGCAAACTTGTCGAGATGATTCACCGGTCCGACATTGAACTTCTGGATCCCGCTGAACTTGCGGTGCTCCTGACCGCGATGTTCGACCGGCACTGCGCCGGCACGGCTTCGTAGAAGGCCGGCTCTCCGGTAAAATTCATTCAGTTGCCCGTGTCGCCTGATGGGCCGACGCCTTGGGCAGTGCATCTGCTTAAGGCGTTTTTTATTCACCCCCAACCGTTTCACCGAAGAATGATCTCACAGGAAAACATACGAAACATCGCCATCATCGCACACGTTGACCACGGAAAAACAACCCTGGTCGATCACATGCTCCGCCAGACCGGCACATTCCGCGACAACCAGGAGGTTGTGAAGCGGGTGATGGATTCCAACGAACTGGAACGCGAGCGCGGCATCACCATTCTGGCAAAGAATACGGCGGTGTTCTACAGCGATCCCGCCGGAAAACAGAAACTCAAGATCAACATCGTCGACACGCCCGGTCATTCCGATTTCGCCGGGGAAGTCGAACGAACGCTCAAAATGGTCGAAGGGGTCCTCCTCCTCGTCGACGCCGCAGAAGGCCCCCTTCCCGGAACGAAGTTCGTCCTGAAGAAATCGCTCGACCTGAACCTTCAGCCGATCGTCGTCATCAACAAGATCGACCGGAAGGATGCCCGGGCCCACGTCGTACTGGACGAGGTCTTCGAGCTCTTCCTTTCGCTCGGCGCCCACGATCACCAGCTCGACTTCCCGACCATTTACTGCATCTCAAAACAGGGAATCGCAAAACGCGAGCTGGAGGATGAAAGTTCCGATCTCCGGCCCCTGTTCGACGCAATTGTCAGCAGGATACCCCCGCCGCGGGGCGACAGCAGTGCTCCGTTCAAGATGCTCGTCACGACGATCGACTACAATGATTACCTGGGCCGCCTCGGCATCGGAAAGATAGAACAGGGCACCATCCGGCTCGGCGCCCCGATGAAGGTGGTCCACCGCGACACGTCGGTTGAAGACGCCCGGGTTTCGAAAATCTATACATTTGAAGGGCTGAAGCGGATCGAGATCAGCACCGGCGAGGTCGGGGATATCATCGCCATCGCCGGAATGGAGGATGTCGACATCGGCGAAACCATCGCCGATGCGGCCGATCCCACGCCCCTCCGGTTCGTGACCATCGAAGAACCGACCATGTCGATGAATTTCGTGGTCAATAATTCCCCATTTGCCGGACAGGAAGGGCGATACGTCACCACCCGCAATCTGGGCGAACGCCTCGCGCGCGAACTGCGCTCCAATGTGAGCCTTCGCGTCGAGCTCACCGACAGCCCCGACGTGTTCAAGGTAAGCGGGCGCGGCGAACTGCATCTGGGCATCCTGATCGAGACGATGCGGCGTGAAGGGTACGAATTTCAGGTCTCCGCTCCCGAGGTCATCTACAAACGCATCGACGACGTTCTGTGCGAACCGATGGAACATGTCATCATCGACGTCCCGGACGAGTTCTCGGGAGCGGTCATCCAGAACCTCGGGCGCCGGCGCGGCATCATGAAGAATATGCTCCCCTCCCAGGGCAACACGCGGCTTGAATTCATCGTCCCGGCCCGCGGCCTGCTCGGCTTCCGGTCGGAGTTCATGACCGAGACAAAGGGTACCGGCATCCTCCACCACAATTTCCACGGCTACGAGCCCTACAAGGGCGATCTTTCCACGCGCAACAAAGGCGCCGTCATCCAGCTGGAGGACGGATCCGCAACAGGCTACGCGATGTGGAAACTCCAGGAACGGATGACCTTCTTCATCGAACCCGGGACCCGCGTCTACAAGGGAATGATCGTCGGCGAAAACGCGCGCGAGGAGGATATCATCGTCAATGTCTGTAAAACCAAACAGCTCACCAATATGCGCGCCAGCGGCGCGGATGAGGCGATCCGCCTCGAACCTCCCCGCATCCATTCGCTGGAACAGGCAATCGAATGGATCGCGGACGATGAATACATCGAGGTGACCCCCAAGTCGCTCCGCCTCCGGAAACGCTACCTCGACCACAATGAGCGCCTGCGCATGTCGAAAAGCAAGACACTCGCCCTCGACGAGGAGTGATCTCCCCCTTCCGCGCCATGTTTTCGGAAAGAACAAACTGGCAGAGAAGTCCCAACGCACTCAGTCTCCTCTCGGATCGTCTCCGGGGAAGCGGCAGACAGATCCTGGATCTGACATCCTCCAATCCGACGGAGCTCGGCTTCCCCTACCCCGCCGAGCAGATCGCCTCCGCCCTCTCATCACATTCCAGCCTGCGTTACCGTCCGGAAGCCCGCGGACTGCTCTCGGCGCGCGAAACCGTCGTACGCACCTATGCGGAACAACAGACCCCGATCGGGATGGATGACGTTTTCCTGACCGCCAGCACAAGTGAGGCTTATACGCTCATCATGAAGCTCCTCTGCAATCCGGGCGAGGAGCTCCTGGTGCCCAAACCGTCCTACCCCCTTTTCGAATTCATCGCCCGGATCTGCGACGTCTCCCTCCGGCCGTACCGCCTTCTGTACGACGGGTCGTGGCATATCGATTTTGCCTCACTGCAGGAAGCCGTCTCTCCTGCAACGCGCGGCATCATCGTTGTCCAGCCCCATAACCCGACGGGACATTATCTTTCAGCGGACGAGCATGCCATCCTCGACCGCATCGCGGCGGATCGGAATCTCCCGGTCATCTGTGACGAGGTATTCATCGATTATTCCTTCCCGGGTGCCCAGGCGCCCGCCAGCACCGCCGGAAGAGAGGCGACTCTCACCTTTACGCTGAACGGCCTGTCAAAACTGGCGGCTCTTCCGCAGATGAAGCTCGGCTGGATCGTCCTTTCGGGTCCGCGCGGCGCGCGGCAGGAAGCCGCAGAGCGGCTGGAGATCCTCTGCGATACCTATCTCTCGGTGAACACACCGGTTCAGCTCGCTCTCGCCGGGCTGTTGGAGGCGGGCGGTGTTGTACGTCAGGCAATACGTGAACGAACGGCGGGCAATTACGGGCAGATGGCGGGGCGTTTTTCCGGGGATTCTCCATGCACGGCTCTTGCCTGCAGTGCCGGATGGTACGGCATGCTGCGGCTTCCGAATATCAGGAATGACGAAGAGTGGGCGGTGCAGATTCTCGAACAGGCCGCTGTGGCGGTGTTTCCCGGTTATTTCTTCGAGGCCGGGCACGATCAGCTGATCGTCGTCAGTCTTCTCCCCCCGCCCGGTCAGTTCGCGGAAGCCGTCGGGCGGATCGACGACCTCGTCCGGCGGTCACTTTCCTAGTGCGCTGTTCAGAAACCGGATCAGCGGTGCGAGCTCCCCGTAGAGGGAGGCGACGGCATCGGGAAATTTTCTCCGGAAACATGTCTCCAGGCTCCATTCGACGCCCGTGAAGAACTGCTTGAATTTCAACCATTCCACCATGGGGTGATCCGGAGCGTACCCCAGCGGCGCCCGCTGAAGCTTTTCTCCCTCGAGGGTACCGAAGGTTTTCACAAAGGATTTGTCCCGGACGATCGCGAGGAATTCCTCCGGCCGGGTGGCGATGGCTCTCCGGAGCTTTTTCAACTGCGGCCCGTCCGGCATGTAAATTCCTCCCCCCGCATAAACGCCGTCAGGTTCGATGTGAAGATAAAATCCGGCGCTCTCCTCCCAGTGACCGCGGAGATGAAAGACCGCCGCAACGTGTGTTTTGTACGGCAGTTTGTTCTTGCTGAAACGGGTATCGCGGTAAATCCGGAAGATATTCTTCTTCGGATTGATTTCGATCTCAGGAACGATTCCCGAGAGCGGACCTTTGAGCGCCGCAATCAGGGAGAGCATGGGCAGTTTAACCTGTTCCTCGTACCGGAGCTTGTTCGCCGCAAACCACTCCCTGTTGTTGTTCTTCTTCAACTGCCGGAGGAAGGCGATGCCTTCTTCCGGAAACCCTTCGAACGGCGGAAAAAATTCTTCATCCAGAAATTTCTGCCCTTTGCTCATCGTCTCTTTCCCGAAGCCTTTCTGATAAAACCGTTTGCCTTCCTGAGCCTTTTTTCTGCCGCCTCCGCCGAAATTCCGAGCTGCAACGCGACAATTGCCGTTTTTGCCTTCCCCCCGGCCGTTTTCAGCGCAGCCTCCGCCTCCGCGTATCCCGCGCCGGAGGCAAGCATGACAATCCGCTTTGCGCGCTCCTCCAGTTTTCGGCTCTTCATCTGAAGATCGACCATCATGTTTTCATAGACTTTTCCGAGCCTGATCATCGAAGCGGTGGTGATCATGTTCAGCGCCATTTTTTGAGCAGTGCCCGCCTTCATCCTGGTCGATCCCATGATCACCTCCGGCCCCACTTCAATGCAGACCGGAACGTCGATCGACCGGCGAATGTCGGCGAAGGAGGCGTTTCTCAGAACGGACTTCGGATTCGTCGTGATGAACAGAGTCGTCGCTCCCCGTCGCTTCGCCTCACGGACGGCCCCCGCGACAAACGGCGTCCGGAAACTTGCGGCGATACCGCAGACCACATCCTTCCGGGAGATCCGATGCCTGCGGATCTGCCGCATTCCTTCCGCATACCTGTCCTCCACCCCCTCCATCGAACGGAATACCGCATTTTTCCCGCCGGCGATGATCGCCTGGATCATGCCGGGATCCGTCCCAAATGTGGGGGGGCATTCGGATGCATCGAGGACGCCCAGTCTTCCGCTGGTTCCCGCGCCGACATAGAACAGCCGGCCCCCCTGCCGGAGCGCACGGACGACCGCTTCAACAGCCCGGGCGATCGAGGGCAGTTCCCTCCGTACCGCCCGCGGAACCGTCATATCCTCCCGGTTGATGATCCCGAGAATGCGCCGCACCGGAAGCAGATCGATCGATCTGCTCCGGGGGTTCCGCTGTTCGGTGGCGAGCCTGCGGAGCTGATCAAACAATTTCGTTGAATCTTTCATCCCGTTATGGCCTAATGATAATCATTTTTTTGTCGACAAGCTCCCCGGCCGCTTCGCCGGCATCGAATACTATCGGTACGACGTCGATGGCCGACGGCTGGTGACGGCGGCGGGCGCGTTCCGCCTCCTCCCCGATATCTCCCCCTTTCAGCAGGATAATGGATCCGGTCGGAAGAGAGATGCGCCTGCCTTCCCCCGGCGATGAGGCCGGAGACCTGCGGGGGGCCAGAAGCGGTTTTCCCCACGTAATGAGGTCCTCCATCGGAGCGACGGCCCGGGCGAAAAGATAGTCGTACGCGGCCGGAGGCTGTTTCCCGCCGGCCAGATCTTCGACCCGCGACGTGATCACCTCAACATTCGGAAGATGAAGACGGGAAACGATATCGGCAACCGCGGTCGTTTTTTTCCGGATCGAGTCGACGAGGGTGATCCGGATCGACGGGTACAGAATTGCGATTGGAATTCCGGGGAGTCCGCCTCCCGTTCCGATATCGAGGAGAGACGTCCGCTCAACCAGTGAATGGGAGAAGAGAAACGAAATGGAGCCGAGAAGATGGCGCGTCCATATTCTGTCGGTATCCTTCCGGGAGACAAGATTTATTTTTGCATTCCATTCGAGAAGGAGATCGGTGTAAGCCGAGAACGCGGCAAGTTCGGCATCATTCATCTGCATGCCGTTCTTGAGGCAGATTGTTCTGAATTTAAGCGCCCGTGGCGTCAATTATGTGCCATATAAATAATTGTTTATATTGAATTTATAGCGCGCTATTTCACGTGAAACATTTCAGTTTCTGAGATGGATCATGAGGACGGAAATATCGGCGGGTGTGACGCCGGCGATGCGTGATGCCTGGCCGATCGAGACCGGACGAACGCGGGATAATTTTTCCTTACCCTCGGCGGAGAGCGCCTTGAGTGATGCGAACTCGAAGTTGTCCGGGATTCTTATCTCTTCATAATGTACAAACTTTTCCACCTGTTCGATCTGGCGATCGATGTATCCTTTGTACTTCGTTTCGATGTCGAGCTGTTCGATTACTTCCATCCTGATCTGTTCGTCTCCCTCCGCATAGAGCCTCTGCACATAATTTTCCCGGAGTATCGATTCCATCCCCAACAATTCGCCCAGGACCACCTCCGGCCGCCTGAGAAGCTGTGAGATGTTTTCCCGCTGGGAGACAGGCGAAGTGCCCTTCGCCTCAAGATAGGGGTTTATCTCCGCGGGGTCGACAAACATCTTTTCCAGAAACGGGATCCCCGCAGAGATCAATTCGGCTTTTTTTCTGAACCTTACTGCCGTATCTGCCGGGATCAATCCCAGACTTATTCCATATTCCATAAGCCGGCGGTCGGCGTTATCCTGGCGGAGAAGAAGCCTGTACTCGGCCCTCGATGTAAACATCCGATAGGGCTCCTCCGTGCTCTTGTTTATCAGGTCGTCCAGTAAAACTCCGATATAAGCTTCGGATCTTTTGAGCACCAGCTCCCCTCCATCGGAAAGCCGGAGGGCGGCATTGATTCCGGCCATCAGCCCCTGCGCCGCGGCCTCTTCATATCCGGAAGTTCCGCAGATCTGGCCGGCAAAATAGAGACCTTCAACACTTTTCGTCTCGAACGTCGGCTTCAGCTGATGGGGCGGGAAAAAATCATACTCGACGGCATATCCGGGTCTCAGCATTCTCACCTTTTCGAGGCCCGGAATTGTCTTTAACGCTTCCAACTGTATTTCCTCCGGAAGGCTCGTCGAAAACCCGTTGACATAGATAATCTCGCTTGTATACCCTTCCGGTTCGAGGAATATCTGGTGACTTTCCCTGTCGCTGAAACGGACGATTTTATCCTCGATCGAAGGACAATACCTCGGCCCGACCCCCTTGATTCTGCCGGTAAACATCGGAGACCGATCGAACCCCTTCTCAAGGATCCTGTGGGTGTCGGGATTCGTATGTGTCAGGTACATCGGAATAAGGCGGTTCGAAATCCTCCGGTTCTGAAACGAAAACGGACGCGGGGGATCGTCGCTATGCTGTTCCGTTACCTTTGAAAAATCGACCGATCTGATATCGATCCTCGGGGGCGTTCCGGTCTTGAGGCGGCCGCTCGAAAAACCGATGTTTTCAAGGCATTCGGTAATGCCGTAAGATGCCTGTTCTCCGAACCTCCCCCCTTTTTTCTCGGATTCTCCGGTATGGAGAATACCTCTTAAAAATGTGCCGGCACAAAGAACCAATGACCGGCATCTGATAGTCCCATTCTGCCCGGTTATTACGGCAGAAATTTTCCGGCTTCCGCCATCCGGGGAAACGACAATATCCCTGATAGCATCTTCCAGGACATCGAGCCCCGGCTGTTCTGATATCACCCGCGCGGCTTCCCTGGAATACCACTCCCTGTCGCTTTGGCACCTCGGCGACCATACTGCCGGCCCTTTGGATCGGTTCAGCATCCGGAACTGGATTCCGGTGGAATCTGCCAGTTTTCCCATTTCCCCCCCCATTGCATCGATTTCGCGAACCAGATGCCCTTTCGCAGTACCTCCAATGGCGGGATTGCACGACATTCTTCCAATGGCCGCTTTCTGCATCGTAATCATGAGGGTACGGCGGTTCATTCTGGCGGCGGCAAGCGCGGCTTCAATTCCGGCATGCCCTCCGCCAATCACAACAATATCATACTCTCCGCCTACGTCGCCCATTTGTTTCACGTGAAACAAGTTATTTGCCGATGCAGAATTTTGAAAATATGTTGTTTAAAAGATCCTCGGTGGTCACTTCCCCAATGATCTCTCCGAGAGATTCTATCGCAAGCCGGATATTCAGACTTATGAATTCGTTGCTTTTCGCTGTGCGGATATCATCCAACGCGGCCTCGAGGCCGGTTATCGCCTTCTCAATCGCGTCCTTGTGGCGAATGCTGGTGATGCAGATATTTTTTTCTCCGAGGTGGTGATCGGTTCCGACCGCTATACGGACCATGGCGGACCTGAGATCGTCCATCCCTTCGCCGGTTTTTGCCGAGCATAAGATTATGTTCGGATCGTCCGAAATGAATTCCCGCAGAAAGTTATCGTCCGTTCTCAGAAGATCCTTTTTGTTTCCGACGATGATTGTCCCGGCAAGACTGTTCGACTCCTTGAGCCGGGTAAAAATTTTTCTGTCCGCATCCGAGACCGGCTCAGAACAGTCGGCCACATAGAGTATCAGATCGGCCGACATCGCTTCCGTGTGCGCTCTGCTTATCCCTTCCTTCTCCGCTTCGTCTTTTCCGGTGCGGATCCCCGCCGTATCTGACAGAGTGAACAAGATTCCTTCGATATCGAGTTCTTCCCTCAACACATCCCGCGTCGTCCCCGGAATGTCGGTGACAATGGCCCGATTTTCATTAAGTAAATTATTGATAATACTCGATTTACCTACGTTTGGCTTTCCAACGATTACAGCCCTCACTCCTTCGCGGGATATCCTCCCATACCTGTAGGTTCCTGCAATCTTCCCGAGCTGTCCGATCACCGAAGAAATCTTTTGTCCGATCTCATGCTTGTCGGCAACGTCTATCCCCTCTTCCGAAAAATCGAGCTCGAGCTCCAGCAGACTGCTGATGTTCACCAGGTCGTTCCTGAGATCTCTGACGATGCCGGAAAGAGTTCCCTCCAGCCGCTGGACGGAGGTCCGGTGTGACAGCTCTGTTTTTGCGTGGATCAGATCGGCAACCGCCTCGGCCTGGAGCAGGTCGATGCGTCCGTTCAGAAATGCCCTGCGTGTAAACTCGCCAGGCCCGGCCATGCGCGCGCCCGCTTCAAGGATCCTTGCAAGCAGGCGTCTCGTCACATAAAAACCGCCGTGACAGCTCACCTCGACGGTATTTTCACCGGTGTACGAGTTCGGCTCCCGGAACAGAAGCGCGACCACCTGGTCGATGATCTCCCCCGACTGTGTGCGGATGGCGCCGACATGCGCGGTCTGGGTCCGGACCTCGCGCAGGGGAACGGAACCGGTGAAAACCGCGTCCGCGACCCCGATTGCGTTCAAACCGCTGATGCGGATGACCGCAATGCCGCCCTCGCCCACCGGCGTTGCGACCGCGGCGATGACATCGTTTGGAGAGGTAATCATAGTGAGAGAAGAAATTAACGAAAGAGTGGGCTGAAAATCAAAAGCCCCGCTCATCGGCGGGGCTTCTGTTTATCGTCATTTTCGGGACGCCTGTCACTGCTTCAGTTTCGGCATGTTCTTCGCGAACTTGGCGAATATCCCTCCCCGGTTTTTCTTTTCCTCGACCTTCCTGAGCGGCTCGTCCTCGTGCTTCTTGTTGACCCATGCCTGCTGTCCGATCGAGAGGAGATTGAACATGAAATAGTAGAGGTTCAGACCTGCGGGAAAGCCGTTAAAGAGGAGTGTCATCATCACAGGCATAAGCCAGACCATCATCTTCTGACGGGGATCCTTGACCGACATCTTCTGCTGAACGAACATCGTGATGCCCATGAGGATGGCCAGGCCGCTCAGCTTGTCGATATTGAATATCGGAATATGGAACGGCAGTGTGGCAATGATGTCGGGCGATGAAAGGTCGTTGATCCATCCGAAAAAGGGCGCCTGCCGCAATTCGATCGTGGCGCTGAACACCGCCCAGAGGGCGTAGAGGATCGGCAGCTGCAGAAGCAGGGGAAGACAGCCCCCGGCGGGGTTCACGCCGTACTCCTTGTACAGCCGCATCACCTGCTGGTTCATTTTCTGAGGATCGTCCTTGTATTTCGCCTTGATCTCCTCCATCATCGGCTGAAGCTTCTGCATCTTCCTCATCGAGGTCATGCTGCTTTTCGTGAGAGGGTAGAGGACGATCTTGATGATGAGCGCGAAGATGAGGAGGATGATCCCGTAGTTGGAGATGAAAAGCCGGAGAAACTTGAAGACGGGGATGATCACGTACTGGGAGATCGGCCGTATGATCCATACCGAGCCGAGACTCATGATGCGGTCGAGTTCGACGTTGTACGCCCTCACCATGTCGAAGTCGAGCGGGCCGAGGAACACCGTAAACCGGTCGGACTCGAACGACGATCCCGTGAAGGGCATTTTCAGCGTGAGGCTGTAATTTTCCTTTGCGCCGTTGTCGGGCAGTTTTTCACGGCTCCCCTCGAGCATGGCGCCCTGGGATTCCTTGCCGCGCGGAATGATCGCGACGGCGAAGTACTTGTTGCGGGTCGCAACCCAGGCGGTGCGGCCGGTGATCGACTGTTTGTACTGCTCGTTGAAATTCGTTGCGTCGATCTCGGTCAGCTCGCCGCCGGAGAAGGCGGAGGCTTTTGCAAAGTTCGATTCGTTGATGGTGTTGGCCTCCTGGTACCGGAGACCGTTTTCCCAGACAACCTGGTATTCATAGTTGGAGATTATCTGCTGCATGCCGACGAACTGGAAATCGGCGTCGAAATCATACCGGTCGGCGTGGAACGTTAACTTCTTGACCAGCTTGCTGTTGCCGTCGACCGAGAGGGTAAAGGTCAGCGTCAGTGAATCGGTTCCCGTGATCGAATTCACCGATCCGGCCGGCCGGTCTAAGGAAAAATCGAGCTGACGGGTGTTGATAAGCTTGCCGTCTGCGGTGAGGAAGATCATGTTAAAATCACCGCCGGGCCGGTCGCCGATGAGGTTCACCGGATAGTGATCCCAGGTGGCATAGCCTTTCATCACCCAGGAGAGGATGGCGCCGCCACGGGACGAGAGTGTCGCGGTGTACCGCGGGGTTTCAACGGTCACGGAGGTCGCGGGGAGGTGCGGAAGGGCGGAGAAAAACCTGCCGAGGCTGTCTCCCTGGACGGTGGGGGAGGGGGCCTTCCTTCCGGTGTCGGGGACGGCGATCTGCACCTTCAGGGTGTCCGCTTCGGGGGATGAATTCTGCGGTGTCGGAGCGTTCTTCCACATCCAAACCATCAGGATCAACCCGATGAGGATAAAACCGGCAATTGCTTTACGGTCCATGGCAGTCCTTCAGATTCTCGTGATGCGACATTACTTATGAGGTACCGGGTCGTAGCCGCCGGGGTGGAGCGGATGACACCGGAGGATGCGTTTCGCGGCCAGCCATGATCCCCGCAGGGCGCCGAATCGCCCGACCGCTTCAAGGGCGTACGCGGAACAGCTCGGTGCAAACCGGCAGGTATGCGCCGGAAGGGCGGGGGAGATGATCAGCCGGTACAGACGGATGAGGAACAGCAGAAGAGCGCGCATCATGCGGCACCCCGGGCGGAGGCGCGGATCAGAATGGATTTCATATCGTCGGCCACCTGCTGAAACGTCGGCAGTTCACGCCGGTGGTGCGTCGGCACGGAAAATAAAAAGACAATCGCGAGAGAAGTCCGGGCGGAGGCGGTGGCGGCACTGAAGAGATCTTTCTGACATCGGTAGGATTCCCGGAGAAGCCGCTTCATGCGGTTGCGGTCGACCGCCCGGCGCACTTTGCCGGCAACGGCGAAGCCGACCTGCCACCTGAACGGCTCATCGGCTGGGATCACAGGATGCGGACAAAGGTAGCAGCGGATAAATTTACCTTCAATTCTTCTGCCGTGCTGAAAAACAACTGTAAAGATCTTTTTTCCTCTGAGGATATCTGATTTCGGAAGAGCGTTTCTCACAAAGGTGAAGTCCGCTTCCCGTCTCTCTACCGCTCATCGCTCACAGTGAGTTTCCACCGGCCCTTCGCGCGACGACGGGCGAGCACTTTCCTTCCGTCCTTGCTCTTCATCCGGGCCCGGAATCCGTGCTTGTTCTTCCTCTTTGTATTGCTGGGCTGAAACGTTCTCTTCATGACAGATCCTTCGTGAGGATGGTAGATAGAAAAAGAGGATTGCCGATACAATCCTCTTCAGCGGTATTATCCGATATTTCGAATGAATATACAGATTTATAGGGGTAAAAACAAACGACCCCGGCCCATTTTTCTCTTGCCATGACATCTTTTTCTTTGTATTATTGAATTGTTAGGGAGAAATTTCTTTGGTTGACAACGTGTGGATAAGTTTTCCCGGGGTGACCTTTTCCACATTTTCTTTGACGTTATACCGCTTTTTCACTTTAAGTAAATTGTGAATAAGTTTCCGTTACCTGTTCTATTCGTTATCATCTACCCCGATGAAACCCTCACTTCACCAGGCTCAAATTATACCTTTTTTTCCGGTTTTTTTACTCGGGTTGACAATTGTGTGGATATCCTGTAGATAATGCGGGCATAATTAAAATAAGTTCAATAATAACAACTATTTAAAGTCTGAATTTTGATGAACGAGCCCGTTGATAATCCCAACGATCCCCTCCGCACTGCGGAAGAACCGATCATACCTCTGCGCCAGGACGAGATCTGGTCGAACTGCCTCAGAATTATTAAGGAGCGGGTGAACAGCCAGAGCTTCAAAACATGGTTCGAACCGATCCTCCCGATGAAATCTGAGGGGGGGGTCTTCACCATTCAGGTACCTAGCCAGTTTTTTTCTGAATGGCTTGACGAGCACTATTACTCCCTCATGACGGAGGCGCTCACGAGCGTCACCGGCAGGGAAACGACGATCGAATACGAGATCAATATCGACGACAGGGAGGTCATCCTCGAATCGATCGACAAAATGCTTCCCGAGGAGACGGCCCCGGTCCGCACACCGTCCCCGTCGATCTCGCTCGACACCCGCGCGCGGGGGGCCGTTCAGCACCGCCCGCCGATCAATTCGACGCTCAATCCCCGCTACACCTTCGATAAATATATCAAGGGGGAGAGCAACCAGTTCGCGCGTGCGGCCGCCCAGGCGGTGAGCAACAACCCGGGCGGAACATCCTTCAATCCGCTCGTGATCTACGGCGGTGTGGGCCTCGGCAAAACTCATCTGGTCCACGCCATCGGCAACCACGTTCTGGCCACCGATCCCACCCGCAGGGTCCTTTACACCTCAAGCGAAAAATTCACCGTCGATTTTGTCGACGCCATCCAGAGAGACCGCATCAACGATTTTTCGAATTTTTACCGGAGTGTCGATCTCCTGATCGTGGACGATATTCAGTTTTTCGCCGGAAAGGAAAAAACGCAGGATATCTTCTTTCACACCTTCAACACCCTCCACCAGCACGGACGCCAGATCATCCTGTCGTCCGATAAACCGCCCAAGGAACTCAAGGGCCTCAATGAACGGCTCATATCCCGTTTTCAGTGGGGACTGACCGCCGATATCCAGCCCCCCGACCTGGAGACGCGCATCGCGATCCTGCAGAGAAAAAGCGGCGACGAGGGGATAGACCTCGCTCAGGACGTCGTCGAGTTCATCGCCTCGAACGTCACCTCCAACATCCGCGAGCTGGAAGGATGCCTCATCAGTCTGCTCGCGCGCTCGTCGCTCGAGAGCCGCCCGATCACGCTCGACCTGACACGGGAGGTGGTGCGCTCCATCATCGGCGAGGTCCGGACGCACATTACCATCGAGGAAATTCAGCGGGCCGTCTGCGATTATTTCCGGATCCCCGACGATCTCCTCCGCGCCAAAACCCGAAAGCAGGAGATCGTGAACGCGCGGCAGATCGCGATGTACCTCGCAAAAGAGCTGACCAATTCCTCCCTGAAAACCATCGGTCTTCACTTCGGCGGACGCGATCACAGCACCGTCATTCACGCCTATCAGACAATAGAAGACCTCATGAAGATCGACCCGAAACAAAAAGCCGTCATCCTGCAGATCAAGGCAAAGCTGGAGAGCAACGGATAGACCGTGCGGGTGTTTCTTTGAATGTGGATAACTCTGTTATCCAATTGTTACTTTGCGTTCCCTCCTTCTGGATAATCTGCGGTCCGGACAGCCCTCAGCCGGGTGCCGGTACGGCGGTGGATAACCGGTCATTTTATCCACAGATCCATTTGCCGAATGCAGTTCCGAATCCCACAAAACGGGATTTTTTCCACATATCAACAGACTTATTCTTACTCTTCTTTTTTCTTTCTAATCTATTGAAATATAATAATATACCGGAAATACATCCTTGTAAATATGACAAAATTTTAGTACTTTCGAATTCACTGTCGAAGTCGTCTTTTTATGAAATTTTGAAGGGACTTTTGGAATGAAATTCTCAGCACCAAGCAACGAACTTCAAAAGGTTCTGGGTCTTGTCGCAAGCGTTGTTCCGTCGAAATCGACACTGCCGATTCTTGAAAACTTCCTCTTTGAAATTTCGCGGTCAACGCTGACGATTACCGCAACCGATCTCGACACTTCGATCTCGACCTCGATAAGCGTCAAAAACGTCTCCGAAGGAGTCATTGCCGTGCCGGCAAAACGTTTTTCCGAAACGGTCAGGTCTCTCCCGAACACCGACATCGAATTTTCGGCCGATGTGGCGAATAATAAAATTGTGATGAAGACCGGCACCGGCGAGTATAAGCTGACGGGAGAATCGAGCGAGAATTTTCCTACGCTTCCGACCTTCGAGGGGACGAGTTCACTGAAAATGGACGGAAAGATCTTCCGCCGGCTGATCGAAAAGACCTCGTTCGCCGTCAGTTCGGATGAACTCCGTCCCGCGATGACCGGGATCCTGTTCCAGATGAAGAAGAAGGAGATCCGGACCGTCGCCACCGACGGGCATCGCCTGGTGAAATTCATCAACACCTCATTCAGTTCGCCCGGTGAGAGGGAGGTGATCATCCCGGCAAAGGCGGTGAACATCGTGGCAAAATCGGTGACGGACGACGATCTGTCGATGATGTTCGACGACCATCATGTCAAATTCACTCTCGGCGGCACAACGATCGTCTCCCGGCTGGTGGATGAAAAATATCCGAATTACGAAAGCGTGATTCCGACGGACAATGCGAAGAACGCGACCGTCGACAAACAGCTTCTCCTCTCGTCCGTCCGCCGCGCCGCGCTCTATGCAAGCTCCACCAACCATCAGGTTCGTTTTTCCCTGAAGAAGGGCTCCATGACGGTGTCGGCGGAGGATATCGATTTCGGCAGTGAGGCGCGGGAAACGATTCCATGCGATTACAGCTCTGAACAGATGGAGATCGGGTTTAACTCCACCTACGTGACGGACATCCTCTCGCACATCGATACCGACGAGGTTACCTTTCAGCTCAGCTCTGCGACGCGTGCGGCGATCGTTTCCCCGGTCACCCAGCGGGACGGGGAACAGCTTCTCATGCTCATCATGCCCGTTCGCCTGAACAGCTGACACTATTTCGTGCATGCGGTTGACTTCACTTAAGATCCGGAATTTCCGGAATCACCGGGAATCGGTGTTTGAATTCGGCCAGGGAGCGAACGTTCTCCTGGGCGACAACGGCCAGGGAAAAACCAACGTTCTGGAGGCAATTTCCTATCTCTGTCTCACGAAAAGTTTTTATGCGACGAGCGATTCGCTTGCCGTCATGATCGGGTCGGATGTCTTTGAGATCGAGGGAACCCTTCTGGCCGACACGGGCCGCGAAGCGCATGCCCGCATTGCCTACCAGCTTTCCACCGGCGAAAAAATGGTCACCGTCAACCGCGTGAAGGTGGAACCATACTCGTCGATCGTCGGGCGGTTCCCGATCGTCATATCGTCGCCCGAGCACGGCCCGATCACGACGGGCGCTCCGGCCGACCGGCGGCGATTTCTGGATTTTGTCATTTCGCAGGCGAGCGCCCCGTACTTCACCGCGCTGATGGAGTTCCGGAGGGTTCTGAAACAGCGGAATAAGATTCTCCTCGACAGCCGTATACTCCGGCGGGACGTCGGCGACGCGATTGTCCCGTGGGACGAACAGCTCGTGGAGCTCGGTGCGGGGATCACGGAACACCGGGCGCGATTTCTCGGCGAATTCCGGTCCTACATTTCCTCCGCCTATCTCCATCTTGCCGGGGAGGAGGAAAAACCGTCGGTGACCTACCAGCCGTCGGTGGAGGCGGAAGCCGGACCGGCACTGCGGGACGCGTTCCGAGCTGCTCTTGAGAGTCATGCGGCGGAGGAGCGGCGCACGGGGACCACGCTGGTGGGCCCGCACCGTGACGAAGTGGTGTTCGCGCTCAACGGACGGGAGCTCCGGAAGTACGCGTCGCAGGGACAGCACAAGACATTTCTCGTCGCGCTCAAAATCGGGGAATGGCATTATCTCCGCGAGCGCTGCGGCGAGGCGCCGGTGATGCTGCTTGACGATATCTTCAGTGAGCTGGACGAACAGCGGGCGCACCGGCTTCTGACCTTTGTCAGCGATCTGAGCCAGACATTCATCACGTCGACCAATCCTCATTATTTTGACGGCCCGCTCAGCGACCGGCCAGCCGACAGGATGTTCAGGGTTCACGACGGCGCGGCGGTGCTTTCCAGCCGCGAGGCCGTATGAGTGCCGCACCCCGGCAGATCGGGAATGCTGTCGGCCGGATTCTGCACTCCCTCGGGCTGTCGCGCAAAATCGAACAGTACAAGGCGGTCGATCTCTGGCCGGCGATTGTGGGCGAACGGCTGGCCCGCGTGACGACCGCCGAGCGGGTGACGGACGGAAAGCTCGTCGTCCATGTGGCCAATGCCGCGTGGCGGAACGAGCTGACCTTCCTGAAACAGGACATTCTGAAAAAAATCGCCGCTGCGACGGGCAGTGAAAGCATTACCGACATCATCTTCAGATAAAGAGGAATCATGAGCAAAAGCGTACAGCGTTCCGGCGCTCCGGATGAGGTGAAAAAGGGGAAACCGCAGACGAAGATGGGAACTGAATATACCGCCGACCACATCACCGTCCTGAAAGGGCTTGAACCGGTCCGCCAGCGCCCCGCAATGTATATCGGCGACGTCTCGGTGCGCGGCCTGCATCACCTTGTGTACGAAGTCGTCGACAACTCCATCGACGAAGCGCTTGCCGGATTCGCCCACAACATCAGCGTAAGCATCAACAAGGACGGGTCGGTCAGCGTTACCGACGACGGGCGCGGCATTCCGACCGATATCCATCCCGACGAAAAGCGGTCGGCCCTTGAAGTCGTCATGACCGTTCTCCACGCGGGCGGCAAGTTTGACAAGAACACGTACAAGGTGTCCGGCGGTCTGCACGGTGTCGGCGTATCCGTCGTGAACGCACTTTCCGAATATCTGGAGGTGGAAGTTTACCGCGAGGGCAAGCTCTGGTATCAGAAGTACGTCCGCGGAAAACCGCAGGGGGCGGTCAAAATCGCCGGAAAATCGGATGGGAAGAAGACCGGCACAAAAGTGACGTTTCTCCCCGACGGACAGATTTTCAAGAATCGGGTGTTCAAGTTCGAAACCCTCTCAGAGCGCCTGCGGGAGCTTGCGTTTCTGAATCCCGACGTCGTCCTGCGGATCGTCGATCTCCGCGACGGCCAGGAACAGGAGGAGACATTTCACTTCAAGGGCGGGATCGTCGAGTTCGTCCGTTATATCGATTCCACCCGCCCGTCGCTTCTCCGGAAACCGTTCTATGCAAAAGGGGAGGGGACCGACGAGGCGGGCAGGGCGGTGGAGGTGGAGGTCTCCTTCCAGTACAACGACCAGTACAACGAGAATATCTTCACCTATGTGAACAACATCAACACCGTCGAAGGGGGAACGCACCTGGTCGGTTTCCGCACGGCGCTGACGCGGTCGCTGAACAGCTATGCCTCCAAGAACGGGCTCGTGAAGGAGAACGGGGTTCAGCTCACCGGGGATGATTTCCGGGAAGGCCTCACGTCGGTCCTGAGCGTCAAGGTGCCCGAGCCGCAGTTCGAGGGGCAGACGAAAACCAAGCTGGGAAACAGCGAGATCAAGGGAATCGTCGAGAAGGTGGTCAGTGATCAGCTCTCCTCGTGGCTGGACGAAAGCCCCGGGGATGCGCGCCGCATCATCGACAAATGTCTCAGGGCGGCGGAAGCGCGCGAGGCGGCCCGGAAGGCGCGGGATCTGACGCGGCGAAAGAGCGCGCTCGAATCCTCGAGCCTCCCCGGAAAGCTGGCCGACTGTTCGATCAACGAACCGGAACACTGCGAGCTCTACATCGTTGAGGGCGATTCGGCCGGCGGGAGCGCGAAGCAGGGACGGGACAGGCGGTTTCAGGCGATATTGCCGATCAAGGGAAAGATTCTGAACGTCGAAAAGGCCCGGCTCCACAAGATCCTCGAAAACGAGGAAATCCGGTGCATTTTCACAGCTATTGGAACCGGCGCGGGGGAGGATTTCGATCCCGGGAAGCTCCGGTACGGCAAGATCATCATCATGTGCGATGCCGACGTCGACGGGTCGCATATCCGGACGCTTCTGCTCACGCTGTTTTTCCGCTACATGAAGGAGCTCGTCGAACTGGGACACATCTTCATCGCACAGCCGCCCCTCTTCAAACTGAAAAAGGGAAAACAGGAGATGTACGCCTATGACGATCAGGAGCGGGACGATATCCTGAAGCGGCTGAAGGGGGAAAAGGCGCGCGAGGAACCGAAGGAGGATGCGGCGGAACTGCCGGAGGAGGGCGCCGTCGTGACGCCGGGGGGAGTGATCATCTCCCGGTTCAAGGGGCTGGGGGAAATGAATCCCGAACAGCTCTGGTCGACAACGATGAATCCCGACACGCGGACGATTCTCCAGGTCTCGATTGAAAACGCGGCCGATGCGGACCGCACGTTTTCGATCCTGATGGGGGACGAAGTGGAACCGCGAAGGGATTTCATCGACAAAAACGCGAAGTATGTCCGCAATCTGGATATCTGACGGTCAGTGAATACATGGAGAACGTATGGCTGGTGTGAATGAAAAAATAATTCCCGTCGACATCGAAGAAGAAATGAAGGGGTCGTACATCGATTACGCCATGAGCGTGATCGTTGCACGCGCCCTTCCCGATGTGCGGGACGGATTGAAGCCCGTGCACCGGCGCGTCCTGTACGGGATGAGCGAGCTGGGGCTTGCCAGCAACCGTCCCTACAAGAAGAGCGCCCGTATCGTCGGCGAGGTCCTCGGCAAGTATCACCCGCACGGCGATGCGGCTGTGTACGACACGATGGTGCGCATGGCGCAGGATTTTTCGCTCCGGTACCCGCTCGTCGACGGGCAGGGCAATTTCGGATCGATCGACGGCGATTCGCCCGCCGCGATGCGGTACACCGAGGCGCGCCTGTCGCGCGTTGCCGAAGAAATGCTCCGGGACCTGGAAAAAAACACCGTTGATTTTTCACCGAACTTCGATGACACGCTCAAGGAGCCGACCGTTATGCCGGCTCTTGTGCCGAATCTTCTCGTCAACGGGACGTCCGGCATCGCCGTCGGAATGACCACCAACATTCCGCCGCACAATCTGACCGAGGTGGTGGACGGGTGCATCGCTCTGATCGACACCCCCGGAATCGATGAAGCGAAACTCACAAAAATCATCAAGGCGCCCGATTTCCCGACCGGAGGAATTATTTACGGTTATGAGGGAGTGCGGGAAGCGTATAAGACCGGCCGCGGCAGGATCATCGTCCGGGCAAAGGCGACGATCGAGACCGGCCGCGCGGAACGGCAGTCCATTGTGGTGACGGAAGTCCCCTATCAGGTCAACAAGGCGGCGCTCATCGAGAAGATCGCCGATCTTGTGCGCGACAAGAAGCTCGACGATATCGCCGACATCCGCGACGAGTCGGACCGCGACGGTCTCCGGGTGGTCATCGACCTCAAACGCGATGCAAACGCCACCGTCGTTCTGAACAATCTGTACAAGCATACGCAGATGCAGACGACGTTCGGCGTGATTCTTCTGGCCCTGGTCGACGGCCGTCCGCAGATCCTCACGCTCAGGCAGATGCTGGATCATTTCATCAGACACCGGAACGAAGTGATCGTCCGGCGTACGAAATTCGACCTGGCGGAGGCGGAGAAGCGGGCGCATATCCTGGAGGGCTATATCATCGCCCTCGACAATATCGATGAGATCATCCGGCTGATCAAGAAATCGAAGGACGTTCCCGCCGCCCAGGAAGGTCTGATGAAAAGATTCAAACTTTCCGAAATCCAGGCCAAAGCGATCCTCGATATGAGACTCCAGCGGCTGACCGGTCTGGAACGGAAGAAGGTGGAGGATGAATACAAGGAGACCATCAAGCTCATCGAACGCCTGAAGGCGATCCTCGGCAACAAGAAACTGCAGATGCAGCTCATCAAGGAGGAACTTCTCGAGATCCGGAAGAAATACGGGGATGAACGCCGGACCGAAATTGTCTACAAGGCCGAGGAGTTCAGCGTGGAAGACATGATCGCCGAGGAGGACGTCGTCATCACCATCAGCCACAGCGGGTACATCAAGCGCTTTCCCGTTTCCGGCTACCGCCGCCAGGCGCGCGGCGGCAGGGGGGTCACAGGCGCGACGACGAAGGAAGACGATTTCATCGAACACATGTTCATCGCCTCGACGCATCATTATATCATGTTTTTCACTGATAAGGGGAGGTGCTACTGGCTGAAGGTCTTCGAAATTCCAGAAGCCGGCCGTGCGGCCCGGGGCAAATCGATCGTCAATCTCATTGAGAAACAGCAGGATGAAACGATCGAGGCCTTCGTCGCCGTGCAGGATTTCAACCAGAAACAGTTTGTCGTAATGGTGACCGAAACGGGGATGATCAAGAAGACCGGGTTGAGTGAATACGGCAATATACGCCGTTCGGGCATCGCCGCGATCAATCTGAAGAAGGGAGACCGGCTGAAGGACGTGAAGCTGTCGGACGGATCGAACGATATGGTGATCGGCACGCATTTCGGGATGGCGATCAGGTTTACCGAGAAGGAGGTCCGCGAAATGGGCCGGACCGCTTCGGGTGTTCGCGCCGTCAGGCTCAACAAGAACGACAAGGTGATCGGCGCCGTTGTCATCAGACGCCAGAGCACATCCATTCTCGTGGTGGCGGAGCAGGGATACGGCAAGCGCAGTGAGCTGGAGGAATACAGGGTGAGCCACCGCGGCGGCAAGGGTGTTGTGACGATCAAGGCGACGGACAAAACCGGCAGGATGGTTGCGATCAAGGAAGTTTTCGCGAATGACGACGTGGTCGTCGTGACCACGCGCGGCGTTGTCATCCGTCAGCCCGCGAAAATGATCCGGGTGGCCGGCCGCAACACGCAGGGAGTGCGTCTGATCCGTCTCGATCCGGAGGACAGGATTGCGGCGGTGGCGGTCGTTCCGTCGGATGAAGAGAAGGACGAGAACCTGACAGCTGCCGGCGAGGGGCGGAGCGGGGAAAAGAAATCCGACGAGGGGAAGAAGGAGCAGGCCGAGCTGTTCGCGGAGGTGAAGCCGAAAAAAGGAGCGAAGCCGGACAAGTCGCCGCCCGTGAAGAAGAAAACCAGGACTACAAAACGCTGACAGCACCGCGACGCCCGGCAGACCGCCGGGCGTCCGTGCATTTCCCGGTCCGCGCTTCGTGCATTGCGTTGCTTCTCAGGCCCGATCTCCGTACATTAGTGCCAATCCTCAGGTGGTTATCTCATGAAAAAGCTTATTATCGACGGTAATTCCCTTACCATAGAGGACGTCTACCATCTGGCCGTCAAACCCGGCCGGATATCCATCCGCCCGTCTGCGCGCGCTAGGATGCGCGCATCCCGCGAGGTCATCGAACGCTGGGTCGCCCGCGGTGAAAAGATCTACGGCGTGACAACCGGCTTCGGCGAGTTCAGCAACGTGAGCATCGGCAGAGACCGGCTCGAACAGCTCCAGGAGAACCTGATCGTGAGCCACGCGGCCGGTGCGGGAGATCCCCTGCCTCCGGAGATTGTCCGCGCCATGACGGTTCTGCGGCTGAATGCCCTTGCCAAAGGTTACTCGGGAATACGTCCCGAGACGGTCGAATTCTTCTGCAGGGTATTCAACGCAGGCATAACCCCCATCATTCCGTCAAAAGGGTCGGTCGGATCGAGCGGCGACCTCGCCCCACTGGCGCACCTGATACTCTCGCTCCTGGGCCGGGGAAAGGTGTGGTACGGGGGCGCGGTGATGGATTCCGGTCTGGCGCTGAAAAAGGCGGGATTAAGGCCGTGGAAACTGGGCGCCAAGGAGGGGCTCGCGCTGGTGAACGGCACACAGATGATGTCGGCGTACGGATGCCTCATCCTCCACGAAGCCGGAATTCTCTGCAAGATGGCCGATATCGCGGCGGCGATGAGCGCCGAGGCGCTGAAGGGAAGCGACACCGCGTTCGATCGTCGCCTTCATGCACTCCGTCCGCACAAAGGTCAGCGGAGTTCGGCTTCGAATCTGCGCCGCCTCATGGCGCACAGTGAGATCAGGGAATCCCACAGGTACGGCGATCCGCGCGTGCAGGACGCATACTCCCTTCGCTGTGCACCGCAGGTTCACGGAGCAAGCCGTGATGCCGTGGAATATGCGCGGCGGACGCTGAGCGTGGAGATCAATTCCGCAACGGATAATCCGATAATCATCCCGGCGGCGCGGACACACCTCGAAGGGGGCAATTTCCACGGCCAGCCGATTGCGCTTGCGCTCGACTTTCTTGCCATCGGCCTCGCGGAGCTGGCGAATATCTCCGAACGCCGCACCGAGCGGATGGTGAACGGAAATCTCAGCGGTCTCCCCCGATTCCTCACCCGGCAGGGGGGACTTAATTCCGGCATGATGATCGCACAATACACCGCCGCTTCCCTGGTGTCGGAGAACAAGGTACTTGCTCATCCCGCCAGCGTTGATTCCATCCCGACCTCCGCGAATCAGGAGGATCACAACAGCATGGGATCGATCAGCGCCCAGAAATGCCTTCAGGTCCTGCGGAACGTCCAGACGGTTCTTGCCATAGAACTCATGGTGGCGGCGCAGGGAATCGATTTTGCCCGGGTTCACCCGGAAACGAAGAAGAACATGCGGGCCGGTGACGGCGTGCAGGCGGCTTACCGCACGATCCGCAGGACCGTTTCACACCTCGCTGGCGACAGAATCCTCGCCGATGATATCGCCGCAGTCCTTCATCTTCTGAGACAGGGCACAGTGGTCTCCCGGGTGGAGAACGCTGTCGGCGAGCTTGAATGATGTCAGAACACCACATCCATCACCGCTCAATGAAACTGACCGAAAAGTACATCCGCACACTCCCGAAAGTTCTCCTCCACGATCATCTGGACGGCGGCCTCCGTCCACAGACCGTCATCGAGCTCGCCCGGGACATGAAATATAAAAAGCTCCCCACGGCCGATGCCGGGGAACTGAAAAAATGGTTCCACCGGGGCGCACAGCGGGGAAGCCTCCCGCTCTACCTTGAGGGGTTTGCCCACACGACCGCCGTCATGCAGACCGAGGAAGGTCTGGAGCGTGTGGCCTACGAGATGATGGAGGATATGCGGGACGACGGGGTTGTTTACGTTGAAACGCGGTTCGCGCCCGTTTTTCATACCGAAAAGGGGCTCCACTGGGAAGAGATCGTCAGCGCGGTCCTCAAAGGGCTCGAACGGGGCAGGAAAGATTTCGGCGTTGAGTTCGGTCTGATCATCTGCGCTATGCGCAACATGACGCTTTCCCAGGAAATGGCTGAGCTCGCGATCGATTTCAGGGAACGGGGAGTGGTCGGGTTCGACCTTGCCGGCGAGGAGGGCGGTTATCCGCCGAAAAAACACGTCGATGCGTTTCACTACATTCAGCGGGAAAACTTCAATATCACAATCCACGCCGGAGAAGCGTTCGGCAAGGAATCGATCTGGCAGGCGATTCAGTGGTGCGGCGCCCACCGCATCGGGCATGCAACACGGCTCATCGAAGACATGAAAATGGACGACGACGATCCGACGCAGGTGGTAAGCATGGGGTATCTGGCGCAGTATGTTCTGGACAAGCGCATACCGCTCGAGCTCTGCCTCACCAGCAATGTCGATACAGGCGCCGTCCGGAGCTTTTCCGAGCATCCGTTCGGAATCTATTACAGGTACAAATTCCGCGTCACGCTCAACACCGACGACCGGCTCATGAGCGATACCACGCTGACGAGGGAATTCAAGATCGCCCACGACGTTTTCCGGCTTACCCTGCCGGAGATTGAAAAGCTGACGATCAATGCGATGAAGAGCGCGTTTGCCCCTTATAAGAAGAGAATCGAGATTATCTATAAGACGATCAAGCCGGGGTATCTCAAAGCGAAACATCGCGCCCGAAGCCGGAAAGACGCATAAGCTCCTCCGCCGGCACCCTGTCCCATTGACAATGTTCAACCGTCAAGGCAATATGCGGTACTCCGCGGTTCTGATCTTCCTGACAGCAGTGCTGGCCGGCTGTTCCTCCTCGCCCAGGTATACCGGAAAGTCCGCCGCCCCGGATTATCATTACCCGGAACTCGCCGCCCCTCCGGCGCCCTCACCGAACAGGAACTACGCCTATCGGATCACGACCGACGCATGCAATTGCGAGACATTTACCGCGCAGGATCCGGAATACCGCGTGGAGTACCGGTTTACCGCGTCGTACACAATGAACGACGGCATCGCCACGACGGTACAGATCGATCTGACAAACCGCTCTTCCGACACCCTCTTCCTCGATCAGGCCACGGCAAAAGTCAACTCGAGGAACATCTCCTACATGTACAACAACAAATTTCTTCCGCTCCCCATGCTCGTCATCCCTCCGGGAGGATCGAACTCGGTCACGCTGAACGGGAAAGACAGGGTTGATGACAACGACTGGCACAAAATTGCCGGCGAGCAGATGACGGTGACGCTGAAAGGACTCCGCGAGGGCGCCCGGGAGATACCGCCCAGGGATGTGACGTTCATTCCCGAAAATCCGATGATCGGGAAATAAAAAATCCGCCCGGAGGCGGATTCCTGTACTGCGGATAGTACCGGACTCAGAGTGAGGCGAGCTTTTCCTTCACGCGCCTGATGAAAGGACTGGCGGGATACGACTTGATGAGCTGTTCAAATTCCGCCCGCGCCTGCTGTTTGTCCCCCTGTGCAAGATAGGAATTGGCGATCATCACCTGAGCGTCGTCCTTCTTCTTTGACCATTCGAAGGCAAAGACCTTTTTGAACTGATCGATGGCTTCGGCGTACCGCTTCGCGCCGTACAGGCATTCGCCGATCCAGTAGGTACAGTTGTCGTCGTACCCCTTCGGCGCGCCGTTCTTCAGAAGGTTGCGGAACATTTCGGCGGCGGCCAGGTATTTCCGGTGTTTGAATGTCGAAAGCGCGTCGCTGTAAGCTCCGAGGGAGCCCTGCGGCGGCGGAGCGGTCACTGCGGGGGCGTGCGTCGGAAACTTTCTCGACTGCTTCAGAATTTGTTTCGGAGCTTCGACCATGGATGCCATTTTCGCGCGCAGGTCCACATTCACCGACTCAAGCTCGGTGATGTGGATGGTCAACGTCTGTTTATCCATCTCCAGCCGGGAGTTTTCTCTTCGCAGGGAGTCGTTCGATGTGCGGAGGGTAAGGAGCTCGTTCTGCATCAGTTCTGTTGCACTCGGCGCCGGAGGCAGCGACGTTTCCTTCTCCTGCTCCTTTGAGCCGGAGCATCCGGTCAGCCACAGGCCGACGAGTGCGGCGGGCAGAAGGGCTCCGACAGGGAGACGACAAGTCATACCATCCTCGATGAGTTGTGTGAGTGCAGGATAGGTGCTAATGTAGAGAATCCGGGTATGAAAGTCAAGGAAATTTCCCCTCCCGAACCGGTTCCGTCATCATCTTCCGGTCACCCTCTTCCGAACGGAACCTGTCTTTCTCCGGAACCGTATCCGTCTGCGGCGGGCGGTATCCGGGAGAGAGGAGCGCGCATTCAACGCGCTCCGGCGGCGCATGGCGGAGCAGATGCCGATCCGACCGGTTGTTATTCGTCGATGAAATAGGTATATTTTTTTGATGAAAATGAGGAATTTATAATGCCCGGACCGTCGCCGATGCGCTATGCAGTGATCCTTTTTCTCTCTCTTTCGTTCATCGTGCGGGTATTTCCGCAGGATAACGCCGCACCCGGAAAAGAAAACAGGGAGCTATCGCTCCAGCATTTTCTGGACGGATCGCTCCACGACCAGAAAGGGGAGTACGCTCAGGGAATTCTGGAATATCAGGAAGCGCTCCGTTACAGTCAGGACCCCGCCATTTATCACGCGATGGCAAAGGATTACGCGATTCTGGGGAAAAATGAACGCGCAATCGAATCGGGCGCCGAGGCGGTGAAACGCGATCCGGACAACCGGATTTACCGCGAGACGCTCGCCGAAATCTACATCAACGCTCTCGAGTATGACAAGGCTCTCGGCGAATTCGAACAGATTGTCAAGCTCGATTCTTCGGGGAGGGAAGACTGGTCGAACATGGCCCATCTCACCCAGATGAAAAATCCCGACAAGGCGCTCTCGATATACCGGAAAATTATCGAGCGGTTCGGGCCCGATCAGGATTCGTATTTTCAGATGGCGCGCATCTACGAATCTCAGAACAAGCTGGCCGAGGCAACGGACGCGATCAGCGGGATGCTGAAGCTCGACCCGGGAAATTTTGAGCTGGAAAAATCACTCGGCGATCTCTATCTCAGGCAGGACAGTGTCGATGCGGCACTGAGAATATATACGGGACTTGTCGAACAGCATCCCGAGCAGGTGGAAGTGCGCGCCGCAATCGCCCACGCCGATCTGGTAAAGCAGGATTATCAGCATGCCGCCGAGCAGTTCGACATCGTCCTGAAACGCGACACGCTGTCGGCGGACGACCAGATCAGTTTCGGCCGGGTGTTTGTCACGTTCATCCAGAAGGATTCTCTCGTCGCCCCGTATGCCCTCACGATGTTCAAGAAAATTCAGGGCAATTACCCCGATGACTGGCGCCCGTACCTGTTCATCGCGATGATTGAGCAGGTTCTCCGGGATGACTCCGCCGCACTCGTGAATTTCTCGAAGGTCAGGGCGATGGAACCCAGCAACCCCGACAGCTGGATGGGTATTGCCGGGGTTTTCTACGATCGCGGGAATCTCGATTCCACGATTGCGATTCTTGATGAAGCGAAGAGGGTCATCCCCGACGAATTCCGGGTTTATTTTCTCCTCGGGCTGACGTACCAGCGCAAACACCAGCTTCCGGATGCCGCGGTGGCCCTTGAGCGCGCGGTGCAGATCAGACCGAAGGACATGGACGCCATGACGTCGCTCGCGCTGGTCTATGACGAGCTCCACCGCAAGGATGATTCCGACTCGCTCTATGAGCGGGCGCTCCGGATAGATCCGCATAACCACCTCGCGCTCAACAACTACGGGTACAGCCTCTCCGAACGGGGCAGGGACCTCGAACGCGCAATGCGGATGTCGAAGGAAGCGCTGAAGCTTCAGCCCGACAACCAATCCTATCTCGACACCTACGGCTGGATTCTGTTTCAGATGCAGAAGTACGAAGATGCCGAACGCTATCTCCGGAAAGCGGCCGAGATGCCCAATCCGAATCCGGTGATCATCGAACACCTCGGAGACGTGAATTTCAGGCTTTCGCGGCACGATAGGGCGATGGAACTCTGGAAAAAAGCGCTGGAGCTCGATTCGACCAACGAACTGCTCAGGCAGAAAATCCAGAAGGGATCGTTGTGAGATTTCCCCCCCCGTGGCCAGGGCTGATTCTGCTCGCGGCAATCGGATGGGGTTGCGCGGCTTCTCATTCATCTCTGCGGGAGCGCCCGCTGTCTGCCGGGGATCTCGTCGCGCGGGTCCGCGCCCGTGCCGCTTCAATCCGCTCCCTCGTGGGCGATGGCCTGCTCACCGTCGAGAGCCCGGAGGGTGCACTCAACAGCACGTTCGACCTGCGTCTGAAAAAACCCGATTCACTGCGCCTCGATCTCCGCGGACCGTTCGGCGTGCGGGGCGGGACGCTCCTTCTCGACCGCAGCCGGTTCCTCTTTTATAATGCCCAGAACAACACCGTCGTCACCGGCGCTCCGGACAGCGCGACGCTCCGGAAGATCGTCCGCCTGCCGATGGAGTTCGACGACGCACTGCGGCTCTTCTCCGGGGATTTTCCCGCGTTCCCCGGAGACGATTCGCTCCTGCAGCAGACCGAAGACGGCGACCGCGCGATCCTTGTCTACCGCACCTCCACCGGACGAAAAACCCTTGAAATTGACGAGGAATCGTACGTCATCACGGGGTATCGCATCACCGATCCCGAAGGCAACGAAACCCTGACGGCATCTGCGTCACGACTGCGGGACGTTGACACCCTTCGCATGCCGAAACTGATCCGGATTCTCTTCCCGGGCGAACGCAGAAGTCTTACCATCGCCTACGACGACCTGAAAGTCAACGCGGAGACCGTCTGTTTTTATCAGGCCCCTTCCCGGGCCGAACGCCGTCAGCCATGAACCTCCCGCGCAACATCCTTCTTGCCGCGCTGATCCTTGCCTCTCTCGCGGCACTGCCCGCCCGGGCCCAGCAGGATGAGATCAAAAAAAAGAAATCCGAGCTTGAAAAACTGCGGAGCGATATCGCAAAGGCGGAACAGCGCATCAACGAGAAGGGTAAAAAAGAACACGCGACGCTCGAACTGCTCGACGCCTACGACCGCCAGGCCGCGCTTCTCAAAAACCTGATCCGGAAACTGCACGATGCCGAAGACACGCTCCAGCGAAGCATCGACGCGACGCGGAAAACCATCGCCGACCTCTCCGGAGCGATTGCGAACCTGAAACAGCATTACGCCGGCTTTGCACGTTCCGCTTACCTGCGCGGCCCCACATACGACATGGAGCTTCTCCTCTCGTCCCAGTCGCCCAACCAGATGCTCATCCGGTCGGAGTATCTGAAAAGGTTCACCGATCAGCGGCGGAAGGATCTCAGCGACATCGACTCACGCCGTACGGAACAGGAGCGCCAGCACCTCGTCCTCGAGGATGAGCTCCGTCAGCAGAAACAGCTCCTTGACGAGAAAACCCGGGAGGAAAAAAAGCTCGTCGTGCAGACCCGGAAGCGGAAGGCGATGCTCGCGGAGATACGGAAGGACAAGAAAAACTATACGCTGGAGATGAACAGAAAGCTGGACGCCGTGAAAGATCTTCAACAGCTGATCGCCCGGCTGATTGCCGAAGAGGCGGCAAAGGCGGCCGAATCACCGAAGACGAAGAACCCGGCGGCGGGTGCGTTCGAGAACAGGCGCGGCAAACTGCGATGGCCGGTGCCGGGGGGTAAAATCGTGGCGCACTTCGGCGCGCAGGAAAATCCCTCTCTCCATACCGTGACGCAGAATCCGGGAATCGATATTTCGGTCAGCACCGGCACCGTGGTGAGCAGTGTCGCCGACGGCGAGGTTTCGGCAATCTGGTGGCTGCCGTCGTTCGGGAATCTCCTCATCGTGAATCACAAAAACGGATACAGAAGCGTCTACGCGCATCTCGGGGAAATTCTGGTGAACGAAGGGGAGGGAGTGAAGGAGGCGGAGGCGATAGCGAAGACAGGCGAAGCGCTGTCCGGGCCGCTTCTTCATTTCGAGATATGGAAGGATCGCGAAAAACTGGACCCTGAGCAGTGGCTCGGGCAGAAGGGACTTTCACAGAAGTAGGATCGTGGGTCAGCGGCCGGCGAAGAGCCTGTCGGCAAGCGGCTTGGGGAGTCCCGCTTTCCTGATTTTTGCCGCCGCAGCGTCGATGTTGTACTCCACCCGGATATTCCTGTATTCCCAGTGATTGGTATCGAAAATGCCGTAACTGCTTCGCGGATCGTTATCCCTCGGCTGTCCGACGCTCCCGACATTGATGATAAACTGCATTCCCCGCCGGACGGGGCCTTCGCTCAGGTCAGCGGAAAAGATTCCCGGCAGGTGCGAGTGTCCGACAAAACAGACCGGCTCGGTGAACGCGGGAAAATTTTCCTGCGCATCGGCGTCGGTGATGATGTAGTTCCACTCGGCCGGATCCCGCGGGGATGAGTGCACGAAGAGGATTCCCCCGAGCGCCAGGGAGTATGGGAGAGCCTGGATGAAGGTTTTGTGCTCCTCCGTCAGTTCATCATGAGTCCACTCGGCAGCTATGCGGGCGTAGGGATTGAAATATTCCGCGCGACCCAGATCGATCGCCGCTTCATCGTGATTGCCGAGAAGAACGTGGGGCGTGAGCGTGCGGACGACGTCGATGCAGTCGTTCGGACGGGCGCCGTATCCGACAATGTCGCCCAGGCAGACCACGGCATCGGGGGCCTGTACCCTGATCGACGCGGCGACCGCTTCGAGTGCTTCCTGATTGGCGTGAATATCGGAGATGATCGCAAACCGCATAGGGAATCAATGTAGAAAATATCCGTCGAGATGCAAACCGCTGGCGACGGTCAGGTCTTCTGCTTTTTTTTCTTTGCCGCGGGAAAGAGAATATTGTTGAGGATGAGCCGGTAGCCGGGTGAATTCTTGTGCAGTTTGAGGTCCGTCGGCGGATTCCCGACGGCGTGCTGATAATCCTCCGGATCGTGTCCGCCGTAGAAGGTGAAGGTCCCGCGCCCGTAGTTGCCGTGCAGATACCGGACCTCTTCCGTGCCTTCGCGCTCAGCCAGTATGGTGACGGTAGGTTTGATGAGAGATTTTTTGAAGGCCGTCGTCTGTCCCATGAATCCCTTGATAATCGAGACGTGATTCTGCGTGAGCATCGTGGGAACGGGGTCGTATTTTGCGGAGAACTCGAAAAGTGTGAAGTAATCGGTATTCGGGTCGCGGATGGGGGCGGGATCGCTGGGGGGTATGTCGATGTCCGAATATTCATACCTGAGCGGATTCGCCTCAATGGTAAAATTCTGAAAGGCCAGGCACGCGGAATAATCGAGTTTTTTCTGTGCATCCGGATCCTGCGGGTCGCCGTCGTACATGACGGAGCAGATGTCGGTGTGTGCGGCCGCCAGCGCGATGTCGTACGAATCGGTCGCCGAACACATGGCGAAAAGAAATCCGCCGGCCCCGACGTATTCCTTGATTTTCAGTGCGACGGCGAGCTTCAGCTGGGATACTTTTTTGAAGCCGAGCTCCCGCGCCTTTCGCTCGTACAGGATCTGCTGATCACGGTACCACTGGGTGGCCCCGAAAGAGGCGTAAAACTTGCCGTATTGACCGGTAAAGTCCTCGTGGTGGAGATGGAGCCAGTCGTAATGGGACAGGGTATCACGGAGCACCGCGTCGTCCCAGATTTTATCGTAGGGAATCTCGGCATATTCCATGGCAAGGGTGACCGCGTCGTCCCACGGGAGAAAATTCGGCGGGACATAGACGGCGATTCTCGGAGCCTTCTCGAGCCGGACCACGTCCATGTTGTTGTCCTCCTGGCCGATCTCCGCGAGAATCTGTGCAGAGCGGGCGCCCGAGATTTCCTCGAATGCGACGTTCCGGATTCGGCATTCGGTGGCCGCCTGGTCGCCGGCATCCAGCATGAAGGAACCGCCGCGGTAATTCAACAGCCAGTCGACCTGTATATTCCGCTTGAGAGCCCAGTAGGCGATGCCGTAGGCTTTCAGATGATCGGTCTGCTGGAGATCCATCGGGATCAGGATTTTCTGGGCGTGGAGAAGGGCCGGAAAGAGCGCGATCAGAACAACCGGCGAGAGGCGCCGGAGAAGCGACAGGAGGATCATAACGTATCCCCCCTCAGCGACCGGATGCGCTTGCGGGCATCGGCCGAATAGATGGAGGAGGGAAAACGGGCCAGAAGCTGTTCGTACGCGGCGATCGCCCGCGATACGTCCCTGAGTCCGAACTGCCAGACAAGCCCGATCTTCATGAGCGTTTCGTCGAGCAGGATGCTCTCGGGGAATCCGGTCATCAGCTGTTCGTACTGCTGGACGGCGTCCGGGTATTTTTTCAGCATGGCAAGGACATCGCCTGAACGGGCTGCCGCCTCATCAAGCATCTCCGAATTTGGATAGGAGGAGGGAATGGAGCGGTAAACCTCGAGCGCGTCGGCATATTTGTGGCGGCGGCGGAGAAGATCGCCCCGGGCGAAAGCGGCGAGCGCCGGCCTGTCCTTCTGAAGATGCTGGCCGATGAAAACCTCGAGCGAAAGCGCGTCGTTCGCGATGTCCGATGCCGGATTTCTGGTGAGCTCGCCGAGAAGAACGAGAGCGCTGTCGGGATGATTACCGAAATACTGTAGTTCCGCCAGACGGAACGCTGCTTCCTCCTGAATACTGCTGGTCCGCAGGCCGCGTCCGGCAATGGCGGTGTACTGTTCCGCCGCCTTGTCAAGATCCCCCGTTATCAGGTAAATATCGCCCAGCCGGAGACCGGCTTCCTGGACGGCTCCCGCAGAGGGAACGCCGAGGCGGAGCAGCATACCGAATGCGGTGCGTGCGCCCTCCGGATCCTGGAGAAAATCCTGCCTGAGGATGCCGATACGGAGGAGCGATGCGGCCCCCATCTCTGTTTTGGGATAGCTGTCGACGACCTGCTGATATCCCGCAATCGCTTTCCGGATCGTTTCCGTCCGGTCGGCGTTCTCCTTGCCGTCGCCGGGACCCGGAAAGGTCAGTCCGAAGAGACGGAGTGAATCGGGATCGCCCAGAGAGCCTTCGGTTGCCCGGGCATATCCGTATTTTGCCTCGGGCAGTCTGTCGAATCCGGGATAACGGTCTATGATTTCCCGGTATGTTCCGGCGGCGACGCTGTAGGCCCGGTCATGGAGCGACCGATCCGCGAAGGCAAACAGCTCGTGTCCCCTGGCCGAGGTTCGGTTGTCGATGATCCTGAAAACGTCGAGGGCCTTGTCGTATCCATGTCCCTCCGTGTATATCCAGGCGAGGAGTCTCATAAGATTGATGTCGGAATTCGACGCCGAAGCGGCTTCCTGAATAACCGATGTTGCCGCCGCCAGCCCGTCGGGGGAGTTCGTATAGGTTCCGATCGAAAACTGCACGTAACTGAGTTGTGAGGGGTTTTGCCTGAGGAGGGTCAGATATTCTCTGGTTGCTTCGGTGTAATGCGCAGTGATCGTATAACAGTTGGAGAGCTCTGAGATGAAAAGCCGCGGATCGCCCACGGCGGTCCGTCCGCGGAGGTAAATGCCGATCGCCCGCTCATATAAATGGCTGTCCGTCATCGCAGCGCCGACGATGTGATACGATATCATCTCCTTCGGATTCAGGGCGATGACCTGTTCCCAGGTTGCCACAGCGGTCGATTCCTGCGAGTTGAGATAATAGATGGTGCCGAGTTCGGACAGCAGATTGATGTCCGACGGCTTTTTTTTCAGCTGCTGCAGAATAATGTCGATCGCTTCGGGGTATTTTTTGAGCTGGAGGAGATCGTGCCGCAGTTCGGAGGCGAGAGCGGGATTTCCGGGGCTTTCACGGAGAAGATCGGTCAGAATCCGTATGGCCGACTCATAATCGCCGGTCCGTTCATAGCTCTGGGCGAGCCGGAGCCGGAATTCGGGCTGTATACCCTGCTGTGCGTGAACAGATACGGTGAATCCGGCAAGGACGATCAGAAACGCCGCACATTTTCGATGCATGGACTGAAGAACCATGAAGGATGATTCAAAAATATTCTATAATAAATATAGTAATTTTTTTCCGAAGAGATACCACGCTCTCCCGCATCCCGGCCTGCCTTGCATTTTTACGCACAACTCCTTTAATTGTTCCATACATCAGCTTTGATCATTGTTCTTTCCGGAGGCATAATGATTTTCAGACAATTCCAGCACGACCCCGGGGCGTGTCTGTCGTACCTGATCGGCTGTCCCTCTCACCGCGTGTGCGTCGTCATCGATCCCCAGATACAGACGGATATCTACACATCCTTCGCCGCAGGGCAGGGGATGAACATCGTCCGCATCATCGAGACGCATGCGCATGCAGACCATCTTTCGGGGGCGAAACTGCTTTCGGCGCGTACCGGAGCGCCGGTTCATTTTCACGACACCGCCACGACGGCGTATCCGACCCTGCCCCTCCGGGACGGCGACGAGCTTGCCGTCGGGAATGCCCTGCTGAGGGTCCTTCACACCCCGGGTCACACCGCCGACAGTGTTTCCCTGCTCGTCAGCGACCTCTCGCGGAGCCGGGATCCCTGGATGGTGCTGACCGGGGATACCCTTTTTGTCGGTGACACAGGCCGGCCGGACCTCGACGGCAGTCCGGAAATGCTCTATGACAGCATTTGGGGGAAGCTTCTCTCCCTGCCGGACGGGGTCGAGATGTTCCCCGGTCACGCAGCCGGTTCCTCCTGCGGCAAAGCCATGAGCCCGAAGACGTCGTCGACCATCGGATATGAACGCCTCTGCAATCCCGCACTCCGCTTCCGGTCGAAAGAGGAGTTCGTTGCATACGTGCTCTCAGATCTCCCCGTCCAGCCGCCGAGATTTCAACAGGTCCGGGGGTATAACCTCGGAGCCGTTGCCGAACCTCCGATCGAGAAGACCTACAACGTCTCCTCCCTCCAGATCACGGTAACCGAGCTGAGGGAGAGACTTGCCCGGGGAGAGCGGCCCTTCCTGCTCGACGTCCGGGAGGAGGCCGAATACCGCATGGCCAACCTTGGAGGTACACTGATTCCGATGAGGGAGATTCCGGCCCGCCTGTCCGAGCTTGAACCCTCGGAAGAGATCATCGTCCACTGCCATCACGGCAGCCGGAGCCAGAGGGTTGTCGATTTCCTGTATGAAAAAGGATTTCGCAACGTAAAAAACCTCGTCGGCGGCATAGACGCCTGGTCTGTCGAAATCGACCAGACTGTCCCGCGTTACTGATTTCCTTCCTCTTTTCCGGCGGCGGCAGGGGGTGCCGCGTTTTTGACGGTTTTCCTAAATTTGACTATTTTCCCCTACCCGATATGCCATCCCACGCATCATCCGCATCGTTCCGCAGACTTGAACGGGAAATACTGCAATGCCGCAAATGTGACCGGCTGGTCTGCTGGCGAGAAAAAGTGGCGGAGGAAAAAGTTGCCCGGTACGCGGAATCGGAGTACTGGGGACGGGCGGTTCCGGGCTTCGGCGACCCGGCGGCCCGGCTTCTTGTCGTCGGTCTTGCCCCCGCGGCACACGGCGCCAACCGGACGGGCAGGATGTTCACCGGGGACCGGAGCGGCGAGTGGCTCTACCGTGCGCTGTTCACGTTCGGTTTTTCCGGGAGCGCCGTGTCGGCCTCGCGGGAAGACGGCCTTGTCCTGCGCGACTGCTATATAACTGCCGCGGCGCGGTGCGCTCCGCCCGCCAACAAGCTCCTGCGGGAGGAGATTGCAAATTGCCGGCCGTATCTTCTCGGCGAGCTGGCCCTGCTCCGAAATCTGCGCGTGATCGTCGGGCTGGGCAGGACGGCCTTTGATGCCGCGTTCGATTCGCTGAAATCGCTCGGCGGCACCGGAGCTTCCGCCCGCCCGGCATTCGGACACGGGAAAAAATACCGGATCAGCGAGGGCCTCACGCTTATCGCGTCGTACCATCCAAGTCAGCAGAATACGTTCACCGGAAAACTCACGCGACCGATGTTCCACGCGGTGTTCCGGGAGGCCCGACGCATTCTGCAATCATCCAACGAGGGAAACGAAAGGTGACATTATGAACGGGGAATTCGAAAACAGGGTAATCGTCGTCACCGGGGCATCCAGCGGTATCGGAAGAGCGGTAGCGAAGCTGGCATGTGAACGGGGCGCGTATATCTCGGCGGTGGCCCGGCGGGAATTCGAACTGCGCAATCTGGCCGGGACGCTCGATCCGTCCCGCATGGAGGTGATCGCCGCAGACGTCACGCACGACGGCGACCGGCAGAAAATAATCCAGCAGACCATCAAACGCTTCGGCGGGATCGACGTTCTCGTCAATGCCGCAGGGATCATCGGGAACGGCACAATTGAGTCGACATCGCTCGATCAGTGGGATCGGATGATGGACGTTAATCTGCGGTCGCTCTTCCGGCTCAGCCAGCTGGCGCTTCCCTCATTGATTCAGCGGAAGGGGAACATCGTCAACCTGTCGAGTGTTACGGGCGTCAGGTCGTTTCCCAACGTCCTGGCGTACTGTGTCAGTAAGTCGGGCGTCGATCAGCTGACAAGATGCGCCGCTCTCGAACTTGGACCGAAGGGGGTCAGAGTCAACGCTGTCGACCCGGGGGTCGTTGTGACGAATCTGCACAGAAACAGCGGCATGGACGAGGAATCCTACTCCCGATTTCTCGAGCATTCAAAAACCACCCATCCGATCGGCAGGGTCGGGAAACCGGAAGAGGTTGCGGAACTGATCCTGTTTCTTGCCTCCGATCGCGCGGGATGGATCACGGGGGGAAGTTTCAGCATCGACGGCGGCCGGGCCCAGACCTGTGCACGCTGAACAGCGCCAGGAGATGACGACATGAAAAAAAGACAGGCACCTGCGGGCCGTGCGACCATCGCCGTCCACGGGACGAGAGTGGGGGCGTTCAAAGGGCCGGTGGTCATGCCCATTTATCAGACAAGCACCTATCGGTTCAGCAGTTCAAACGACGCTGTCCGGTATGCCGCCGGCGATCCAGACGTGCTCGTCTACAGCCGGTATCACAATCCGACGGTCAATGAAGTCGAAAAAAAGATAGCGCGGATGGAAGGTGCGGAGGATGCCGCGCTGTTTTCCTCCGGTATGGCCGCGGTGACCACCGCGATACTCAGTATGTGCTCCGCCGGCGACGAAATCGTCAGCACTCCGGGGCTCTACGGCGGGACATACCGTTTTTTCCGCGACGTCCTGCCGGGACTCGGCATTGGGGTCAGGTATGTCGATCCGGCCGCCCTTGACGATCTTCTCTATCTCATAACTCCCAAGACGAGGGTCGTCTACTGTGAGTCGCCCACCAACCCGACACTCGCTCTCGTCGATATCGCACGGCTGACGGGACTTGTCCGGAGGGCGTCCCGGGAATTCGGAACGACCATCAGGATTGTCTGTGACAATACGTTTGCGACCATTCTCAACCAGAATCCGTTTGCCCTCGGCGTCGACTGTGTTGTGGAAAGTACGACAAAATATCTCGGCGGCCATGCGGATCTGCTCGGCGGCGTGGTCGTGGCGGGGAGACCGCTCGTTGCCCGGATCAGGGAACTCGCAAAACATTTCGGGGGGTGTGCCGATCCCTTCGCGGCGTTTCTTCTCGACCGGAGCCTGAAAACTTTCCATCTCAGGGTCGAGCGGCAGAATGCCAATGCTCTGGCTCTCGCCCGGGCGCTTTCAGCGCATCGGAAGGTGTCGCGCGTCATCTACCCCGGCCTGCCGGAGCATCCGCAGTACAAGCTCGCCCGGCGGCAGATGTCCGGATACGGAGGCATGGTGACAATCGAAGTGCGCGGCGGGCTTCGTGCGGCAGTCCGTGTCTGCGATTCCCTTCGCATCGCCGTGAACGCAATGTCGCTCGGCGGTGTGGAGACCCTCGTCAGCATCCCGGTCTATTCGTCTCATATCAACATGACGACTGCCGAGCTGAAACAGCATGGTGTGACGCCGGGGATGATCAGAATATCGACCGGGGTGGAGGATGCCGAAGATCTTATAGCAGATTTCCGGCAGGCGCTCAGCCGGGCCTGACTGTGGGGGATACAGAGCGGCGGGAATTTCTTCCCGCCGCCGGAACGTTAACTTTCGAGGGTGTAAATTTCCCGTCTGCCGGATTCCACCAGCTGGTGATAATCCTTCATAACCTTCTGCAGTGATTTGTCCGACATCAGGGTGCGGGATGTCTGGATATACTCCTCGAGATTCCCGACCTCCATTTCGCTGACGACCGTCCAATAGCGTTCGCCGCAGACGTCAGTCATGATCCGGAACGGTTTAAAACCATGTTTCTTCAGAGCTTTGGAGAGCTGGTGGAATTTGTCGACCATCGGACGGACCTGTCCGGGGCGGCAGTACATGATATCGCGTATAACGTACATACAACCTCCTGCAAACGGTGGGAAGAACAGTGAACTGTGTTGCCGGGAAGATAGAAGATTTCCTCAAGAGTTCAAAACTTCCCTGAAGAGGGATGGGGCGACGTTGCCGCCGCTGATGATCACGCCGATTTTTTTCCCCCGGAGGCCGGATTGGTTTTTTACCGCCGCCGCCGGGGCCACCGCGCCGGTCGGTTCCACGACCATCTTCATGCGCTCGAAGAAAAACCGCATCATCGGAAAAATGTCGCCGTCGCTGATTGTGATGACATCGTCGACGTAGTGGAGCATCATTTCAAAATTCAGCGATCCGACGGAGAGCGTCCGCATGCCGTCTGCCACGGTGTTCACCGTTTTCAGTTTTACGATCGTCCGCGAACGGAACGACCGGCACGCATCGTCGGCGCCCTCCGTTTCCACGCCGATCACCTTAATCCCGGGGGAGGACTGTTTTGCCACCACCGACGAGCCGGCCAGAAGCCCGCCTCCGCCGACGGGCACGTACAGGTAGTCGAGCGGACCGGTCTCCTGAAACAGTTCCAGCGCCGCCGTCCCCTGGCCCGCAATGAGGACGGGGTCGTTGTAGGGATGGATCAGCGTGAAGCCGGACGATTCGATCAGCTCTGCACAAACCCGCTCCCGGTCATCGGTCGAATCTTCACAGAAAACGACTTCCGCTCCGTAACCTTTTGTGGCTTCGATCTTGGCCGGGACCGAATTGCGGGGCATGACGATGACCGCCCGGATCCCGAGCAGGCGCGCCGCAAGGGCAACTCCCTGGGCGTGGTTTCCGGAAGAATGTGCGACAACGCCGCGGCTTTTCTGCGTGTCGGTGAGCGACGACAGCTTGTTGAATGCGCCGCGGAATTTGAAGGCGCCGATACGCTGAAAATTCTCGGCCTTGAAATAAAGTTCGTTGCCGGTCCGTTCGTTCAGCGTCCGGGAGGTGAGCACCGGAGTCCGGTGGGCGATTCCCGAAATACGGGCGGCGGCCCGGAGGACATCCTCGAAGGTTACCATTGTCATCAGATTTTCAGAACTATTTTTCCGAAATTATTTCTTCCCTCCATGCGGCGATGGGCCTCGGCGGCGTCCCGGAGGGCGAACACCGAATCAATCACCGGTACGAGACGCGGCGAAGGGCCGCCGAAAAACGAGAGAACCTCGTGCAGTTCTCCCTTGCCGCCCATCCACGAGCCGAAAATCGACTGATGGCGGGCATACACATACCGGACATCAAGCGTAACGCTGTATTCCGCCGTTGCGCCGCAGGTGACGAGCCGCCCGCCCCGCGCCAGCACCCGTATGCTTTTTTCAAAAACGTTCCCCCCTGTGTGCTCGAAGACAATATCGACGCCCCGTTTCCCGGTCAGCCTGCCCACCTCGTCGGCGAAATCGGCGGTCCGGTAATTGATCGTTTCCTCCGCCCCGAACTGCCGCGCACGGGCCAGTTTTTCGTCCGAGCCGGCAGTCGCGATGATATGCGCCCCCCATAATTTCGCGATCTGAATTGCAGCCGAGCCGACGCCGCTTCCTGCGCCGTGAACGAGAACGGTTTCGCCGGGCCGCACGCGGGCAAGAGAGACGAGCATGTGCCACGCCGTGAGAAAGACAAGAGGAATCGCGGCCGCCTCTTCGTCGGTCAGCCCGGCCGGAACGGGAACGACGTTTTCGGCAGGGAGCGCGACAAATTCCGCATACGTGCCGTTCTCCTTTGTCCCGAGGACCCGGTAGCTCCGGCACAGGTTGTCGCGCCCGCTGAGGCAGTGCGAACATTCGCCGCAGGACAGCCCCGGGGAAATGAGGATGCGGTCTCCCGGTTTAACGGTTGTCACGGACGCTCCGCAGGCGGATATCACCCCGCATCCGTCGGAGCCGGGAATGTGAGGAAGCGGAATGTTGCGTTCGCGTTCTCCGCTCCGCACCCAGAGATCGAGATGGTTCAGGGCGGCCGCTTTCATCTTGACGAGGACCTCATGCGCGCGGGGGACAGGTTCGGGCATCTCGCCGAACTGAAGTACTTCGGGACCGCCGAAGGAATTGAAGTGGATTGCTTTCATAGGCAGATGTCGGATGAACCGCCGGAACCGGTGTTTGCAGGGGTGCGCGGCCTCAGGCGCGGGAGGCCGGCCCGGCATCCTTCACACCCGGAGGAACCTGAGCGGCGAATTGGGTGAAATTTTTATGAAACAGACCGGCGAGATGGGAGGCCTTCTCGTCGTAGGCCCCCGGATCGCTCCAGGTCGACCGGGGCGTCAGGACTTCGTCCGGCACTCCGGGAACATGTTCCGGAATCTGAAGACCGAACAACGGATCTTTTCTGACCGGTACGGCGGCCAGCGAGCCGTCAAGCGCCGCTGAGATCATCGCCCGCGTATGGGCGATTTTCATCCTCCTGCCGGTGCCGTACGGGCCGCCGCTCCACCCGGTGTTCACAAGCCAACAGCGGGCATTGTGTTTCCTGATCCGATCGTCAAGCATCTTCGCATAGACGCCGGGGTGGTGAACCATGAACGGGGCGCCGAAACAGGTGCTGAACGTCGCCTGCGGTTCCTTCCCGAGCCCCTTTTCCGTCCCCGCGACTTTTGCGGTATAGCCGGAAATAAAATGATACTGCGCCTGCTCGGGTGTGAGCAGTGAAATGGGAGGGAGGACGCCGAAGGCATCCGCCGTCAGCATGATGATGTTCGACGGATGGCCGCCGAGGCCGTCGCGGACCGCATTGTCGATGAAGGCGAGCGGATAGGCCGATCGGGTGTTTTCCGTCAGGGAAGCGTCGTCGAGATCGAGCCGCCGGTTCTTTGCATCAATCATGACGTTTTCGAGCACCGTCCCGAACCGGCGGGTTGTATCGTAGATCTGGGGCTCGGCTTCCCGTGACAGCTTGATGACTTTGGCGTAACAGCCCCCCTCGAAATTAAATACCCCGTTGTCGCTCCAGCCGTGTTCGTCGTCGCCGATGAGCATTCTGTGGGGATCGGCGGAAAGTGTGGTCTTTCCGGTTCCGGACAGCCCGAAAAAGATTGCAACGTCGCCGGACGCGCCGGTATTGGCCGAACAGTGCATCGGGAACACGCCGCGGAGGGGAAGAAGGTAATTCATGATGGTGAAAATGGACTTTTTGATTTCACCCGCGTAACTGGTTCCGCCGATGAGGACCAGCTTTTTTGTGAAATTGATGATTACGTACACCTCGGAATTTGTTCCGTCGATCTCCGGGATCGAATGAAAACGCGGAGTGTCGATCACGGTAAATTCCGGCTGGTGCCCCGCGAGTTCCTCCGGCGAGGCCTTCAGAAACATAATGCGTGAAAAGAGACTGTGCCATGCTGATTCGGTGATAATGCGGATCGGCAGGCGGTATCGCGGATCCGCCCCCGCGAAGCAGTCCTGGACGAACAGTTCCCGTCCCTCGATATAAGACAGCAGCCGTTTGTACAGATTATCGAATTGTGCCGGCTCGATCGGTTTGTTGACTTTTCCCCACCAGATGTGCTGTTCGCTCTCCCCTTCGCGGACGATGAACTTGTCGTTGGGTGACCGGCCGGTGTGATGACCCGTGCGGACGACGAACGGTCCGCGATGGGCCAGAACACCTTCATGGCGGCGGATCGCTTCTTCGATCAGCGCCGCTGTGGAAAAATTCCAGTACTCCGCGGCGGTATTGCGGATGCCGTATATATCGAGCGTATGAAGAGAACGATGCATTGATTTCCTTTCAGGAACGTGTGCAATTTGATTGGCAAAAGATACAGAAAATTCGGGAGAGGAACAACGGCCGGACGCGGAAAACCGGAGAAACCGGATACGGCGGAGCGCCTTGATATTCGCGCTGGAGTTCTGTATGTTCCGGATATTTGTCGCATAATTGTTCCGGATAATCCGCATGAGCGTTCGCGAATCGCTGCAGAAAATCAGACACGGGTTCCACTCCACCTTCTGGGTGGCCAACATTACGGAGCTGTTTGAGCGGCTTGCCTACTACGGCCCCCAGGCGGTGCTTGCGATCTACCTTCATGAGCACCTGAATCTTTCGAGCGAGCAGACAACCTGGCTGATCGGGTATTACGGGTTCGTGGTCTGGTTCATGCCGGTGATCGGCGGGACGCTGGCCGACCGGTTCGGGTTCCGGCGCACCCTCGCGGGGGCCTTCATGATACTGGCGATCGGGAACTTCCTCCTCGGATCGCTCTCGGCGCCGTGGATGGGTGCTGTCAGGGACGCCCTTCCCCTCTTCGGGCTCATGCATCTGCTCATGCTTATTCCCGCCATGGGACCGGCGGTGGTGAAGCCGGTCGTGGTCGGAACGACCGCGCATGCCGCAAAGGAAGAGGTCAGATCCATCGGGTATTCGATTTATTATACGATTGTGAACATCGGCGCCGCACTCGGGCCCATTGTCGCGTCGATCGTCAGAAAATCCGTCGGCGTGGAGGATGTGTTTCTGGTCAGCGCGGGGACGACCCTGACGATGGCCGTTGTTACGCTGATTTTCTACCGGGAACCCGTGAGAGAACCGGGACGGCGGGTGACGAGGATGTCGGACGCGTTCGTCAACCTCTTCAGGGTGCTGATGAACCCCAGGTTCGTCATATTTCTCCTCATCTTCTCGGGATTCTGGGTGATGTTCTGGCAGCAGTACCTTTCCCTCCCGATATTCATCCGGGACTATGTCAATCCGAACGCCGATGTCGACCGCCTGCTGGCGGTCGAAGCGACCACCGTGATTACGCTTCAGTTTGTCGTGACGTTCCTGACGCGGAAAATCCCGGCTTTTTCCGCCATGATTGCCGGGGTGCTGATATCCAGTCTGAGCTTCCTGATCCTTACCTTCGGAGCAAGTACCGGATATATCGTTGCCGCGCTGGTCGTGCTTGCCGTCGGCGAGGTGACCCAGGCGCCGCGATACTATGAGTATGTTTCCCGTCTTGCCCCTCCCGATCAGCAGGGGCTCTTCATGGGGTACGCATTCCTTCCGGTAGGGATCGGATATCTGATCGGCGGCCGTCTTGCGGGAAGCCTACTGCACCACTACGGCGAGGTCCAGCACACACCGTCGGCCATGTGGTATATCGTGTCCGGCGTCGGTCTGCTGACCACCGTTCTCATGATCGTGTATAACCGCATCGCGCGGCCCGGCGGGATCCGGCAGTAGCTCCGTGGGCGGGGGGAGGAGGATGATTTACCCGTTTTGTCGGAAAATAATTTTTATGCGCAGATGAGCGGGGAGTAGGAAGGAAAGGCCCTGTTGTGCGTTTGATCACAACTCTTGCTTGATGTTGAGAAAATCTTTCTGTAGGATTGCTGTGGGGAAGGGTATTCCCCGCGTCCACTCATAAACAACGGGTGGTTAGAGAACTCCCGAATCGTTCCCCGAACGGTTCGGGATTTTTTTTCTCCGGGGTGTTGCTTTTGATCTGACATAAAATTAAATTTAGGATATCCTAAATTATGCCATGGCTCTCTCGCGGTCCACGGAAGATTATATAAAGGCGATTTACCGGCTCGAGCAGGAACGCTCTCCCGTTGCCACCTCCGCGCTGGCCCGCCTCCTCCGCGTGGGAGACGGATCGGTGAGCGGCATGATCAAAAAGCTTTCCCGTGAGCGGCTCGTCCGGCATGAGCCGTACCGGGGGGTTTCCCTGACTCCCGCGGGATTCCGTCTTGCGCTTGACATGGTGCGCCGGCACCGCCTCTGGGAAATGTTTCTCGTCCGGTATCTCGGTTATGAGTGGGATGCGATTCACGACGAGGCGGAACGGCTTGAGCATGCGACCTCCGATGAACTCCTCCGGCGCCTCGATGCGCTTCTCGGCCATCCGGCCGCGGATCCCCACGGTGATCCCATTCCGGACCGCCACGGCGCGCTCCGCGGCGTCTCCCGCGAGAATCTGTCCGCCTGTTCCGCGGGTCAGACCGTCCGTATCGTGCGCATCAGCGACGGGAACCGCGATCTCCTCACCCATGCCAGGGAAGAAGGGCTCCTCCTCCGCCGGATCCTCACCGTCCGGAAGAAACTGCCGGTCGACGGTTCCATCCTGGTGAAAATGGGGAGACGGGAAATATTCCTGAGTAAAATAGTGGCCGATGCAATTTTTGTGGAGCCGGCATGACTCTTCCCGGAAACGACGCGGCCGCGCAGTCCGCAGAGGGAACAACCGCGCCGGCGTCTCTCGAGGGGGTGCACGGCACGGTTGCGGTTCCGCATCATCGCGCGGGGTTCTGGCAGCAGTGGCGCGCATTCGTCGGCCCCGCGCTCCTTGTGAGTGTCGGATATATGGATCCCGGAAACTGGGGGACGGATCTCCAGGCGGGGGCGCAGTTCAGGTTCGGCCTGCTCTGGGTTGTGGGAGCGGCCAGTATCATGGCGATCTTCATGCAGGTCATCGCAGCCCGGCTCGGTGTCGTGACTGGAAAGGACCTGGCACAGTGCTGCCGTGACTGGTATCCCCGGTGGACACGGTGGCCCAACTGGCTCTTTTCCGAATTGGCGATCGGGGCCTGCGACCTTGCGGAGGTGCTCGGCAGTGCCGTGGCGCTCAACCTCCTCTTCCATATACCGCTTCTCTGGGCGGTCGTGATCACCGGGCTCGACGTCATGATTCTCCTTGCCCTCCAGCAGTTCGGCATGAGAACGATTGAAGCGGTTGTCCTCCTGCTCATCGCGACGATCGGCGGCTGTTATTTCATCGAAATCTTCATTCTTCCCCAGACCACCCCCGGATTTGCCGACATGGCCTCCGCACTGTTTTCCCCCTCTCTGCGGAAGGCGGGAATGCTCTACCTCACCATCGGCATCATCGGCGCCACCGTCATGCCGCACAACCTCTACCTCCATTCCGCGCTGGTGCAGAGCAGAAAATTTCAGAAGGACGAAGCGTCGATGCGCCGGGCGATCCAGTTCAATACAATCGATTCGGTCGTTGCGCTCGGGGTTGCCTTCTTCGTCAATGCCGCAATTCTTGTCCTGGCGGCGACCGTTTTCTTCGGAAAGGAATCCGTCGCCGTCGCCGGAGGTCAATTCGTCCATTTCACGCCCGACAGCGACTGGATCCGGGTCGCCTATCTGACACTTGCGCCTCTCCTCGGAACGGTGGCGGCAAGCACCCTTTTTGCTGTCGCGCTTCTTGCGAGCGGCCAGAGCAGTACCATTACCGGGACGCTTGCGGGCCAGGTCGTTATGGAAGGCTTTATGCTCTGGAGGATCAAACCCTGGGTGCGCCGTCTCATCACCCGCGGGCTCGCCCTGCTTCCTGCCGTTCTCATCATCGGCAGTCGGGGCGAAAGCAGTGTGACGGACCTCCTCACGCTCAGCCAGGTGGTGCTGGCGATTCAGCTCCCCTTTTCGATGTTTCCCCTCCTCCAGTTCACCAGTTCACGGAAACGGATGGGCAAATGGAAAATCGGCTGGTTCCTGCTGGTGATGGGGTGGGGATGTGCAATCCTGATCACCGTCATGGACGTCTTCGGCCTGCCCGATTCCATCGGGGCGGCATGGCGCGTGATAACCGGGGGATAACCAACTATTCTGCAGAGGGGATCAGGTGTATAAAAAAATACTCGTAACGCTCGACGGATCACCCACCGATAGAACCATCGTCGGTCACGTCAAACAGCTTGCCCGTGTTTTGAACAGCCAGGTGGTGCTTCTGCATGTTGCCGACGGATGGGCGGCGCGACGGTTTGGACCGGACGCCGTCAGCCCGGAAATCACGCAGGACAGGGAATATCTGGAGAGGATGCAGGAAGAATTCCGTTCGTCAGGGATCGGGACGGAAACTGTTCTGGCGTACGGCGAACCCGCAGACGAGATTGTGAAATGGGTGCAAAAGGGCGGCTGTGACCTCATCGCGATGACCACGCACGGACACCGCTTTCTTGCCGATCTCTTTCTCGGCACGACGGTAACCCGGGTGCGTCACCGCGTAACCGTGCCGGTGCTCCTTCTCAAAGCTCCTCCGGTCGCCTGAGACGCCGGTGCATCCACCGGAATGGTAACGACAAAGGTTGCCCCGTCGCCCGGCGGACTTTTGACCGTAATCCTCCCCCCGTGCTGTTCCACGATCTGCCGGGCAATCGCAAGACCGAGCCCGCTTCCTGTTTTCTTCCCCGCACTCACGAACGGCTGAAAAAGCGTATCGCGGATCTCGGATGGAATGCCGGGTCCGTTGTCGTGCACCGAAAAGACAAGTTCGCCGCCGTTCTTTGCTACAGTCAGATCGATCGAACCGCCATCCGTCAGGGCATCCTGTGCATTGCTGATGATATTCACGAGCACCCGGTGCATCCGGTCAGGATCGAACCGCGCAGTCCCGGGACAGTCGGCGGAGACGTTGAGGGTGATCCCGGCCCGTTGAAGATTCGACCGGACGCCGTCGACCACCAGCCGGGTGAATTCCTGGCACGAAAAATCGGATTTCTGCAGGGCGAATTCCCCCTTCCGGGAAAACTCCATCAGCTCCTGTGCCATGTTCACCATGCGCCGGATCGCATCGTGGATCAGGCGGTACCATTCACGGGTCCGTTCCGGAGAATATTTCCTGTCATGCTCGAGCGATTCGATGGCGAGATTGATCGTGCTCATCGGCGTCCTGAAATCGTGAACGATCGAGCTGGCCATCTGTCCGACGACCGAGAGCCGCTCGGAGCGGATCAGCTGTTCCTGCGCGGTGCTGATTTTTATCCGCATCTGCTCGACGGCGTTTCGCAGTTCCCCGATATCGTCCAGCGCCGGATCTTCCGCCACGCTCTGCGTGAGATTGCCGGCACCGATGATCTGCGTTGCGTCGACAAGCCGTTTGAGACGCTGGCCCACGAACTGCCAGTTGAACATGACGGAGATGATGATCGCGATGCCGGTGAAGAAAAGAACTGCGATCACCGATCTGACCCATGTATTGTGGATGGAGCTTTCAATGTTTGTAAGCGATATGTCCATTTCCGCAACGCCGAGCGGTGTGCCGACACGCACATCGTGGCATCGCTGACATTGTTCGGTAGCCGGAAAGGGAATCGCGGCGTGGTAAATCCTGTCCCTTCTCTGCCAGAGCGCCCGTCCTGTCCTGAGCACTTCGCGGTCCTCGGACCGGACATGCGGGAGGGAGCGGGTCCGCTCCGTAAGATGTGCCATCAGCGTACTGTCCGCGGTGTACTTCGCCCGCAGATGGAGATCCTCCGGTGTGAAATAGATATGCAGATGGTTGATATCCCGCAATGCATTCAACTGCATCAGGTAGTTATCATCAACCTGCTCTTTGGAGATCATCATCGCAACGATCGATTCGCGGATGATCGCCGCGTACGTTTCGGCGGAGTTCTGGGCCTGCGTCAGCATCTCTTCCTGCTGTACGGAGTTGTTCAGATAGGAACTTACGCCGATGGCGACGATGACCAGCGGAAGAATGGTGACCAGAAGCTTTGCGGTGAGCGACAGATTGCGGAACATGCGGATCAGCGGGAACCGGAGTCCGGTCCCTTCCCCTCCTCGAGAGCTTTTTCGTATTCGTGCTTGTACCGCTTGATGGCGGAGAGGATCGATTCGGCGATGTGCTCCTGCCCCGCGGCGCTTTTCAGAATTTTCTCGTCGTGCTTGTTCGAAAGATAGGCGGTTTCGATGAGAACGTTCGGCATGGCCGCCCCGACCAGGACATAAAATCCCGCCTGTTTGATGCCGTTGCTCTGGAGGCCCGTGCGCTTTCCCATTTCCTGCTGGAGCAGATCGGCGAATTTTTCGCTGTACCGGACATACGCATTCTGCGCCATCGTCAGAAGGATGAAATTCTCCTCCGTCAGCTCCTGATAATGCGACTGGTATCCCTGCTCAAACTTTACGGAGGCGTTTTCCCGTTCCGCCAGACGGATGGCATTTTCCGTTTTCCCCGGCCGGAGAAGATAAATTTCGTATCCATTCGTCGGGTTCGGCTTGTGCGGCATCGCGTTGCAGTGAATGCTGATGAACAGCTTGCCGCCTGCCTCGTTCGCGATCTGTCCGCGCCTGTAGAGTTCGATGAATTCGTCGGTCTTCCGCGTGTAGACCACCTTCACGTCGGGAAGCTGTTTCGTAATCAGTTTGCCGAGTTTCAGGGCAATGCCGAGGGTGACGTCCTTTTCCTTTGTCCTCCCGGAACCGATGGTGCCGGGATCGTCGCCGCCGTGACCTGCGTCGATCACCACGACGTCGAGTTTCCAGCGGTTCCGCTCGCGTTCAAGCTGGGATTCGTAGTTCCGGACCTTCCGCGCGGCGAGCTGTTCCACCGACGGTGTGTGGATGGTCAGGAGAATGTCGTTGCTCCCCTCTGCCGGAATCATCTCGGTACTGCTGACTGCCCCCCTGACCCTGACGGTCAGCTGTACCGATTTCGGAGACTGGAACACCAGCACTTTTTTCAGAACGTCGGTGAGCGGAGTCCGCCCGACTGCGCCCGCGTCCGCCTTCGCATTCGCAAGCGTGATATAAATCCAGGAATCGTCCCCCTCCTGCCTGATCCAGCTCTCATAGTCGGACAATTTCCGGGTGCACCGCAGGCGCAGGAGGTATCCATTGCTCTTTTCCTCGAAGGAAAGGCCGGTGATATCGAACGGGGATGGAGCGGCGGGACGGCCGATGGTGATCTGCCGGCGTCCCGGGTCGAATTTGATATCCTCCGGCGCAACATCGTCGAACATTGCGGTGAATTCCTGCGCCGGAACGAAATAGGATCCGCCGGAAATCTGCACGGGGTGCTGGAGCTGGAGAACGCTCCCGGACCGGCTCTGATCGAAGATGACGACGAAGGAGTTCCCGCCGCTCACCCGGACGGTGTAGCTCCTGCCGTTTATCTCGAGCCGCTTCGAAGCCTTGTCCACGGTCGTCTGAAGCCGCAGAAGCCGGGCCAGATCGGTGATGGAAATATACAGCGTGCCGTCGCGGGTCAGACTGGCGACGGAAGACGGATGTGCCGGGGAGGCGTCGAAATGGACCGGGATGGAATTCTGCGCCAGACCCGCCACAGTGCAGAAGAGAAAACCGAGGATGATGAGGCACCTGTTCATCGGATTCAGCGATAGTTGACGAACTGAATCGCGAACGGCAGGTCCGCCTGCCGGATGAGCGCAATCACCGCCTGAAGATCGTCCTTGTTCTTCCCGCTGACGCGGATCTGATCCTCCATGATCTGGGCCTGTACCCGCAGGCCGCTCTCCTTGATCATCTTTGTGATCACCTTCGCATTGTCCCGGTCAATTCCGTTCTGAAGCGTGATGACCTGCCGGACCGTGCCTCCCGCCGAGGGTTCCACCGGACCGTACGTCAGCGCCTTCAGGGGGACGTTCCGTTTGACGAACTTCGACTGAAGAATATCGACCACCGCCTTCATTCTGAAATCGTCATCGGAAATCAGCGTTACCCTGAATTCCTTCTGATTGACTTCGATGGACGTTTTCGATCCCTTGAAGTCGTACCGCTGAATAATTTCCTTGCGCGCCTGGTTGATCGCATTGTCGACCTCCTGGAGATCGACCTTTGCAACGATATCGAACGACGGATTTTCTGCCATGGAAATGTGCCTCGACGGACCGGATTAAAAGTGAATGGTGAAAATCGCCCGGAGCAGGATCGAACAGAGCCGGAGCCGCGGAAATCCGGTGACGGCGTCGAACCTGCTGTGAACCTCCCGCGAACCGTTCGGCTCGCGGGTGATAACGATGACGGAAATCGGTCGTTTCATGGCGCGGTTACGTGAAAGTTTCACTGATAAGGATTGAACGATTTCGCAGTTCCGCAATCAATGGAGAGAGCGGAACGCAACTCTCCGGGGGCATGACGCCCCGGGCCGTGATTTTCCCCCCGGCCGCAAACTGCGCGATGACCGAAGTGGGATACGCTGTTGTTCTCATCATCGCCGTGATGCGGGACGGCGGATCGAACCGGTCGATCATCTGGTAGGTGAGCTCCCCGGTCCTGCCGTTCCGCACACCCGTGATGGTGACCCGCATGAGAACGACATCCGGTTGGCCGGACGGAAGTTTCCGCCGCAGCAGCTCCTCAAAAATTTCCCGCGCCGTCCGCACTGTCGATCCGACCATGATCGGTTCGGCGCTGGCAAAGCCGAGATCCAGGAGCGTTTTGAATTTTTCGCAGTGGCCCGGATAGCGGATGGTTTTATAGTCGAGATCGGCTATCCGCCCTCCGAACATCATGGGCAGCGTGGATATACCGCCGGACGTGTTGAAGGCCTCGAGTGTGCCGAACGGGGGCGGAAACGTCAGCGTTTCGATATCCGCCATGGAGGGGACCGTCATCACCGCCCCGCCGCGGATCACTTCCGCCGGTTCAAGGTATTCGTTTATCAGACCCTCGACGGAGAAAACAAGCTGATAGTTGAGCGGCGGCGCCGGGTTCTGCGGCAGTCCGCCGACGCGGATGCTGATCCGGCGGACCGACTCGAACGTCGCCGCACCTCCCGCCGCGACAATACAGGCCAGGCCGGGCGCCAGACCGCAGTTCGGGATCACGATGATTCCGGCCCGGACCGCATCGTTGTGCAGCCGAAGCTGTGCGGTGACCACATCCATATTGCCCCCCAGGTCGCAGAAATGGACCCGCGCATCGATCGCAGCCTTCGTCAGCCCGAGGTTGTGGGTGTAGCTGGTCGCTCCGATGACCGCGTCGGAGGAATTCATGAGGGAGCGGAGACTGCCGGCGTCCGCGATGTCGAGCTGTACCGGCCGGACCGTCCGGCCGATGGCCCGGGCGGCTTCGCGGGCGCGGTCCTCGTCGATGTCGGCAAGCACGATCTCCTCCGTGCCGGCCGAATGAGAAAGATCATAAGCCGCCGCACTCCCCATCATCCCTGCGCCGATGACAAGATATTTCAATCCGGTGTCCCCGTCATTTCAGAATCTCGCCCGTTTCCATGCTCCAGAAAAGCAGATCCAGTTCGTCGAGCGGAATACCGATCTGCAGTGCAAATGTATGAAATTTTTTCTCAAGAAGTTTATAGCGCCGGGGAGTCAGAGTCGGGGGCAGGCTTCGGATCGCCCCGAGCCGGACCAGATTCTTCAGAATGTGACGGTCCAGAATTGCGAGGTTCCGCCGCCCGATATTCCTGAGAAAGTGCGACGCCTCCTTCCATCCGATGCCCGGAACATTCCTGACCAGCCACTCGCGGAGCTGTGCATCCGGCGTTGGTGATGTTATTTCCGCAAATATCCCGGGGAACAGCGGCTTCATACGGATAAGATGCCCGGCTTTTGTCCTGTGGAAGCGGATGTACGCATCCGGGTTTCGCAGAAACGGCTCGGGATCGATATCGCGTGAGCGGAAGCCGGAATCCCGAAGCCGTTCCACCACTGTCTGCGCGTTGACCGCGGCAGACTGTGGCGTCAGAAGACAGTAGACCAGCTCGTAAAAGTATTCCTCCCGTGGTACCCGGCTGAAGTCCGCAAGTCTCCGCCGGATTGCGGCCCTCCGGCGGCGGTAGATCCTCTTCAACTCATCCTGCGTGAGGGCAGGCGGGCGTTTCCTGCTCATCCGGCGAGCCTGATATATTCACAACCGTCCTTCCGGCTCGCGCTGACGATTCCTTCCCGTGCCAGCGTACTGAGAAGCGTCTGAAACCACGGAAGATCGCGGCGGGTATAATCGGGTTTGACCGATACCACCAGATCGCGCACGGAAATTTTCCTTCCGCGGGGAAGAGTCCGGAGTGTTTCGACAAGCTTTCCCCGCCATATCCGCCGGGCAATTCCGCCATACCCCGGCTCGGCACGCCGCGGCTCGGCCCGTTTCCCGCGTTCGCTGATATGTTCCAGATGCCTCGATCTGCACGCCGGTCTGACCGGACAGGATCCGCAGTGCGGTTTTCGGGCGGTACAGACCAGCGATCCGAAATCCATGAGGGCCTGGTTCCAGGTATAGGCATTCACCGGAAGCACGGCGCGGGCGGTTTCCCATATGACACGATCGGGTTTCGCGGCGTCGCGGGAAGACATGCGCCAGAAGAGCCGGGAGATGACGCGCCGGATATTCACATCGACGAGCGGCACCTGCCGCCGGAATGCAAAGCACGCGACAGCATGCGAGGTGTATGGCCCGATACCGGAAAGAGTGAGAAGTCCGGCCGGATCCCTCGGCAGGCGGCCGTGGTGCCGTTCGACGACGGCGGCGGCACAATCGCGCAGACGCAGTGCGCGGCTGTTGTATCCCATCCCCTGCCAGGCCCGGATGATTTCGGCATTCGATGCTCCCGCCAGTTCTCTGAATCCCGGGAACCGCCGGAGAAAGGCGGGGAGTTTCTGTTCGACGCGCCCGACCTGGGTCTGCTGAAGCATGATTTCGGAAACCAGAATCACATACGGATCGCGCGTCGACCGCCAGAGGAACGAACGGCCGTTCGCGCTGTACCAGCGGAATAATGTGCGGTGGAGAAATTTGAGCGTTTCAGGACTGGGAGGAGCCATGGGCCTCGAGAAGCCGGCGGGCCACCTCCCGGTTTCCTTCCAGGAGGTCGTATCCGGAGAGCTCGGCGGGAGGAACCCACGCGAGCGACGCAAACACGCGATTTGCCGGTGTGCCGGTAAAGGAAGAGACGGTGAAATAATAAACGTCGAATTCGCCTCCGTCGGGGTAGCGGTGCTGGTGTCTGTGGAAGAGGGATCCGACGACCGGTACGATGGAGAGCTCCTCGCGAAGTTCGCGGATGAGACATTCTTCCGGCGTCTCGCCGTTCTCCGCTTTTCCCCCGGGGAATTCCCATTTCAGGCCGTACCGGCCACCCTCCCGGCGCTGGCAGAGCAGAATGGCGCCGTTGAGGGAAACAATGCCGACTGCGACGGTGTTCATGTCTTAAAGATAAGGATTGAACGGATGAAACAAAACCGGACCTGCGCTCAGCTGAGGGCGGATGCAGATCCGGAGTAGGAAAATTTTGATCTAATGCGTACATTGATGCGCATTTCCAACACCTTCGAAAGAAACATGACTCGACCCGAGCATCCCCGCGCGAATGAACTGCTGGAAAAGGAATTCCCTTGTTTGAACGCCGGGTTCGTCCGGCTGGTGGATTACATGGGCAGTGACGAGGCGATTGTGCAGGCCGC